>NZ_MEHJ01000001.1:2315000-2972500 GCF_001746415.1 Streptomyces agglomeratus
TTCGCCGTGGACCGGCATCAGGTTCTTCGGCTTGCAGATGTTGTAGAAGTACAGCAGCTCGCCGGCCGAGGCGTGGCCCGAGACGTGGACCTTGGCGTTGCCCTTGTGGATGACGTTGGCGCCCCAGCGGGTCAGGCCGTTGATCACGCGGTAGACCGCGTTCTCGTTGCCCGGGATCAGCGACGAGGCCAGGATGACGGTGTCGCCCTGGACGATGCGGATCTGGTGGTCGCGGTTGGCCATGCGCGAGAGGGCGGCCATCGGCTCGCCCTGGGAGCCGGTGCACACGAGGACCACTTCGTGGTCGGGGAGGTCGTCGAGGGTCTTCACGTCGACGACCAGGCCGGCCGGGACCCTCAGGTAGCCCAGGTCGCGGGCGATGCCCATGTTTCTGACCATCGAGCGGCCGACGAAGGCGACGCGCCTGCCGTACTCGTGGGCCGCGTCGAGGATCTGCTGGATGCGGTGCACGTGACTGGCGAAGCTCGCCACGATGATGCGCTTCTGGGCGTTCGCGAAGACCGTGCGCAGGACGTTCGAGATGTCGCGCTCGGGCGGGACGAAGCCCGGAACCTCGGCGTTCGTCGAGTCGGAGAGGAGGAGGTCGATGCCCTCCTCGCCGAGCTTGGCGAACTTCGGGAGGTCGGTGAGGCGGCGGTCCAGGGGCAGCTGGTCCATCTTGAAGTCGCCGGTGTGGACGACCATGCCCGCCGGGGTGCGGATGGCGACGGCCAGCGCGTCCGGGATGGAGTGGTTGACCGCCACGAACTCGCAGTCGAAGGGACCGACGCGCTCGCGGTGCCCCTCGGTGACCTCGAGGGTGTACGGGCGGATGCGGTGCTCCTGGAGCTTCGCCTCGATGAGGGCGAGCGTCAGCTTGGAGCCGATCAGCGGGATGTCCTGCTTCAGGCGGAGCAGGAAGGGGACGCCGCCGATGTGGTCCTCGTGGCCGTGCGTGAGCACGATGCCCTCGATGTCGTCGAGGCGGTCCTTGATGGACGTGAAGTCCGGCAGGATCAGGTCGATGCCGGGCTGCTCCTCCTCGGGGAAGAGGACACCGCAGTCGACGATGAGCAGGCGGCCGCCGTACTCGAAGACCGTCATGTTGCGGCCGATCTCGCCGAGACCGCCGAGCGGGGTGACGCGCAGACCGCCCTTGGGGAGCTTCGGCGGGGTACCGAGTTCGGGATGCGGATGACTCAAAAGACTCTCCTCACCACACACGCCACGTACCGCTGAGGCACGTGGCGCGCGTGACATTCGTGCACTTGCTGTTGTGTGTGGGATTCCTGCGTATTCAGTTGTGAAGTCTTTGTCAGAGCTCTACGCCACCGGCCGCGAGATCGCGCTTGAGCTGTGCCTCTTCGTCCGGCGTCAGCTCCACCATGGGCAGGCGCAGGAGGCCGGCGGGCAGGCCCTGGAGGGCGAGCGCGGCCTTGGTGGTCATGACGCCCTGGGTGCGGAACATGCCGGTGTAGACCGGGAGCAGCCGCTGGTGGATCTCCGTCGCCTTGCGGACGTCGCCGGCGAGGTGTGCTTCGAGGAGCGCGCGCAGCTCGGGGGTGACCACGTGGCCGACGACCGAGACGAAGCCGACGGCGCCGACGGACAGCAGCGGGAGGTTCAGCATGTCGTCGCCGGAGTACCAGGCGAGGCCGCTCTGGGCGATGGCCCAGCTGGCGCGGCCGAGGTCGCCCTTGGCGTCCTTGTTGGCGACGATCCGCGGGTGCTCGGCCAGGCGGACGAGCGTCTCGGTGTTGATGGGCACACCGCTGCGGCCCGGGATGTCGTAAAGCATCACGGGGAGCCCGGTGGCGTCGGCGATGGCCGTGAAGTGGCGGAGCAGGCCCTCTTGCGGGGGCTTGTTGTAGTACGGCGTCACCGCGAGCAGGCCGTGCGCGCCGGTGCGCTCGGCGGCGCGGGCCAGCTCGAGGCTGTGGCGGGTGTCGTTCGTACCGACACCGGCGACGACGTGGGCCCGGTCTCCTACGGCCTCCAGTACGGCACGTACGAGGTCGTTTTTCTCCGCGTCGCTGGTGGTCGGGGACTCGCCGGTGGTGCCGTTGACGATCAGCCCGTCGTTGCCGGCGTCCACGAGGTGGGCGGCGAGGCGCTGGGCGCCGTCGAGGTCGAGTGCGCCGTCAGCCGTGAAGGGCGTGACCATGGCGGTGAGGACCCGCCCGAAGGGGGTCTGCGAAGTGGAGATCGGAGCCATGGGTAACACGCTACTCGCTGCTCAACGCGTGGTGTCCCCTCGGGGGAGGTCAGACATGGGGGAAGTGGAACCCGACACTGCCTGCTCGGGGGTTCAAGCAGTGCCGGGTCCGTTTGATCAGCCTAGATGAAATTCTCGAACTGCGGCAATACGGACACTTCGGACGGTGGATCCGTACATCAGTCCTCGGGCCGGTGCGCGGGCCCTACGGCGCGACCCGTCCGTTGGCGTTGAAGGCCGCGTAGGTGAGGGGCATGAGCCCGGCCCAGTGGGCCTCCATCTGCTCTCCCACCATCTCGATCTCGCGCTGCGGGAAGGACGGCACCCTGGCCAGCTCGTGCTGGGTGCGCAGGCCGAGGAAGTGCATGAGGGACCGGGCATTACAGGTGGCGTACATCGAGGAGTACAGACCGACGGGGAGGACCGCGCGGGCGACCTCTCGGGCCACTCCGGCGGCCAGCATCTCCTGGTACGCCTCGTACGCCTGGCGGTAGGAGTCCTCCATGGCGCGGGTCGTGAGCTTCTGCTGCTCCGGGGTGCCCTCGACGAACTCGTACTTGCCCGGGCGGCCCTGCTGGACGAGCTTGCGGGACTCACCGGGGACGTAGAAGACCGGCTCCAGCTCCCTGTAGCGACCGGATTCCTCGTTGTACGACCATCCGACGCGGTGGCGCATGAACTCGCGGAAGACGAAGATCGGGGCACTGATGAAGAAGGTCATCGAGTTGTGCTCGAAGGGGCTGCCGTGGCGGTCCCGCATCAGGTAGTTGATGAGGCCCTTGGAGCGCTCCGGGTCCTTGCTCAGCTCCTCCAGGGACTGCTCGCCGGCGGTCGAGACACGGGCGGCCCACAGCACGTCGGAGTCACTGGCGGTGTGCTTCACCAGTTCGACGGTCACCTCGCTGCGGAACGTGGGCTCGGCGGTCTCGGTGGGGGTGCCATCAGGGGTAACAGTCACCGGCGGGGTCCTTCCATGTACATCGCTCGGGCGCCCCACACTCTACGGGCCGGGACCGACAGTGACGGCCGGTCGGGTGCCGGGCGGCACCGGGGGGACATTGTTCGGCCGATTCAGGGAAATCGGGCACCAAGCGACAGCTTTGTGCGTCTGTCCCTGTAGAAGCCCTGGTACCAGATCAAAAACTTAAAGGAGTGAGCGCCCCATGTTGCGCCGGCGAGAGTCCGTCCCCTTCGCATTCGTTGCCGAGGCCGACCGATTCCGCAGTAACGTCACCCCTCCGCCCCCCGAACGTCCGAGCGTGTCCCAGGTCGTGGGACGTACGCTCATCGGTCTCACCGTCGTCGCCGGACTGGTGGGATCGCTGCTCTTCGGCGTTCCCGCGCTCGATCCGGCGCAGGCTCCGGCCGCGACGCAGAAGTCCGAAGCCGCTGATGGGCGCTGACTCGTCCGGGCCCCCTGAGGTGGCCCGGCGAAGACCTCCTCGGTAGCCTCACCGGGCACAGCCCAATCGAGCGTGCTGGTGAGTGAGGATCAGTCGTGCCCCTGCCTTTCCTGACGGCCGACCGTGCTTTCGATGTGACCGGTGAGACGTCCGACGATGTCGCACTGCCCTTCGACGACCACGATCAATGGCGCCGACCCTACCGTCCGGGACCCTGGCGCGTCGGAGCGGCAGCCCTGCTGCTGCTCCTCGCGTCCTTCGTCCTGCTGGCTGCGATGATCATCGCCTTCACGGGGGCGATGCCGGGCGCCGGGGCCTGTCTGGGCCTCGCCGTGGTCATGATCGCCTGCGCGCTGCGGCTGCTGCGTGTCGGTGCGTGGGTCAGCCGGCACGGTCTGCGGCGCGTGGGGTTCTTCTCGACGACCACGGTGCCGTGGGCCCGGGCGACGACCGTACGTACGGTCCAGCAGCCGGTGCGGTGGCTGGGGCTGCCGCGCACGGTGCAGGGGCAGGCGCTCGTACTGTTCCGTTCGAGCGGTGAGCGGCTTCAGCTGCTCACCGATCACAACGCGGACTTCCTGTCGCGGGTGGAAGCGTTCGACCGGGCCGCCGACACGGTGGAAGCCTGGGGCGACGAGTACCGGCCCGGGTGAGTCCCGGCAAGGCATGCGAAAGGGGGCGTCCGGCCGGACGCCCCCTTTCGCATGGGTCTACTTGCCTTCGTGGAGCGCGATCGCCCGCTGCATCGCCTTGCGCGCCCGCGGGGTGTCCCGCGCGTCGTGGTAGGCGACGGCGAGACGGAACCAGGAGCGCCAGTCGTCCGGGGCGTCCTCGGTCTCCGCGCGGCGGCGGGCGAAGACCTCGTCGGCCGAGTCGCGGTCGATGCGCCCACCGGGCGTACGTACCAGCTCGTCGACGGGCAGGCCGCCCTCCGCCTCCAGCTTCGCGGACAGCGCGTCCGCCTTGCGGGCGAACTGTGTCGTGTGCCAGAGGAACCAGGTGCCGATGGCCGGGAGGACCAGCACCGCGACGCCGAAGGTGACGGTGAGGGCGGTGCCTTCCCGGATGAGGAAGTACCCCCTGCTGCCGGCCAGGACGAAGTAGACGACCAGGACGGCGGCGAGGACGAAGTACGTGATCTTTGCGCGCATGGGTGCAGCTGCCGTCAGTTCAGGTCGAGGAAGTTTTCCAGGCCGAAGGTGAGGCCGGGAGTGGTCACCACGCGGCGCGCGCCGAGCAGGATGCCCGGCATGAAGCTGCTGTGGTGCAGGGAGTCGTGGCGGATCGTCAGCGTCTCGCCCTCGCCGCCGAGGAGTACTTCCTGGTGGGCGAGGAGACCGCGCAGCCGGATGGCGTGCACGGGTACGCCGTCCACGTCCGCGCCCCGGGCGCCGTCGAGCGCCGTGGTGGTGGCGTCGGGCTGGGGGGCGCTGCCGGCCTCGGCGCGCGCCGCCGCGATGAGCTGGGCGGTGCGGGTCGCGGTGCCGGAGGGGGCGTCGGCCTTGTTCGGGTGGTGCAGCTCGACGACCTCGACGGACTCGAAGTACGGGGCCGCCTGCTGGGCGAACTTCATGGTCAGGACGGCGCCGATGGAGAAGTTCGGCGCGATGAGCACGCCGGTCTCCGGGAAGGTCTCCAGCCAGGAGCGGAGCTGCGCGAGGCGTTCGTCGGTCCAGCCGGTGGTGCCGACGACGGCGTGGATGCCGTGGCGTACGCAGAAGTCGAGGTTGCCCATCACCGACGCGGGGGTGGTGAGCTCGACGACGACCTGGGCGTCCGCTTCGACGAGGGCTTCGAGCTTGTCGCCCCGGCTCAGCGCCGCCACGAGTTCCATGTCTTCCGCGGCCTCGATGGCCCGTACGGCCTCGGAGCCGATACGGCCCTTGGCTCCGAGAACGGCCACGCGCAGCTTGCTCATTGCTTGCTTCTTTCTGGAGGGCTCTAGGCGACTGATTCGTGCAGGCGGTCGGCCTGCTTGTCCTTCAGCGGGCCGATGACCGACAGGGACGGCCGGTGGCCCAGGACGTCGGCGGCGACTTCCCGTACCTCGTCGGGTGTCACTGCCGCCATCCGGGCGAGCATGTCGTCGACGGAGATGTGCTCGCCCCAGGCCAGCTCGCTCTTGCCGATGCGGTTCATGAGCGCGCCGGTGTCCTCCAGGCCGAGGACGGTGGAGCCGGAGAGCTGGCCGACGGCGCGGTCGATCTCCTCGTCGGGCAGACCGTTCGCGGCGACCTTCTCCAGCTCGTCGCGGCAGATCTTGAGTACGTCGTGGACCTGGCCGGGGCGGCAGCCGGCGTACACGCCGAACAGGCCGCAGTCGGCGAAGCTGGAGGTGTACGAGTACACGCTGTAGGCCAGGCCGCGCTTCTCCCGTACCTCCTGGAAGAGGCGGGACGACATGCCGCCGCCGAGGGCCGTGTTCAGTACACCGAGCGCCCAGCGGCGGTCGTCGGTGCGGGACAGGCCCGGCATGCCGAGGACGACGTGCGCCTGCTCGGTCTTGCGGTTGAGGTGCTCGACGCGGCCGGCGGTGCGGATGACGCGGGAGCCGTCGCGCGGGTCGAGCGGGACCGCGTCCGTGCGGGACAGGGCGCCGGCGCGCTCGAAGGCCCTGCGGACCTGGCGTACGACGGTGGCGTGGTCGACGTTGCCGGCGGCCGCGACGACGAGGTGCGTCGGGTCGTAGTGCTTCTTGTAGAAGCGGCGGATGCGGTCCGCGGAGAGCGCCTCGACGGTGTCGACGGTGCCGAGGACCGGGCGGCCCAGCGGGGTGTCGCCGAACATCGTTTTGGCGAACAGGTCGTGGACCACGTCGCCCGGGTCGTCCTCGGTCATCGCGATCTCTTCGAGGATGACGCCGCGCTCGGCGTCGACGTCCTCGGCCCTGATCAGGGAGCCCGTCAGCATGTCGCAGACGATGTCGATGGCGAGGGGGAGGTTGGTGTCCAGGACACGTGCGTAGTAGCACGTGTACTCCTTCGCCGTGAAGGCGTTCATCTCGCCGCCGACCGCGTCGATCGCGGACGAGATGTCGAGGGCACTGCGCTTCTCGGTGCCCTTGAAGAGGAGGTGCTCCAGGTAGTGCGTCGCGCCGTTCAGCGCCGGGGTCTCGTCGCGCGAGCCGACGTGCGCCCAGATGCCGAAGGTGGCGGAGCGTACGGAGGGCAGGGTCTCGGTGACGATCCGCAGGCCGCCGGGGAGGGTGGTCCTGCGGACGGTGCCGATGCCGTTCTGGCCCTTGAGCAGTGTTTGGGTACGGGCGACGGCCCGCCCCTCCGAAGAGGTGCGGGCCGTCGTCACGGAACTACGGGATGTCACTGGTCGGCGTCGGCCTTCTGGTCGGCGTCGGTGCCCTCTTCGCCCTCGATCACGGGGACGAGGGAGAGCTTGCCGCGGGAGTCGATCTCGGCGATCTCGACCTGGACCTTCTGGCCCACGCCGAGGACGTCCTCGACGTTCTCCACGCGCTTGCCACCGGCGAGCTTGCGGATCTGCGAGATGTGCAGCAGACCGTCCTTGCCGGGCATCAGGGAGACGAAGGCACCGAAGGTGGTGGTCTTGACGACCGTACCCAGGTAGCGCTCGCCGACCTCCGGCATGGTCGGGTTCGCGATCGCGTTGATCGTCGCGCGGGCCGCCTCGGCCTGCGAGCCGACCTGGGCACCGATGTAGATGGTGCCGTCGTCCTCGATCGTGATGTCCGCGCCGGTGTCCTCCTGGATCTGGTTGATCATCTTGCCCTTGGGGCCGATGACCTCACCGATCTTGTCCACGGGGATCTTGACGGTGATGATCCGCGGGGCGTTGGGGGACATCTCGTCCGGCGTGTCGATCGCTTCCATCATCACGTCGAGGATGTGGAGGCGGGCGTCGCGGGCCTGCTTGAGGGCCGCGGCCAGGACGGAGGCCGGAATGCCGTCCAGCTTGGTGTCGAGCTGGAGGGCGGTGACGAATTCCTTCGTACCGGCGACCTTGAAGTCCATGTCACCGAACGCGTCCTCGGCACCGAGGATGTCGGTGAGGGCGACGTAGTGCGTCTTGCCGTCGATCTCCTGCGAGATCAGGCCCATGGCGATACCGGCGACGGGGGCCTTGAGGGGCACACCGGCGTTCAGCAGCGACATGGTGGAGGCGCAGACGGAGCCCATGGACGTCGAGCCGTTGGAGCCGAGAGCCTCGGACACCTGGCGGATCGCGTACGGGAACTCCTCGCGCGTCGGCAGCACCGGCACGATGGCGCGCTCGGCGAGCGCGCCGTGGCCGATCTCGCGGCGCTTGGGCGAGCCCACGCGGCCGGTCTCACCGACGGAGTACGGCGGGAAGTTGTAGTTGTGCATGTAGCGCTTGCGGGTCACCGGGGAAAGAGTGTCCAGCTGCTGCTCCATCCGGAGCATGTTGAGGGTGGTGACGCCCAGGATCTGGGTCTCCCCACGCTCGAACAGCGCCGAACCGTGCACGCGCGGGATGGCCTCGACCTCGGCGGCGAGCGTACGGATGTCCGTGACGCCGCGGCCGTCGATGCGGACCTTGTCCTTGATGACGCGCTCACGGACCAGGTGCTTGGTCAGCGCGCGGTACGCACCGGAGATCTCCTTCTCGCGGCCCTCGAAGGCCGGGAGCAGCTTCCCCGCCGCGATCTCCTTGATGCGGTCCAGCTCGGCCTCGCGGTCCAGCTTGCCGACGATGGTGAGCGCCTGCGTGAGCTCCGACTTGACGGCGGCGGTCAGCGCCTCCAGCACGTCGTCCTGGTACTCGAGGAAGACCGGGAAGTCGCCGGTGGGCTTGGCGGCCTTGGCGGCGAGGTCCGACTGGGCCTTGCAGAGAACCTTGACGAACGGCTTGGCGGCCTCGAGGCCGGCCGCGACGATCTCCTCGGTCGGCGCCTCGGCACCGTCCGCGACGAGCTGGATCGTCTTCTCGGTGGCCTCGGCCTCGACCATCATGATCGCGACGTCGCCGTCCTCCAGGACGCGGCCCGCGACGACCATGTCGAAGACGGCGTCCTCGAGCTCGGTGTGCGTCGGGAAGGCGACCCACTGGCCCTTGATCAGGGCGACGCGGGTGGCGCCGATCGGGCCGGAGAAGGGCAGGCCCGCCAGGATCGTGGAGCAGGAGGCGGCGTTGATCGCGACCACGTCGTACAGGTGGTCGGGGTTGAGCGCCATGATCGTCTCGACGATCTGGATCTCGTTGCGCAGGCCCTTCTTGAAGGAGGGGCGCAGCGGGCGGTCGATCAGGCGGCAGGTGAGGATCGCGTCCTCGGAGGGCCGGCCCTCACGACGGAAGAAGGAGCCGGGGATCTTGCCGGCTGCGTACATCCGCTCCTCGACGTCCACCGTGAGGGGGAAGAAGTCGAGCTGGTCCTTGGGCTTCTTCGAAGCGGTGGTGGCCGACAGCACCATGGTGTCGTCGTCCAGGTACGCCACGGCGGAGCCGGCGGCCTGCTTGGCCAGGCGGCCCGTCTCGAAGCGGATGGTGCGGGTGCCGAAGGAACCGTTGTCAATGACGGCCTCGGCGTAGTGGGTCTCGTTCTCCACTAGCGTTATCTCCTGATACTTAGCGTCTTTCGTCCCCTCGCCCGTGTGGCACGGGGACGGTGGTGGAGAAGCGCTTCTGCTGCGGGGCCGGTCTTCGATCGAAGACCCCGGTGTCGCTGTGCTCCGGGGGCCACTACCGAGGACCGGCGGCGGGGAAGCCGCTTCTCGCTCGTTCTGTGTTCCGTTGTACGACCAGACTACTGAGCGTCCGGTCCGTCACGCACGTACAGCAAAGGGAGCGGTCCCCTGGAAGTGGGGTACCGCTCCCTTCACGACGTCCGTCTTACTTGGCGCCGCCGGCCGCGCCACGGCGGATGCCGAGGCGGTCGACCAGGGCACGGAAGCGCTGGATGTCCTTCTTGGCCAGGTACTGCAGCAGGCGGCGGCGCTGGCCGACCAGGATGAGCAGACCACGGCGGGAGTGGTGGTCGTGCTTGTGCGTCTTCAGGTGCTCGGTCAGGTCCGAGATCCGGCGCGAAAGCATGGCGACCTGGACCTCGGGGGAGCCGGTGTCGCCTTCCTTCTGAGCGAACTCGGTCATGATCTGCTTCTTCGTAGCGGCGTCGAGCGGCACGCGTACTCCTCTTGGTCTTCGTATTGCCATCGAGTGCCCCAGGTCGAATTCTCTGGGGAGCTTCCGTTACTCGGGAGGCGGGGATCCGCTGGGCGCAGCCTCCGGGTGTCCGGGGGCGCATACACAAGCGGCCGTCATGCAGCTTACCAGCAGATGCGAGCGCCCCCGACGGCGGCCCGTGAGGGCCGGACCGGCGGGGGCGTACGGGTGCGGATCAGACGCCGCCGCGGACCTTGGCATAGACGTCGAGAACCGCCAGGCAGATCGGGATCAGGGAGAGCAGGACCAGCGAGTCCGCCAGGTCCAGCATGCGCCCCCAGAAGGGTGACAGGCCCTTCTTCGGAACGATCAGTCCGATCGCGATCAGGAGCATCGCGCCCGCAGCGACCGAGGCGCCGAGCCACAGGGTCCGTACGTCGACGGCTCCGGAGTCGCCCTGGGCCAGGTCGACGAGGATCTGGGTCGGGGGCGAGATCGCGAGGCCGAGGATCAGCAGGCCGGTGGTGAGGACGCCGGCCACCAGGAGGCAGGTGACCTGCGCGGTGTAGCGGAACAGCCGCGCCCGGAGCATCGCGGCCAGCGCGGTGACCAGGGCCATCAGCTGGGCCCAGCCGCTGTCGCTGAAGCCGAGGACGGCGCCGCCCGCACCGAGGATGACGACGGCGCAGCCGCCGACGAGGCCGAGCAGCAGTTCGTGGCCTCGGCTGGTCTGGGCGACGATGCGCTGTACGTCGACGGCTTCGAGGTTGCCCTCCTGGCCCTCGCGGCGGGCCCTGGCGAGGTCCTCGGGGTTGCGGAAGCCGATGGGCAGCTTGGCGAAGCGGGCCGACCAGCCGGGCAGGAAGCCGACGACGGCGAGTGCCACGACGGAGGTGACGGCGGCGATCTCGCGGGGCTGGGCCTCGGTGAGTACTCCGCCGAACGCG
The DNA here is from genome assembly GCF_001746415.1 of Streptomyces agglomeratus. Lineage (NCBI taxonomy): Bacteria > Bacillati > Actinomycetota > Actinomycetes > Kitasatosporales > Streptomycetaceae > Streptomyces > Streptomyces agglomeratus. The sequence continues at coordinate 2,325,659 of NZ_MEHJ01000001.1, forward strand.
GCCAGGGTGCCGATCGCGGCGGCCAGCGCGGCGGCGACGAACGGGGCGTCCCCCTGCGGCAGCAGCATGATCAGTACGACGGAGAAGATCAGGACGGCGACGCAGCCGACCAGGAACTGGAGCCGGCCGGGACCTTCACCGGCGTCCTGCGGGATGACGCCGGAGCCGGCGATGAGCGCGTGCGGCAGGGCGGCGATGCCCAGGGCCACGGCGGACGCCCTGTCGTCGTACACCCGGCCGCGTACACCCGCGAGAGCCGTCAGCGTCAGCGCGACCACTCCGGCGACGATGCCCTGGAGGCCGTGCATGTCGTGCCGCAGCGGGTCGGCGAACCAGAACACGAAGCCGAGCATCGCCAGCAGCAGTACGCCGGAGACGAGCCCCGCGACCCGCATCAGGTTGTCGTTCCAGCCGCGGAGGTCCTGCTTGACCGCGGTGGCGACCGCGTCGACCACGTCGTCGTGGACGGCCGGCGGCAGCGAATCGGCGAACGTGCGCAGCAGCAGCACCTCGCCGTCCCTGACCCGGTGCTCGAGCAACGACCGGCTCGCGTCCAGCACATGGCCGTCGCGGCGCACGAGGTGGTAGCCGGCGAGGCTGCCGTCGGACTGGACCATGCCCGAAAGCCTGATGATCTCCGGATAGATGTCCTGGATCGGCAGGTCCTCCGGCAGCGCCACATCGATACGACTGTCCGGAGCTGCGACGGTGACTCGGCAGAAACCCGTCGATGTGCCCGTGCTCACCTGGTAGTTCCCCCTGCTAGACAAGCTTCTTTACGCCGCTCGTACGACGCGGAGCGCCACCTTATCGTTCGCCCCGGCGGGCACAGGTCCCGCCTCCCTCATTCCTCCCCGGACTCCCCCGCATCTCCACGCGCCTGCCTCCCGGCGGGCTCTGGCGTGACAGTAGGATCAGCGGCTACGCGTGCCTGCTCTTCAGGCCGGGGGTCCGGGGGTTGCACCCGGGAAGACACAGCAATCGCGAAGGATGAGTGCATCGGTGAGCGTCGTCATCATCAAACGGCAGCCGCGGATCCAGCCGCCTGCTGTCCCGGACGGCGAGGTCAAACTGGAGACACCGCCGGAGATTCCGCGGGAGGGCGACGACAGTGTGCTGATGAACCTGCTGCCGATGTTCGGCATGCTGGGTTCCGTCGGCTTCTTCTTCATGCCCAACCTGCCTTCCTATATGCGGGTGGTGGGCGGTCTGATGCTGGCATCGACCCTCGCCATGGCCATCGCCCAGTTCGCCAAGTCCCGTCAGGGCGGCGGCGCGGGGATGGCGCAGGACCGGCGTGACTACTTCCGCTACCTGGAGCAGGTCCGCAAGGACGTGCACAAGACGGCCGAACTCCAGCGGCGTACACAGCTGTTCCAGCACCCCGACCCGGACCAGTTGTGGGCGCTGGCCGCCGACGGCAAGCGACTGTGGGAACGGCGCCCGACCGACGCCGACTTCGCGTCGGTACGGATAGGGCTCGGCAGCCAGCAGCTGGCGACTCCGCTCGCCGCTCCGGAGACCGCGCCGAAGGAGGAGCTGGAGCCGCTGACGGCGGCGGCCATGAAGGCGTTCCTCGACGCGCACGGAAGCCTCGCCGATCTGCCGGTGTCGGTTTCGCTGCGCGCCTTCTACCACGTGGCACTGGCCGGGGACACCGAGACCGTCTACGGCAACGCCCGTGCGGCTATCGCGCAGCTCACCACGCTGCACTCGCCCGAGGACCTGATGGTCGCCGTGGTCGCGCACCCCTCCGCCGCGGCGGACTGGGACTGGATCAAGTGGCTGCCGCACAGCCAGCACCCGAAGGCCAAGGACGGCGCGGGTTCGGCCCGGCTCCTCTTCGACGACCTCGGTGAGCTGGAGGAGGCGCTGGAGGACCAGCTTGCCGACCGGCCGCGCTGGAACCGGGACGCGAACCCGGTGTACGACCAGCCGCACCTGATCGTGGTGCTCGACGGCGGGACCGTACCGCCGGACTCCGGACTCGCCGGCGCGGAGGGGCTTCAGGGCGTCACGTTCCTGGAGATCTCCCCCGGGGAGCTGGAGGACGAACTCCGGGGCAACCTGACGGCGTATCTGAAGCCGGACCGCATGAAGCTGTTCGTGGGCCACGAGTCGGCGTACAACGGCAAGCCGGACGTGCTCAGCCCGGAGCAGGCCGAGTCGCTGGCGAGGCAGCTCGCCGCCTTCCGGGTCGGCACGGCCGAGGAGGGCGAACCGCTCCTCTCCAACCTCGACTTCACCGACCTCATGGGCATCGGCGACGCCGGTTCCGTCGACGTCTCGCGCACCTGGCGTCCGCGCACGCTGCACGAGCGGCTGCGGGTGCCGATCGGTGTCGGCGAGAACGGCGAGCCGGTCATGCTCGACCTCAAGGAAGCCTCGCAGGAGGGCATGGGCCCGCACGGCCTGTGCGTCGGCGCGACCGGCTCCGGCAAGTCCGAGGTGCTGCGTACGCTGGTGCTCGGTCTCGCGGTGACGCACTCCTCGGAGACGCTGAACTTCATCCTCGCCGACTTCAAGGGCGGCGCGACCTTCGCGGGCATGGTGGACATGCCGCACACCGCGGCCGTCATCACCAACCTGGCGGACGACCTGACGCTCGTCGACCGCATGCGCGACTCGATCATGGGTGAGATGCAGCGCCGCCAGGAGCTGCTGCGTACCGCCGGCAACTACGCGAACATCCACGACTACGAGAAGGCGCGTGCGGCCGGTGCCGCGCTCGAACCGCTGGCCTCGCTGGTGATCGTGCTCGACGAGTTCTCCGAACTCCTCACCGCCAAGCCGGACTTCATCGACATGTTCATCCAGATCGGCCGTATCGGCCGTTCGCTGGGTGTGCACCTGCTGCTCGCCTCGCAGCGTCTGGAGGAGGGCAAGCTGCGCGGCCTGGACACGTACCTGTCGTACCGGATCGGTCTGCGTACGTTCTCCGCCGCCGAGTCGCGTACGGCGATCGGCGTCCCGGACGCGTACCACCTGCCGTCGATCCCCGGATCCGGGTACCTGCGGTACGACACCGACACCATGGTCCGCTTCAAGGCGGCGTACGTGTCGGGTGCTTACCACGGCGAGGGGCCGTCCCGGGTGCACCGTTCCACCCAGCTGCGGCCGGCGCTGTTCACGGCGCAGCAGGTGGCGCTGCCGCCGCAGCCGGTGGTCGAGGAGCCGGAGGCCGACACCCGCGTGGACGACGCGCTGGCCGACACGGTGTTGGACGTCATCGTCGCCAAGATGGAGAACCAGGGGCCGCCGGCGCACCAGGTGTGGCTGCCGCCGCTGGAGGAGGCGCCCTCGCTGGAGCAGCTGCTGCCGGCGCTGGCCGTCACACCGGAGCGCGGTCTCACCGCGCCGGAGTACACCGCGCTCGGCCGGCTCAACGTACCGGTCGGCCTGGTGGACAAGCCGTTCGAGCAGCGGCGTGACGTGCTGTACCGGGACTTCGCGGGCGGGGCGGGCCACGGTCTGTTCGTGGGCGGTCCGCAGTCCGGCAAGTCGACTCTGCTGCGTACGCTCATCGCGTCGTTCGCCTTCACGCACACGCCGAGCGAGGTGCAGTTCTACTGCCTGGACTTCGGCGGTGGCGGTCTGATCGCCATGGAGGACCTGGCGCACGTCGGTGGAGTCGCGAACCGGCTCGACGGCGAGAAGGTCCGCCGTACGGTCAGCGAGGTCGAGGGCATCCTCAACGCGCGCGAGGAGTACTTCCGCGCGAACAACGTCGACTCGATCCAGACGTACCGGCAGCGCCGGGCGGCCGGGCAGCTGCCCGACCAGCCCTGGGGTGACGTCTTCCTGGTCATCGACGGCTGGGCGACGTTCAAGACCGATTACGAGATGCTCGAGGCGAGCATCACGGACATGGCGATGCGCGGTCTCGGCTTCGGTGTGCACGTGATCCTGACCGCGAGCCGCTACACCGAGGTGCGGCCCGCGCTCAAGGACATGCTCCAGAACCGCATCGAGCTGCGGCTCGGTGACCCGACGGAGTCGGAGATCGACCGCAAGGTCGCGCAGAACGTTCCGGCGTCGGTCCCGGGTCGCGGTCTGACCACGGACAAGCTGCACTTCATGACGGCGTTGCCGCGGGTCGACGGCTCCTCGGAGACGGAGGACCTGGCGGAGGCCACGGCCGTACTCATCCGGGGCATCAACGAGAACTGGCAGGGCAACCCGGCTCCGGCCGTGCGGCTGCTGCCGAGGATCCTGGAGGCGGACCGGCTGCCGAAGGGCTTCGAGCACCCGGAGCGCGGTATAGCCTTCGGTATCGACGAGTCGGCGCTCGCGCCGGTGTTCATCGACTTCGAGACCGATCCGCACTTCATCGTGTTCGGTGAGAGCGAGTCCGGGAAGTCGTCGGTGCTGCGGCTGCTCATCAAGCAGATCACCGAGCGCTACACGCCCGAGCAGGCGAAGATCGTCATGGGTGACTACCGGCGCGCGCACCTGGAGGCCGTACCGGACTCTCACCTGTCGCGCTACTGCGCTTCGGCGCCCGCGCTGACGGAGACGCTGGAGGGCCTGGCCGGGTCGCTGAGCCGGCGTATGCCGGGGCCGGACGTGACGCCGGAGCAGCTGCGCAACCGGAGCTGGTACAACAGCCCGGACGCGTACGTCATCATCGACGACTACGACCTGGTGGCGACCGGCATGAACCCGCTGTCGCCGCTGGTGGAGTACCTGCCGTACGCTCGTGACGTGGGCCTGCACGTCATCATCGCGCGCTCGGCGGGCGGCGCGAGCCGGTCGCTGTACGAGCCGGTGATGCAGCGTCTGAGGGAGCTCGGCGCGCAGGGTCTGGTGATGTCCGGCGACCGGTCGGAGGGCGCGCTGCTCGGCAGCATCACGCCGTCGCAACTGCCGCCGGGGCGCGGGTACTTCCACACGCGTCGGCGCAGTGGGCAGATGGTGCAGACGGGCTGGCTGCCGTCGCGGTTCTGATGTCTTCGGCTGTACGTGTGTGACTGAGGGGTGGTGCCCGGTGGGGGCGCCACCCCTCTTGCCTTGGCCTTGGAGGGGGTGCGGGCCGGGCGTTAGGCTGGCGCTGCGACAGACGTGCGGAGTACCGGGGGGTAGTTGTGGCGGGTGACGACACGATGAGGGCCGACGCGTCGGTGCTCAAGGGCGAGGGCTTCCACATGTTCGAGGTGGGGCAGGACTTCGCCCTCGCCGCGAAGGCGCTGTTCGAGGGACTGAACGGCATCGAGGGCAAGTCGGGCAAGACGCCGCCGTGGGGCGACGACGAGATGGGCGAGCACTTCGGCGTCGTCTACGAGGGTCTGCGCGACGGCATGAGGGAATCGATGCCCAGCCTGGCGCAGCGGATCGCGGGCATGGGGATCAAGTTCACCGCGATGGGCGTGCGGCACGAGAAGCACGAGACCGAGGAAGACGCGAAGTACGCGGCGCTCACGTCGCAGCACGAGGCGGATGGTGGCGCGAAGGTGGATGCCTTCAAGTCGGTGTGAGGTGCCGGTGACGCTGGTGACGCTGGTGATGTGCTGACGGGCTTGCCGGACGTGCATGCGGTCGGTGGTCGGTGGTTGCTGATCGGCGGTCGGTGGTCGGTTTGCGGTCGGCGGCTGGCGGCCGGCGGTCCGTGCAGCACGCGGACTCCTGTCATGCCGCCCGCCCCCGTTTACGATCGACGTCGAGTCCGCACATCCATCTGTTCATTCCCCGGACCCTCTGGCCGACAGCTGTGTCGGCCAGTTACCGCACCGGGCAACGCGAGTCAGGCAAGGACACCACCCATGACCCCGGAGACCCCCGCCCCCGAGCCTCAGGTCCCGCCCACCACTCCCGAGCAGGCTCTGGAAATCGTCCGCAGCCGGTACGCCCAGCCCAAGCTGGCGGACGGCACACCGGCCCCGATGCACGTCCACGAATTCGACATCGGCTACCTGGTGTACGCGACCTACCCGCCAACCACCGACGCGGCCGGCCGACCGCGACCGGCTCAGCCCGGCGGCAGCAAGATCGTGGTGGCCAAGGACACCGGCGAGTCCGTGACCGTACCCAACTACCCGACGGACAAGGCCATCGCGCTGTACCGGCGGCAGCACCAGCCGGGCGAGTAGGGACCGCCGACACCATCGCGGTCGCAGTACGCGCTGCTTGTTCACCGAGTAGCACCAGTCCGGGCACGTCGTCGGACACCCCGAACCAGCCGCAGCAACAGCCTCCGGTGACGGCGACCTCGATCCACACCGTGGCCCCTGGCGAGTACCTGCCCAAAACCCTCCTGGACGGTGGCGGGGTGAACAGGTTCGCAACGTAGAGGACGGAACCGAGGCCCGGAAGGACCCCGGCGAGGCCGTCACCGTCCCCGATACCCCACCCCTCAAGCCATCACGCCGTTGCGCAAGAATCGCTGAACGCACGACCCGTTCAGCAAGTGGCTTCCGCTCGCGGTTCCGACCCGTCGACCGTGTCGCCCATGTGACCGCACCAGCGGAGGACTGGAACTCATGACCGGCTCGACCGACGGCTACGCGCAGCATCCGCACATAGGTGGCCGCACCGCAGCGCTGCGCGCGCTCGCCGCCTGGCGCATGGAGTGGCCGGGCGCGCCACGCGTCATCGCCCTCACCGGCAACCCGGGCAGCGGGCGTTCGCACCTGCTCACCGGGTTCCTCATGATGTGCGACCCGGAGTTCCGCAAGCGGCTGCCGCTGGACGACATGGACCCCTCGACCGTGCCGCCCGAGCTGCCCTCCCCCGCTGTGCCGAGTACCGCAGGGCTGACCGCCGCGCAGGTCCTGTGGCTGGTCGCCGAGCACTACAACCTGGCCGCCACCGCCGTCGACGATGTGTACGCCGAGCTGGCTGCACTCGATCAGGCGGTGACCATCGTCGTTCCGGACGTCGACCGGGCCGGCCCGGTGCGTGCCGCGGGAGAGGCCGCCCGGCTCGTACGCGAGGTGCTCAAGCCGCTCGCCGCCACCGAGACCGTCCGGCTGCTCGTCGACGTACCGCGTCCGCTCGCCGTCGAGCTGGCCGACGGTCTGCCGTACGGGTCGGTGCAGATCATCGATCTCGACGAACCGCAGTGGGCCGACCCGGAGGGTCTCGTACGGCACGCCGAGGCTGCGCTGAGCCCGCAGGCCGCAGCGCCGGCCCTGCCATTCACCGTCGACCCGGCAGCGCGCCACGCACTCGCCGCGGCGATCGGGCGCAGGGCGGGGACCAGTCCGCTGGTCGTGGAACTCGCCGTGGACAGCATCCTCATGGCCCCGGAGGGCTTCGGCCCCGCCGACGAGCAGTACCTGCCCGGTTCCGTGGGCGAGGCCCTCGACCTGCACGCCCGTCGGCTCGGCGCCGACCCGCAGACACTTCGGCTGATACTGGCGCCGCTGGCTCTCGCCGAGGGGGACGGGCTGCCGGTGGAGATGCTGGCGCGGCTCGTCGGCGCGGTCGCGGGGCGGGACATGAGCGAGACCGTCGCGGGCGCGATGACGCTCGCCGGACCGTTCGTCCAGCCCGGGCAGGCGGACGGGGACGGCGGGCCCACGCTGCTGCGCCTACGGCATCCCGCCATCGGCGACGCCGTCCGGGCAGGGCTGCCGAACGTACGCGCCGCTCAGTCACGGACAGCCATGGCGCTGCTCGAAGCGGTGCCGGAGCAGGACTGGGGCAAGGCCGATCCGTACGTACGCGATCACATCGCGGCACACACGCTCGAGGCCGGACTGCTTCCGCAACTCCTCACGGATCCAGGTCTGTTCGTGCACGCCGACCCTGTGCCGCTGCGGGCGGCCGTCGAGGCCGTCTCCGTGGAAGCGCTCGGGGCCCCTGCCCGCACATACCTGCGTACCGCCCCGCTGCTGACCCGCACCCAGGCGCCCACGGTGCTGCGCGCCGCCCTCCTGGAGACCGCCTTCGTCGAGGACGGTCTGCACGAGTACGCCGACGCCGTGCACCGGCTCGGCTTCGACCTGCCCTGGCGGACGCTGTGGAGCCTGCCGGTCACCGGCATCAGCGCGGTGACCGTCGGCAGCCTCCCCGGCCCCGAGGGGTCGGCCACCCCCGTAGCCCTGCTCGTCGTACCCGCGGACACGCCCGGCGCGCGTCCCGTCGGCGCATCCGGCGAGGCGGGCGGATCGTCCGCAGTGCTTGTCCACAGCCTCACAGCACCGGCGACGACACTTCTCGGCGAAGCCGACCCGCAGCAGGTCCGGCTCCCCTCCGAGGACGAACGCGCCGCCGCCCCGCTCGGGCTCAGTCGCGGCGCCGACTATCTGCGGGTGTGGGACCGGGCGAGTGAGGAGGTCTTGGCGGCACTGATCACCGACACCCCCTTCACCGCCGCCGACCTCTCCCCCGACGGTGTCCTCGTCGTCGCCACCGCGCGCGGAGCCAAGGCCCTGCGGATCCGCCCGCGCGCCGCGGAGACGTCTTCGTAGACGTAGCGTCGTCGTAGACCTACGTCGTCCCGCATCCCCCACCACCCTCGAAGGAGCCCCGCGTGATCACCCAGGAGCAGGCGCTCGCCACCGCCGACCGTTGGCTGAACCCCGAAGGTGCGGGGGCGCGCCGTGAGGTCAGGACGCGGGAGTTCGACCTGGGCTGGGTCGTGTGGGCCGCGCCCGCCCCGATGGAGCGTGACCCGGAAACCGGGGAGCGCCGGCCGCCCGCCGAGATCGGCGACGCGTGCGGAGTGGTGGACCGGCGTACCGGTGAGCTGACGGTGTGGCCGTCGGTTCCGGTCGACGAGGTCGTACGGATGTACCGGCACAAGCACGGCGGCGGCAGCGCGTCCGGCGACGGAGCGGACGGGGACGGAGCGGACGGGGACGCCCGCCCGGTGACCGGCCCCGGCAACACCTGCGTCTTCACCTACACCGACCCGGCCACCGGCGAGGAAACGACCCTCTTCCGCAACTCCGGCCCCGGCCTCCCGCCCGCCGAGTACCAGGTGGCGGCCGAGCTGCGCCGCATCGGTGTGCCCCACGACGACGTCCTGGCGATCCACACCGACCTGCGCCCCAGCCTGCTGCCCGGCGGTTACACCGCCGAGCTCCTCAACACGTACAAGAACGCCGCCCTCTCCTGTTCCCAGCCCTACGGCGCCCGCCCCCAGGACCGGGCCGAGGGCATCGCGGGACTGATCCAGCACGTCGAGTTGATGCACCAGGTCGCCGGGCAGCAGCCCCCGCCCCGCCCCCACCGCGTCCCGGTCCCCACGAACGTGCCCCCCGCCGAGCCGATGCACGACGCGGCCCTCGGCCGCCACCTCACCGACGTCTTCGGCACCGACCGGGTACGCCGCTACGAACCCGACGACCTCAGCGCCGGCCAACTGCCGGGTGTGGCATGGTCGTTGCTTACGTCGGCGGGGCTCCCCGCCGACCTGCCCCTGTTCTTCACCGCGGACCGTCCCGACGCTCCACCGGCAGGCGGGCTGTTCACCGACGTGGCCACCAACCTGCGCGAGCGCCGCAGCCCCGCCGGCCAGGAGAGGACCGGCGCGCTCGCACACCTGACCCGCATCGGCTTCGACGGCGTCGCCGTACTCGCCGTACAGTGCCGGCCCGGCCCGAGCGAGCCCACCGGGCTCGGCGCACTCTGGGCAGTCGACCCGGTCACCGCATCCACCCGCTACGTGAACATCTCCCTCGCCGCATACGCCCGCTCCCTCGCCCAGCTCGCCATCACCCGCGAGCAGATGCGAGGGCTCGACCCGGCGGCAGCCGGTGTGGCTGTGGCCGAACTGCAAGAGCAACTGGTCTCCATCGACGCTTCAGCCCTGACGGACCCGGACACCTGGTGGTCACTGATCGTCGAACAGATGTGGCACGGACTGTTCTGAGCAGCCCAGCCCGGCGACCGCCCCCCCTCCGCACACAGGCTGGTCCCCGGGCGGCTCAGCTCTCCGGGGCCTTCTGTGCGACAGAGGAGTACGGGGCCGATCCTGCGGAGGCCGGCTTCCTGGTGTGCGGCTACGTGGGCGACGAGACCACGGATTCCCTCGACGAGATGACGGACTCCCTCTGGGTTGGCAGGGCTGGCAGCCTGTGCTGCCCCGGTGAACCCAGGGGTCAGCGGCGTACGCACACGTGTCCTCAGGGGTGGAGGACGAGGGCCTACGACCGGTGACGCACCGGGGAAACCGCTGCCCGAGCCCGAGCCCTGTCGGCGCACGGTGTGAACATGCGCACCGCAAGCGGGCCGGTACTCAGTAGAGCGAGAATCCGCCGCTGTGGCGCGCCTGGCTCTTCTTCGCGGGCTGCGAAGGCTCCCCGTCCGAGCGCCTGGACTGCGACGACGGGTCCGAGGAAGGTCCGTCAGCCGCGGGCGTCCCTCCCCGTACGATCTGCTCGCGCTCCTCCTCGGAGAGCGACTCCCACTCGCCGCGCAGGGATGCCATGCCACCGCCCAGAGCTCGCGCCACCGAGGGGTCGTCCATGGCCTCGCGCAGCGGGACGCGTCCCGACAGCAACTTCTTCGCCGCGTCCTGAAGGTCCGGGCTCCCGCCGCCGTTGTCCGCCAGCTTGCGCAACGCGGCGTTCAGCGAGCGCATCTGCTCCGGCTCGAGCGCTTCGTCCCACACGCCGCGATCGGCGTCGGGTCCCGATGCCGATCCGGGTCCCGATCCCGGACCCTGGGGATTCCTGGGTTGCTGAGCCATCTCACTTCTCCTCACTTCTCTGTCACCAACCCGAAGTATTCCCCGCAACCCAGTTCAGCTCTGTGTTGGCTCTCCATGGTCCGGGGCAAGAAGGCCGGAGCACACGAGGCTCCTGACGGCAGGACCGGCGTGGCCGGCGGCCGTCCATCAGGAGCTTCGCTTGTGGGAGGAGAGAATGCCCCGGAGAGCGTGCGCGGTCGGGTTACTGCCGACTCCTGTCCACCATCAACCCGTGACCGCGGCGCAGCGCGGGGAGCACAACGCCAGGTCGCGCACGGACCGGGCTCCGTTCCCCATCTCCCGTGTCCTGATCCCCCTGTCCCCAGCCCCCGTTTCCTGGTCTCTCGTGTCCTCCGACGTCCGGCCGGCGAAGTGGGCGCGCTTGGCCGGGCCGGGGGCAGGTGCTCATCCGAAGTCGTCCCTGATGTCACGCTGTCGAGGTGTACGCGCTCTCACGGGAGGAGTCGCGCCGGCTCCGTCCCCCGGCTGCCCGGCGGGGGCGGATCGGGTTCCGTCTTGGGTTCCGCCTTGCGGTGCGCCTTGCGGTGCGCCTTGAGTTCCGTCTCCCTGGCGGCCGCTGCCCCCGGGCGACCTCGCAGCGTCGGGGCTCGCCGGCGGAACGACCGGGGCGCCCACTGCCTGCTGCCGATGGTGCGCCATGGCTCCGAGGCCGACCCCACCGACACCGCCGACACCGCCACCCGCGGCGTTGACCACGGCGTTCTTCAGCCACTCCGGCTTGTTGGCGCCGGTCGCCTGCGAGACCCCGTCGACGGCGAGACCGCCCCCGACATTGCCCACCACACCACCCGCCGCGTTCTCCGCGGCACGCATGCCGAGCTGCGTTGTGCCACGGTTTCGCAGCAAGGCCGTTGCGCCACCTGCCCCGACCACCCCCAGCGGCGTACCCACCAGCGATGACACGCCGCCCTGCCAGGTCGCTTGGTAAAGGCCCGCACCGTCGACACCCTTGCCCGTCGCCGCCGCGCTGAGGGTCGTACCGACGGTGTTGCCTGCCCAGTTGATACCGAAGTCCGTCAGCATCTTGGCCGTCCTCGTCGACCGCTGGTAAGCACGCATCGCCGAGGCGATGCGGCTCAACAGCCGGCCGAGGCGCTCGGAGAGGCTGATGGCCTGCCCGGCGAGCCTGGCTACGTTCGTCGCCGCGGCGGCGCTTCCCAGGCCGAGCGTCACGAATGAAAGAGCCACGCCGACTCCGATCGAGACGCCGATCTCGATGTAGATGTCGTGGATTTCCGAGTTGACCTGCTCGATGGCATCGGCGGCTTCGTCGAGCTTGCCCGCGATTTCGTCGTACTCGGCCGTCGACTTCTCGACCTGCGCCTTCACCTCGCGCCAATGCGCCTTGAACGCCTCCGCGGCAGGACCGCGCCACGTGTCCCCCACCACGTCCTCGACATTCCTGTCGAGGGCCTTGAGCAAGCCGTTGGCGCCGGTGACCTCAGACTGGAGCCGGCGCCACGCCTTGGCTGCCTGCCTGAGCTCGTCGGGTCTGCCGCCGGGGTTCACGAGCTCGATTCCAAGCTCTACGAGCTCCTCCCTCATCGACTCGCTGCCGCTCACTTCTTTCCCCCGTCGCTCTTCCCGAACAGCACTGCGACACCCTCATCGGTGACTTCGGTGTTGCCGTTGACTTTCCGCAGCGAATCAGCGACAGCGTCCAGGTACTGATGCAGGAGGTTCATCGCGTCGGCGGCGTCGGTGGAGTACGCGACGTATACGGTTCTCAGCTCGTCCGACTCGGTCAGGAAGCCGAAGCCGTCCGAGATGGACTCCTCACCCGTTTCATCCATGAACTTCTTCTGGTGCGCCCGTAAGTCGTACGCTTGCAGCTCGAACTTGCGGGCCAGATTCCTGCCCACGTCCGGGGCGTAGAACGGCGCGTCGTCAGGCATGGGCGACTCTCATTCATTTCGGCGGCGCACAGGCGTTGCCCGGATGCTCCACCCGTTGCCCCTGTTCCCGGGACCGGTGGTTGACCGGCCCAGGGCGTGCGTCAACTCGCTCCGCAGCAGGCGGCATTGACTCGTGTTACCGACTGCCGGGAGCGGTACGTTCCCGTACGCACCCCACGAACGGCCCAACGATCAACCCGTAGCACAGGACATGGCCTTGCTCTGCCGACTCCGGGGAGTGTTCGCCGACTCAGCCCTGGAACGCTCCGAGAAGTACGACATCCGTCATACTTTGACAGTCTTCGTACTTTCGGCTTGGCGTAGCCGTGACGGCCGCTCTCCCTGTCGACGCGGCGGGCGGGAGGTATAGCGGCTGGAGGACGTGAGGACGGCGAACCCGGGTGCGACGAGTTGTTGTTGCGCGTGGACGCGATCGGCCTCAACCGCGCCGAGGTGATGCTCCGCGGGGCCAGTACATCGAGCCGGTGAAGGAGTTCCCCGGCCGGCTCGGCACCGAGGCCGCCGGAGTGGTCGAGGCCACCGGCGCGCACGTGAGCGCGTTGGAGGGCGCCGGCGGTGGATGCCGTACTCGACGGCGTACGGAGCGCTGATCGAGGTCGGCGGAATGCGCGCCGGGGACACGGTTGTACTGACCGCCGCCTCAAGCAGCGTGGTCCTGGCCGCGATCCGCACCGCCCACGCCGGGTCGGTACCCATCGCTACTACCCGACCGGCACCGGCACCGGCACCGGCACCAAGAGAAATGCCCTGCTCAAGGCGGGGCGGCCGAAGTGTTCGTCACCGACGAGGAGAACGTCGTCGAGCGAGTGCTCGACGTACGGGGCCCTGAGCGGCGAGGCGGCTCTCTATCCGGGATTCGAACTCGACATGCCCGGACTGAACATGCGTACTTGCACCCTCTTCGAGACGACCACTGACATGGAACGGCTGCGCCAGGCCGAGGCGTTCGTCGCCCCGGGCCTGTACAGCGGCGCCTTCCAACATGCCGTGGACCGCACCTTCAGCTGGAGGAGATCGCCGAAGCGCACCGCTATATCGAGCCGGGCACCCAGGTAAGCGAGATCGTCGTCACCGTCACCCACTGACGATCTCTGCGACACCGCCCCCGCCTGCCCCCGTCTGGGGCCCGGAGGCAGGAGGGCGGCACGCCGATCGCTCACTCCGTCCCCGCCGTCTTGCTTACTGCCCCTGGTGCGGCGGGCGTTGGGCGTAGGGGTTGGGGTGCTGCGGGGCGCTGCCGGGAGGAGCGGTGGGGTACGACTGCTGGGCCGTGGGGTACTGGGGCTGGTTGGGGTAGCCGCCCATGCCCTGGGGAGGAGTTCCACCGTTGGGGCCACCGGGACCGGGGCCGCCGTTGCCACGGTTTCCGCGGCTGCGCACCACGGCGAAGATGATGCCGCCGATGACTACGACGGCCGCGATTCCGCCGATGAGGAAGAGTCGGCTGCTCGAAGACGACTTCTTCTTGGCCCGGGTCGAGCTGTCATCGTCGCCTGCGGCACTGCCGGCCTGCGCGGAGGCACCGGCCAACTGCAGCTTGCCCAGGGGGCCTTCCTTCGGTCCCTTGGGGATGTCCATCGTGACGGCCTTGTAGGGGCGGATGATCCCGTAGCCGTACTCATCGTCGGGCGCCTTCAGGCCCTTGTGGCCCAGGAACGAGGCCGACTTGATGAGCCGGTTGATCACTTGTCCGGCGGTGAGGTCGGGATACTTCGCACGGACCAGGGCGGCGGTGGCGGATACGTAGGCGGTGGCACCGGAGGTCCCCGTAGACAAACCGTATTCCGGCGATCGATTCTTGTTCGCCGCTAGAATCTCGACACCGGGCGCCGTGAGAGTAAGCCCTTTGCCAGTGTTCGAACCTTCCCAGCGGTTGCCCTCTTTATCTACCGCACCGACAGAAACAACGCCGGGCAGCGCAGCTGGCTCATCGACGGCGACGGCTCCACTATTTCCGGCAGCTGCAACAACCACAACGTCGTGCTCCTGCGCATATGCAATCGCTTGACGGCCATCACTGAGAGTCTTACTACCGCCGTCACTACTAAAGGACAGATTGATAACCTTCGCGCCCTGGTCGACTGCATACCGAACTGCAGCGCCCCATGTCTCATCCAGGTTCTTGTCATCCTTGTTTTGTAGAGTACGCAGTGGCAAAATCTGCGCCTTTGGTGCGAGCCCGATCATGCCGGAGGCGTTCTTAGCGCTGTGGCCGCGAGCGGCGATGAGACTCGCCATACCCGTCCCATGCCCGAAGGTATCCTCGTGGGCATTGCCGCCGCCGGTAAAGTCCTTCCCCTTGAGGACTTGACCACTCAAGTCGGGGTGAGTGGCGTCGACACCCGAATCGACGACCGCAACAGTTACGCCCTCCCCCTGGGACTCGGCCCAAGTATCTTGCATGGAAAATACGTCCAACACCCACTGTTGGTCTCTGACATAGTCCGCCGAGGCAGTCGGGGCTGAAGTGAGGAGCAAGGCTCCTGTCAGCGCCACGACTCCCGCCGTGGACCAGACTCGCTTGGCACCCATTTCCTTGCTCCTCACTCGACTACGACTGACTACGCCAGCCTTAACACGGGCGAGCCGCACGGACCTTCCGTGCGGCTCGCCCGTTCGTGCCTACTGGATGTTGCGCGGCACGTTCCGGTTGCGGTCCTCTTCCGAGATCCAGGTCTCTTCGTCCTCGACCAGGTAGTCGGGACGCTCGCCCCGCTCATTCTCTTCCCCGGAACGACGGCCGTTGCGACCGCCCATGCCCCCAGCCATACCACCCGGCATACCGCCGCGCTGAGTTCCACCCCGGCTACCGTGCAGACCCGCACCACCACCGGCACCCTTGCCAGTGATGCCCTTGGCCGCGCCGACCACACCGCCACGAGACTTCGCGAGGGCTCCACGGCCACCGGCGCCTGCACCAGCCCGTCCGGCGCCGCCTGCACCGGCGCCGCCGCCCATGCCGCCCATGCCGGCTCGTGCTCCAGCACCACGGCCGGCTGCCGTGCCGCCCGGACCGCCAAGACCCGCACGGCCGCCGGGCACGCCGACGCCGCTGCGTGTCGCGGCACGGCTGAGACCCGGGCCGCCTCCCCCGGGAACGACGGCACTCGGCGCGCCACCGGGACCGGTACCGGGACCGCCAGGCACGACACCGCTGGGCCCAGTGCCAGGGCCACCGCCCGTCAGGCCGGGCTTGATGCTGTCCACGTTCGTGCCCGTCGTGGGCGGCAGCGGGGTTCCAGGAACGCCTCCCGTGATGCCCTTGGGGCGCGGAACCACGGGAGCTGCACCAATACCCTTGGGCGGACCGGCACTCCAGGGCTTATTGGCTGAACCTGAAACGCCTGGCCGGGACGCACCGCCAGTTCCGCCCGGCGTGACGGGCGGCGGGAACTCTACGTCACGGGTCGGCTCTTTGATGTGGCCATCGTCGTCAACACGAGCGCGGTTCCTATTCAAGTTCCCAGCGACTCGCGCGTACTGAACGCCGAGGTTCTCCATGACGGCGACACCATTGAGATGCGCTTCTCGGCTGGCACCGATCTTGCCCTCATTGATCTTAGCGACTTCCGCCGTGGTCAGCTTGCGATCCTTGAGGTCCTCGGCGGTCGATTCGCCGTTGTCCCAGGACCAGTCGCTGAGAGCGTCACCGGCCTTTGCCCATCCGCTGGGTTCCTTGATGTCGTCCAATTGCTGCTTGTAGTTACGCAATTGCGCTGCAGCGTCAGCCATCTGGGAGCTGTTGAGATCTGCATGCCAAGCGGCATTCCTGATGCTCTGGGCGAGCTTTCGAGCGCTCTTCTCGAACGCTGCGGCAGCCTCCCCCTGCCAGTGCTCCAGCACGTTGTCGACAGCTTTGTCGAGCAGGCCAGCAATCCCCTCGCCGTCCTTGCCCCCGGCGAGGATGTCCTTGACCTTGCCCCAGTTGCGGCCGGTCTCCTCGATCGTGCCCGGGTTGGTGCCTTCAAGCATCTGCTTGAGTTCTTTGAGCGAGTACTCGATGAATTGAGTCTTGGTCTGAGGCCTTCCCGCAATGCAGGTCTCAGCCTCAATTACTGGCTTCGGCAGCTCTTTTTCACCGGCCATTTTGAACCCTTCCCCTCAGTTGGTGCTTCTCGATCGGACTACTTGTCCCACTTGCCGTTCGAGCCCCCCGAGTCACCACCCATGTGGTTCTTGTTCGCGTACTCCTGCTCGGTGTACTTGTCCTTGACCTTGGAGGTGCTCTTGCCGAACTTGTCGATCAGCCCGTGCAGTCCCCTAATCACGCCTTCCAGGTCGCCCTTCGTGTCCACGTGGGCTTTCTGGAGGTCACCCGCCTCCAAGAACATGCACGTCTGCCCGAACGCGTCCATCGGGATGTCCGTCCGGTACCGCGACGTCTCCCCCGCCTTGTCCATGTCGTCCAGCAGTGTCCAGAGCTTCTTGATCACTTCATCGAGTGCACTCAGATCCACCCGCATTCCGTCGCTCATACCCCGTGTCCTCTCCCCTGTTTTCCAAAGTTTTCAGCGCCGACGCCCGTTCGCACAACGCAAATACGGCGCCGCACTACCCCGACTGCCTTGCCCGCTTGTTCCGCCAGTCACGTACCGCGATCCCGCTGCCGCTTGCCAGAAGCACCAGCAGCAGGCCCGCCCCCACCACGTACATGGCGACCCGGCGCTCCTGTTCCGCTTCCGTCTCGCCCATCGTTACCGCCATCGGGATGACCTCGGTAGAGCCCGATGTCACCGGCGGGTCCTCCTGCGGGCGGGTGCCCGGGGCGGATTCGTCCGAGAGGGCGGCCACCGGGTCCACCACGCCCCAGCCCAGGTAGCGGTTCGGGCCGCGTCCCGGGCGTTGGGCCGACTCCTGGATGCGGGTGGTGATCTGGGCCGCCGTCCACTCCGGGTGCTTTTCCTTCAGCAGGGCGGCCACGCCCGCCACGTACGGCGCCGCAAAGCTCGTACCGTCCGCTGTGCACTGGCCCTTCACCGGGACGGTCGAGACCATGCCGACGCCCGGCGCCGCCACGTCCACGAAGCTGCCCGCCTGCGAGAAGAAGGCGCGTTCGTCGTTGCGGTCCGAGGCGGCCACCGCCAGTACGCCGGGGTACGAAGCCGGGTACGTGTCGGCGGACTTGCCGTCGGCGCCGTCGTTGCCGGACGCCGCGACGATCAGGGCGCCGGCCCGCACGGCCGCCGCCACCGTGTTCCGCAGCGGCGTGTTGTCCTGCTTGTTCGCGGTGTCCGACGAAATGTTGATGATCTTGGCACCCTTGGCGACGGCGTCCTTGATCGCGGCGGACATCGTCCCCGAGTTGCCCTGCTTCTCCTCGGCGCCGGTGTAGCGCAGCGAGAGGATCTTGGCTTCCGGCGCGATGCCCGCGAAGCCGGTGCCGTCGATCTCGCGGGCCGCGATGATGCCGGCGACCCGGGTGCCGTGGCCCTCGATGTCCTCGGTGCCGTCACGGGACTTGCCGACGTAGTCCTTGCCGCCGGCTGCCATCGCGCCGCTCAGTTGCGGGTTCTTGTCGTCGACGCCGGTGTCGATCACGGCGACCGTTACGCCCTTGCCCGTCGCCTGCGCACGCAGCTGGTCCAGGAGTATGCGCTGGAGCGACCACGGCGTGGACTTGATGATGTCGCCGCCGAAGGTGCACTCGGAGCTGGAGGACAGTCCGAAGTTCGGCTCGTCCTCGCCGGTCAGCCGAGTGGGCACGGGTGCCGTCGTGCGTGCCGTCGTGGGTGTGGACGTGTGGGTGGACGTGTGCGCCGTCGCAGGCGTCGCCGCGGTCGAGGTGCGTACGGGGGCGGCCTCGCCCACCGTCGCCGTCGGCGGGGCGGTCGCGAGACACACCCCGGTGACCGCGAGAACGCCAAATGCCCGCTGCAGTGCGCGGGTTCCACTCGTGCGCGTACGCGGACGGGGTGTCAGGACCCCCATGTTCAGGCTCCCCAGGCTTTCTTGCTTCGGTTGTGACGCTTCAGACGGTGCAGAAGTGGGTCGGCCCAGCGGACGCGCCATGGCGTCAACCGGGCCGGCCCCACTCGTCTTTCCTCGGGTCGGATCAGCCCCAGGTGTTGGCGTTGCTCTTCTCGGTGGCCTGGTAGGCCTCGGCCGAGTTCTGGAGCGCCGCGGCGATCTTCATCAGGGTCGCGTGCAGGTTGGCCGCGGTCTTGTCCCAGTCGCGCTGCTTGCGCTGGTAACCCTCCTGCGCCTCACCCTCCCAGGTGGCGGCGACACGGCGGACAGCGGCCTCGACGTCGTCGAGCTGCTGCTTGATGCGACCCGCGGTGTTCTTCACGTCCGTGGACGCGTTGGTGATGGTGGCGTAATTGACGAGAATCGACATCGTCGCTCCCTTTCAGGAAGAAGTCGTGGAAAGACGGGAAGAGTTGCTCAGCCGAAGTCGGACATGATCTTGCTGACTTCGGCGTTCTGCTGCTCTTCCGACGCGGTGTAGTTGCTCCGCGTGGAGTCCACGGCTTCCTTGATGTCGTTGAGGATGTCGCTCATCTTCTTGGCGTCCTCGTTCCACCGGTTCTGGAGCTCGTGGTACGACTTGGCCGCCTGGCCCTGCCAGCCCCCCGCGATCTGGCTGATCACTCCGTCAAGACGGCGGATCTCGCCCTGGATCTGACCATTCACTGTGGCGATCTGGCCCGAGAGCCTGGTCAGCTCATCTTCTGTTACCCGAAACTGCCCGGCCATGGTGAACCTTCCCCCATGTCGTTGATGGTCCGGGAAGCCTGTGCCACTCCCCGGATAAGCGTCACATCAATGAGCGCTGCAACCACTCTATCGCCCGTCCGTCGCACATCCACATGTGCGAGTTATCAGTTACAGAGTTCACACACATGCGCGACTGCGTTGTGATCAACAACACCCAAGTCCTGGTGTGCGCTGGGACTTTGACGTCACTGGCTCTGCGGCTGGGCCGCGCTGCCGGTGTCCAGCGTGGGGCCCTTCGGGATGAACTCCGCCCACGACTTCGGCACGACCGCGATGCGCGTGAGCTTCTCGTATCCCAGCCGTGTGCGTGCCTTGTCCGTCTCGCTCGGCTCGCCCTCCGACGCGGAACCGGCGCCGTTCTTGTTCGCCGCGCTGTCGTTGTTCGAGGGCAGTGAGTAGCGCAGGCCCGTGTCGGTCAGCAAGTACGTCCCGCCGCCGCCCTGCGCCGCGCCGGTCACTTCCTGGAAGAGCAGCCCCGACCCCGAGGACACGTACGCGCTCAGCGAGTCGGCGATGACCTTCTTGGGGTACGTCTTCCCCGCCCACGCGGCGAGCTTCGGCCGCTGGTCCGCCCCGATGGTGCCGCTGTAGACACTGCACGAGGTGGTGCGCGCCGCGTCGGTCGCCGTACCGGCGGAGTTGGCCTGCTGCGGGACGGTCTGAGGCCAGCCCTTGTCGAGGTAGAAGCCGTCCGCCTGACCGCCGTTGGCCTCGATGATGGCCGAGGTGTCGGCCTTGATGTAATCGATCTTGTCGTTTCCGTACGCCTGCGGAGCCGACGGCGACTGGGTGAGCAGTGCGGCGACGAACGACGTGACCGGGGCGACGCGGTCCTCGAGTACGACGTAGTACTGATCACCCTGGGCGTCCTGCGCCTTGAGCACCCGGCCCACCGTCTGCGCCTCGGAGGGAAGCCCCTCGACACGGGTCTGGCCGCCGATGCCGGGCACGGTCGGGAACGCGATGACACCGCCCCGGTTCAGCGTCTGAATCCACTGGGTGCTGACCGGCTGCGGGTCGGCCTTCGTGCCGAAGACGGCGGCGCGCAGCTGTTCCATCCTGGTGTCTTCCGTCCGGGTGCCGCCGAGTCCCGACGTGCCGCCCAGTACGAACGCGCTGCCCTTGCCGTCGATCAGGTACTCCAGCTTGGTCCTGGTGTCGACGACGTACAGCGCCTCGTGGGCGTCCACCTTCCCCGGGTTCCCGACCGACTTCGCGTCGTCACCGTCGAGGACGAAGACCGCGCGGTCGATCGCGGTGTTCGAACCGGGCGCCGGCTGCTCGCAGACCGCCCAGGTCTTCTCCTGCTCGGCGTCCTCCTTGGTGGGCAGCCGATCCGGGGCGTAGGGGATGCCGAGCGTCGCGCCGTGCGGGATGCCGCTCTTGTCGATGTCCTTCCCCGGGACCTCGATGACGGTGCCCTTGCCCTTGTCTAGCAGGAGCTTGGCGGAGGCGTAGTTGAGGACGGGGTGCAGCGTCGCGACCTGCTTGCCGTTCTCGGCCTTGTCCTTGATGACGACGTAGCGCGTCGTGGAATCGCTGTCGACGATGATGTGCGCGCCGGGGGTGTCCCAGCCCTTGGGCGCCGAGGGCTTGATCACACCCCAGGCGATGAATCCGATCACCAGGACAACACCCACCGCCAGGCTGGGCATCACGGTACGGATGGGACGCGGTGCGCCCTCGTCGGAGCCTCCGGGCGAAGGTGCCAGGAACGCTGCGACTGTGCGCTTGCGAGCGAACGTATAGGCGGCGAGCTCATCCCGACGCGTTGCCATGGTCCTGGCTCTCCCGTTTGGTCGTGCGTAAAGGCTGCTTCAGCCGATCAGGCTGGTCGTGCGTAAAGGCTGCTTCAGCCGATCAGGCCACCTACTATGCACTGCGCCGCGCGACCGTGATCCACCAGGTGCGGCGTCCCCGCCGCATCTTCACAGGGCTGTGCCATGTTCGTAGCCCGGCACCTGTGTCGCCCCGTGTTCATCAACGGGTACCGTGACCACTCGCACGACTGACGTGGGCAATTGTGGCCCCTGGCCCCGTCGCTGAGATCCGGTCGAGGGATCCGCGCCGACGACGGCCACCACTTCGCGAAAGGGATGTCCCGGGGGATGACCAGCGCTACGAGCACTCGGCGCGGACGCCGCGCACAGCAGCCACCGGGCCGCGGCCGCAGAGCCGCCCCGGCCCCGGCCCCGGCTCCGGCGGCCGGCAACTCCGCGGCGCCGCGCACGCTGCCCCACCCCGGCGGCCTGGGTCCGCTGCGGCTCCAGCAGCTCATCCTGGTCGAACTGGCGGCAGCCGTCATGCTGGCCGCCTGGGTCACCTCCGAGCGCTGGGTGCTGGCACCCGCCGGCGCCGTGGCTGCGCTGCTGCTGCTCCTGGCGATCCTGCGCAGGCACCACCGGCCGCTGCCGGAGTGGTACGACACGGCCCGCGCCCTCAAGCGCCGCCAGCGCGAGGCCAAGCTGCCCGTTCCGCCCGGTACGGACCCGCTGCTGGCGCCGACGGTGGAGTGCGATTCGGCCCTGCGGACGTACACCTTCGTCTCCCGTGACGAACGCTCGATCGGCATGATCGGTGACGGGTCGTTCCTGACCGCGGTGCTCTTCGTGCAGCCGGGCGACGAGCCGCTGCGTCCCGGTTTCGCCGGCCGGCAACTGCCGCTCCAGCTGGTCCAGGACGCGCTGGAGGTCGACGGCATCCGCCTCGCCTCCGCGCAGGTCGTGCAGCACACCCAGCCGGCCCCCGCGCCCCATCTGCCCCAGCAGTCCGTCGCCGCGCGGTCGTACGGACCCCTCCAGGCCCAGGCCGGTTCTCCCGCGCTGCGGCTCACCTGGGTCGCCCTCAAGCTCGACCCCGAACTGTGCCCCGAGGCCGTCGAGGCGCGGGGTGACGGTGTCCCCGGCGCCCAGCGCGCACTGCTGCGCGTGGCGGACCAGTTGGCGAGCCGGCTGGCCGGCGCGGGGTTCGAGGCGACCATCCTGGACGAGAACGAACTCGTACAGGCCCTGGCGACGTCGAGCTGCCTCAACCCGCGGGCCAACGCCCAGCGCGGTCAGGACGGGCGGCCCGCTCAGCGGCGTACGGTCGAGTCGGTGCGCAGCTGGCGGGTCGACGACCGGTGGCACTCCACCTACTGGATCTCCCGCTGGCCGCAGTTGGGGGACGGCGGTGTCGCACTGCCGCAGCTCATCACGCAGTTCACTTCGCTGCCCGTGCTCGCGACGACGTTCAGCATGACCCTGAGCAAGGCCGGCAACCGCGGGATCTCCGTCACCGGGCATGTGCGCATCACCGGGCGGGGCGAGAACGAACTCGGCCAGGTGCGGCGGGACTTGGAGCGCGCCGCGAGCGCGTCCAAGGTCGGCCTGGTGCGTCTCGACCGGGAACAGGTCCCGGGAGCACTCGCCACCCTGCCGCTCGGAGGTACCTACTGATGTCCTACCCCACACCGACCATGAACCCGGGGCAGCGCGGCCAGGAGCCCGCCCGCACACCGGCTCACGTGGCCTCGCCCACCGACACCGGACTGATCCCGATCATCCGGCCGGAGGCCGCGCAGCAGCAACGGCGCATCTTCAGCCCGGGGTTCGGGCTGCGCGGACCGCGTCGCAACCGTCATGTCGTCAGCGCCGACGAGATCGCGGCGATCAGCATGCCGATCGGCGACGACGGCGTCATCATCGGTACCGATACCGCCTCCCAGCCGGCGGTGCTCGGCCTGGCCCGTCCCACTCCGTTCGACGTCGTCGTCGTGGGTGGTCTGTGGATCGCCCAGGTACTGGCGCTGCGCGCGGCCGCGACGGGGGCGCGCGTGGGTGTCGAGACCGGCCGTCCGCAAGCGTGGCAGCAGCTCGCCCAGGCGGCGGGCGGCGGTCAGCAGTGCATGACGGTCTATCCGGTGGGGCGGGTGCCCGCGCAGGGGCCTTCGGTCTCCAGCCCGGTGGTGCTGATCCGCGACTGCGGTGTGCGTCCGCCGCGCGGGCGCGTGACGTCGCTGCCGTGGCAGGCCGTGGTGACCGTGCTGCCGTTCGTCGGCGAACACGCGCCGCGCTGGCTGGCGCAGGCGCAGTTGGTCGGGATCCAGCGCATCTCGCCCCAGGAGACCGATGTCGTACGGGACACTCTCGGCATCCCCGCCGAGCACCTGGAGATGCTCCCGACGCTGTCCGACAACGTCGCCCTGTGGTGCACGCGCAAGCATCGCAAGTACGTCATGACCGAGCCCACGGACGCGGAGACGGGTCTGCTCGGTATGGCCCGCCGCCTGGACTGAGGTCCCGCGCGAGCGTCACGGACCGAGCACCGGCCGGGCCGGCTTCCGGGGGACCACCGGAGCCGGTCCGCACGCAAGGGTGCTTTTCCGTACCGTGTGTCGAAAGATTAGTCTTCTGGTGATGCGGTGAACGTCGCAGCCGCGTAGGACGCGCCACCCATCCGCACGACCGCGACGACGCATTCAGCAGCAGTGGCTGACCAGGAGGCAACGCAGTGAACAGGGATCGGTCCGAGTACGACGGCGGCGGCCAGTCCTCGGACGGGGACGACCGCGAGCTGGATCTCACCGGCGAGTTCGAAATCGTCTACGAGCCCCCTGCCTGGTACGACCAGAGCACGCGGGGTGGTTCCGCGCAGGGCGGACAGGGGAATGCCGCACCCGCGTCTCCCCCGCCGCCGACCGGTCCGCCGCTGGGTCAGGGTGGCCCGGCCCAGCAGGGGCCGCCCGCGCCCCAGGTCCCGGCACAGGGGCAGCCGTACGCACCGGGCGCGCCCCAGGCGAACCAGTACGGCACGGGTGGTTACGGGTTCCCTCAGCAGCAGCAGCCCGGCGTGCCCCAGCAGGCGGCGCCCGGGCAGGCCGACGGGTACGGATACCCGCAGCAGCCCGCACCGGGCGGCTACGCGTACCCGCAGCAGCCCGCGCCCCCGCAGAGCCAGGACACGTCGGGCGGGTACGGGTACCCCCAGCCGCCCGCACCGCAGCAGAGCCAGGACACGTCGGGCGGTTACGGCTACCCGCAGCAGCCCGCACCCCAGCAGCCCGCACCGCAGCAACCCGCGCCGCAGCAGCAGCCGGCGGCCCAGCCGGTCGCGGCGGCCGCGCCCCAGCCGCAGGCCCCTTCACCGGCACCGACACCCGGCTTCCCCGTACTGCGCCCGCTCGAGGAGGGCGCGTCGCAGGCCGACCCGTCGCAGACCGCCGCCCCGGAGGCTGACGCCCCGGAGCAGCAGGCTCCCGCGCAGCGGGTCCCCGAGCCCGACTACGCCGCCGCCGACGCCGAGGCGGCGGCACTGTTCGGCGGTTCGGACGATGACGAGGCGGCGGAGGAGCACGGCGGCGAGGCGGTGACGGGTGACTCCGCGACCGCGTCCGGCGCCGGCCCGGAGACCGACGCCGACACCGACGCACACGGCGGCACCGACTCCGACTCTGACGCCGACACGGACGCCCGCGCTGAGGCGGACGCGGAGACCGGTGCCCGCGGTGACGGTGACACCCCCGGTGAGGCAGCCGTCGCGGCGGCGCCCGCCGCCGCAGAACCCCAGCCGGCGGCGCAGGTTCAGCCGCAGAGCGAGCCGGCGCCGCAGAACTCCCAGGAGCTTCCCCCGCTGCCGCAGGGCTACCAGCCGGCGCAGCAGCCGCAGGCCCAGCCCCTTCAGGGCGTACCGCAGCAGGGGGGACAGCCCGATCCGCAGGCCGCGGCCGCGCAGGCGGCCGGTTACGGCTATCCGCAGCCGTTCCCCCAGCAGCAGCCGCAGCACCAGATGCCGCCGCAGGGTGCCTTCGGCGCGGCACAGCCGCTGCCCCAGCAGCAGCCTCCCGCGCAGCAGCAGCACCCCGGTTACCCCCCGCAGGGCGGCCAGGGCGCACCCGGCTACCCGCAGCAGCCCCAGCAGCAGGCACCGCAGGCCGCGCAGCCGCAGGCCCAGCCCCAGCCCCAGCCCGCGCACCCGCAGCACCCGCAGCACCCGCAGCACCCGCAGCACCCGCAGCACCCGCAGCAGGGCTACAACTACCCGCCGCAGCAGGCGGGCTACGGCTACCCGCAGGTCGCGCCGCAGCCCGTACCCCAGCAGCAGCCGCAGTACCAGCAGCAGCCTCAGCAACAGCCGCCGCAGCAGCCGCAGGCCCAGCAGCCTCCGCAGTACCAGCAGCACCCGCAGCAGCAGGCGCCGCAGCAGCAGCCCCCCGCGTACGGTTCCCAGGGCTGGACCGCTCCGGCGGGCCCGCAGGCCGGCGCCCCGCAGCAGCAGGCCGCGCCCGGTACGCCGCTCGGTTACAACGCCGCCGTCGAGCTGTCCTCCGACCGGCTGCTGCGCAACCAGCCGAAGGCCCGTAAGAACAACTCGGGTCCGTCCCGCTTCAAGCTCGGCGCCAAGAAGGAAGAGGAGGAGCGGCAGCGCAAGCTGGCGCTGATCCGTACGCCCGTGATGTCGTGCTACCGGATCGCGGTGATCAGCCTCAAGGGCGGCGTCGGCAAGACGACGACGACCATGTCGCTCGGTGCCACGCTCGCCTCCGAGCGCCAGGACAAGATCCTGGCGATCGACGCCAACCCGGACGCCGGCACACTCGGGCGGCGCGTACGGCGCGAGACCGGCGCCACCATCCGCGACCTCGTACAGGCGATCCCGCAGCTCAACAGCTACATGGACATCCGCCGGTTCACCTCGCAGGCGCCGTCCGGTCTTGAGATCATCGCCAACGACGTCGACCCGGCGGTCTCCACGACGTTCAACGACCAGGACTACCGCAGTGCGCTCGACGTCCTGGGCAGGCAGTACCCGATCATCCTCACCGACTCGGGCACCGGTCTGCTCTACAGCGCGATGCGCGGAGTCCTGGACCTGGCCGATCAGCTGATCATCATCTCGACCCCGTCCGTCGACGGTGCGAGCAGCGCGTCGACGACGCTCGACTGGCTCTCCGCGAACGGTTTCGCCGACCTCGTGCAGCGCTCGCTCACCGTGATCTCCGGGGTCCGCGAGACCGGCAAGATGATCAAGGTGGACGACATCGTCGCGCACTTCGAGACCCGCTGCCGCGGCGTCGTCGTGGTGCCGTTCGACGAACACCTCGCGGCCGGCGCCGAGGTGGACCTCAACATGATGCGGCCCAAGACCCGTGAGGCGTACTTCCACCTCTCGGCCCTCGTCGCCGAGGACATCGCCCGCACCCAGCAGGGCCAGGGCTTCGCCCCTCAGCAGCAGGCACCGCAGCAGCAGGTCCCGCACCAGCAACCGCCGCAGGGTTACGCACCGCAGCAGCACCCCGGCGCCGCGCCCCCGCCCGGACAGGGCTGGCAGCAGCCGGGGCAGCAGCAGCCCCCGCAGGGCCAGGGCTGGCAGCAACAGCCGCCGGCCCAGCCGCAGAACCCGCAGCAGCCCGGCCCCGGCTGGACGCAACAGCAGTAGCGGCACCGGGCGTTCGTCCCCCGTGCGGGTGAGTTACTACAAGATGCTTATGCGCAAGGCACGGGGCGTCGGCCTAAGATGCCCGAAACGACGTCCTGCCGTTGCCGAAAGGGAGTTTGACTGATGGGGAGCGCACAGGAGAAGGAAGAGCTGTACGCCCTCGACATCTCCGGCGTCGAGTGGCACAGCGCGCCCGGCACGAGCGAGAACGAGGAGCGGGTCGAGATCGCGTACCTGCCCGAGGGCGCCGTCGCGATGAGGTCGTCGATGGACCCGGACACCGTGCTGAGGTACACCGAGGCCGAGTGGCGGGCGTTCGTCCTCGGCGCGCGCGACGGCGAGTTCGACCTGACCTGAGGACCGTGGCTGTGACGCGCTTCGCCCCGCCGAAAGGAATCCGGCGGGGCGAAGCGCGTCGCCGAGCGTGCCGACGGTGTCAGCGGCGGTTCCTGCCGACCAGGTGGGCGAGGCCCCAGGCCGTCGCCGCGGCGACCACGAGACCGGCCAGGCTGACCAGCCGGCCTCCTCCCCCGTTGCCCCACCACGCCTTGGCCGGGATGAAGGCATCGCCCTGCATCATGTCCCGGAAGGCATACAGTCCGCCGGCGTCCAGGGTCACGAACACCACCGCGTTCGTGTAGCCGAAGAAGGTGCCGACCACGGCCACCACCGCCCCGCTGACGTGGGCGCCCGTCCTGCGGTGGGCCACCAGGCCGACCAGCGCGCCGACAACGGCTCCGTTGAGCAGGGCGTGGAGCACGTAGAGGGCGTGAACCGTGTTCTGCGACTGGTCCCGGTAGGTGGCGTAGACGATGCCGCCGTACACCAGCGAGACGACGACCGAGGCGAGGAAGCCGACGAAGAACGCGCCGACCGGGTTCCCCGAACTCGGCCGAGGCCCGTGGGGCACCTGCTGCGGGTACCCGGGCTGCATCGGGAACTGCCCCGGCGCGACCGGCGGCGGCGCGCCGAACCCCTGCGGGTGTCCCGGTGGCTGCGGAGGTCCGGGTGGCCGGTGGACAGGGTTGTACTGAGGCTGCCAGGGCTGGCTCATGACGGTTCCCCCGAGAAGCGATGCTGGAACCGACCAAATTACCAAACCCGGTCACCCCCGCCACGAAGCCGCGAAGGGCTCCGTCAGGCCCTCACCAGTACGGCGACAAGGGTATAGACCAATGAGAGCGCGTACGGCCTCCGCGACACGCGCAAAGAGCTGTCCGCCCCGGTATTCCCGCAGTACACACGGTGTTTCAGGCATCGTTGACGGGCTGGACCGGCGCTGGTAGACCTTCGCTGCACCAGCTGGACATCAGTGCTCAACACGCCTTCTCCGTGCGAGTGATGACGCGAGGTCGAACGTCCCATGGACACCACCACAGTTTCGCGCAATGCCCGGCCCTCCCCCCGAATCCGAACGCTGCTCGGCGTCGGAGCCACCGCCCTGGCCCTGGCCGCCGGAGCCGCGACCCCCCTGAACCCCGCCCCGCAGCAGGCCCGGGCGGACGGGTCGCGGACGCTGACCGTCGCGGTCTCGCAGAGCGTCGATTCCCTCAGCCCGTTCCTGGCCCAGCGCCTGGTCTCCACCACCGTCCACCGGCTGATCTACGAGAACCTGACGAACTACGACGTCAAGGACAACCACGCGATCCCGGGCCTCGCCACCAAGTGGGAGCCGTCCCCGGACAAGCTGACGTGGACGTACACCGTCCGCGAGAACTCGAAGTGGTCCGACGGCAAGCAGGCCACCGCCGAGGACGCCGCCTGGACGTTCAACACGATGATGAAGGACGAGGGCGCCGCCACCGCCAACGGCAGCTTCGTCGCGAACTTCAAGAAGGTCACCGCCCCCAGCCCCACGAAGCTGGTCATCGAGCTGAAGAAGCCGCAGGCGACCATGGCCGCGCTCGACGTGCCGATCCTGCCCAGGCACGAGTGGGAGAAGGTCGGTGACTACTCGAAGTTCAACAACGACAAGAAGTTCCCGGTCGTCGGCAACGGGCCCTTCGTCCTCACCGACTACAAGGTCGACCAGTACGTGAAGTTCAAGCCGAACCAGAAGTTCTGGCGCGGCGCGCCGAAGTTCGACGAGCTGGTCCTCAAGTACTACAAGGACGGTGACGCGGCCGTCGCGGCGCTCCGTAAGGGCGAGGTTTCCTTCGCGTCCAAC
The DNA here is from genome assembly GCF_001746415.1 of Streptomyces agglomeratus. NCBI lineage: Bacteria > Bacillati > Actinomycetota > Actinomycetes > Kitasatosporales > Streptomycetaceae > Streptomyces > Streptomyces agglomeratus. The sequence goes on from NZ_MEHJ01000001.1 coordinate 2,354,532, forward strand.
CTCACGCCCGCCCAGGCCGCGTCCCTCGCCAAGGCGGAGAACATCAAGGTCAACGACGCCCCCGGCCGCCGCTTCTACGCGCTCGCCACCAACCCGGGTGCCAGGTCCAAGGACGGCAAGAAGTTCGGCGACGGCCACCCCGCGCTGCTGAACCCCAAGGTGCGCCAGGCGCTCTTCGCCGCCACCGACCGCAAGACCATCATCGACAAGGTGTTCCAGGGCCACGCCGTCGAGGGCGAGGGCTACATCCCGCCGCGCTTCGCGGCGTACCACTGGAAGCCGTCCGAGGGTCAGAAGATCGCGTACGACCCGGCGAAGGCGGCCGCGCTGCTCGACGAGGCGGGGTACAGGAAGAACGGCGCGGGCAAGCGCGTCGGCAAGGACGGCAAGCCGCTCGGCTTCCGCATCCTGTGCCACGCCACCGACCCCAACGACAAGGCCATCGGCAAGTACATGCAGGAGTGGTGGGGCGACCTCGGCATCGGGCTCAAGGTCGACTGCCTCGACAACGTCTCCGACCCCTGGCTGGCCGGCGAGTACGACCTGGCCTTCGACGGCTGGTCCGTCAACCCCGATCCCGACTTCGTCCTCTCCATCCACACGTGCGCCGCGCTGCCGTCCACGCCCAAGGACACCGGCGCGACGGACAACTTCATCTGCGACAAGAAGTTCGACGAGCTCTACGCGAAGCAGACGGCGGAGTACGACCAGGCCAAGCGCGCCGACCTCGTCAAGCAGATGCAGTCGCGGCTGTACGACACGGGCTACATGAATGTCATGGCGTATCCGAACGCGGTCGAGGCGTACCGTACCGACCAGATCAGGGCGATCACGACAATGCCCGAGTCCGGCGGCAATCTGTGGGGCCAGGACGGCTACTGGAGCTGGTGGTCCGCCGTGCCCGCCGAGGTCGACGACACCTCGGGCGGGGGCGGCTCCTCCACCGGCCTGGTGGTCGGCATCGTCGCGGCCGTCGTCCTCGCCGCCGGGATCGGGGGCTTCGTCGCCATGCGCCGCCGTTCCACCGCGGAAGACCGTGAGTAGTACATGAGCACTGCAAGCACCGCCCCCCTCGCGGAGGGTACGGCCGACGGCCCGGTCCCGGTGAAGACCGGGCCGTCCGGCCCCCGCGCCCGCTCCGCCCGTGCCTATCTGCTGTACGTCGCCGGAAAGCTCGGCGGCGCGGCCGTCTCGCTCTTCGCCGTACTCGTCACCAGTTTCTTCCTCTTCCGGATCATCCCCGGTGATCCGGTGCGCACGATGACGCACGGCCGCCAGGTGTCGGCCGAGCAACTCGCGTCATTGCGCCGCCAGTTCGGGCTGGATCTGCCGGTGTGGCAGCAGTTCACCGAGTACTGCGCGAAGGCGCTGACCGGCGATCTCGGCATCTCGTACCAGTTCCACGCGCCGGTCGGGGTTCTGATCGCGGAGAAGCTGCCCGCGACACTGCTGCTGACCGGCGTGGCCGTCGTCATCTACTCGGTCCTCGGCCTGTGGCTCGGCACGCGCTCCGCGTGGCACCACGGCCGGCTCGGCGACAAGGTGAACACCGGCGTGGCCCTCACCCTGTGGTCGGTGCCGTCGTTCTGGCTGGGGCTGCTGCTGATCATCACCTTCTCCGTGGGCATCGGGCCGATCCCGGGCATGTTCCCGACGGGCGGCATGGAGACGGGCGGCGAGACCGGTTTCGCGTACGTCGCCGATGTCGCGCACCACATGGCGCTGCCGGTCGTCACCCTGGTCGCCGTCGGGTACGCGCAGACGCTGCTGGTCATGCGCGCCTCACTGCTCGACGAGATGGGCAGCGACTACCTCACGACGGCGCGGGCGAAGGGGCTGCGGGACGACCTGGTGCGGCGCCACCACGCCGTACCGAACGCCCTGCTGCCCACCGTCACCATGGTGTTCATCAACCTCGGCCATGTGGCGGCCGGGTCGATCCTCGTCGAGACGGTCTTCTCCTGGCCGGGCCTCGGCGGGCTGTTCTACCAGGCGCTGAGCGTGCCTGATCTGCCGCTGGTGCAAGGGCTCTTCGTGGTCTTCGCCGGCGCGATGATCGTGATGAACCTCCTCGCCGACCTCCTCTATCCGCTGCTCGATCCCCGGGTGGGCCGATGACTTCACCGACGACCGCCGCTCAGAGCGCCTCGTCCCTCGCGTGGGCGCGCCGCCGCGGCTCCGTGGCACGGTTCTGGCGTTCGTACCGTACGCACCGGGCGGGCCTCTTCGGACTCGGCGCCCTGGCCGTGATCGCGCTGGTGGCGCTGGCCGCGCCGCTGCTGGTGGGCAGCGACGTACAGAGTGTGACGAACGCTCCGGGGGCGGCGCTGGAGGCCCCGAGCCGCGCGTTCCCGCTCGGCACGGACCAGTTCGGGCGCTCGCTGCTCGGACTGCTGGTCTGGGGCGCGCGGATCTCCCTGACGGTGGGGCTGATGGCCGCCGCCCTGTCGGTGGCCATCGGTACGCTCGTGGGGATCCTCGCCGGGCACTTCGGCGGCTGGTTCTCGACCGTGATCATGCGGATCACGGACTGGTTCCTGGTGATGCCGACCCTGGTGCTCGCGATCGTGCTGGCCACGGTGATGTCGCGCAGCGTGTGGACGGTGATCCTGGCGATCGGCGTCACGAGCTGGCCGACGACGGCGCGCCTCGTGCGGGCGCAGACCCTGGCCGTCGAGTCGCGTCCGTACATCGAACGGGCTACGGCGCTCGGCGGCGGCCACGGGCACATCATGAGCCGTCACGTCCTGCCGAACGTCATGCCGCTGGTCCTCGCGCAGACCACGCTCGGCATCTCCAACGCCATCCTGACCGAGGCGACGCTCGCCTTCCTGGGGCTCGGGGACCCGGACGTCGTCTCCTGGGGCGGCATGCTCCAGGACGCGCGGGAGGCGGGTGCAGTGTCCGCCGGACACTGGTGGTACCTGGCGCCGCCCGGCATCGCCATCGCGGTCGTGGCGCTGGCGTTCACGCTGTGCGGGCGCGCGGTGGAGTCCGTCCTGAACCCGAAGCTGGGGGTGTCGGCCAAGTGAGCACGCCGATGGACAACCCGATGAACGACCCGATGAACGACCAGATGAGCGCTCCGACGAGCACTCCGACGAGTGCGCGGAGCCCGTTGCTGGAAGTGAGGGACCTGCACGTCACGTACGGCGCCGGCACCCGGGCCGTACGGGGCGTGGACCTGACGCTGGCGGCCGGTCAGAAGCTCGGTGTCGCGGGCGAGTCCGGCTGCGGCAAGTCGACGCTGGCCCTGGCGCTGCTGCGGCTGCTGCCGGCGTCGGCGAGGCTGAGCGGGGAGATCCTGCTGGACGGCGAGGACGTCCTCACCATGAAGTGGGGGCGGCTGCGGGCCGTGCGGTGGGCGGGGGCGTCGATCGTCTTCCAGGGGGCGATGCATTCACTCAACGCCGTGCACCGGATCGGGGAGCAGATCGCGGAGCCGGTGCTGCTGCACCAGAAGTCCACCGCGGCGGCCGCGCGGCGCCGGGCCGGGGATCTGCTGGAGCAGGTGGGTCTGCCGTCCGCGCGCGCGGACGCGTATCCGCACGAACTGTCCGGCGGGCAGCGGCAGCGCGTGATGATCGCGATGGCGCTGGCGTGCGATCCGAGGCTGATCGTCGCGGACGAGCCGACGACGGCGCTGGACGTGATGATCCAGGCGCAGATCCTGCGGCTGATCGAGCAGCTGGTCGCGGACAAGGACATCAGCCTGCTGATGATCAGCCACGACCTGTCGGTGCTGGCCGACACGTGCGACCGGCTCGCGGTCATGTACGCCGGGCGGGTGGTCGAGGAGGGCCCGGCGGACCAGGTCTTCACCGACGCGCAGCATCCGTACGGCCTGGCCCTGTCGGCGGCGTTCCCGCGCATCGGCGACCCGGCCTCGCGCCGCGCCCCGCGCGGCCTGCCGGGCGATCCCCCGGACCCGTCCGCGCTGCCGCCCGGCTGTACGTTCCACCCGCGCTGCCCGGTGGCCCTCGACGAGTGCGGTACGGAGGACCAGCCCCTGCGGGAGGCCGGGGTGGGGCGGCGGGCGGCGTGCGTACGGGTGGGGGCGGCAGTCCCGGCCCAGGTGACGGCGCCGGAACCGCCGCCGGGGTGAGCGGGGGCCCGGCGCGGTGCGGGCGGTTCCGGAGGCCGGCACCGCCCTGCTGCGGAGGGCTCCGCTGCCCGACTCTGCCCGTCCCCCAACGCCGACCCCGGAGCCAGACTTGAGCACCAGCACCAGCACCAGCACCAGCACCAGCACCACCCCCCTTCTCTCCGCCGCCGGACTCCACGTCGCCTTCCCCGGGCGGCGCGGCGCGCCGACCGCCCGCGCCGTCGACGGCGTCGACCTCGACATCCGCCCCGGCGAGATCGTCGCGCTGGTCGGTGAGTCCGGCTGCGGCAAGACCACGCTCGCCCGCTCCCTCCTGGGCCTCGTACCGCCCACCTCGGGTCACGTCACCTTCGGCGGCGCCCCCCTCGACTACGGCTCGCGCTCCCTCAAGGCGTACCGCAAGCGCGTGCAGCTCGTACTCCAGGACCCCAGCGGCTCGCTGAATCCACGTCACACCGTGTACGACGCGGTGGCCGAGGGTCTGCGGATCCACGGGTACGCCGGTGACGAGCGCGAGGCCGTCGCCGGGGCGCTGTCCCGGGCCGGGCTCAGGCCCCCCGAGCGGTTCTTCCTGCGCTACCCGCACGAGCTGTCCGGCGGCCAGCGCCAGCGCGTCGTCATCGCCGGCGCGCTCGTCCTGGAACCGGAACTGATCGTCGCGGACGAGCCGGTGGCCTCGCTCGACGCGTCCGTACGGGGCGAGATCCTGGCCCTGCTGCTGTCGCTGCGCGACGAACTGGGGCTGTCGGCGCTCGTCGTGACCCACGACCTCGGCCTCGCCTGGAACATCGCGGACCGCGTGGCGGTCATGTACCTGGGCCGCATCGTGGAGACCGGCCCGGCCGAGAAAGTACTGACGGACCCGCAGCATCCGTACACACGGGCCCTGTTGTCCGTACTGCCGGAGTCCGGCGAGGCACCGGTCGTCCTCACCGGTGAGCCCCCGGACCCGTCCCGGGTCCCGGGCGGCTGCCGCTTCCATGCCCGCTGCCAGGTGCTCGCCTCGGGTGAGGCCGAGCGTACGGGGGTGGCCGCCGACTGCCGTACGACGCTCCTGCCGGTCCTCACCGGCGCCGACGAGGCGCAGGTCGCCTGCCACTGGGCGGCGGCCCGGGCTACCGGGACGCAGGCCGCGGTCGAGGCGGGCGAAGTCTGAGGCCGGGGGCGAGGGCAGGCCGCGCGAAGGCCGGGAGGCTACTGAGCCTGCGCCCGCGTCTGTGTCTCGTAGGCCTCGATCAGCTCGCTCGACCGCTTCACATCGGCCCCGATCGCTTCCAGCAGCGCGTCGATCGACTCGAACTTCTCCTGCCCGCGTACGTACGCGAGGAAGTCGACGGCGACGTGCAGGCCGTACAGGTCGAGCCCGACCCGGTCGATGGCGTACGCCTCCACCGTCCGCTCCGTGCCGTCGAACTGCGGGTTCGTGCCGACGGAGATCGCGGCGGGCATCCGCTCGCCCTCCACGGTCAGCCAGCCCGCGTACACGCCGTCGGCGGGGATCGCGGTGTGCGGAAGCGTCTCGACGTTCGCCGTCGGGTAGCCGAGCTCGCGGCCGCGCTGCGCGCCGCGCACCACCACGCCCTCGACCCGGTGCGGCCGGCCGAGGATCTCCGCGGCGCCCTCGACGTCGCCCTCGGCGACCAGGCGCCGCACCAGCGTCGACGAGAACGGCTCGCCGCCGCCGGCCTCTCCGCGGACGTACAGGTCGACGACCTCGACCTCGTAGTCGTACGTCCCGCCGAGCTCCGCCAGGAACGCCACGTCGCCGGCCGCCCGGTGTCCGAAGCGGAAGTTGGGGCCCTCGATGACCGCCCGCGCGTGCAACTTGTCGACCAGCACCTTCACGATGAAGTCGGCCGGTGAGAGCTTCGAGAACTCCTGGGTGAAGGGGAGGATCAGCAGCGCGTCCACGCCCAGCTCACCCATCAGCTCCGCCCGGCGGTGGTGCGGGGCGAGCAGCGGGGGGTGGCTGCCAGGGCGCACGACCTCGCTCGGGTGCGGATCGAACGTCACCACGACGGCCGGCACGCCCAGCTCACGGGCGCGTTCGACCGCGCGACCGATGATCAGCTGATGCCCGCGGTGCACGCCGTCGTAGGAGCCGATGGTGACGACGCTGCGTCCCCAGTCCTGGGGGATGTCCTCCAAGCCACGCCAGCGCTGCACTGTGACCGCTCTCCTCGTCCGAATGCGAACCCGATTACGCAGGTCTAAGACTGCCATGCCCACGGGATGCGGCTCGCATCGGCATAGGAATGCCAAGGCTCTCGACCGCCCGCCGGGCACCCGGCCCCGCCAGCGCCGCCCACTCCTGCGGCGCGGCGGCCAGCCAGCCGGCGACGAGCGCCGCGAAGCCGGGGACCTCGCGGGCGAGCCCGGCCAGCAGCCGGTCGAAGGAGGCCGCGCCCTCGGGCGTACGGGCCAGCAGGGTCCCGGTGCGGTGTACGAGGTCCCTGGTCCGGGCCTCGCCCCTGCGCCGGGCGCCGGTCCCGGCGGCCAGCAGCACCGCCTCCAGCGCGCCGAGATCCCGCGCTCCGCACTGCCCGTACTCCCCGGGTCGCCCGTACCGCTGCTCGTACTCCAGGAGTACGTCGAGCAGCTCGCCCCGCAGCGGTCGCGAGGCGCGGCTGCCGGGCGCGGCGAGCACGGGGGCCAGGGCCCGCCGCACCTGGCCGGGGTGGTCCCGCAGCAACCCCGTGACCAGCGGAAACAGGGCAGCTCGGGCGCCGGGGCCGTGTTCGAGGCAGCGGTCCACGTACGCGGCGGCGGGCGCGGCGCCGTCGGGGTGACGGTCGACGTACTCACGGACGAGAGCGGCGGCGCGGCGGGCGAGGGCCGGCTCCCGGACGTCGGAGAGCGCGCGCAGTACGTCGTCCACCGCGCTCCCTCCTCCGCCTCCTCCGTCCATCAGGCGGGCCCGGAAAGCGGCGAGGACGGGCTCGGGATGAGTGGTGAGTGCGGCGGCGAGGGCGGAAGCGGGCGGTTGCGAGCCGTCGCCGCCGAACGCCGAGAGGGCCCGCGCCAAGTGGCGCGACCGGGTTTCGGGGTCCCGGACGAGCAGGCCGAGGGCAGGGCCGTGCCGGGCGGCGTCGCCGGGCCGGGCGAGGAGGGCGAGCGCGGCGTACCTCAGCAGCTCGCGGTCGGCGCCGGTCGTGACGTACGGCGCGGCGGCGAGCCCGTACACAGCGGCGGCGGCCCGGCGGCCGGGCCGCACGTCGTCGTGGGCCCAGCGGTCGACGGCGCGGCAGAGCGCCGACGGCTCTTCCTCGGCGAGGACGGCGAGCAGCTCGCGGGCGCGTGGGTGCGCGGCGCGGTCGACGAGTGCCTCGGTCAGGTCGTCGACGGCGAGCTCCCGGCGGGCGTAGAGCAGCGCCTGGGCGACCGCGGCGACGGTGGGGCGCACTTCGGCGTCGTCGGCGGCAGGCAGCGGCCGCTCGTCGTCGAACCAGCGGCACAGCATGGGCTGCACGGTCCTCGGCGCGGCTTCGAGCCGGCGGACCACGGCGTCGAGATGCCGACCGTGCGGGGGTACGTGCCCGCTTCCCGGCGGCGTGTCGGCAGGCAGGAGCCGTCGCAGCAGATCGACCCGCTCCTCCTCCCCGACGCGGACGCGTTCCCAGAACCCGGGCCCGAAGCCCCGGAGGCCGTCGCCACCCTCCGCCCCGTCGGCGCTCCCCGGCCCGCGTCCCCGCGCAGGCCGGCGGCCGACGCTGTCGGCCAGCATGCGCAGCACGCCCAGGTACGGACCGGCGTCCCCCACCCGCGACAGCACCTCCCGCAGCAACCGCGTCGCCCACCACAGAGCGTCCGCAGGCCCCGGCCGGGCTCCGGGCAGGGGCGGGTCCTGGGCGGCTTCCAGGGTGTGGACCAGCGCCATCAGCCGGCCGGCCGTCGCGGGTGGGCCGTGCACCCGGTGCATACGCAGCAGTGCCTGCACCACCGGCCCGATGCGATGACGTGGCACCGGCGACCGGCGGACCTCGCCGTACGCCCGGGTCCCGGACGGTTCCCGCGGGTCAAGCCCGGGGTACGCCCTTCGCGGAAGCGGCTCCGGCCCGCCCGCGTCACCGGGCCGCTCCTCGGCGGGCGGGCCGGGCGCCGGTTCCGGCTCGGGGTCCTCCCGCTCGCGGTGCACCAGGGTGCGCAGCACGGCGTCGACGTCCAGATGCGCCCCCTGGAGCCAGTCCGCGAGCTCCTCGTGAGCGAACCGGTAACCGTCCCCGGCGGGCACCAGCAGGCCCTCGGTCAGTACCGCCGTCGCCCACCCCGTGCGCCACGGGAAGATCTCCTCGAACGACTCGCGGTCCAGGCCGCCGTCCCCGGCGGCCGGACACCGCCGCGCCGCCCGGTGCACCTGCCCCGCGACCCTCGCCGCCAGCCGCCGCACCGCCGTGCCGCGCGGCACGGGCCGGGCCGCGGCCGCCAGCCGCACCGCGACGCGCAGGCACACCAGGTCCAGGTACGCGCTGAGCACGTCCTCGCGCGAGGGCTGCCCCGGCACGTCCCCCGGCAGCGCCGCCCGCACCTCCGCCAGGAGCCTCAGCGTCAGCGGGTGCCGGGCGTCGACGGGGTCGGCCGGCGCCGCGTCCGGGATGCCGTGGTTCTCGCGGGCGCGCACTGCCTCCGCCTCGCCGAGGCAGCCGATCCGTACGGCGGGGGGCAGGCCCGGCCAGGGCCGCTCCGGGCGGTGCAGTACGCCCTGCGGGTAGAGCTGCCCCGCCGCCTCCCAGTGCTCCGGGCGGCACGCCACCACCAGCCGGGCCCCGGTCGCCGACAGCCAACTCACCGTCTGCGCCGTCCAGTCGGGCAGTCGGCGCAGCAGTGCGGGCGGCATCTCCTCCGGAGCGTCCAGAGTTACGAACAGTGGCCTGCCCGCGTCGAGAGCCAGCCCCGCGACGCGCTCCGGCGTGGCGGCCCCCGGATCCCCGTTCCACTCCCCCGACGCCGCGACGATCCGCCCCGCCTCCCGCAGCGCCCGCCCCGCCACGTCCGCGACCGACGCGTCCCCGGCCCGCAGGTCGGCGCCGCGCAGCCGCAGCGTCGGGGCCGGCTCGGGCCCTCCCGCGTCGGCGGGCCAGCGCGGCGAGTTCCGTCGTACGCCCGGTCCCCGGATCCCCGACCAGGGCGAGCACCGGCGCACAGCCCGCTGCGGAGAAGGCCGCCAACTCCTGTGCCACCTCCGGACGTTCCACCGGCGGCGGCCATGCCCCCGGGCCGCCCTCCGGCCCGGCGCCCGCGCCGCCCCACGTGCCCGTCAGCCGCATCGCGCCCGCGAGGTTGAGGTCCGGCCCGAAGCCCGGCACCGTGGCGGCGTTCCGGCGCAGCAGCTCCGCCAGGGGGCCGCCGGGTGACGCCTCGGCCGCCGCCCGCAGGGGTACGGCGAAACCGGCGGCCCGCCGCTCCGCGCAGAGCGCGGTGCCGAGCACGGCCAGCACGGCCCCCGTCTCCGCGTCCAGGACCGGCCCGCCCGATGCCGGCCCGCCGAGCCGCAGGGCGTCGCTGCCTGCCGTGCCCATGGCCAACTCGACCGCGTGGTCGACGAGATGGAAGCGGTCGGTCGCCGTGTAGGTGACCGGTACCGGTCTGAGGACCCGCGCCTCGCGCCAGCCGCCGGCCGGGAGTCGGACGTAAGTGCCCGTGTCGATCCGGTCCCGCGCCGAGACGGGGGCCGGCCGTACCCCGAGCCCTTCGGTCCGTACGAGCGCCAGATCCGTTTCCGGCAGGGGGACGATCGCGTCCTCCTCGGCCAGGCAGGTCCGCTCGCCCGGCGCGTGCACGACGACCCGGGTCAGGCCGTCGACGGCCTCGTGGCTGGTGACGACGGTGCCCCGGTCGTCCGCGACGAACCCGGTCCCGCGCGGGCGCCCCGCCAGATCGCAGAGCCGCACCAGCGTGACCTCGGGGGACGGCGGCAACGGCGTCCCGCGTACCGCCATCGCCGTACCTCCCACCGTGCCCGTGACACGACCGTAGGCCGGTGGTGATCAGCAGGAGAAGGACGCACGGCGAAAGCGCCCCCCAGTGCACCCGTGGTTCACTCCGAGCGCCCGCCCGAAGGGGTGAATCGGCGGTGCGGGGTGGAGAGACTTCCCCAGGGGGATCGTGGAGCGGGCAGCCGACGGGCTGTCCGCTCCACGATGGGGGCGGACAGCCGGCGTCGGCGATGCCCGTACGGGGCCGGGTGGTGCCCGGACGACGCCTCAGCCGAAGACGGCGAGACTCTTCGCCTTGCCGCGGTTCTCCTCGACGAGTGCCAGGAACCGCCCCTCGGGTCCGAAGACCGCGACGGGGGTGGTGTCGTACGCCGGCATGTCGAGCCGTACGCCGTTGGTCACCAGGCCCGCGCGCCGCTCGTCCACGTCCCAGCGCGCGAAGGCCGCCGCGGCCGCTTCGGCGATGGGCATGACCGTGAGCTCCTCCTGGAGCTGCTCCAGCGTCTTCGCCGCGTCGAGCCCGTACGGGCCGACCCGGGTGCGCCGCAGCGCGGTCAGGTGACCGCCGACGCCGAGGCCGGCACCGAGGTCACGGGCGAGGGCGCGGATGTACGTACCGGAGGAGCAGACCACGGAGACGACGAGGTCGACGACGGGCGTCCCGTCCTCGGCCACCGCCTCGCGCACGTCGTACACCTGGAAGGACGAGACGGTCACCGGGCGGGCCGGGATCTCGAACTCCTCGCCCTCGCGCACGCGCGAGTACGACCGCTTGCCGTCGATCTTGATGGCGCTGACCTTGGACGGCACCTGCATGATGGCGCCGGTCAGCCCGGCGACACCCGCGTCGATGCCTTCCCTGGTCACGCCCGAGGCGTCGGCGGACGCGGTGATCTCGCCCTCCGCGTCGTCGGTGACCGTGGTCTGGCCGAGCCGGATCGTACCGAGGTACTCCTTCTCGGTCAGGGCGAGATGGCCGAGCAGCTTCGTCGCCTTCTCCACGCCGAGGACCAGGACGCCCGTCGCCATGGGATCGAGGGTGCCGGCGTGGCCGACGCGGCGGGTCTTGGCGATCCCCCGCATCTTGGCCACGACGTCGTGCGAAGTGAAGCCGGACGGCTTGTCGACGATGACAAGGCCGTCCGGCGTCGTGGTGGTGCGCTTGTTCATTCGGCGGTTTCGCCCTCGTCCTCGGCTTCGTCGTCGGCCTCAGTGTCCTCGTCGTCGTCCTCGGGCTTGCGGTACGGGTCGGCCTCGCCGGCGTACGTCTTGCCCGTCGACACCTGGCGCACCTCGGCGTCCTTGGCGCGCGCCTTGTCGAGGAGGTCCTCGATCGTGCGCGCGTTGTCCGGGAGGGCGTCGGCGACGAAGGCCAGCGACGGCGTGTGCCGCACACCGGTCTGCCGGCCGACCTCGGAGCGCAGGACACCCTTGGCGCTCTCCAGGGCGGCGGCCGAGGCGGCGCGCGCTTCGTCGTCGCCGTAGACCGTGTAGAAGACCGTGGCCTCCCGCAGGTCACCGGTGACCCGGGCGTCCGTGATGGTCACGAACCCCAGTCGCGGATCCTTGATTCGCCGGTCCAGGGTCTCCGCGACCACGACCTGGATGCGATCGGCCAGCTTGCGGGCCCGCGCTTTGTCGGTCACCGGTCCGTCTCCTCTTTCTGCTGCTGCTGAACTTCAGTCTTCGTCACCGTGCAGCCGCCGTCGTACCGACAGCAGCTCCACCTCGGGCCGGGCGGCGACCATGCGCTCGCACCGGTCCAGTACGTCTGTGAGGTGCCCTGTGTCCCCTGATACCACCGCCAGGCCGATCTCGACCCTGCGATGGACATCCTGGTCCCCGACTTCAGCGACGCTCACCGCGAATTTCCGCTGGAGTTCGGCGACGATCGGGCGTACCACAGAGCGTTTCTCCTTCAGCGACCGTACGTCGCCGAGGAGAAGGTCGAAGGACAGTGTCCCCACATACATGTGTGTCCGGATGTCCCGCCGGTACGGGTTCGGTGGTCCGGGGGTGTCCCCCGGACTGGCACAGCCGTGCCCCGCCGGCCACGCGGCAGGGACACAAGAACCGTACACGCAACGGCCGGGGCCGCTCGACGGAATAATCTCCGCCGAGCGGCCCCGACACTGCACTCGCGTGGCTACACGGCTCAGCCGCGCGGCTTCTCGCGCATCTCGTACGTCGCGATGACGTCGTCGATCTTGATGTCGTTGAAGTTTCCGAGGTTGATACCGCCCTCGAAGCCTTCGCGGATCTCGGTGACGTCGTCCTTGAAGCGGCGCAGACCCTGGATGTTGAGGTCCTCGGCGATGACCTTGCCGTCGCGGATGAGGCGCGCCTTGGTGTTGCGCTTGACCTCTCCGGAGCGGACGAGAACACCGGCGATGTTGCCCAGCTTGGACGAGCGGAAGATCTCGCGGATCTCCGCCGTGCCGAGCTCGACCTCTTCGTACTCCGGCTTGAGCATGCCCTTGAGGGCCGCTTCGATCTCTTCGATCGCCTGGTAGATGACCGAGTAGTACCGGACGTCGACACCCTCGCGGTCCGCCATCTGCGCGGCGCGGCCGGCAGCTCGGACGTTGAAGCCGATGACGATGGCGTCGGAGCCCATCGCCAGGTCGATGTCGGACTCGGTGACCGCACCCACACCGCGGTGCAGGACCCGGATCTCAACCTCTTCACCGACGTCGAGCTGGAGCAGCGAGGACTCGAGAGCCTCCACCGAACCGGACGCGTCGCCCTTGATGATGATGTTGAGGTCCTGGACCAGACCGGCCTTGAGCACCTTGTCGAGGTCCTCGAGGGACACCCGGCGGGTGCGCTTGGCGAAGGCGGCGTTGCGCTCACGCGCAGCACGCTTCTCGGCGATCTGGCGGGCCGTACGGTCCTCGTCGACGACCAGGAAGTTGTCGCCGGCGCCGGGGACGTTGGTGAGACCCAGGACCAGGACGGGGGTCGACGGACCCGCTTCCTCGACGTTGTTGCCGTTGTCGTCGAGCATCGCGCGGACTCGGCCGTAGGCGTCACCGGCGACCATCGTGTCACCGACGCGGAGCGTTCCGCGCTGGACGAGCACGGTGGCGACGGCGCCGCGGCCCTTGTCGAGGTGGGCCTCGATCGCAATACCCTGCGCGTCCATCTCGGCGTTCGCCCGGAGGTCGAGCGACGCGTCGGCGGTGAGGATCACGGCTTCGAGCAGCTGCTCGATGTGGAGACCCTGGCGCGCGGAGATGTCGACGAACATCGTGTCGCCGCCGTACTCCTCGGCCACCAGACCGAACTCGGTGAGCTGACCGCGCACCTTGGTCGGGTCGGCACCCTCGACGTCGATCTTGTTGACCGCGACCACGATCGGCACACCGGCCGCCTTGGCGTGGTTCAGCGCCTCGATCGTCTGCGGCATCACACCGTCGTTCGCCGCGACCACGAGGATCGCGATGTCGGTGGACTTCGCACCACGGGCACGCATGGCGGTGAACGCCTCGTGACCGGGGTGTCGATGAAGGTGATGGCGCGCTCTTCACCGTTGACCTCGGTGGCGACCTGGTACGCACCGATGTGCTGCGTAATACCGCCGGCCTCGCCCGCAACGACGTTCGTCTTGCGGATCGCGTCCAGCAGTCGGGTCTTACCGTGGTCGACGTGACCCATGACGGTCACGACCGGCGGACGGGAGACGAGCATGTCCTCGCCGCCCTCGTCCTCACCGAACTCGATGGAGAACGACTCGAGAAGCTCGCGGTCCTCCTCCTCCGGGCTGACGATCTCCAGGATGAAGTTCATCTCTTCGGCGAGGAGCTTGAGCGTCTCGTCGGAGACGGACTGCGTGGCAGTGACCATCTCGCCGAGGTTCATCATCACGCCGACGAGCGACGCCGGGTTGGCGTTGATCTTCTCGGCGAAGTCGGTGAGCGAGGCACCGCGCGACAGACGGACGGTCTGTCCGTTGCCGCGAGGCAGCATCACGCCGCCTACCGACGGGGCCTGCATGGCCTCGTACTCCTGGCGCCTCTGCCTCTTCGACTTACGGCCACGACGCGCCGGACCGCCGGGGCGGCCGAACGCACCCTGCGTGCCACCACGGGCACCGGGACCGCCGGGACGTCCACCGAAGCCGGGACGACCGCCGAAGCCGCCGCCACCGCCGGGACGACCCGCGCCGCCACCGCCACCGGGACCACCGGGACGGCCGGCGAAGCCGCCGCCGCCACCGCCGGGACCGGCCGGACGGCCGGCGAAGCCGCCGCCACCGGGACGACCGCCGCCGCCTGCCGGACGGCCACCGGGGCCGCCGGGGCCACGGCCACCGCCGCCAGGACCGCCACCGGGACGGGGGCTGGCCGCGGGACGCTGCGGCATCATGCCGGGGTTCGGACGGTTACCGCCCGCAGCACCGCCGGGCCCTCCAGGACGTGCGCCGCCCTGCGGACGGGGCATGCCACCGGGGGTGGGACGAGCGCCGCCACCCTGGCCCTGCGGACGCGGAGCGCCGCCGGGAGCACCCTGCGGACGCGGGGCGCCACCGGGGGCGCCGGCACCGCCGGGACGCGGGGCGCCACCCGGACGGGGCGTCTGCGGACGCGCCATGCCGGTGGAGCCACCAGAGGTGAACGGGTTGTTGCCCGGACGGGGACCCGCGGGGCGGGCGCCGCCGGGACGGGGGGCCTGCTGGCCACCGGGGCGGGCGGGACGCTCGCCACCACGGCGGTCGTCACGCTGGCCGCCGTCACGCTGACCGGCGTCACGCTGGCCGGCCGGGGCCGGACGGGCGGGACGGGGGCCGGGCGTGGCACCCGCGGGACGCGGGGCCTGCTGGGGCTGCGCGGGGGCAGCCGGTGCCTGTGCCTGCTGGGCCGGCTCGGGAGCCGAGAACTCAGCTGCGGGGACCGGAGCCGCCGGAGCGGGCTTGGCCGGCGCGGGCTTCGGACCCGGACGCGGGGCACCGGACGGCGCGGACGCCGGCGGCGTGCTCGCGGGGGCCTCAGCGACAGCCGGCTTGGGGGCCGGTGCGCCGGGCTTCGGGGCACCCGGACGTGCCGCCTGGGCCGGGGAGGGCGCAGACGAGGGGGCCGCCGGAGACGGCTTCGCGGGCGTCGCCTTACGCGGCGCGCCCGGCTTTGCTGCGGACTTGCCGGCGTTGCCGCCGGGACCCTGCAGTGCGTCAGTCAGTTTGCGTACAACCGGCGCCTCGATCGTCGAGGACGCCGAACGGACGAATTCGCCAAGTTCTTGGAGCTTGGCCATGACGACCTTGCTCTCCACACCGAACTCCTTGGCGAGTTCGTAAACCCGGACCTTTGCCACTTCGCTCCTTTTAGGTCCGGGTTACCGCCGGACCGTCGCTACTTCATGGGCGTACTCATCGCGTACTCATCGAGTGCTCATCGCAATCTCGACCTACTTCCAACTCGCGAGGTACCTGACCGCACGGTTATCCGTGCCGTTCTCTTCTTACGGTGTAGCTGTTGCCTGCTCGACAAACCGGCTCAGAGCCGTTGTGCCGAGCGGTGCCCGGCCCCGAAAGGCCCGGGGAAACGCCCGGCGGCGGACCGCCAGGGCGAGACACGCAGGGGCGGGGTGAATGTACGCACCCCGGCCGGGCAGCGTACCGCGAGGATCGGGGACACATTCACCCTCGATCTCCACGATGCGCAGCAGATCGCGCTTGGCCGCTCGCTCCCGGCATCCCACACAGGTTCGCTCAGGGCACACGCGGGCATGCGTCCGGCCAGACACTATTAAGTCTACCTCCCCGCGGCGACCTCGCCCCATGGGGGCAGAAATCGAACGGTTGTTGTCGTAAAACGTGTCTCAGTCCTGGTCCGAGGGCTGCTCGGTGTCGGACCGGATATCGATGCGCCAGCCGGTCAGCCTGGCGGCGAGGCGGGCGTTCTGGCCCTCCTTGCCGATGGCCAGCGACAGCTGGTAGTCGGGCACGGTCACCCGGGCGGAGCGGGCGGCCATGTCCACGACCTCGACCTTGCTGACGCGCGCGGGCGACAGGGCGTTGGCCACCATCTCGGCCGGGTCGTCCGACCAGTCCACGATGTCGATCTTCTCGCCGTGCAGCTCGGCCATGACATTGCGCACACGGCCGCCCATCGGGCCGATGCAGGCGCCCTTCGGGTTCAGACCCGAGCGGGTCGAGCGTACGGCGATCTTGGAGCGGTGGCCGGCCTCGCGGGCGATGGCCTCGATGACGACTGAACCGTCGGCGATCTCCGGGACCTCGAGAGCGAAGAGCTTCTTCACGAGGTTCGGGTGCGTGCGGGAAAGCGTCACGGACGGGCCGCGCATGCCCTTGGCCACCCGTACGACGTACGACCGCAGACGCAGACCGTGCGTGTACTCCTCGCCCGGCACCTGCTCCTGCACCGGCAGGATGGCTTCGAGCTTGCCGATGTCGACGAGGACGTTCTTGGGGTCCCTGCCCTGCTGGACGACGCCGGTGACGACATCGCCCTCGTGGCCCGCGTACTCACCGAAGGTCCGGTCGTCCTCGGCGTCGCGCAGACGCTGGAGGATGACCTGCTTGGCGGTACTGGCCGCGATCCGTCCGAAGTCGGACGGGGTGTCGTCGAATTCCTTGGGCTCCTGGCCCTCTTCCAGGTCGGCCGGGTCTTCCTTCGCCCAGACCGTCACATGGCCGCTCTCACGGTTCAGTTCCACGCGCGCGCGGCGGTGGCTTCCCTCGGTGCGGTGGTACGCGATGAGGAGGGCCGATTCGATCGCCTCGACCATCAGGTCGAAGGAGATCTCCTTTTCCTTCGCCAAGCCCTTCAGGAGCTTTACGTCGATATCCATGGCTACGCCTCCTCTTCCTTCTTGTCCTTGCGGCTGAACTCGATCTCCACCCGGGCCTTGGCGATGTCCGCGAAGGCGACCCGGCGGGCGGTGGGCTTGCGGCCCTTCACGCCCGGCACTTCGAGGTCGAGCCCCTCGTCGTCCACGGTCAGAATGCGTGCGACCAGCTCGGTGGCGTCGTTCAGCGTGAGCTTGGCGAGGCGGCCGGTGGCCCGTACGTAGTGGCGGTGCTCGGACAGCGGGCGGTCGGCGCCCGGGGAGCTGACTTCGAGGACGTACTCGCCCTCGCCCATCGCGTCCGTCTCGTCGAGCTTCTCGGAGATGGCGCGGCTCAGATCCGCGCAGGTGTCGAGTTCCACGCCTTCGTCGGAGTCGACGACGATCCTCAGCTGGCGGCGCCTGCCGGCCCGGGACACCTCGATGTCCTCCAGATCGAGGCCCTCCGCGCTGACCAGTGGCTCCAGGAGTGCGCGCAGCCTGTCGCTCTGGGTGGTGCTCATCCGGGTGACTCCTCGGCCGCGTGTGCTGTTGTGTGGATCGTCGCGTGTCAGATCAAAGGGTATCCGGTCCCGAGGGGTGTTGCCGTCCGCCTGCCGGGGAGCCGCGGGTACGCTCGCCTGCGGTGATCACCGCAGAGGCCCGAGGGAGACACAGGTGCGGCGCACGGAAACCACACGCAGGGGTGCGCTCGCGGCGACCGGGGCCGCCGCCGCCGCGCTGCTGACCGGCGGATGTGCGGGCGATCCGGCGCCGCGCGGCCGGGAAGGATCCACGGCCGGCACCGTGGCCGCCGCCGCGCGGGCGGAGGCGGCGCTGCGCAGGGCTTCAGCCCGGGCCCGCCGCACCCTGCTGGCGCGGTACGACGCCGTCATCGCCGCGCACCCCTCCGCCGCCGGCCGGCTGGAGCCGCTGCGCGACGCGGTGGCCAGGCAGACGGACGCGCTGCGGGGAGAAGGCGCCGCGGGGCGTGCCCCGGTGCCCCCGGCCGTCGCCACGGAGCGCGCGGCCGCGCTGAAGGAGCTCGCCGCCGAGGAGCGGCGCGGCGCCGACGCGCACAGCGCGGCACTCCTGGACGCACCCCCGGAGCTGGCGCGGCTGCTGGCGTCCGTCGCCGCGGCCGGCGCCGCCCACGTGTATCTGCTGACCGAAGGGAGCGACGGGTGAGCGCGACGCCGACCACCACACAGGCGGTGGAGGCCGTGCAGGCCGCGCTGGCCGCCGAACATGCCGCCGTGTACGGGTACGGAGTCGTCGGCGGCCGGGTCGCCGACGAGCGCCGGGACGAGGCGCGCCAGGCGTACGACGCCCACCGCTCGCGGCGTGACGCGCTGGAGCGGACCGTGCGCGGGCTGGGCGCGGCCCCGGTGGCGGCGGCCGCCGCGTACGCCTTGCCGTTCCCCGTGCCGGACGGGGCGGCGGCCGTACGGCTCGCGGCCGAGCTGGAGGACCGGGTGGCCGGTGTCTACTCCGACGTCGTACGCGCCGCCACCGGCCCGTTGCGGCGCGAGGCGGCGGCGGCGCTGCGGGAGGCAGCGGTGCGGTCCGTGCGCTGGCGGGGGCGCGGCGTAGCCTTTCCCGGGCTCGCCGAGCTGACCACGCCGGCCACGAGCCGCAAGCAGTGAGCTTTGAACCGGTTGTCGAACCGGCTTTTGAAACGGCCTTTGAAGGGGACACCACACGCATGCTTTTCGAACCGCCGCAGCGCCTCGTACGAGCGCTCGGCGAGGCGTACCCGGACGTGGCCGCCGACTGGCTGGGGCAGCTGCCCGAGCTGGCCGAAGAGGCCGTCGCGCGGCGGAAGTTGAGTGTCGAGCGGGTGCAGAACCCGGGCGGCAGGAGCAGCCTGGTCGTCCTCGTACGGCAGCAGGACGGCACCCCCGCGGCGCTCAAGATCGCCCCCGAGGCGGCCGGGCCCGCCGCGGAGCACGCGGCGCTGGCGCACTGGAACGGGTGGGGCGCGGTCCAGTTGCTGGACGGCGGCTACGGGGCCGGTGAGCTCCTGCTGGAGCGCCTCCACTCCGAGGTGTCGCTGCGCTCCCTGCCCGAGGCGAAGGCCCTGCTGGAGGCGGCCGGGATCGTTCGCCGGCTGTGGATCGAGCCGGCCCCCGGCCACCCCTTCGAGACCGTCGCCGAGCGCACGGCCCGCCAGGCGGCGGCGATGCGCTCGGCCGGCCCGGCCTTCGCTCCGCTGGTGGAGGCGGCCCTCGCGGCGCGCGACGAGCTGACGGCGTGCACCGACGAACTCCTGCTGCTGCACGGCAACTTCAGGCAGGGCAAGGTGCTCGCCGGCGACCGGGCGCCGTGGCTGGCGGTCGGTCCCGAGCCGCTGGTGGGCGAGCGGGCGTACGACCTGGCCCGGCTGGTCCGCGACCGGGTCGAGGACCTGGTGGCGACGGCGACGGGCGCGTCCGGCACCCGCCGCCGGGTGAACAAGCTGGCCGACTCGCTGGACGTGGACCGGGCGAGGCTGCACGGCTGGACGCTGTTCCGGGCGGTGGAGTCGGGCGTGCGGGCGTCGGCCGCCGGACGGCACCAGGACGCCGAACTGCTGCTGGAGTTCGCCGGCTGGCTGTAGCGGGGCCCGGCGGCTGCCGGAGCGCGCCCTTGCCGATGCCCCCCCCACACCACGAGGGCCCCGCGCGATCCGCGCGGGGCCCTCGTGGTGTGTGGTGCCGGTTCTCTCAGGCGGTCAGGCGGTCAGGCGGGCGATCGCCTCGTCGACCGTCAGCTCCTCGCGCTCGCCCGTGCGGCGGTCCTTGAGCTCCACGACGCCCTCGGCGCTGCGGCGGCCCGCCACCAGGATCTTCGGTACGCCGATGAGCTCGGCGTCCGTGAACTTCACGCCGGGCGAGACGCCCGGACGCTCGTCGACCAGCACCCGCAGGCCGGCCGCGCCCAGCTTGTCCGCGACCTCGACGGCCAGCTCGGTCTGGAGCGCCTTGCCCGCGGCGACGACGTGCACGTCGGCCGGGGCGATCTCGGCGGGCCAGCACAGGCCCTTGTCGTCGGCGGACTGCTCGGCGAGCGCGGCGACGGCGCGCGAGACGCCGATGCCGTACGAGCCCATGGTCACGCGGACCGGCTTGCCCTGCTGGCCGAGCACGTCGAGCTGGAAGGTGTCGGTGTACTTGCGGCCGAGCTGGAAGATGTGGCCGATCTCGATCGCGCGGTCGAGCTTGAGGCCGGTGCCGCACTGGGGGCAGGGGTCGCCCTCTTCGACGACGACGACGTCCAGGTAGTCGTCGACGTCGAAGTCGCGGCCCGCGACGACGTTCTTGGCGTGCTTGCCGGGCTTGTTGGCGCCGGTGATCCAGGCGGTGCCGTCGGCGACGCGCGGGTCGGCGATGTAGCGGACCTTCTCCAGCCCCTGCGGGCCGACGTAGCCGCGTACGAGGTCGGGGCGGCCCACGAAGTCCTCGGCCGTGACCAGTTCGACGACGGCGGGCGCCAGGTGCTCGCCGAGCTTGCCCAGGTCGACCTCGCGGTCGCCGGGGACGCCGACCGCGACGATCTCGCCGTCCACCTTGACCAGCAGGTTCTTGAGGGTCGCCGACGCCGGTACGCCCAGGTGGGCGGCGAGGGTCTCGATCGTCGGGGTGTCGGGGGTGTCCAGCTCCACGACCGGGCCGTGCTCCGCGATGTCGTACGCGGCCGCGACCGCCTCGGCGCTGAAGGTGACGGCCTCCGTGTTGGCGGCGTAGTCGCACGCGGGGCAGTCCACGAAGGTGTCCTCGCCGGCCGCGGCCGGGGCCAGGAACTCCTCGGACGCCGAGCCGCCCATCGCGCCGGACACGGCGGAGACGATGCGGTAGTCGAAGCCGAGGCGCGTGAAGATCTTCTGGTAGGCGGCGCGGTGCAGCGCGTACGCCTCGGCGAGGCCCTCGTCCGTCGTGTCGAAGGAGTACGAGTCCTTCATGTGGAACTCACGGCCGCGCAGCACGCCGGAGCGCGGACGCGCCTCGTCGCGGTACTTGATCTGAATCTGGTAGAGGATCACCGGCAGGTCCTTGTAGGACGTGCACTGGTCCTTGACCGTCTGCGTGAAGATCTCTTCGTGCGTCGGGCCGAGGAGGTAGTCGCCGCCCTTGCGGTCCTTGAGGCGGAACAGCAGGTCGCCGTACTCCTCCCAGCGGCCGCTCGCCTCGTACGCGTCCTTGGGCAGGAGCGCGGGGAGCAGCACCTCCTGGCCGCCGATCTCGTCCATCTCCTCGCGCACGACGCGCGCGATGTTTTCGAGGACCTTCTTGCCCAGCGGGAGCCAGGTCCAGATCCCCGCCGCGTTCCGGCGGACGTACCCGGCGCGCACCAGCAGCTTGTGGCTGAGCGTCTCGGCGTCCGCCGGGTCGTCACGCAGTGTCTTGACCATCAGACGGGACATGCGCTGGACCTGGGCCATGGTGAACTCCTGCGAAGAAAAGTGTGATGGCTAGGAGGTTAGCCGGGCTGCACAGACACGGGAAATCCGTTACCCGCGGTGACGGCGCAGCGGGAGCGGCGCCCCCATCACGGCGTACGGCCGGGGAGCGCTCGGGAAGTGGACCTGGCGCGCCAGGTCGACGTAACCGAGTGCCCGGTACAGGCCGCGGGCCGGGCTCTCGATGTCGATCGCGGAGAGGATCGAGCGGGGCTGGTCCACGGCGTCCGTGATGGTGGTGATCAGCTCCCGGCCGATGCCGCGTGCCTGGTGGGCGGGGTCGACGTGCAGTTCGGTGATGACGAACGCGTCGTCGAGCCAGGCGTCGTTGCCGGCGCGGCGCAGGTACGGCTCGACGACCGTGGACCACCAGTGCGCGCGGTCGTTGGGCATCCCGTAGACGAAGCCGACCAGGCGTCCGTCGGGCGTCGTGGCGCCGAGCGCCCGGGCGCCGGGGTTCAGCAGGTGGCGCAGCACGATGTGACGGCGCACCCCGATCTCCTCGTCGGTGAGCCCGAAGGCGAGCGCCTGTACGGCGAGCGCCTCGTCCACGCGCGCGGCGAGGTCGACCGGCGCGACCACAACGGCGGGGGTCCGGGGTCCGCCCCCGGTGAGAGGTGCCATGCTGCGCACCCTACTTCCAGGCCGCGTCAGAACAACACGCTCATAAACGCGCCGACCTCGCGGAAGCCGACCCGGCGGTACGACGCGCGCGCCGCCGTGTTGAAGTCGTTGACGTACAGGCTGACAACGGGCGCGACATCGGCCAGCGCGTAGCGCAGGACGGCGGCCATGCCGGTCTCGGACAGTCCCTGGCCGCGGAATTCGGGGGCCACCCAGACGCCCTGGATCTGGCACGCCTGCGAGGTCGCGGCGCCGATCTCCGCCTTGAAGACGACCTTGCCGTCCTCGATACGGGCGAACGAGCGCCCTGCCGCGACCAGTTCGGCGACGCGGGCCTGGTAGAGCAGCCCGCCGTCGCCGGCCAGCGGCGAGACCCCGACCTCCTCGGTGAACATCGCCACGCACGCGGGCATGATCACGTCCATCTCGGCCTTGCGGATGCGCCGTACGCGCGGGTCGGGCCGGACGTCGCGCGAGGGTTCCTCGGTGACCATGAGCGGCTGGTTGAGGCGTACGTCGCGGGCCGGGCCCCAGCTGGGTTCCAGCAGGCGCCAGAGCTGGCGGGTGGCCTCGGCGGGGCCGACGATCGAGGAGCAGCGGCGGCCGGCCCTGCGGGCGCGGTCGGCGAAGCCGCGTACGGCCTCGGGCGTCGCGCAGATCGGGACCAGGTTGGCACCGGAGTAGCAGAGCGAGCGCAGGCGGCCGTCGGCGTACCAGCCCCACATCTCGCCGCCGAGGCGCCACGGGTCGAGACCGGCGGCCTGGACGCGCGAGGTCACGAAGGCGTTGGCGACGGGCTCGCTCTCGAGGATGGCGAGCGCGGCGCCGAGTTCGCCGGGGTCGAGGACCCGGGTAGTGGTCTGAGTCAACACGTGAGGGGCCTCACCGTACGGTCTGCTGATCTCCGCACTCTACCGGGCGTGTCCACGGGGCGTCGCACACGGAAACGGAGCCCCGCCGTGAGGCGGGGCTCCGGTTGCCGGGGCGCGGGAGGGTCAGCCGACGGAGACGGCGGGCTCTCCGGACATGACGCCGTCCTTCTCCATCTGCTCGGCGATCTTCATCGCCTCTTCGATGAGGGTCTCGACGATCTTCGACTCGGGGACGGTCTTGATGACCTCGCCCTTGACGAAGATCTGTCCCTTGCCGTTGCCGGACGCGACGCCCAGGTCGGCCTCGCGGGCTTCGCCGGGACCGTTGACGACGCAGCCCATGACGGCGACGCGCAGCGGCACCTCCAGACCGTCGAGACCGGCGGCGACCTGGTCGGCGAGCTTGTACACGTCGACCTGGGCGCGGCCGCAGGACGGGCAGGACACGATCTCCAGGCGGCGCTGCTTGAGGTTGAGCGCCTCCAGGATCTGGAGACCGACCTTGACCTCTTCGACGGGCGGCGCGGACAGCGAGACGCGGATGGTGTCGCCGATGCCCTCGCTCAGCAGCGCGCCGAAGGCCACGGCGGACTTGATGGTGCCCTGGAACGCCGGGCCGGCCTCCGTCACACCGAGGTGCAGCGGGTAGTCGGACTGCGCGGCGAGCTGCCGGTAGGCGTTGACCATGACGACCGGGTCGTTGTGCTTGACCGAGATCTTGATGTCGCCGAAGCCGTGCTCCTCGAACAGGGAGGCTTCCCAGAGGGCGGACTCGACGAGGGCCTCCGGGGTGGCCTTGCCGTACTTCTTCAGCAGGCGGGCGTCGAGCGATCCGGCGTTGACGCCGATGCGGATCGGGGTGCCGGTGGCGGAGGCCGCCTTGGCGATCTCCTTCACCTTGTCGTCGAACTGCTTGATGTTGCCCGGGTTGACCCGGACCGCCGCACAGCCGGCGTCGATCGCGGCGAAGACGTACTTCGGCTGGAAGTGGATGTCCGCGATCACCGGGATCTGCGACTTGCTCGCGATGGTCGCGAGCGCGTCGGCGTCGTCCTGGGTGGGACAGGCCACCCGTACGATCTGGCAGCCCGAGGCGGTCAGCTCCGCGATCTGCTGGAGCGTCGCGCCGATGTCGGACGTCCTGGTGGTCGTCATCGACTGCACCGAGACGGGTGCGTCCCCGCCGACGGCCACGGATCCGACCTGGATCTTGCGGCTGACCCTACGGTCGGCGAGCTTCGTCGGAACGGACGGCATTCCGAGAGAAATTGCAGTCATCTGCTGTGCAACCCCAAGGTGTGGATCAAGGTCCCGAGATCGGCGGGCTCCGGACCTCGAGGTTACGTCACCGCGAGAGCCCGGAGCACACCACGTCGGCATGTCCACCCCTTGGGGGACCGCCGGACAGCCGCATGTGTCAGGAGATTCGGACGGGGTTCACCACGTCCGCCACCAGGACCAGCGCGGTGAAGCAGATGAAGATCCCGGCGACGACGTACGCCACCGGCATCAGCTTGGCGACGTCGAAGGGGCCCGGGTCGGGCCGCCGGAAGACCCTCGCCACATTGCGCCTCAGCGACTCCCACAGGGCGCCCGCGATGTGCCCGCCGTCGAGCGGCAGGAGCGGGAGCATGTTGAAGAGGAAGAGGGAGAGGTTGAAGCCCGCGATGAGGAACAGCATCATCCCGACGGTGTTCTCCATGGGCAGCCCGAGCCCGAGGATCTCGCCGCCCACGCGGGCCGCGCCGACCACGCCCATCGGGGAGTCGGCCTTGCGCTCCTCGCCGTTGAACGTCGCGTTCCACAGGTCCGGGACCTTGGACGGCAGGTCGATGAGCGAGTCCACACCGGATTCGATCATGACGCCCATGCGGTCCAGCGAGTCGGTGAAGGACAGCGGGACGACCGCCGTGCCGGGGCCGAAGCCGAGGTAGCCGGCCTTGACGTACTGATCGGCGACGGGCTGGCCCTGGGCGTCCTTCTTGGCCACCTTGTTGGCGATCAGGTTGGCCTGGAGGACCTTCTCGCGGCCGTCGCGCTCCACCGTGATCGAGGCGGTGCCGATCGTCCCGCGGATGCGGTCCGAGAGGGTGGCCCAGTCCTTGACCGGTTCCCCGTCGAAGGCGACGATCTTGTCGCCCTTCTCCAGGCCCGCGGCCTTGGCCGGCGACGCGGGGTCGCCCTTGCGACAGTCGCGGTTCTCACTCTGCGCGACGACGCAGGGAACGACGGTGTCGACCGTGGTCGTCTGCTGGTTCAGGCCGATCGTCATGAAGACGCCGAGGAAGATCGCCACGGCGAGGATCAGGTTCATGAAGGGGCCGGCGAACATCACGATCACGCGCTTCCACGGCTTGCGCGTGTAGAAGAGCCGTGTCTCGTCGCCCGGCCGGAGCTCCTCGTACGCCGCCGAACGGGCGTCCTCGATCATGCCGCGCCACGGCGACGTCGATCTTGCCTCGATCCTGCCGTCGGCTCCCGGCGGGAACATGCCGATCATGCGGATGTACCCGCCGAGCGGGATCGCCTTGATGCCGTACTCCGTCTCGCCCTTGTGGCGCGACCAGAGGGTCGGGCCGAAGCCGACCATGTACTGCGGCACGCGGACGCCGAAGAGCTTGGCGGTCGAGAGGTGACCGAGTTCGTGCCATGCGATGGAGATCAGCAGTCCGGCAAAGAAGATGACTATCCCGAGGACCGTCAACAGGATCGTCGTCATGCGCGAGCCTCCGCTGTTGCCTGTACTGCTGCCTGTGCTGCTGATGCGTGTGCTGCGATTTCACGGGCCCGGGCGCGTGCCCAGGTCTCGGCTTCCAGGACGTCCGCGACCGTGAGCGAGGTTCCCGTACGGGGGGTGCCGTGCTCGGCCACTACTTCGGCGACCGTATCCACGATTCCGGTGAACGGCAGCCGTCCCGCGAGAAACGCGTCGACGCATTCCTCGTTCGCGGCATTGAACACCGCCGGAGCCGTGCCCGCGAGCGCACCGACGTGGCGGGCGAGTCCCACGGAGGGGAACGCGTCGTTGTCGAGCGGGAAGAACTCCCACGTCGACGCCTTGGACCAGTCGAAGGCGGGTGCGGCGTCCGGGACGCGCTCGGGCCAGCCGATGCCGATGGCGATCGGTCCGCGCATGTCCGGCGGTGTCGCCTGGGCGAGCGTCGAGCCGTCGGTGAATTCCACCATCGAGTGAACGTACGACTGGGGGTGCACGACGACCTCGATGCGGTCGAAGGGGATGTCGTAGAGGAGGTGCGCCTCGATGACTTCGAGCCCCTTGTTCACCAGGGTGGCCGAATTGACGGTGATCACCGGGCCCATCGCCCAGGTGGGGTGCGCGAGTGCGTCCTCACGGGTGACGCCGGCCAGCTCGGTCTTCGTACGTCCCCGGAAGGGCCCGCCGGACGCGGTCACCACGAGCTTGCGCACGTCGGAGCGGGTGCCGCCGGCGAGGGCCTGGAAGAGCGCGGCGTGCTCGGAGTCGACCGGGATGATCTGGCCGGGCTTGGCGAGCGCCTTCACGAGCGGGCCGCCGACGATCAGCGACTCCTTGTTCGCGAGCGCGAGGGTACGGCCCGCTTCGAGAGCGGCGAGGGTCGGCGCGAGGCCGATGGAGCCGGTGATGCCGTTGAGGACGGTGTGGCAGGGGGAGGCGGCGACCTCGGTTGCGGCGTCGGGCCCCGCCAGGATCTCGGGCAGGGGCTCAGCGGTGCCGTACTGCGCCTTCAGCGCCTCGCGCAGCGCGGGCACGGCGTCCTCGCGGGCGACCGCGACGGTACGGACCCGCAGCTGCCGGGCCTGCTCGGCGAGCAGTCCGACCCGGCCGCCGGCCGCGGAGAGCGCCGTGACGCGGAAGCGGTCGGGGTTGCGGAGGACCAGGTCGATGGCCTGGGTTCCGATGGACCCGGTGGAGCCGAGGACGACGATGTCCCGGCGGCCTTCGGACGGGTCGAAGGCGATGTGCGGGTCGGCAAGAGGGGCTGGGCTGTCGCTCATGCCCCCCATTGTTGCCGCAATGGTCCACTGGATGGACAGCGAGTCCCTCTCGTTTCGCCGCCGTCGTACCGGTCGGACAGGAGTACGGACGGCTCGGCGGTCACCCGGTGGCCACCGCCGCGCGGAACTTCTCCCACTGGGCGTCGGTGACTTCACGGGGCACGCCGCCGATGTCCTTGGTGCCGAGGAGGTCGGCGCGGAAGGACAGAGTGACCGAGCCGGACCGTACGACGGTGAGGTATTCGTGCAGCTTGAGCTTGCCCTTCACGTCCAGGATCGTGAAGTGGTACGCCCTGGTCTCGTCCGCGCCGGCTCCGAACCCGGGCGCCCGGACGGGCTCGACCTTCAGGTACTTCCCCCTGGCGACGGCCCGCACCTCGGTGAAGCCGTCGGCGCACTTCTCACCGGCCCTGGCGAGGGCCTTCATCACACGGGCCGCGTCGCCGCGTCCGTACGAGCGGAGCTGGACGGCGACGGTGGTGCCGAGCATCTCGTCCGGGACGTCGACCCGGCGGTTGACCTCGCTCCGCAGGTCGTGGTCGGTGACGCCGGCGGCGAGGCTGACGAGAGGCTGGCAGACGGCGGGGTCCGCGGTGTAGTCGTCGCCGTGCGGCGCGCCGAGGCTGAACTCGGACGCGGTGTACTTGCCGACCGTCTCGCCGTCGGTGAAGGAGGCTGCGGTGAGCTGCGCCTCGGTGAGGGCCCTGGGCCCGGCGCTCGCGGTCGCCCTGCCCCTGTCCCCCGGCTTCTTGTCGTCCCGGCCGTCTTCGCCGCCGCCGCACCCGGCCACACCCGCGAACAGGACCGCGCTTACCGCGAGCGCCGCCCCACGCCGCCGACCGTACTGTGCCGACCCGAACATGCGTGACCCCTGGTTCTGTTGACGCGTGGTGAGGGCACGATTGTGGTGCACGGGTGCGGCTCGCGCCACAGCCGCACGTCCACGCGGTCGAGGGGGCCGGACAGGGCGCGGCCGTCCGCGCACGGCTACCAGGCTCGTCGCAGCGCCGCGAACGCCTCGTGGAAGCCGGGGAAGGTCTTCCGTACGCAGCCGGGGTCGTCGAAGGTGACGCCGGGTGCGGTGCGCAGTGAGGTGACGGCGAAGGACATGGCCATGCGGTGGTCGCCGTGGGTCGCGATCTCGGCGGGGCGGGGCGTGCCCGGCCGGATCTCGATCCAGTCGGGGCCGGTGGCGACCGTGATGCCCATCCGGCGCAGGTTCTCCGCGCACGCCTCCAGCCGGTCGCACTCCTTCACGCGCGTGTTGGCCACGTCCTCGATGCGGACCGGTCCGGCGGCGTACGGGGCGACGGCCGCGAGCGTCGGCATGGTGTCGGAGATGTCACGCATGTTGACCGTGAGGCCGTTGAGGGTGCCGGTGCCCCGGACGGTGGTGCTGTCGGCGGTGATACGGACCTGGGCGCCCATCCGTTCCAGTACGTCGACGAACCGCAGGTCGCCCTGGAGCGCGCCGGCGCCGAGCCCGGGGACCGTGACCTCGCGGCCGGGCGAGATCGCCGCCGCGGCGAAGAAGTAGCTCGCGGTGGAGGCGTCGGGCTCCACCGCGCACGTCGTCGCCCGGTAGCCGCCGGGCGGGACGGTGAACGTGCTGCCCTCGCACGTCACTTCGGCGCCGAAGCGGCGCATCATCGCCAGGGTGATCTCGACGTACGGCGCCGAGACGAGGTCGGTGACGGTGATGCGCAGGCCCTCGGCGGTGAGCGGGCCGAGCATGAGCAGGGCGGTCAGGTACTGCGACGACTGCCCGGCGTCCAGGGTGACTTCGCCGCCCTTGATGCCGGCGGCGGTGACGCGCAGCGGGTGGTGGCCCTCGGCCTCTTCGTGGCGCAGGTCGACGCCGAGCGAGCGCAGCGCGTCGGTGAGCGGGGCGAGCGGGCGGCGGCGCATCTGCGGCGACGCGTCGAAGCGGTACGTTCCGGACGCGCCGGCCGCGGCGAGCGTGGGCAGGAAGCGGGCGGTGGTGGCGCCGTCGCGGCAGTACACGTCGGCCTCACCGGCGCCTGGCCCCTGCGGCCGGCCCTCGACGCGCCAGGCGTCCGGCCCGCACTCCACCCGGTACCCGAGCCGGCCGAGCCCTTCGGCGAAGCCCTCGGTGTCGTCCGAACGCAGCGGGCGCAGGAGGGTGGTGGTTCCGGCGGCCGCCGCGGCGAGGAAGAGGGCGCGGGCGGTCACGGACTTGGAGCCTGGGATGTCTACGACGGTCACGGGCCCATCCTGCCGCGTACGCGGCGGTGGACCCGGGCCGTTTCGCCCCTTGGACGACCGGGGGCGGCGGCCGGCCGCCGCCCCCGGTCGCACGCGGTCCGCTCAGCGGATCGGGCGGTGGACGTTCTCCCTTTGCGAGGGGCCGGGTGCGGCCTCGGCGATCCAGGGGCCCTCACCGCTCGGGTCGACGATGCCCTGCTCCAGCCAGGTGTACGTACCGGACAGGACGCCCTTGACGACCTTGTGGTCGAGGTCGTCGGTGTTGGTCCACAGCCGGTTGAAGAGTTCCTCCGTCCGGATGCGGGACTGGCGGCAGAAGGCGTCGGCCAGTTGGTACGCCTCGCGGCCGTGATCCGTCGTCGTGCGCAGGAGTTCGGCGCGTACACAGGCCGCGCTGATCGCGAAGAGTTCCGCGCCGATGTCGACGATGCGGCCGAGGAAGCCCTGCTTCGTCTCCATGCGGCCCTGCCAGCGCGACATGGCGTAGAAGGTGGAGCGGGCGAGCTTGCGTGCCGAGCGTTCGGCGTAGCGCAGGTGCGCCGAGAGGTCCGGGTGCCCGGACGGGTGGAACTCGGCGTACGAGCGCGGGAGCTGGCCCGGCCCCGTGACCAGTTTCGGAAGCCACTTCGCGTAGAAGCCCGCCGCGTTCGCGCCCGCCTTCGCCTTCGCCGAGAGCGGCTTGTCGGGGTCGATGATGTCGCCCGCCACCTTCAGGTGGGCGTCCACGGCCTCCCGCGCGATGAGCAGGTGCATGATCTCGGTCGAGCCCTCGAAGATCCGGTTGATGCGCAGGTCGCGCAGGATCTGCTCGGCGGGGACGGCCCGTTCGCCGCGCGCCGCCAGCGAGTCCGCGGTCTCGAAGCCCCGGCCGCCGCGGATCTGGACCAGCTCGTCGGCCATCAGGCAGGCCATCTCGCTGCCGTACAGCTTGGCGAGGGCGGCCTCGATGCGGATGTCGTTGCGGTCCTCGTCGGCCATCTGCGAGGAGAGGTCCAGTACCGCTTCGAGAGCGAAGGTGGTCGCGGCGATGAAGGAGATCTTCGAGCCGACCGCCTCGTGGAAGGCGACCGGCTTGCCCCACTGCTCGCGCACCGACGACCACTCGCGGGCGATCTTCAGGCACCACTTGCCCGCGCCCACGCACATCGCCGGCAGCGAGAGGCGGCCGGTGTTGAGCGTGGTCAGCGCGATCTTGAGACCGGCGCCCTCGGGGCCGATGCGGTTCGCGGCGGGGACCCGTACCTGGTGGAAGCGGGTCACGCCGTTCTCCAGGCCGCGCAGGCCCATGAACGCGTTGCGGTTCTCGACGGTGATGCCCGGCGAGTCCGCCTCCACCACGAAGGCGGTGATGCCGCCCTTGTGCCCCTGCGACTTCGGGACGCGCGCCATGACGACCAGCAGGTCGGCGACCACCCCGTTCGTCGTCCAGAGCTTCACGCCGTCCATGACGTACGCGTCACCGTCCGGCACCGCCGTCGTGGCGAGCCGGGCCGGGTCCGAGCCCACGTCCGGCTCGGTGAGGAGGAAGGCGGAGATGTCGGTACGGGCGAGGCGCGGCAGGAAGGCGTCCTTCTGCTCGCGCGTGCCGAAAATTTTGAGCGGCTGCGGTACGCCGATCGACTGATGCGCGGACAGGAGCGCGCCGATGGCGGGGCTGGCGGAGCCGACGAGCGCCAGGGCCTTGTTGTAGTACACCTGGGTGAGGCCGAGACCGCCGTACTTGATGTCGATCTTCATGCCGAGCGCGCCGAGCTCCTTGATGCCGTTGATCACCTCGTCGGGGATCTTCGCTTCGCGCTCGATCCGTGCCCCGTCGATCTTCTCCTCGCAGAAGACCCGGAGCTTGTCGAGAAACGCCTCGCCGCGCGCCGCGTCCTCGGGCGGTGGCATCGGATGCGGGTGGATGAGGTCCATGCGCAGGCGGCCGAGGAAGAGTTCCTTGGCGAAACTGGGCTTGCGCCAGTCCTGCTCGCGCGCCGCCTCGGCGACCTGGCGTGCTTCGCGCTCGGAGACCTTGGGCTGCTGGATCGGTTGTGCGGACATGAGGAGCTCACCTCGCCGCGAGTCGTGGCCCGGCCGGTCGCATTACCGACTGGTTTTACTCGACCGTATCTATCCGATTCCCGGCATCCCCACCACCCCTGGCGCACCGATCGCGTGCGGGACCGGGTGCGCCGCGCCCCGCGCGCCCGCCTGGCGCGCGGTTGCGGCGCGGGCAGGACGGAAGGGCCCGGCAGTCGCTGCCGGGCCTTCCTGGGCCGCTCAGTGACGGCGGCCTCTCACCTGGCCGCCCATCCCGGGTTCGGAACCTGGTCGAGGTGACTCAGCCGGACCGGGAACGCCGACGCCATACGGCTCCAGCCATGGCCGCCGAAGTGGACCGAGCACCATGAACCGTCGACGAAACCGATCTCGTGGTCACCGCCCACCACGTCGCTCCGGTCGCGGATCCAGGTCACGTTGCGCAGGTCCGTGGACCACCCGACTTCGACCGGACCGGGTCCGCCCGTGAAGGAGCGCGCGCGGGAGACGTAGGCGAGCTGGAGGCGGCGGTCGGTCACCTGCATCACCACGGGCGCCGGGTTTGCCGGGTTCCTCGTCCGAGGCACCAGGCTGCGGGCCAGATGGCCGGCCATGCTGTTCCAGCCGCCGTGAAACGGCTTGCCCGGCCTCTTCTTCTCACGCTCCGTGAACGCTTCGACCAACCACTCGACCGGGTTCCAGGAGGCCGTCATGATTATCAAGAGCCAGCTCACCGGCATCAACAACCAGCCACCGAGCGTACGGCGCTCGGACCGCAGAACACGCGGGCGGCGAAAATAGCCGGGCGACGGTGCCCGTAGGGCCAAAATGACCCCGTGATCGGCACGCAGCACCTCGCCCGCCGGCACCAATGCCCTCGCCCGCTCGACCGTCTCACGGACAAAGTCCGCATTTTTCGTTCGGCTCACCCGAAATCGTCCCTAATTGTCCTAGTAGCACCCGAAGGAGTCACGTCCGTACGCTCGTCGAAACGCTGAGGAGCGGGACGCTGGTGGTACTCGTAGCGCTCCTCCGCCACCCCGGGCCCGTCCTCCAGAAGCCTTCCCTGGACCGCGCCGGCCGGGTCGGCGCCGATCACGTCCTTGACGACGCCCTTCACACCACTCTTGACGACCTTGTAGCCCACATACATGGCCAGATCGTTGGGATTTCGATCAGCGATCGGATTGCCGCGCTCATCCACCTTTTTTATGTAGCGCATGAGGCCGCCGCTGAAGTGCTTGGGACCCTTACGCAGGGCATTCCGCGCCTTCATCATCTTGCGCAGCAGTTGCATGCGCTTGGCGATGTCCGCCAGTGCGTCCGCCAGTTTCGCGGTGATCCTCACGGCCTTCGCCGCCCGGTGGGCGATGCCCGCGGCCGCGATGAGCGGACCGATGGCGGCTGCGGCGCCTGCCGTTATGAGCGAGAGGATCGCAGAGGTCGCGGCGGTCGCGATCGCGATCTCCACGATCTCGACGATGAGGTCGAGCATCAACTGTTCGGCGGCAGCGCACTCCTGGGCCGCCATTTCGAGGAGCTCGGCCATGGTGTCCATGTCCGCGGCCTCGCCCGTGAGGGCTTCCTCGAACTCGGACATCATCTTGTGGAAGCTCTCGAACGCCTCGCCCTCCCACTGGGTGGCCAGCGTGCGGCGTTCGGCCACCAGGTCCTCGACCACGCCGCGCAGGTCGTTGGCGGCCTTGCGCCACTGGACGGCGGTCTCGGCGAGGAGCTCGTTGTCCCCGCTGACCTGTTCAAGGAGTTCGTCCAGGTTGAACTGCTTCATGATGCCGCGGATGATCTCGTCCAGAACACCCGCGAGCGGGTTGCTCCAGTCGAGCGCGAAATTGATGCGGCTCAGGGCATCACCCGCCGTCTGCCCCGCGCCCATCAGGCACCCCCGCCCAGGCCACCGCTGATCTTCTTCTCAGTGGTGTGGTACGCGTCCGCGCTCTCCCTGAGCGCGTCGACTATGGCGTACAGGGTGTCGACGGCGTCCTCGAGGTCGTCGCGGGACTCCTTGCGCTGTGTGTCGTAGTCGGCCTTCAGCTCGTCCGACTGCGGCAGTTTCCCGAACGCCTGCTGGGTCAGCGCCAGTTGCTGTGTACGGGCCCGGATGGCGTCGATCCGGCCTGCTGCGGCTTCCACGCCGTTCTTGGCATAGGTGCGCAGCGCGCTGCCGTCGACATTGAATCCCCCGCTCATGCTGTCCCCTCGTCGGTGCGGTGCCCGGCGTGGCGGCCGCCGCGCCGGGCAATGGGAGGCATTTGATCACAGGGGCGTGGCGCCGATCCAACGGCTCGGCTCCATGACGGCCCGGCGCGGGGGTCGTTCCAGCAGGTCGTCATCGGGGTGGAACCGACCGCCTGCTGCCAGCGGTTGGACGTGCCCACCGCGCGGGGTAACGCCTGCACGCGCATCCCCAAGTAGGCAGCTGCCGAGGTGAGTGCGGTGTTACCGGTTCGGGCAGACCTCATACGATCGCATCACCGGTTGTGGGGGCCCTATGGAACTCGTAATGCTCGAAGTCACACGCAAAGGCCCACGCCGATTCCCCGGTGCTGTCGTCTTAGAAGCGCGCCAGCCAGCCCCGGGCGCCGCCTGGACCAACGCCGACGCCAGCTGGGGCAAGCTGAAGCCCTACGGAGTCGTACGGCGGGGGCGCTTTCCAGTCGATCTGGGGTTCGTGCCATCGCGCGTGCAGCAGGCTAACTGCCGATGGGCTGGCCTAGAAGGACAGCCAACCGTACCGGGCTCACCGTTCCGGACAGTCGACTCGACCATCGAGGCGCAGGACGAGCTCGACGCGTGGGCCAACGGCCACGACAGCGACGCCAACTACACCACGTACACGTACAGGTGTGATGAATGCGGCTTGCAAAGCGACATTTCAGCAGCCGGGGCACCCCATCCCGTGAACGATGTCGTGATGGACAGCGGCTTCGGATTCGATTCCCAGCGCAAGCTGTTCGTCGCTTCGGACGCACCCGGGACGCTGGTGATCCTGATCGCCTCCGAGCACTTGGACCCGTTATCCCTACTCCTGCCGAGCTGGCGCAAGCCGCTTCCCCGGGCAAGCTTTGCCTACGCTGAGAAATACGGCCTGATGGCGGGGCGGCACCCCATCCACGAGGGCCAGTTCCCAGTGGACGGAGGCTCTGAACAATCGGGCCGCTACAACTACGCGCTGCTGCGAGCCACCTGACGCTCCCTGCCCGTCACGGTGAGGGGGCTTTGGGCTACGAGCTGACTACTGGGCGAGCCGGTCACCCTGACCGACCGCCAACACCGCCGGTGGCGCCGACCCGGCCCGCCCCGCGCCGAGGGCGCGCGCCTGGCGTGTACCGCACGCCATGTTCGGGCAGTGGCGGTCCGGCACCGGCGCCGCGTCCGCCGGGTCATCAACACCGCCCGCCCAGTACCCGGACACGATCGGCAGGCAACTCCAACTGCCGTGCGGGGAGATTGCAATGGTTCTCGATATGACCGACCACCCGGGCGAGAGCCGAAGCACGGAGGACGCCGTCTCCGCATCCTGACCGGCAACGCAAGGACGCCCCGCTCGTGGTGAGCGGGGCGTCTTCGTGGGGCGCTGGGACCTGTTGCGAAAGTAGATCTCGGGTTGAGACCGAGCTGTTCGGCGGTGCCGTCACGGTCTGAAGCCGTACTCGCCGGAGCATCCTTGGCCGGTGGCTACATTTCCTGGAGCTGGGCCAGGATCCACTTGCCGAGCTCCGGGGTCATGACGGTGTGGCCTTCGTTGGTGCTGGCGCAGAGGAAGTCGTGGAGGTCGCTGCTCTCGCGGTCGACCTTGGAGTAGAGGGCGGTGGGGTCGTCGATGTCGGCCGACGCCACGGCGCTGATGGTGGGGACGAAGGTGGAGGCGTTGTGGATGAGCTCCGCCCGCTGCTCGTTGACCATCGAGGCCAGCACGGCAGCCATGCCGAAGTTGGCGGCGTCTTCCAGGAGAGGTGCCTTGGGGAAGAGGCCGCCGGGAGCGCCGTCGAGTTCGGGGAAGCCGTTGGTGTTGATCGAGACCGGGGCCTGGCCCGCCTCCGTCATCTGGGCGACCGTCTGCCGTCCCTGGCCCTGGGTGCGGAGCTGGGCGTTCGCCTTCGGTCCGTGGGCGGCCATCGCAGTGTCGTCGGCGGGGATGCTGTTCCCGATGCCGGTGCCCGTTCCGTTGGCGACACCGAGCAGGCGGGGACGCTGGGGCCAGTCGCCCACCCGCTGGAGTGCTTCCAGGAAGTCGGTCCTTTCCTGATCCTGGCCGGCGGCGACGTCGAGGGTGACCTCGCTGCCGGTTGCGACGTGCCAGCGCAGCATCTGGCGTGCGGCCGGGCTGTTGACCAAGTCGGAGTAGAGGCTGAGGAGCGGGTTGGTGTTGCCCCACTTTTCCTTGACGAAGTGGGCGAATGCCTGGACTCCGAGGGGAAGCCACGCGCCGCGGTGCGGGGTGTCGTAGGAGAGGTAGGTGGCGGTCTGGTGGTCCTCCCTCTGCCTTTCCATCTTGGCCAGGGCATAGCGGGTGACCATTCCTCCCATGCTGAAGCCACCTACCGTCAGCATGGCGCCGCCTTCGCGGTCGGCGACCGTCCTGCGGATGCACTCGATCGCGACGTCGGCGTTGGCGAGGATGGAAGCGGACCGGTCGCTGAAGCCCAGCAGGACAACGTCGAAGCCGTTTTCACGCAGCGAGGAGATGAGCGGGTAGTCCCCGTTCTCCAAGCCGTCGTACAGCACGTGCCCGCTGCTTGGTCCCATGGCGAAGCCGTCGGCGAGGATCACTGGCCGCTTGACGGCCGTCTGGTTGGATGAACTGTAGAAGACCCAGGCGGTCCCGTTGCGGAGCTCCCATGCGGTGTCCCAGGGGTCCGTTTCCGTGGCTGCGGGCTGAGCTCCCGGAAGGGGGCCCCAGATGCTGACAACAGGCTTGGACATACTTCGACGACTCCTTGGTGTCACGGTTGGTCATACCGAACACGGTCATCGTCCCGGCGTGATCACCCAAGCCGCGACACAATCCAGCAACATCACTCTTTCGTGAACAAAACGGCGATTGGCTGTGTGACCAGCACTTTCACAACAGGCCCGCCCCTGACGGTCCGGCCTTACCGGGCGCACCGCTCGGGCCCGGCACCGGGGACGGTGTAGGGCATCCCTGCCCGCCCGTCCCTCCGGGGGAACAACAGCGGCCACAGCGATCTCCTGGTCTGCCTCTGCCTTGTCGCGCTCAATGATCAGCCGGGCGGTCAGGCTCTCGTATCCGCCGATGACTTCACCCTGCCGAGCCGAACGGTTCGTTCCCCGGGTGCCGTAGACGGCCGCCGCCGCTGCCGCCAGTGAGGCCAGTAGTGAGCCGATGGCGGTCAACATCGCGGCGATGACGCCTCCCCGAGGTCGCGGGTGGGCAGGGTCAAACCCCAGTGGCGGGGCGAGCGGCAGACTGCTCCCGCTCCTCAATCGCACGCGTGCGCGCGTGGGGATACAAACAAACGGCCGGAGCCCCCGCACAGTGGGCTCCGGCCGTGGCTCTGTTGTCGTACGAGGTCAGAGGGCGAGGCCCGTGAGGACCATGACCCGCTCGTACGTGTAGTCGTCCATCGCGAACCGCACACCCTCGCGGCCGACGCCGGACTGCTTGACGCCGCCGTACGGCATCTGGTCCGCGCGGTACGAGGGGACGTCGCCGACGACCACGCCGCCGACCTCCAGCGCGCGGTGGGCGCGGAAGGCCGTCTGGAGGTCGTGCGTGAACACGCCCGCCTGGAGGCCGTACTTGGAGTCGTTGACCGCGGCGAACGCCTCGGCCTCGCCCTCCACCCGGCGCACCGTCAGGACCGGCCCGAAGACCTCCTCGCAGGAGATCGTGGTGTCGGCCGGTACGTCGGCGAGCACGGTCGGGGCGTACGACGCGCCGTCGCGCTTGCCGCCGGTGAGCAGCGTCGCCCCCGCCTTGACGGCCTCCTCGACCCACGACTCCACACGCTTGGCAGCGTTCTCGTCGACCAGCGGGCCGACGTCGGTGGCGGCGTCGTTCGGGTCGCCGGTGACCTGGGCCTCGACGGCCGCGACGATCTTCGGGACGAGACGCTCGTACACGGACGCGTCGGCGATCACGCGCTGCACGGAGATGCAGGACTGGCCGGCCTGGTAGTTGGAGAAGGTCGCGATGCGGGTCGCGGCCCAGTCCAGGTCCTCGTCCGAGGCCCAGTCGGCGAGGACGACGGCCGCGCCGTTGCCGCCGAGCTCCAGGGTGCAGTGCTTGCGCGGCACCGAGTCCATGATCGCGTAACCGACCTTCTCGGACCCGGTGAAGGAGATGACGGGCAGCCGCTCGTCCTGCACCAGCGCGGGCATCTTGTCGTTGGCGACCGGCAGCACCGACCACGAACCGGCCGGCAGGTCGGTCTCGGCGAGCAGCTCACCCAGGATCAGGCCGGACAGCGGCGTCGCGGGCGCCGGCTTCAGGATGATCGGGGTGCCGACGGCGATGGCCGGGGCGACCTTGTGCGCGCACAGGTTCAGCGGGAAGTTGAAGGGCGCGATGCCGAGGACGGTGCCGCGGGGGAAGCGGCGCGTCAGGGCCAGGCGGCCGACGCCACCGGCGTCGGTGTCGAGGCGCTGGGCCTCGCCGCCGTTGAAACGGCGGGCTTCCTCGGCGGCGAACCGGAACACGGAAACGGCGCGGCCGACTTCGCCGCGGGCCCACTTGATCGGCTTGCCGTTCTCGGCGGAGATCAGCTGCGCGATCTCCTCCGTCCGCTCCACGAGACGCTTGCTGACGTGGTCCAGGGCGGCGGCGCGGACGTGCGCGGGGGTGGCCGCGAACTCGGCCTCCACGGCGTGCGCGGCGGCGACGGCCTCTTCGACCTGCGCGTCGGTGGGGATGCTCACGGCGGCGACGAGCCGGCCGTCCCAGGGGGACGTGACGTCGAAAGCGTCCTCGCCGGTGGCCTGGCGGCCGGCGAGCCAGAAGGCGTGGGTGGAAGTCATGTCGTTCCGGCCCTTCCGAGGGGGTGGGTGCTGATGCCACCACGTTAGGGGTCCGGACCCTCCAGGTCGTTTGTCCGAGGTGGAGTGCTGCGCGTCGCGGAGACGCCGGTTTGGAGGACGACGGGTGTTGCGGCGGGGCGTGGTGCGGGCCGGGGGGCGTCGGGCGTGCGGGGTGGGCGGGGTTCGGGCGTCGTGGTCGTACGGGGAACGCGCCGGTGCGCGGCTGGTCGTGCGGTCCCGGGTGCCGCTGCCGGAGGTTCCCGTCACCCGGCACTCCTTCAGGCGGACCCCGTCACCCGGCACTCCTTCAGGCGGACCCCGCCCCCGACGTCGCCTTCAGCGCCAGCCACAGCTCCATCCGTACGTCCGCGTCGTCCAGTGACCGGCCCAGGATCTCCTCGACCCGCCGCATCCGGTACCGCAGCGTGTGCCGGTGGACGCCCAGGTCCGCCGCCGCCGCGTCCCACTGGCCGTGGCGCGACAGCCATGCCCGCAGGGACGCGATCAGGTCGCCCCTGCCCTTCGCGTCGTGCTCGTGCAGGGCCCGCAGTGTGCCGTCCGCGAAGGACCGCACCGCGTCGTCCGCCAGCAGCTGCATCACCGAGCCGGCGGCCAGCTCTTCGTGCTCGACGAGCGCGCGCCCGCGCCGCCGGGCGACCGAGAGCGCCTGTTCCGCCTGCTTGTAGGCCCCGACCGCCGCGATCGGCCCGGCCGGCGCCGAGAGGCCGACCACCAGTTCGTCCTGGCCCGCCGGCTCGTGCGGCCGCGCCGAATCGCCGCGCCGCGCCTCCGTGTGGGCGAGGCACGCGGCCACCGCGTCGCCCCCGTCGGCCGCCAGCACCACCAGCCGGTCGCCGTCCGGCACCACCAGCACCGGTTCGCCCGCCCGCATCGCCGCCGACTCCATCGCGTCGGCCAGCGCGTGGAGGGGGTCGGCCCCCGCCGGGGCGCCCTCCGCCTCAGCGGCCGCCGGCTCGGCGATGAGCAGCCGGAAGGGGGCGTCCAGCAGCGCCCCGTAGAGATCGCCCGCCACCGCCCGCGCGTGGTCCGGTTCGCCCGCCAGCAGCATCCGCAGCACCGCCGCGCCGAGCCGCTGCTCGGCTGCCTGGAGGGACCGGGACCGCTCCGTCGTCAGCGTCAGCAGCGCGATGGCCGAGTGCACGGCGTACCGCTCGGCCGTCCCCAGCGGAGCCCCCGTCCCGACCGCGAGTACGCCGCGTACGCGCCGCCCCGCGCCCAGGGACTGGAGTTCGACGCGGTCGTCCGCTTCGGCGTCGCTGTCCGCTCCGCCGCCGCCGACGACGGAACTCGCGGGCGCCGGCCGCTCCCGCAGCCTCTCCACGTCGGCGGTGAGCCGGGCTGCGCGCCGCGCGGCCCAGTCCGGCGCGGCGGCGACCACCGCGCCGGAGACGTCGTACAGCGCGGCCCAGCCGTTCACGTGCGAGGCGAGGCGGGCCAGCAGGTCACCGGGCCCGTCGCCGGACAGCGCCGCCTTCGTGAGCTCGCGCTGCGCTTCGAAACCGGCGGTCACGGCGCGGTACTGGTCGGCGGCGTTGGCGGCGGAGACCGCCTTGCTGATGGCGAGGAAGGGAGTACGGCGCGGCACTTCCAGCAGGGGCAGGCCCTGCTCGGTGGCGGCGTCGACGAGTGCCTGCGGGATGTCTTCGTAGTGGACGCCGACGGCGAAGCCGAGCCCCACGACCCCCGCCCCCGCCAGCCGCCGCACGTAGCGGCGCATCGCCTCCGGGTCCTCGGCCTCCAGCTTCATGGCGGTGACGAGGAGCAGCTCACCGCCCTCCATGTACGGAACCGGGTCGGGCAGCTCGCTGACGTGGGCCCAGCGCACCGGCGTGTCCAGCCGGTCCTCCCCGGCACGCACGGTGAGCTTGAGCGCCGAATGGTGGACGAGGGAGGCGAGCGTGGGCGGCATGGGACCGTCAAATCTATGAGGCTGCGGAATGCGCCGTCCCGTATGAACGGCCTACCCCGATTCTGCCAGGGTGTACGGGAGCGGGCGTCACGTGAGCAGATCGACCAGCAGGGGCAGCGTGCGCTCCCCCCGGACGCTCGTCAGGGACAGCACGGCGTGCTCCATGGGCACCGCGTGAGCGAGGTCGGACGCCGACCAGCGCTCCCGCTCGACCTTGCGGACGGTGACGGCGTTCCTGACCACGTCCTTGCCCGTCACGCGCTTGCGGAAGCCGTGCAGCACGCGGACGAGCGGCTGGTCGGCGTAGACGGCGCGCGCCGTCACGTCCCGCTCCTCCACCCGCGTCGTGCCCCACGCCTCCGCGAAGTACTTTCCGTCCCAGGTCGTCACCCCGGAGAACGTCATCCGGCAGCCGACGGCCCCCAGGAGCGCCGTTCGCAGCTCCTCGGGGACGTCCCCGAGGGTACGGAGCGTGAGGAGTACGCCGGCGTTGGCGGACCGCAGCCCTTGCAGGCCCCGGACCGTCCCGGGGGTGAGCGTCCGGGTGGCGTCGTCGAGGACCAGGCAGGCGAACAGGGAGCGGTCGGCGCGCGCCACCGCGCTCGCCTGGAACTGGGCGAGCAGCAGCCGGGCGAGCAGCCGGGAGGCGTCGGCGTGGCCGCGCTCCGGGAGGTCGATCCGCACGCGGACCGGGTGTTCCAGCGCCCGCAGCGAGAAGGGCCGCGTCGCACCCGTGGTGTCGAAGAACGCGGCGAAGGCCGGCCGGTCCAGGAGTGCGATCCGGTCGGCGAGGGCCTGGCCGGGGTCGCCCGCCGCTCCGCTCTGCCGCTCCCGGGCGGCCAGCTCGCGCAGCATCACACCGTGGCCGCCCGCCTCCAGTTCCGCCCGCAGCGCGGTCAGCCTGTCCGGCCCGCCGTCGAGGAGTTCGCGCAGCTCGGGAACGCCCGGAAGACGCCCGTACGCCGCCCGGTAGGGACCGAGGAGCTGGGCGAGGGCGGTGGCGCCCCGCCTGGTGTCCACGTCGGGCAGATCGCCGACAAGTCCCTCGGCCAGCAGGACGGCGGCCTCGTCGGGGTCCTGGACTCCCCCGTACAGGTCGAGGTCGTAGGCGGAGTCGGGGTCGCCCGGCCTGACCACCAGGTCGTACGCATCGTCGGCTCCCAGGCTCGTACCGGCGGCGCACACGGTCACCACGGCGGCCTGTCCCGCGAGGGCCTGGAGGGCTAGCGACTCGGTGACCGGCCGGACGAGGCGGCGGGTCTTGCCCACGCCGGAGGGGCCGACGGCGAGCAGGGACGTACCGAGCAGCGCGGGTTCGAGGGCGGCGCCCGCGCCCCTGAGCCGCTTCGGGTTGCGGGCGTCGTCCGCGTACGTGCCGATCAGCAGCTGGCTGGTCAGCAGGTCGTGCGTGGCGGTCCGCGACGGCAGGTCGCGGGCGCCGGACGGGTGGGTGTACGCCGCCGCGCCGGTGCGGACGACCTCTTCGGCGAAGGCGGCCCGGCGGGCGGGATTCGCCCGGGCCGCGAACCAGGCGCGGCGGATGCGGGCGCAGTCCACGTCGGTCATGCGTCCCGCGCGCACCTCGTTCGCCAGGTGCTCCGCCACGGCCTCCTGTCCGGCGGAGCGGAGCTCGGGCCACTCGGCCGCCGACGTGGCGCCCTGTGCGGGCACCGGGGCCGGGGCCGTGTTCCGCACGCGCGGTTCGGAGCGCCCGCGCCACGCGGTCAGCCACTTCCCCCAACGGGCGAAGGGCCACACGACCAGGAGGCAGACCGGTGTGTAGACCAGGTAGGAGACGGTCGCCGCCAGGTAGCGGTCACCGCCGCCCGTCAGCCAGTCGAGGGGGACCACGCTGAGCACGAGATTCAGCACGGGTACGTCGCCGGTCCAGACGAGATAGACGGCGAGGGCCGCGCCTGCGAGAGAGGCCAGCAGGCGCACGCGCGGCAGCCGGTCGCCGGCGAGCGCCCGAAGTGCGTCCGCCAGGTGCCCGAGCCGGGCGGCCAGCAGCGCGAAACCGAGGGCCATGGCCTGGTAGTACAGCGTGCTGATGTCGTGGGCGACGGGGGGTGCGTACGACTCCCTGAGCCTGCCGAGCGCCCACCAGTCG
Source organism: Streptomyces agglomeratus (assembly GCF_001746415.1). Taxonomy (NCBI): domain Bacteria; kingdom Bacillati; phylum Actinomycetota; class Actinomycetes; order Kitasatosporales; family Streptomycetaceae; genus Streptomyces; species Streptomyces agglomeratus. The sequence goes on from NZ_MEHJ01000001.1 coordinate 2,396,573, forward strand.
GACGGGGTGATGAGCCACAGCGGCACGTTCACGTACGGAATGGCGCTGAACAGCCACAGGAACAGCAGCCACAGGCCCAGGCTCACCGACGCGCCGAACAGCAGGCCGCTCAGGGGGGGCCGCCCGGACTCCTCGTCGTCATCCGAGGCGGCCCGTACGACGTGTTCGTACCGCCAGATGCCCGCGTCGGCGTCGGGGCGCGCGGCGCTCAGCCACCGGGCCGTCGGGGGGCCGACGGCGGGCGCGTGGGCGGGCGGGGGCGGCGCGGCGGGCCGGCCGGGCGGCGCGGCGGGCGGCGGCCCGGCGGGGTGGGGCACGGGGGCCCCGGACGGCCGCCGGGGCCGCCGGGCGCGCCCACAGCGTGAGTGGCGCCGGCGTCGTACGTACCGTCGGTGTCCATGAACCCCTGCCCCCTGTCCAGCCAGGCCGTGCCGTGCGCGTCTGTGCACCCGTCAATCTAGTGCCCGGCACGGCCGTTGACAGATCGCGCGGCTCCGGCGATCCCCCGCCCGGAGCCTGACCACCGCCTGCGGGGGTGGCCCGGCCCGGGCGGGGGCCCCCGGGCCGGGTTTACGGGCCGCTATGTCCGCCACGGACAAGGACACGCCCCCACTTCTCCCGAACGGAACATGCCACCCCCCTCCCACCACCCCTAGCCTGCGAAGTAAAGAAGCGTCCGGAATACCCCCAGGAGCCCCCCATGACCGCAATCCCGCAGGAGCGCCGCGTCGTCACCGCGATTCCCGGCCCGAAGTCGGCCGAGCTTCAGGCCCGGCGCACCGCCACGGTCGCCGGTGGCGTGGGCTCCGTGCTGCCCGTCTTCACCGCGCGCGCGGGCGGCGGCATCATCGAGGACGTCGACGGCAACCGCCTGATCGACTTCGGCTCCGGTATCGCCGTGACCTCCGTCGGCGCCTCCGCCGAGGCCGTCGTACGCCGCGCCTCCGCGCAGCTCCAGGACTTCACCCACACCTGTTTCATGGTCACGCCGTACGAGGGCTACGTCGAGGTCTGTGAGGCCCTGGCCGAGCTGACCCCGGGCGACCACGCCAAGAAGTCCGCGCTGTTCAACTCCGGCGCCGAGGCCGTCGAGAACGCCGTCAAGATCGCCCGTGCGTACACCAAGCGCCAGGCCGTCGTCGTCTTCGACCACGGCTACCACGGCCGTACGAACCTCACGATGGCGCTGACCGCGAAGAACATGCCGTACAAGCACGGCTTCGGTCCGTTCGCCCCCGAGGTCTACCGCGTCCCGGTCGCCTACGGCTACCGCTGGCCGACCGGCGCCGAGAACTGCGGCCCCGAGGCCGCCGCGCAGGCGATCGACCAGATCAGCAAGCAGGTCGGCGCCGAGAACGTCGCCGCGATCATCATCGAGCCGGTACTCGGCGAGGGCGGCTTCATCGAGCCCGCGAAGGGCTTCCTGCCGGAGATCGTGAAGTTCGCCAACGACAACGGCATCGTCTTCGTCGCCGACGAGATCCAGTCCGGCTTCTGCCGCACCGGCCAGTGGTTCGCCTGTGAGGACGAGGGCATCGTCCCCGACCTGATCACGACGGCCAAGGGCATCGCGGGCGGTCTGCCGCTCGCCGCGGTGACCGGCCGCGCCGAGATCATGGACGCCCCGCACGGTGGCGGCCTGGGCGGCACGTACGGCGGCAACCCGGTGGCCTGCGCCGGCGCGCTCGGCTCCATCGAGACGATGAAGGAGCTGGACCTCAACGCGAAGGCCAAGCGCATCGAGGAGGTCATGAAGGGCCGTCTGGCCACCATGGCCGAGAAGTTCGACATCATCGGTGACATCCGTGGCCGCGGCGCCATGATCGCCATCGAGCTGGTGAAGGACCGCGACACGAAGGAGCCGAACGCGGCCGCCGCCGGCGCGCTCGCCAAGGCGTGCCACGCCGAGGGTCTGCTGGTCCTGACCTGCGGCACCTACGGCAACGTGCTCCGCTTCCTGCCGCCGATCGTCATCGGTGAGGACCTGCTCAACGAGGGTCTGGACATCATCGAGGCGGCCTTCGCCGGCGTCTGAGCTGTGAAGAAGGTGTGGGGGGCCAATGGCGGGATGGGAATCCGCCTGTCGGTCCCCCACGACCTGCCGTACGGTTTCCGCAGATGAGAGAAACACCCCGCTCGCAGGGGACTGCGGGTGGTTCCAGGTCGAGGCACCCCCTGCCCCGCCCTGGCCGTGCCTTCGCGCACATGACTGGAGCCTTCGGCTCCGGAACTCCTCACCGATCGGATCGCCGCCCGCCCCACACCCCCGGGGCGCGCGGCAGCCCGGTCCGGGCGGCTGCCCCGGAACTCCCCCCCCTGTTCCGGGGCTGCCGGCTTTCCTCTCCGGTCGCGCCGGCGGGCCGCTGCCCTGGCTCCTTCTCTCCGGGCTCCTCTTCGCGCTGGTCACCTGGCAGGTGGCCGCGCACGGTCCGCTGCGCCGCGCCGACGAGCGCCTCGGCCGGGCCGCCGTCGGCCACGGCCCTGCCGGCCTCACGGAATTCCTCGCCGATCTCGGCAACCTGGCGGTCGCTCTCCCGGTGCTGGCCGCGGCGCTCGCGTACACACTGTGGCGCGGCGGCCGCGGCGCCCTGCCCCGCGCCGCGGGCGCCGCCCTCGCCATGGCGGCGGTGCCGGCCCTCGTCGTCCCCCTCAAGTCGTGGATCGCCCGGCCGGGGCCGCTGACGCCGGACACCGGTTACTACCCGTCCGGGCACACGGCGACAGCGGCGGTCGCGTACGGAGGCGCGGCCCTGCTCCTCGTCGTGTACGTACGCCGCCACCGCTGGTGGCCGCCGGCCCTCGCGCTTCTCCTCACGCTCGCCACCGGCGCCGGCCTCGTACTGCGCGGCTACCACTGGCCGCTGGACGTGGCCGGCAGCTGGTGCCTGTGCGCCGTGCTGCTCCTGCTCAGCCATCGCCTTCCCGCGCGATACCCGCCGCCGCCTCGTGCATCGCGAGCTCCAGCAGCGCCGGATCGGTGAGCGTGCCCCGGCCGTCGGGCAGCACCAGCCAGCGGACGCCGCCTGCCGCCCGGCCGGGATAGGGGACGACGATCCAGGTGCCGTGTCCCGCGCCACGTACGCCGGTGCCGAGCCACTGCCCGACCGTGCCCGGTGGTACGAAGAAGCCCATGCGGGAGTCGCCGAAGTCGGCCAGTACGGGGCCCGGGCGGTCGACGAGACGGGTCAGGATGTCGAGCGTGGGGTAGCCCAGCTCGCCCGGCAGGATCAGGACGTCCCAGCGCCTGCCGGCGGGAAGGAGAGCGACCCCCTGGGGGTTGCGCTCCCATTCCCACCGGCAGGCGTCGGGGTCCGGTGCCACCGAGACGAGCCAGTCCACCGCGGTGTGTGCCCCCGAGCCAGTCATGTTGTCGGGCCTCCATTCGTGTGCGCAGCCAGTGCGTTCACGAGGGAGAGGGGGACGGGCCCGGAGTATTACGCGGGTTCGGTCACCTCGTTGGTGTGAGCCGGGTCTCAGCCGCACCCGCCGGCGCCGGCCGGGGCTCAGCTGTCGAAGCCGAGTCCCAGCTTGTCCATGGCCTTCAGCCACAGGTTGCGGTGCCCGCCGTTGTCGTCGGACCGGGCCAGTGACCACTTGGTGATGCCGATGCCCGCCCACGCGAAAGGTTCCGGCGGGAAGGGCAGCGGCTTGCTGCGCACCATCTCCAGCTCCGTGCGCTCGGTCCGCTCGCCCGCGAGCAGGTCGAGCATGACGTCCGCGCCGAAGCGTGTGGAGCCGACGCCGAGACCGGTGTACCCCGCGGCGTACGCCACCTTCCCCGCGTGAGCCGTCCCGAAGAATGCCGAGAAACGCGAGCAGGTGTCGATGGCGCCGCCCCACGCGTGGCTGAAGTTCACCCCCTCCAGTTGCGGGAAGCAGCGGAAGAAGTGCTCGGCCAGCTTCAGGTACGTCTCCGGGCGGTGGTCCATCTCCGCGCTCAGCTTGCCCCCGAAGGGGTAGACGGCGTCGTAGCCGCCCCACAGGATCCGGTTGTCGGCGCTGAGGCGGAAGTAGTGGAACTGGTTCGCGCTGTCGCCCAGCCCCTGCCGGTTCTTCCAGCCGATGGAGGCGAGCTGGTCGTCGGTGAGCGGCTCGGTCATCAGCGCGTAGTCGTAGACCGGAACGGTGTACGGGCGCACCCGCTTGACCAGCGACGGGAAGATGTTCGTGCCGAGCGCGACCCGGCGGGCGAAGACCCGGCCGTACGGTGTGCGCACCGCCATCCCGGCGCCCGCCGAGACCAGGTCGAGGCCCCGGGTGTGCTCGTAGATCCGTACGCCCAGACCGAGGCACGCCCGCTTCAGGCCCCATGCCAGCTTGGCCGGGTGCAGCATGGCGACACCGCGCCGGTCGAACAGGCCGCCGATGAAGGTGGGCGAGTCGACCTCGGCGCGTACCGCGTCCTGGTCGAGCAGTTCCAGATGGTCGGTGAAGCCCAGCTTCCGGGCCTCCTCGTACATCTCCTTCAGCTCGGCGAGTTGGTGCGGCTCGGTGGCGACGTCGATCTCACCGGTGCGCTCGAAGTCGCAGTCGATGCCGTACGCCGCCACCGCCGCCTCGATGGCGTCGAGGTTGCGCTCGCCCAGCTCCTCCAGCTTCGCCAGCTCGCCGGGCCAGCGGGAGAGGCCGTTGCTCAGGCCGTGGGTGAGGGAGGCGGCGCAGAAGCCGCCGTTGCGGCCCGAGGCGGCCCAGCCCACCTCGTGCCCCTCGATCAGTACGACGTCCCGCCCGGGGTCGCGCTCCTTGGCGAGGAGCGCGGTCCACAGTCCGCTGTATCCGCCGCCGACAACGAGCAGGTCGCAGCGCTCGTCGCCGGTGAGGGCGGGCTGTGGTGCGGGCTTTTCGGGGGCGTCCAGCCAGAACGACACCGGCTTCGCGCCGGAAAGGGATTGTGCAGCAGTACGCATGGCAACTGGGGCCATGGTTTCCAACTCCTTCAGGGCTTACTTGGGCTGTGCGTTGTTCTTTCGCCGGCTCGCGACGAGCTGGCCGCCGAGAACCGTCAGTACCGCGATGACGAACATCGCCGTGCCGATGACGTTGATCTGTACGGGCGTTCCGCGCTGCGCCGATCCCCACACGAACATGGGGAAGGTGACGGTGGAGCCCGCGTTGAAATTGGTGATGATGAAATCGTCGAAGGAAAGCGCGAAGGCGAGCAGCGCTCCCGCGGCGATTCCGGGTGCGGCGATCGGCAGGGTCACGCGCAGGAACGTCTGCACGGGCCCGGCGTAGAGATCGCGCGCGGCCTCTTCGAGCCGCGGATCCATCGACATCACGCGCGCCTTGACCGCCGTCACCACGAAGCTCAGGCAGAACATGATGTGCGCGATGAGGACGGTCCAGAAGCCCAGCTCGGCGCCCATGTTGAGGAAGAGCGTGAGCAGCGATGCGGCCATGACGACCTCAGGCATGGCCATCGGCAGGAAGATCAGCGAGTTGATCGCGCCACGCGCCCGGAAGCGGTAGCGGACCAGCGCGAAGGCGATCATCGTGCCGAGAACGGTCGCGCCGACCGTGGCCCAGGCCGCGATCTGGAGCGAGAGGGAGAGCGAGCCGCACAGGTCGGCGACGCCGCACGGGTCCTTCCACGCGTCCAGCGAGAACTCCTGCCAGGCGTAGTTGAAACGCCCCTTCGGATTGTTGAAGGAGAACACCATCACGACGATGTTCGGCAGGATCATGTAAGCGAGCGTCAGCAGCCCGGCGATGACGACGAGGTTGCGCCGTATCCAGTGGATGACCACCATCAGACCAGATCCTCCGTCCCCGACTTGCGGATGTACACGGTGACCATGGCCAGCACGATCGCCATCAGGATGAAGGACAGCGCGGCCGCCGTCGGATAGTCGAGCACCCGCAGGAACTGCGACTGGATGACGCTGCCGACCATTTTCGTGTCTGTCGAGCCGAGCAGTTCCGCGTTGACGTAGTCGCCGCTCGCGGGGATGAAGGTGAGCAGCGTTCCCGAGACCACACCCGGCATGGAGAGCGGGAAGGTCACCTTGCGGAAGGTGGTCGCCGGGGTGGCGTACAGGTCGCCGGCCGCCTCGTGGAGCCTGCCGTCGATGCGCTCCAGCGAGGTGTAGAGCGGCAGGATCATGAAGGGCAGGAAGTTGTACGTCAGACCGCAGACCACGGCCATCGGTGTGGCGAGCACCCGGCTGCCCTCGGTCCAGCCGAGCCAGCTCGTGACGTCCAGGACGTGCAGGGTGTTCAGTACGTCGACCACCGGGCCGCCGTCCGCGAGGATCGTCTTCCAGGCGAGCGTACGGATCAGGAAGCTGGTGAAGAACGGCGCGATGACCAGTACCAGCACCAGGTTCCGCCAGCGGCCCGCCTTGAAGGCGATCATGTACGCGAGCGGGTAGCCGAGCAGCAGGCACAGCAGGGTGGCGGTGCCGGCGTACAGCAGCGACCGTATGAACTGCGGGTAGTAGTCCTTCAGCGCGTCGAGGTACGTCTGGAAGTGCCAGGTGACCTCGAAGCCCTTCTCCAGCGAGCCGGTCTGGACCGAGGTCGACGCCTGGTAGACCATCGGCAGCGCGAAGAAGACGATCAGCCACAGGATGCCGGGCAGCAGCAGCCAGTACGGTACGAGCCGCTTGCGGGTGGATGCCTTGCGCGGGGCGGGCGGCTCCACCGGTGAGGGCGCCAGGGGCGGCGCGTCGGTGACGCTCACGCGCTCTCCTCCACCGTCTCCACGCCGGCGTCGATGTCCTGGTCGGCGTCCAGCCCGAACGTGTGGGCCGGGTTCCAGTGCAGGACGACCTCGGCGCCGGGTGTCAGCCGCGCGTCGCGCTCGATGTTCTGGACGTACACCTCGAAGTCCGAACAGGCCGGGCTGTCGACGATGTACTGGGTCGAGACGCCGATGAAGCTGGACGCCACGATCCGGCCGGTGATCCTGTTGCGGCCGTCCGCGATCGTGCCGGCGTCGTCGGCGTGCGCGACCGAGACCTTCTCCGGGCGTACGCCGACGAGCAGCTTTCCGCCGGCGCGGGGCTGCGAGGCGCACCGCTCGCCGGGGACGCGGAGCTTGGAGCCGCCGCAGGTGACCACAGTGTCCTCGCCCGCCGTCTCGACGACCTCGGCCTCGATGAGGTTGGACGTACCGAGGAAGTTGGCGACGAACGTCGTCTTCGGGTTCTCGTACAGGTCGGCGGGGGCGCCGAGCTGTTCGACGCGTCCGCCGTTCATCACCGCGACCTGGTCGGCCATGGTCATGGCCTCCTCCTGGTCGTGGGTGACGTGGACGAAGGTGATGCCGACCTCGGTCTGGATGCGCTTGAGCTCCAGCTGCATCTGGCGGCGCAGCTTGAGGTCGAGCGCTCCGAGCGGCTCGTCGAGGAGCAGCACCTGCGGGTGGTTGATGAGCGCGCGGGCGACGGCGACGCGCTGCTGCTGGCCGCCGGAGAGCTGGTGCGGCTTGCGGCCGGCGAAGGCGCCGAGCTGGACGAGGTCCAGCATGTCGTCGACCTGCTTCTTGTACGACTTGATGCCGCGCCGGCGCAGGCCGAAGGCGATGTTCTCGGCGACGTCCAGGTGCGGGAAGAGCGCGTAACTCTGGAAGACGGTGTTGACCGGGCGCTTGTACGGCTGGAGGTCGGTGACGTCCTTGTCGCCGAGGAAGACGGTGCCGGTGGTCGGGTCCTCCAGACCCGCGATCATCCGCAGGGTGGTCGTCTTGCCGCAGCCGGACGCGCCGAGCAGGGCGAAGAAGGAGCCCTGCGGAATGGTGAGGTCGAGCGGGTGTACGGCCGTGAAGGAGCCGTAGGTCTTGCTGATCCCGGAGAGGCGGACGTCGCCGCCTGCTGTCTTCTGCGTCATGGGGTGTGGTCCCAGGGTGGTGAGAGGGGGCGGAAGCGGACAGCGGCTCGGCTCAGGCGCCGATGAGCTTGGCGAACTTCTCCTCGTACGCCGTCTCTTCCTTGCTGCTGAGCGAGCGGAAGGCGTGGGACTTGGCGGCCATCGCCTTGTCGGGGAGGATCAGCGTGTTGGAGGCCATCGACTCGTCGATCTTCGCCAGCTCGTCGCGGACGCCCTCGACCGGGCACACGTAGTTGATGTACGCGGCGAGTTCGGCGGCGACGGGCGGCTCGTAGTAGTAGTCGATGAGCTTCTCGGCGTTGGTCTTGTGCCGCGCCCTGGCCGGGACCAGCAGGTTGTCGCTGGAGGTGATGTAGCCGGCCTCCGGGATGACGAACTTGATGTCCGGGTTGTCGGCCTGGAGCTGGATGACGTCACCGGCCCAGGCGAGACAGGCCGCGAGGTCTCCCTTGCTCAGGTCCGAGGTGTAGTCGTTGCCGGTGAAGCGGCGGATCTGCTTCTTGTCGACGGCCTTCTGGATCCGGGCGACGGTGGCGTCGAAGTCGTCGTCGCTGAACTTCCCCGGGTCCTTGCCCGAGTCGAGCAGCGTCATGCCGATCGAGTCGCGCATCTCGGAGAGGAAGCCGACCTTCCCCTTGAGGGAGGGGTCCTCCAGCATCTGGCTGACGGAGTCGACCTTCTTGCCGCCGGTCGCCTTGGAGTTGTACGCGATGACGGTGGAGATGCCGGTCCAGGGGTACGAGTAGGCCCGGCCCGGGTCCCAGTCGGGCGACCGGAACTGCGGGGACAGGTTGGCGAAGGCGTGCGGCAGGTTCGCCGGGTCGAGCTTCTGCGCCCAGCCGAGCCGGATGAGCCGGGCGGCCAGCCAGTCGGTGACGCAGATCAGGTCGCGGCCGGTGTCCTGACCGGCCGCGAGCTGCGGCTTGATCTTGCCGAAGAACTCGACGTTGTCGTTGATGTCCTCGGTGTACTTGACCGTGATCCCGGTGCGCCTGGTGAACGCCTCCAGGGTGGGCCGGCTCTTCTCGTCCTCGCTGACGTCCATGTACTCGGTCCAGTTGGAGAAGCTGAGCCGCTTCTCCTTGGCCGAGTGGTCGTCGGACGCCGGGGCGCCGCCTTCCCGCTTGGCGGGCGGGATGCCGCAGGCGCTCAGAGTGCCCAGGCCGCCGACCGCGAGCGCGCCCATGCCTGAGGCGCGCAGCAGGGAGCGGCGGGTGAGGGCGCCCCGGCCGCTCGTCGCGCTGCGTCGCATCGCGGCCACTTGGGCCGCGGACAGGCTGTCAGGCTCGTACTGCTCCATGCGCAAGTGCCCTTTCGGGTGGGTATGGCCGCTGGTCGTGCGGCGTAGCTCTATCGGTCCCCGAAGATCGTGCGGTGCCAGTCCTTGCGGGCGACCGCGGTGTTGTCGTACATCACGTGCTTGACCTGCGTGTACTCCTCGAAGGAGTACGCCGACATGTCCTTGCCGAAGCCACTGGCCTTGTAGCCTCCGTGCGGCATCTCGCTGATGATCGGAATGTGGTCGTTGACCCAGACGCAGCCCGCCTTGATCTCGCGGGTGGCGCGGTTCGCGCGGAACACGTCGCGGGTCCAGGCGGAGGCGGCGAGTCCGTACGGGGTGTCGTTCGCCAGCGCGATCCCTTCCTCGTCGGTGTCGAACGGCAGGACGACCAGGACCGGGCCGAAGATCTCGGCCTGGACGATCTCGCTGTCCTGCGGGGCGTCGGCGACGAGCGTCGGCCGGTAGTACGCGCCCTTGGCGAGGTCGCCGCCCGGCGCCTCGCCGCCGGCCACCACACGGGCGTACGCACGGGCCCGCTCGACGAAACCGGCGACCCGGTCGCGCTGGGCGTGGCTGATGAGCGGCCCGAGGTCGGTGGACGGGTCGAAGGGGTCACCGAGCCGGACGCCGTCCATCAGCTCGGCGACGCCGGCGACGAACGCGTCGTACAGCGGGCGCTGCACGTAGGCGCGGGTGGCGGCCGTGCAGTCCTGCCCGGTGTTGATGAGCGAGCCGGCCACCGCGCCGTGCACGGCGGCTTCGAGGTCCGCGTCGTCGAAGACCACGAAGGGCGCCTTGCCGCCGAGCTCCAGGTGGAGGCGCTTGACGGTGGAGGTGGCGATCTCGGCCACGCGCTTGCCGACGGCCGTGGAGCCGGTGAAGGACGTCATGACGACGTCCGGGTGCCCGACGAGGTGCTCGCCCACGTCCTTGCCTGCGCCGGTGACGATGTTGACGACGCCGTCCGGGATGCCGGCCTCCTTCGCCGCCTGCGCGAACATGATCGACGTCAGCGGAGTGATCTCGGCGGGCTTGAGGACGATGGTGTTGCCCGCGGCGATCGCCGGCAGGACCTTCCACGCGGCCATCTGGAGGGGGTAGTTCCAGGGGGCGATGGAACCTACGACACCGATCGGCTCCCGGCGCACGTACGAGGTGTGGTCCCCGGAGTACTCACCGGCCGACTTGCCTTCGAGGTGCCGGGCCGCACCCGCGAAGAACGCGGTGTTGTCGACACTGCCGGGCACGTCGAACTCGGTCGACAGCTTGATGGGCTTGCCGCACTGGAGCGACTCGACGTACGCGAAGTCGTCCGCCTGCTCGGCGAGGACGGCGGCGAAGCGGTGCATCGCGTCGGAGCGCTCGCCGGGTGTCGTGGCGGCCCACCCGGGGAACGCCTCGCGCGCGGCGGCGACGGCGGCGTCCACGTCGGCGGTGGAGGCCAGCTCGTACTCATAGACCTTCTCGCCGGTCGCGGGGTCCACGACGGCGTGTCTCCGTCCCGAGGTTCCTGCCCGCAGCCGTCCGCCGATGTACTGCGCACCGTCCGCGAATCGGTCCTGCACCGGGAAGCGGTTGACCATGAGGCACTCCGTAGCTCCAGCTGGATTTGAGTGCCGATCCTGACAGAGGCACTGATCACCAACAAGGGATTCCGTTGTTGCCTTTTGGTTACGCGACGGAATCGGTCGACCATGTGTCGAGGTGAGCGGGAAATACGGGACGGAGTGTCCGTGGCGTACGCGGGACCGTCGTGGCATGACCTGCGCTCGCAGCGAATGCGCAGGTGAGAGGGGGGGAATCCACCGTTCCGAAAGCCCCGTGGACCCCCGGTCGGCGACCGGGGGTCCACGGGGAGGACGCTGGGGCCGGGAGGGCCGGGGTCTAACCGCGGACGGGCACCTCGACCACGAGTGACGAGTGCGCGTACGGGTCGTACTCGGAATCGAGGTCGTTGTCGTTCTCCGACTGGACGATCGCCCAGACGACGAACCCGATGAACGCCGCGCTGAGCACGAAGCCGGCGATGCCGAGGATGATCCCGGCCAGCGCCATGCCGCTGTTCGTCGCCTCCCCGCGCTCGACCCGCTTGCGGCCCAGGATGCCGAAGATCAGCGCCAGAACGCCCAGGATGATTCCGAGCCCGTAGGCGCAGAAGAACGTGACGGAGATGATGCCCAGCACCATCGCGGTGATGCCGTAGCCGTTGGCCGGGGCGGGGACCTGCTGTCCCGTCCAGGCCGCCGGGCCGCCGTAGCCGGGGTATCCGGGGTAGCCGCCGGTGTTGTACGGAGCCTGCGGCTGCGGGTTCGCGTACGCCGGGTATCCGTACTGGCCAGGGGTGGTCTGTGCCGGTGCGGCCGGAGGCGGCGGCACCGCCCCGCCCTGCCCGGGAGCCCCGCCCGCGCCGGGACCGAAGCCCGGCGCCGGTTCGGCGGCCGGCATCGAGGTGACGGTCTGCTGGTCGTGCACCGGGGGCCGTCCGGCCGGCTTGTCCAGCGGCACCTTCTGCGCCGGCTGCTCGGGCGGTGCCCAGGGGTCCCGCGGTTGCTCGGGCGGCGGGCCCGAGGGGTGGTTCGCGTTGTCTGCCATGTGCTCCCCCATCGTGGTTCCGCCATGCTACGGCCTGCGTTACGGCCCGTACCGCCCGCCTGCGATGATCCTTGAACCCGCTCCAGCCGCCCTACACCGGAGGATCCGATGACCGATCTGCACCCCTTCATCGCAGGGCTGCCCAAGGCCGAACTGCATGTGCACCACGTCGGATCCGCCTCCCCCCGCATCGTCGCCGAACTGGCCGCCCGCCACCCCGACTCCAAGGTCCCCACCGACCCGGAGGCGCTCGTCGACTACTTCACGTTCACCGACTTCGCGCACTTCATCGACGTGTACCTGTCCGTCGTCGACCTCATCCGCACCCCGGAGGACGTCCGGCTGCTGACGTACGAGGTCGCCCGCGACATGGCCCGGCAGAACATCCGGTACGCCGAGCTGACCCTCACCCCGTTCAGCTCCACCCGCCGCGGCATCGACGAGAAAGCCTTCATGGAGGCGATCGAGGACGCCCGCAAGGCGGCGGAGACCGAGCTCGGCACCGTCCTGCGCTGGTGCTTCGACATCCCGGGCGAGGCGGGCCTGGAGGCGGCGGCGGAAACGGCGAGGCTGGCCGTCGACCTGCGCCCCGAGGGTCTGGTGTCGTTCGGGCTCGGCGGCCCGGAGATCGGCGTACCGCGTCCCCAGTTCAAGCCGTACTTCGACCGTGCGATCGCGGCCGGGCTGCACTCCGTCCCGCACGCCGGTGAGACGACCGGCCCCGAGACCGTCTGGGACGCGCTGAACCACCTGGGCGCCGAGCGCATCGGCCACGGCACCAGCTCCGTCAAGGACCCCGCGCTGTTGGCCCACCTCGCCGAGCACCGCATCGCGCTCGAGGTCTGCCCGACCTCCAACATCGCGACCCGGGCGGTGGCCACGCTGGACGAGCACCCCTTGCGGGAGATGGTGGCGGCGGGCGTACTGGTCACCATCAACAGCGACGACCCGCCGATGTTCGGCACCGACCTGAACAGCGAGTACGGGGTGGCTGCCCGCCTCCTCGGCCTCGACGAGCGCGGCGTCGCCGACCTCGCCAAGAACGCCGTGGAGGCGTCGTTCCTCGACCCGGCGGGCAAGGCGCGGATCGCCGCCGAGATCGACACGTACACGGCGAACTGGCTTGCCCGGTAAAGAGCACCGAGTGACGACTGCGCCGGCAACGGAGAATGGGGCCATGCGTACCGTCACTGCCGTGGCTCACCGCGGCGACCCGTACCGGGTCCGTGAGAACACCCTCGCCTCGCTACGCTCCGCGGTGGAGCGGGGCGCGGACGCCGTCGAGATCGACGTCCGGCTGACCCGCGACGGTGTCCCCGTCCTGCTCCACGACGACTCGCTCAAGCGTCTGTGGGGCCACGAGCGGCTGCTCGCTCACCTCACCCGGGACGACCTGCGCGACCTCACCGCAGGCGGGGTCCCGACCTTGCGCGAGGCCCTGGACACCCTCGGCGACGGCCACCGGGTCATGATCGACCTGCCCGGCGCAACGGCCGAGGCGGTACGCACCGTGGTCGGCGTCGTCCACGAGAGCGGGGCCTCGGAGCGCGCGTACTACTGCGGGGGCACCTCCGCCATGCTCGACGTACGCGCCACCGACCCCGGCGCCGAGATCGCCATGACCTGGACGACCCTCACCCCGCCCCGCCCGACGCTGCTCGACGCGATGAAGCCGCGCTGGCTCAACTACCGCTTCGGGCTGGTCAGCCGGGACCTCACGGACCGGGTGCACCGGGACGGGCTGCTGGTCTCCGCGTGGACCGCCGACACCGGGCGCACCATGCGCCGCCTGATCGACCGGGGCGTCGACTCCATCACCACCAACCGCGTGGACACGTTGCACGGCATCCTGCGGCGCACGCGCTGACGCGGCCGGCCCCGGGGAAGCGCGGCCCTACAGCCCGACGATCGCGTTCCACTTCTTCGCGAAGCCGGCCCGCTCCTGCGCCGTGATGTCCCGCGCGATCGCCAGCCGTCGGCGCATCGCGTCGTCCGGGAAGATCAGCGGGTCCTCGGCGAGTGCGGCGGTCTCCTCGTCCTTCGCGGAGGCCAGGATGTCGCGCGCGGCCGGCACGGGGCAGACGTAGTTGACCCAGGCCGCCAGTTCCGCCGCGACCTCGGGCTCGTAGTAGTGGTCGACGAGCTTCTCGGCGTTGCGCTTGTGGCGGGCGAGGTTGGGGATCATCAGGCTCTCGGCCCACAGCTCCGCCCCCTCCTCCGGCACCACGAACTCGATGTCGGGGTTGTCCGCCCGGAGCTGGATGACGTCGCCCGAGTACGCCTGGCAGGCCAGTACGTCGCCGCTCGCGAGGTCCTTGATGTAGTCGTTGCCGGTGAAGCGCCTGATGTGTCCGCGGGCGACCAGCTTCTCCATCTGCTCGCACATCGCGTGGAAGTCGTCGGCGGTCCAGCGCGTGACGTCGGCTCCCTCGCCCTGCATCAGCAGCGCGAAGCTCTCGTCGAGACCCGAGAAGAGCGTCACCTTGCCCCGCAGGTCGTCGGCCCACAGCTGGGTGGTGGAGCGGATGTCGTGGCCGAGCTTCCTGCGGTTGTACGCGATGCCGGTGATCCCGGACTGCCAGGGCACGGAGTGCCGCCGCCCCGCGTCGAAGGCGGGGGTACGCAGTTGCGGATCGAGGTACTTGGCGACGTTCGGCTGCTTCGCCCGGTCCATTTCCTGCACCCAGCCCAGGCGGACGAACCGGGCGGCCATCCAGTCGCTGATGACGACCAGGTCGCGTCCGGTCTCCTGGTGGTTCATCAGCGAGGGGCTGATCTTCCCGAAGAACTCGTCGTTGTCGTTGATCTCCTCGGTGTAGCGGACGGATATCCCGGTCCGCTCGGTGAAGGCGTCGAGGGTGGGCCGCCGCGACGCGTTCTCGTCGTCGGTGTCGATGTAGAGCGGCCAGTTGGCGAAGTGGAGGCTGTGGTCGCGCTCCGACCGGTCCTCGGCGGCCCGGTCGCCCGGTTCGACGTACGCGGCGGGCACCCCGCACCCGGCGAGCGCGCCCAGCGCGCCCGCTGTCCCTAGTCCCCGGAGCAGCGTACGGCGCGACACTCGACCACGACCAAGATCACTCATGGCGCCCACTCTCGTCCCGCGCACGAAAGGCGGGCAATAGACAGTGTGTCTATTGCCCACCCTTGGGGAACAGCGTCCTGATCAGCCCTCGATCGAGGTCATGACGTGCTTGATGCGCGTGTAGTCCTCGAAGCCGTACGCCGAGAGGTCCTTGCCGTAACCGGACTTCTTGAAGCCGCCGTGCGGCATCTCCGCGACGAGCGGGATGTGGGTGTTGATCCACACACAGCCGAAGTCGAGGTTCTTGGACATGCGCATCGCGCGCGCGTGGTCCTTGGTCCACACCGAGGACGCCAGCGCGTACTCGACGCCGTTGGCCCACTCCAGGGCCTGCGCCTCGTCCGTGAAGGACTGGACGGTGATGACGGGGCCGAAGACCTCGTTCTGGATGATCTCGTCGTCCTGCTTGAGGCCGGAGACGACGGTGGGGGCGTAGAAGTAGCCCTTGTCGCCGACCTGCTGGCCGCCCGCCTCGACCTTGGCGTGCGCCGGGAGGCGGTCGATGAAGCCGCTGACCTGCTTGAGCTGGTTGGCGTTGTTCAGCGGGCCGTAGAGCACGTCCTCGTCGTCCGGCTGCCCGGTCTTCGTGTCCTGCGCGGCCTTGGCCAGCGCGGTCACGAACTCGTCGTGGATCGACTCCTGTACGAGGACGCGGGTCGCGGCCGTACAGTCCTGGCCGGCGTTGAAGAAGCCCGCGAGGGAGATGTCCTCGACGGCCTTGGCGATGTCGGTGTCGTCGAAGACGACGACCGGCGCCTTGCCGCCGAGCTCCAGGTGGACGCGCTTGACGTCCTTGGCGGCGGACTCGGCGACCTGCATGCCGGCCCGTACGGAACCGGTGATGGAGGCCATCGCCGGTACCGGGTGCTCGACCATCGCGCGGCCGGTGTCACGGTCGCCGCAGACGACGTTGAAGACGCCCTTGGGGACGATGCTGCCGATGATCTCGGCCATCAGGACGGTCGACGCGGGCGTCGTGTCCGAGGGCTTGAGGACCACGGTGTTGCCCGCGGCGAGCGCCGGGGCGAACTTCCACACGGCCATCATCATCGGGTAGTTCCACGGCGCGACCTGCGCGCAGACGCCGACCGGCTCGCGGCGGACGATGGAGGTCAGACCCTCCATGTACTCGCCGGCCGAGCGGCCTTCGAGCAGCCGCGCCGCACCCGCGAAGAAGCGGATCTGGTCAACCATGGGCGGCAGTTCCTCGGTCCGCGTGAGACCGAGCGGCTTGCCCGTGTTCTCGGACTCGGCCGCGATGAGTTCCTCGGCGCGCTCCTCGAAGGCGTCCGCGATCTTGAGCAGCGCCTTCTGGCGCTCGGCGGGCGTGGTGTCGCGCCAGGCCGGGAAGGCGCGGGCGGCGGCCGCCATGGCGGCGTCGACGTCCTCCTGGCCGGAGAGCGGCGAGGTGGCGTACACGTCGCCTGTGGCCGGGTTGACCACGTCGATGGTCCGCCCGTCGGCGGCTTCGCGGAACTCTCCGTCGATGTAGTTGCGCAGGCGGCGCAGTTCGGTGGTCACAGCCACCCCTCCCTGTCAGATGTCCGATTGCTGAGATGCCCACCCTAGTCGCTCAGGTGCCGCTTTCGACATACCCGCCCACCCGGAACTTCGGATTCAGCAAGATCTGGAGCTGCAAACAACGAATTTCATCGGTTTGGGGTTGCGGAACAGTCGAGACGTCGTGCACAGTGAAGTCGTGGCCAGTAGAAGCACAGATTCCAGAACCGGGAACGGCGCGTCCCCAACGGTCGACGCCGTCTCTCTGGCGATCATCGAGCAGCTCCAGGAGGACGGCCGCCGTCCCTACGCCGCCATCGGCAAGGCCGTCGGCCTCTCCGAGGCGGCCGTGCGCCAGCGCGTACAGAAGCTGCTCGACCAGGGCGTGATGCAGATCGTCGCCGTCACCGACCCGCTCACCGTGGGATTCCGGCGGCAGGCCATGGTCGGCATCAACGTCGAGGGCGACCTCGACCCCGTCGCCGAAGCGCTGACTGCCATGGCCGAATGCGAGTACGTGGTGATGACCGCGGGCTCCTTCGACCTCATGGTGGAGATCGTCTGCGAGGACGACGACCACCTGCTCGAAGTGATCAACCGACGGATCCGGACGCTCCCCGGCGTGCGATCCACCGAGAGCTTCGTCTACCTCAAGCTGAAGAAGCAGACCTATATGTGGGGAACCCGATAGTCGTGAGCCAGGACCTCTCCAAGACCGCGTACGACCACCTGTGGATGCATTTCACCCGCATGTCGTCCTACGAGAACGCACCCGTGCCCACCATCGTGCGTGGTGAGGGCACCTACATCTACGACGACAAGGGCAAGAAGTACCTCGACGGTCTCTCCGGCCTGTTCGTGGTCAACGCCGGTCACGGCCGGCACGAGCTCGCCGAGACCGCGTACAAGCAGGCGCAGGAGCTGGCCTTCTTCCCGATCTGGTCGTACGCGCACCCCAAGGCCGTGGAGCTGGCCGAGCGCCTCGCGAACTACGCGCCGGGCGACCTCAACAAGGTCTTCTTCACCACCGGCGGCGGCGAGGCGGTCGAGACCGCGTGGAAGCTGGCGAAGCAGTACCACAAGCTCACCGGCAACCACACGAAGTACAAGGTGATCTCCCGCGCGGTGGCCTACCACGGCACCCCGCAGGGCGCCCTGTCCATCACCGGTCTGCCGGCCCTCAAGGCCCCCTTCGAGCCGCTCGTACCGGGCGCGCACAAGGTCCCGAACACCAACATCTACCGCGCGCCGATCCACGGCGACGACCCGGTCGCCTTCGGCCGCTGGGCCGCCGACCAGATCGAGCAGGAGATCCTCTTCGAGGGCCCCGAGACCGTCGCGGCCGTCTTCCTGGAGCCGGTGCAGAACGCCGGTGGCTGTTTCCCGCCGCCGCCCGGGTACTTCCAGCGGGTCCGCGAGATCTGCGACAAGTACGACGTGCTGCTCGTCTCGGACGAGGTCATCTGCGCCTTCGGCCGCCTCGGCACGATGTTCGCCTGCGACAAGTTCGACTACGTGCCGGACATGATCACCTGCGCCAAGGGCATGACGTCGGGCTACTCCCCGATCGGCGCGTGCATCATCTCGGACCGTCTCGCCGAGCCGTTCTACAAGGGTGACAACACCTTCCTGCACGGCTACACCTTCGGTGGCCACCCGGTCTCCGCGGCGGTCGGCTGCACGAACCTCGACATCTTCGAGCGCGAGGGCCTCAACCAGCACGTTCTCGACAACGAGGACGCGTTCCACTCGACACTGAAGAAGCTCAACGACCTGCCGATCGTCGGCGACGTCCGCGGCAACGGCTTCTTCTACGGCATCGAGCTGGTGAAGGACAAGGCCACGAAGGAGACCTTCACGGACGAGGAGACGGAGCGCGTGCTCTACGGCTTCCTCTCCAAGGCCCTCTTCGAGAACGGTCTGTACTGCCGCGCCGACGACCGTGGCGACCCGGTCGTCCAGCTCGCGCCGCCGCTGATCTCCACCCAGGAGACCTTCGACGAGATCGAGGGCATCCTGCGCCAGGTGCTCACGGAGGCCTGGACCAAGCTCTGATCAAGAGCTTCAGGTCGAGGTCCGGCGGTCACGGTCCGGGCTTGCTCTGATCGTATGACCCCATCGCGGCCCGGATTCGCCCGTTCGAGTGAGAACGGACGTATCCGGGCCGCGCGCTTGCCACGCCACCCCGTCTCGCGTCCTTACGGTGCAGTGACCGATCGGCCCCGTCTTCGTTCCCCCATACGGGGGACGGGATATCTGCTGTGACACTCAAGACGCGCTGTGAGACTCAAGACGTGAGGTGTACGCCATGGTGGCCCCGCCCGACAACGATGTGCTGTGGGCACGCTCCCTGCACTACTCCCACAGCGGCTCCCCCGCCCTCACCGGCGTCTCGCTCGGTGTGCGCGAGGGCGAGATCCTCGCCGTCAGCGGTCCGCGCGGCAGCGGTAAGACGACCCTCCTGCGGTGCCTCTCCGGCCGGCTCGTCCCCCAGCAGGGCGAGGTGTGGTTCAACAGCACGCCCGTGCACACCATGCCCGCCGCTCTGCGCGAGCGGCTGCGCCGCGACCGGTTCGGCTGGGTCGGACCCGAGCCCGCGCTCGTACCGGAACTGAAGGCATGGGAGAACGCCGCCCTCCCCCTCCTCCTGCACGGTGCCTCCCACCGCGCCGCCAAGAAGGCCGCGATGGAGTGGCTGGAACGGCTCGACATCGGCATGATCGCCCGCAAGCGCCCGGCCGCTCTCCTCCAGTCCCAGCGCCAGCGGGTCGCGGTGGCCCGCGCCCTCGTCACCACCCCCTCGGTGATCTTCGCGGACGAGCCGACGGCGCCGCTGCACCGCACGGACCGGGCGCAGGTGCTGCGCACGCTCACCACGGCGGCCCGCTCCCACCGGATCACGGTGCTGCTGGCCACGCACGACGCGGAGGTGGCGACGCTCGCGGACCGTACGCTGACGCTGCTCGACGGGCGCCGCGTGAACTCCGTACAGCCGGACGGCGCCGACGACGCGGAAGGCCGGGCCGCGTGCTCGCTCTCCGTCTAGCCCGCGGCGCCCACCCGCTGGTCCTGCTGCGCAGGCTGCTGGTCGCGGCGGCGTCGGGCGGCGTGGGTTTCCTCCTCCTGTGCACCCTGGGGTACGCGCTGGGCCACCCCGAGGAGTCCACCGGCTCCGTGCGGCGGCTGCTCTGGTGCCTGCCCCCGCTGGCGGCCACGGTCTACTTCGCGGTGATGGTGGCCCGTACCGACCCCGGTACGAACGCCCCGCGCGCGGGGCTCTCCGCGGTGGGCCTGGGCCCGGTCCGCCTGGCGGCGCTGGCCGCGGTCTCCACGGCGGTCTCGTGCACGCTCGGCAGCGCGTTCGCCCTCCTCTTCTTCCTCCACCTGCGCGGAGACCTGTCCGGGCTGCCGTTCGACGGTGCGGGCGCGGAGCTGCTGGCCGCGGGGCAGCCGCTGCCGGTGGCGGGCGTGCTGACCCTGCTGTGCGTGGTACCGGTCACGGCGGCGGCCGCGTGCGCCCTGGCGCTGCGGCCCCGCGCCGCCGGGCGCCCGGACGACCCGGCCGTCGGCCCCGCGGCCCCCTCCGGCCTGCCGTGGGGCGTGGCCCTGGTCGCGGCGGGCCTCGCGGTCGAGACGTACACGAGCCGCGGCAGGCCGGGCGAGCCGCTGACGCTGCCGGGCCGGCTGGACGCGGTTCCGGCCGGAATCCTGGCCGGCTGGGCGCTCACCGCCGTCGGCCTGGCCCTGGCAGGTCCCGGCCTGACGTACCTCTCCGGCCGCCTCCTGCAATCCGTACGCCCGGGCGCGGTGCGGCTCCTGGCAGGCCGTGTCCTGATGGACGAAGCCCGCCGCATCGGCCACCCGCTGGGTGTGGTCTGTGCCGTGGCGTCGGCGGCGATCGCGGCCACGACCCTGTACGACACCGGTTCCGCCCCCGCCCGCTTCGGTCCCCTCACGGGCCTGGGCGTGGCGCTGGTGCTGACCTGCACGGCCGCCACGCTGCTGATGTCGGCCCTGGAGGCGAAGCAGTCCCGCGCCGCGGCCAGGGAAGCGCTGCTGGGCCTGGGCGCCCCGCGGCAGACCCTGCGTACGGCGGCGGCCCTCAGGGCGGCTTCCGTCCTCACGGTCTTCACCCCGGTGACCCTCGCACTGGCGGCGCTGGCGGCTTTCCCGCTCACGAGCTGACGGGCTGCGGGCCGGGGACCCGGGCGGCCCCGCCGCCGACGACTCGACGGCTCAACGGCTCGACGACTCCGGACAACCCGGCCGCCGGCCCACCCGCACCGCCCGGCGGGGTCCGGCCGTGCGGGGGCCGCCGCCCCGCGCCCCGGCGCGTACCGCCTAGCATCTTCGCGTGCCTGAACTCACCGACCGCGCCCAAGACCCCGCCCACGACCGCGAGATCGAAACCCTCGCCGAGTTCGACGAGGCCGTCGCCCGCGGCTCCCTCGGCGGCTGCCGCGTCCAGGCCGTCGACCTGACGGCCCGCACCCCGGACCTGCTCGCCGTCGACAACTCCGGCGCCGTGTTCCTCGGCTGTCCCATGCACCCCGACGGACTCGCCAAGGCCCGCGCGGACGGCGCGCTCGTCTTCCCGCCCGTCCCCGACCTGCCGTTCGACCCGTACCGGGGGCTGCTCTACACCGCCGACGCCCTCTTCGAGCACCTGGACCAGGGGTACGACGCCACGCCCGACGCCCTGGCGTACGCCTGGTTCCAGCGCACCAGGGCCGACGGTGACATATTCGCCTCGATGCTCCGCTCCATCCACGACGACGCCGTCTCCGACGCCCTCGACGAGCACCTCGCGGGCGCGCGGGTCGTGGGCGTCATGGGCGGCCACGCCATGGCCCGCGGCACCAGCGCCTACGCGGGCGCGGCCCGCCTCGGCCGTACGCTCGCCCGCGGCGGCGCGACCGTGGCGACCGGCGGCGGCCCCGGCGCGATGGAGGCGGCGAACCTCGGCGCGTACATGGCCCCCTTCCAGGACGACTCCGCGCTCGACGAGGCGGTCGAGCTCCTCGCCAAGACCCCCTCCTTCACCCCGTCCGTCACCGACTGGGCCCGCGCCGCCTTCGACGTGCGCGAGCGCTGGCCCTCCGGAGGCGACTCCGTCGGCCTGCCCACCTGGTTCTACGGTCACGAGCCGCCGAACGCCTTCGCCGGCCACATCGCCAAGTACTTCGCCAACGCCACCCGCGAGGACGGGCTCCTCGCGCGCTGCAACGGTGGCGTCGTGTTCCTGCCCGGCGCGGCCGGGACGGTCCAGGAGATCTTCGACAACGCGACCCCCAACTACTACGAGTCGCGCGGCGAACCGACCCCCATGGTCCTCGTCAACCGCGCCCACTGGACCGAGAGGCTCCCCACCTGGCCTCTCCTCCAGTCCCTCGCCGAGGGCCGCCCGATGGAGTCACGCATCGCCCTGGTCGACACCGTCGGAGAGGCCCCGGCGGCGCTGGCCCGGCTGGCCGTCTAGCAACGCGACGAGCCGCTCGTACGACCGGTCCCAGCTCCACTCCGTACGGACCCGTTCCCGTCCCTTCTCGCCCATCGCCCGGGCGAGAAGGGGGTCGGTGAGCATCCGCACCAGCCGGTCGGCGACCGCCGCGCCGGACCGCCCGTCGACGACGTACCCCGTCTCGCCGTCCCGTACGGTGTCCGGCGCACCGCCCGAGTCGCCCACCAGGACCGGCAGCCCGCTCGCCGCCGCTTCCAGGAACACGATCCCGAGCCCCTCCACCTCCAGTCCGCGCCTGCGCGTGCGGCAGGGCATCGCGAAGACGTCGGCGGCGGCGTAGAAGGACGGCATGGCGCCGTGCGGGTGGCCGCCCGCGAAGACGACGCGGTCGGCGACCCGGCACGCGGCGGCCAGCCGGCGCAGCCGGCGCTCGTACGGGCCGTCGCCCACCAGCAGCAGCACGGCGTCCGGCACCGCGCGCCGCACCTCGCCCAGCGCCCTGATCAGCGTGTCCTGCCCCTTGCGGGCGACGAGCCGCGCGGCGCAGAGGATCACCGGCCGGTCCCCGAGGCCGTACCGCTGGCGCACAGGCGCCGCGTTGAGGCCGGGCCGGAAGACGCCGGTGTCGACGCCCGGCACGAGCCGCTCCAGTCGCGCGCCCGGTCCCATCGCGGCCGCGATCGGGGCGCGCGTGCTCGCCCCGAGGTACGTCACCGTGTCGGCCCGCGCCCCGACCCGCCGCAGGAGCCCGCGCGCGCCGGGCGTGCGCGCCCACCACACCTCGTGGCCGTGCGTCGTGGCGACGGCGGTCCGTATGCCCGTCCCGCCGCGCAGCCGCAGCGCCATCAGTCCGAGCGGCGCGGCGGCCCCGAACCACACCCGGTCGCAGCCGTAGCGCCGGGCTATCGCGGCCGACCGGGCGGCGGTCCGCCGGGTCGGGAGCAGCGTCCGCACGGGCGCGCGGACGACGGGGTACGGGAGCGTCGCGTCGTACGCCTCCCAGCCCGGCTCGCGCGAGGTGTGGACCACGACGCCGTCGGCGGGGAAGCGGCTGGTCATGGCGTGTACGAAGGTTTCGATGCCGCCCTGCCTGGGCGGGAAGTCGTTGGTGACGACGAGGGTCCGGGTCATGAGATGGCCTTTCGCGGGACGGGGGCCGGGCGCGCTCCGCACCGGGGCAGCGCCCAGAGCACCAGCGGGTAGACGAGGTAGCCGAAGCGGGTGGCCGGCATCAGGGACATGGCGAGCCCGAGGCCGAGCGCGAGGCGGTCCGCGGCGGCGCGGACGGTGAAGGGCGGCCGTACGCACAGCGAGAGGGCCAGCAGCAGGGCGCTCACCGCGAGCAGCGACAGGGCGATCACCGTGCCGCCGGGCACGTACGCGGCGAGGAGGTGACCGGGCAGCGGGCTGGCGGCGGGCGAGGCGGCCGCACCGAGGCCGAGCGGGAAGGCGACGACGTTGGCGTGGAAGCCGCCGGGATCCGCGAGGAGGAACGGCACGACGGCCACCGCCCCGGTCCCCAGCGCCACGGCGGCGAACCGCCCCGCCGGCCGCCCCCCGCTCCGTACGGCGAGCAGCGCGCAGGCGACCGCGAGCGCGGGCCACGCCGTCCACTTGAGCGCGGCGGCCACGCCGAGCACCAGTCCCGCCTGCCAGGACCGGCGCCGCCCGGCCAGCACCGTCCCCAGGCACATCAGGCCGACGACGGGCAGGTCCGTACCGCCCACGCACAGGGGCATGGCGACGACCGGGCACGCGACCAGCCACGCCGTCCGCCCGCTGCGGCCCGCCGCCGCGGCAAGCGCCCCGGCGAAGACCGCGCCCGTCCACCAGCGAGCGTCGCCGGGCAGCAGACCGAACACCGCCATGCCCGGCAGGTACGGGTTGAAGTCGGCGACGGCGGAGGGGGCGGGGAGGTACGGGCCGCCGGTCGCCGCGAGCCGGTCCCCCGCCCGTTCCACGACGGCCACTTCGAGCTGCGCGAGCCCGGTGGCGAGGAGCACGCCGAGCGGCAGCACCACCGCGCCGGCGACGGCCACCGCCCTGGAGGCGGTGAACGCGGCGGCGGCGTACCCGAGCGCGGCGGTCAGGCCCCACACCCGGTGGGGCGCGAGGTCCGACAGCGCGGCGAGCGCGAGCGCGGCGGCGGCGCACGCGGCCCACAGCCCGCGCTCACGCCGGACGGACGGTATGCGCACCGGGACACGGAGATCACTCATGCCGGGCAACGCTAGGAATCCCCCGGCTCCGGGGCGTCACACGGGAATCCGATCCCCGCCGTCAACCCGTGGCATGACACGGCCGGCCCGGCTCAACCCGTGCGGTGACGCGGTCCGCCCGCCGCATCCGAAGAATGGGGGCATGAGTTCGTCCGCCCGGCGGCGCTTTCGCGCGTGGATCGCCGCCCCCTCCTACCCGTGGATCACCGGTGGCGCGCTGACGGCCGGCGCGGTCGTGGAGCTGTTCGCCTACCCCGGCTCGGTGACGATCGCGGTGGGCGTGCTGCTCTCCGCCGCTTCGCTGATGTGGCGGCGCTCCTGCCCGCCCGTCGCCGTACTCACCGTCGCCGCGGGCCTGGTGGCCTTCGCGGCCGGCAGCAGCCTCTACATCTGCACCATCGTCAGCGGACTCGCCGGCTTCTACACACTGGGCCGCCACCGCGTGCACCACCCGGCGATCCTCCTCGCGGGCGGTGTGCTGGGTTCCCTCGCCGTGAACCTGGCGCACATCGCCGACTGGTCCCGGCAGGACGACCTGCCGGTCCCGGCCCTCGGCGGCCCCGGTTCGCTGGGGCTCTTCGCCGAGGCGTTCGTCCTGTCGGTGGTGCTGCTGGGGGCCGTGTCGATGGGGGACGCGGTACGGTCCCGGGAGGAGACCCGGCGCGAACGCGGCCTCGCACAGGCCCAGTTGATTGCGATGGAGCGGCGGCAGGCCGCCGAGGCGGAACGCGCGGCGATCGCCCGTGAGCTGCACGACATCGTCTCCCACTCGGTGTCGATGATCGCGGTGCAGGCGGAGAGCGCGACGTACACCACCCCGGGGCTCACGCCCGAGGCCCGCGACGGCTTCCAGCAGATCGCCTCCACCGCCCGCTCCTCGATGGCGGAACTGCGCCGCCTCCTCGGCGTACTGCGCACAGGGCAGCAGGACGGCCCCGCCCTCACCGCGCCCCAGCCGACCCTCGCCCACCTCCCCGAACTGCTCGACCAGCACCGGGCGGTGGGCGGCCGGGCCGAGCTCGAGATCACCGGCGAGCAGGTCGCGCTGCCCGCCGCGTGGGAGCTTTCGGCGTACCGCATCGTGCAGGAGGCGCTGACCAACGCGCGCAAGCACGCGCCGGGCGCCCGTACGGTGGTGGAGATCGATTACGGCGCCGGCCGACTGGGCCTGCGGATAGGCGACGACGGCCCGGGCCCCGCCGCGCCGGTCCTGGCCGGCCACGGCCTGACCGGGATGCGCGAGCGGGCGGCGCTGGTGGGCGGCCGGCTGAGCGCGGGGCCCGGCCCGGACGGCGGATTCGTGGTGGAGGGGGAGCTGCCTTGGTGATCAGGGCGATGGTGGCGGACGATCAGGCGGTCGTCCGTACGGGCTTCGTGAGCCTGCTCGGCACGCAGGACGACATCGAGGTGGTGGGCGAGGCCGAGGACGGCGCGCAGGCGGTCAGGGTCGCCGCCGAGACCCGCCCGGACCTGGCGCTGCTCGACATCCGGATGCCGCACAAGAACGGCATCGAGGCCGCCCGCGAGATCCTCGCCGCCTCGGACGGCGCGACGAAGGTGCTGATGCTGACGACCTTCGGTCTGGACGAGTACGTGTACGAGGCGCTGGCCGCCGGGGCGGGCGGCTTCCTGCTCAAGGACGCGACGTTCCCCGAACTCCTGCACGCGGTGCGGGTGGTGGCGGCCGGGAACGCGCTCCTGTCGCCCGAGATCACCAAACGGCTCATCGGGCAGTTCATCAGCGCGCGGTCCGCCGCGCGGCCGGTGCGCACGGTCGAGGACCTGACGGCGCGGGAGGTGGAGGTGCTGGTGCTGATCGCGCAGGGCCTGTCGAACGCGGACATCGCCGGGCGGCTGACGATCACGGATCACACGGTGAAGACCCACATCAACCGGCTCTTCGCGAAGATGGGCCTGAGGGACCGGGCCCAGGCGGTCATCCTGGCGTACGAACTGGGCCTGGTCCGGCCGGGCACACAGCCCTGACACCGGGGCCGGACCGGAGGACGTCGCACCTCGAAGCGGTACGAAGGCCCCGCGCCGGTGCGTGTCGCCGACGTCCGGCACCCCCGGTCCCGGCGCCGTCCGTGACCCCCGCGCCGACCGCGTCCGGCCCGTGCGGCGTTTGAGCGCCGGGGCCCGGGGCAGCCCCGGACAACCCGCCGCCCCGCTCCTGCCTCAGCCCTCCGCCCCCAGCACCACGACCTCGTCCGCCGCGAAGGCGACCCCCACCCGCGCACCCACCTCCGGCGCGTCGCGCAGCGCGCACTCCGCCTCCAGCGCCGGGCCTCCCGACGGCCGCAGCAGCAGGGTCACGTGGTGGCCCCGGAACGTACGCGCCGTCACCGCGCACGGCAGCCCCTCGGCGGCCGGCACGAGCCTGACGCCCGCCGGCCGGACCAGCAGGCGCGCCTCCCCGTGCGGCGTATCCGCCGGGACGGGCACCTTGCCCCACACCGTGTCGGCCGCCTCGCCGCCGACCGTCGCCGCCACGACGTTGTCGAAGCCCAGGAAGCGCGCGACGAACTCGGAGGCCGGCCGTCGCCAGACCTCCAGCGGCGTACCGCTCTGCGCGATCCGCCCGTCCCGCATGACGACGACCCGGTCGGCGAGCGCGAAGGCCTCGCCCTGGTCGTGCGTGACGGCCAGCACGGTCGTGCCCAGCCGCCCGAACAGCTGCCGCAGCTCCACCACCAGACGCTCGCGCAACCCCCGGTCCAGCTGCCCCAGCGGCTCGTCGAGCATCAGCAGCTTCGGCTCGGGGGCGAGCGCCCGCGCCAGCGCGACCCGCTGCTGCTCACCGCCCGACAGGGTGCTGATCGCCCGCCGCCCGGCGCCCGGCAGGCCCACCATCTCCAGCAGTTCGGCGACCCGGCGCGCCTGATCGGCCTTCCCCACGCCCCGCATCCGCAGCCCGAACGCGACGTTCCCCCCGACGTCCCGCTGCGGGAACAGCTGGTGGTCCTGGAACATCAGCCCGACGCCCCGCCGGTGCACCGGCACCCCGCGCTGGTCGCGCCCGTCCAGCAGCACCCTCCCGGCGTCCGCCGCCTGGAGCCCGGCGACGACCCGCAGCAGCGTGGACTTCCCGCTGCCGCTCGGCCCGAGCACGCACACGATCTCGTGCTCGGCGACCTCCAGGTCCACGTCGTCGAGCGCGGCCCGCTTCCCGAACCGTACGGTCGCCCCGTCCAGCCTCAGCATCAGAACTCCCCGGAGCCGGATCGGTCGGGACGCATACGTTCGAGAACGAGCAGCGCCACCGCGCACACCACCATCAGAATCGTGCTCAAAGCCATCGCCTGCCCGTAGTTCAAGTCCCCCGCGCGCCCCAGCAGCCGCGCGACGGCCACCGGCAGCGTCGGGTTGTCGGGCCGCGCGATGAAGACCGTCGCGCCGAACTCGCCCAGCGATACGGCGAAGGCGAACCCGGCGGCGACCAGCAGCGCCCGCCGCACCATCGGCAGGTCGACCTCCCGCCACACCCGCAGCGGCGAGGCACCGAGCACCGCCGCCGCCTCGCGCAGCCGCTCGTCGACCGCCCGCAGTACGGGCAGCATCGTCCGTACGACGAAGGGCACGCCCACCAGCGCCTGCGCCAGGGGCACCAGGATCCACGACGTCCGCAGATCCAGCGGCGGCTCGTCGAGGGTGATGAGGAAACCGAAGCCCACCGTCACCGCCGACACCCCCAGCGGCAGCATCAGCAGCGCGTCGAAACCGCGCACCAGCCGTCCCGCCCGCCGGGTCAGCGCCGCCGCCGCGAGCCCGCCGACGACCAGCGCGATCGCGGTCGCGGCCAGGGCGTACTCCAGCGAGTTCCACACCGCTTCCAGGGGCGGTACGAGGAAGGTCCCCCCGCTCGCGCCCGCCGACTGAAGTGCCCGGTAGTACCCGAGGCCGTAACCGTCGGGACCGTCCAGCGACCGCTCGACGAGCACCCCGAGCGGCACCAGGATCAGCGCCGCCACCGTGGCCAGTACTCCGCCGAGCAGCGCCCACTGCCCCACCCCGCGCGGCTTGCGCGCGGTCCGCGACGGGTCGACCAGCTTCAGGGCGCTCTCCCGGCGCCGTACCGTCCACGCGTGTACGGCGAGGATCGCGCCGACCGCCGCGAACTGCACCAGCGTCAGCACGGCCGCCGTCGGCAGGTCCAGGAACTGGGCGGTCTGCCGGTAGATCTCCACCTCCAGGGTGGAGTACGCCGGCCCGCCGAGGATCTGCACGACACCGAACGAGGTGAACGTGAACAGGAAGACCATCAGCGCGGCGGCGGCCACGGCCGGCACCAGCGCCGGCAGCGTCACCCGCCGCCAGGCGGCGAACCGCCCGGCGCCGAGCACCCGCGCCGCCTCCTCCTGGCGCGGGTCGAGCTGCGACCACAGGCCGCCGACGGTCCGCACCACCACGGCGTAGTTGAAGAAGACGTGCGCGAGGAGGATCGCCCACACGCTGGTGTCGAGCCGTACGCCCCACAGCTCGTCCAGCAGCCCGCCCCGCCCGAGCAGCGCCAGGAAAGCGGTCCCGACGACCACCGTCGGCAGCACGAACGGCACGGTGACCACGGCGCGCAGCAGCTGCTTGCCGGGGAAGTCGAGCCGGGCGAAGACGTACGCCGCGGGAAGCGCGATCAGCAGCGTCAGCCCCGTCGAGGCGAGGGCCTGCCACGTGGTGAACCACAGCACGCCGCGGATGTCCGGATCGCCGAGCACCTCGCCGATCCGGCCGAACTGCCAGACGCCGTCCACGGTGAGCCCGCGGCCGGTGATCGCGGCCACGGGGTAGGCGAAGAACACCGCGAAGAACGCGACGGGCACGGCCATCAGGCCGAGCCGCACCGCGCTCCCGCGCGTGCTCCTCGTGTGCGGTGCCTTCGTTACTTCAGGACGAGCGAGGACCACGACTTGACCCACTGCTCACGCTGGTCGGCGATCTTCTCCGGGGCCACGGTCTGCGGCTTGTCGACGACCACGCCGTGCTTCGTGAACAGCTCGGGCAGCTTCGCGTCCTTGATCACCGGGTTGACGAACATGTTCAGCGGCATGTCCTCCTGGAACTTCTTCCCGATGAGGAAGTCGATGAGGGCCTTGCCGCCCTCCTCGTTCTTCGCCCCGGTCAGCAGCCCCGCGAACTCGGTCTGCCGGAAGCACGTGCCGGTCGCGACACCGGTCGGCGCCTCCTTGGGCTGCGGCTCGGCGTACAGCACCTCGACGGGCGGGCTGGAGGCGTACGAGACGACGAGCGGCCGGTCCGCCTTGGCCTTCTTGCCGCCGGCGGAGCCGGAGAACTCCTCGTTGTACGCCTGCTCCCAGCCGTCGACGACCTTGACGCCGTTGGCCCGGAGCTTCTTCCAGTAGCTCTCCCAGCCGTCGTCGCCGTACTGCCCGACCGTGCCGAGCAGGAAGCCGAGGCCGGGCGAGGAGGTGCCGGCGTTCTCGGTGACGAGGAGGTTCTTGTACGCCGGCTTGATCAGGTCGTCGAAGGACTTCGGCGGCGCGAGCTTCTTGTCGGCGAAGTACTTCTTGTCGTAGTTGACGCAGATGTCACCGGTGTCGACCGGCGTGACGCGGTGCTTGTCGCCGTCGAGCCGGACGCCCTCCGGTATCGCGCCGAGCCCCTCGGCCTCGTACGGCGTGAAGATGCCGTTGTCCAGGGCCCGCGAGAGCAGCGTGTTGTCGACGCCGAAGAAGACGTCGCCGCGCGGGGAGCCCTTGGTGAGGATCTCCTGGTTGAGGGCGGCGCCCGCGTCCCCGCTCTTGAGGACCTTGACGGTGTAGCCGGTCTCCTTGGTGAACGCCTTCAGCACGGCTTCGGACGCGTTGAACGAATCGTGGCTGACCAGCGTGACGGTCTTGGACTTCTTGCCGTCGCCGGAGCCGGAGTCGCCCTTGTCGCCCCCGCACGCGGCGAGCGTGGAGACGCCGAGCGCGGCGGCCAGCGCGGTGGCCGCGAACTTCTTGGTGGTGCTCACTGAATTCCTCCTGGGATGGGACATTCCAGGAAGAGACGCGGCCCTGCCCGCGGAAAACGGGCAGGGCGCAACAGCTCGAGTAGTGACCGAACTTCCTACCCAGAATGACCTGGGCAAGGTTCAGAGGGTCTGCGGCGTACCGCACTCTCAGCGCTGTGGCGCTCCCCTGTCGGAATATGCAAATGTGCGGCCCACGTTACACGGGCCCTCCCACCGGCCTAGCGCTCGGTCGCCGCCAGCTGCCCGCAGGCTCCGTCGATCTCCTGGCCACGGGTGTCCCGTACGGTCACGGGCACGCCGTGAGCGGCGATCGCCTCGACGAACGCCTTCTCGTCCTCGGGGCGGGAGGCGGTCCACTTCGAGCCCGGGGTCGGGTTCAGCGGGATGAGGTTGACGTGCACCCGCTTGCCCTTGAGGAGGCGGCCGAGCAGGTCGCCGCGCCATGCCTGGTCGTTGATGTCGCGGATGAGCGCGTACTCGATGGAGATGCGGCGCCCGGACTTCTCTGCGTACTCCCAGGCCGCGTCCAGGACCTCCCGCACCTTCCAGCGCGTGTTGACCGGCACGAGGGTGTCGCGCAGCTCGTCGTCCGGGGCGTGCAGCGAGACGGCGAGGCGGCACTTGAAGCCCTCGTCGGCGAAGCGCAGCATCGCGGGGACCAGGCCGACCGTCGACACGGTGATGCCGCGCTGCGACAGCCCGAGGCCGTCGGGCTCCGGGTCGGTGAGCCGGCGGATGGCACCGACGACGCGCTTGTAGTTGGCGAGCGGCTCGCCCATGCCCATGAAGACGATGTTTGACAGCCGCGCGGGGCCGCCCGGGACCTCGCCGTCGCGCAGGGCGCGCATGCCGTCCACGATCTGGTGCACGATCTCGGCGGTCGACAGGTTGCGGTCGAGACCGGCCTGTCCGGTCGCGCAGAACGGGCAGTTCATGCCGCACCCGGCCTGCGACGAGATGCACATGGTGACCCGGTCCGGGTAACGCATCAGGACGGACTCGACGAGCGTCCCGTCGTGCATCTTCCACAGGGTCTTGCGGGTGGTGTCGTCGTCACAGCTGACGTGGCGCAGCACGGTCATCAGCTCGGGCAACAGCTCCGCCCGGAGCTTGTCGCGCGAGCCGGCGGGGATGTCGGTCCACTCCGCCGGGTCGTGCGCGTACCGCGCGAAGTAGTGCTGCGACAGCTGCTTGGCGCGAAACGGCTTCTCACCGATGGCGGCCACGGCCTCGCGGCGCTCGGCAGGCGTGAGGTCGGCGAGGTGCCGCGGGGGCTTCTTGGCTCCGCGCGGCGCGACGAAAGTGAGTTCTCCAGGTACAGGCATGGTTCTTCCAGTGTCGCAGACGTACGGGAGGGGCCCGCCGTCCTGTGGACGAGGGGCCCCTCACCGGCACACAGCGCAGGTCAGCCAGTACCTACGAAGATCACCAGCAGCAACCAGACCACCGGAGCGGTCGGCAGCAGCGAGTCGAGACGGTCCATGATCCCGCCGTGGCCCGGCAGGAGCGTGCCCATGTCCTTGATGCCGAGGTCCCGCTTGATCATGGACTCGCCCAGGTCGCCGAGTGTGGCGCTCGCGGCCACCGCGAGCCCGAGCAGCAGGCCCTGCCACCAGGTCCCGCCGTCGACCAGGAACTCCATGCACAGCGCGCCCGCCGCCATCGCGAAGGCGACCGCGCCGCCCAGCCCTTCCCGGGTCTTGCCCGGGCTGATGCGCGGGGCGAGCTTGTGCCTGCCGAAGCGCCAGCCCACGGCGTACGCCCCGGTGTCGCTGACCACCGTCAGCAGCAGGAAGGTGAGGACCCGCTGCGCGCCGTCGTCGGCGGCCAGCATCATCGCGACGAACGTCGCGAGGAACGGCACGTAGAACGCCGCGAAGACGCCCGCCGTGACGTCCTTGAGGTAGCCCTCGGGAGGTTCGGTCATCCGCCAGACGAGCACCGCGAGCGCGGTGAGTGCCATGGCGACCCATGCACCTTCCGCGCCCCTGACGTACCCGGCCACGACCATCGCCGCGCCGCCGACCGCCAGCGGCACCAGCGGAGCCTTGATCGCCTTGCGCTCTTCCAGCCGCGAGGTCAGCTCCCACAACCCGACCACCACGGCGACCGTTATCACGCCGATGAAGGCGGCTTTCCAGACGAACAGCGACGCGATGATGACCGCGCCGAGTCCCACGCCCACCCCTATGGCGGCACGCAGATCACGCCCCGCACGCTTCTTCTGCGGGGGCGTCGGCGGGGTGGGCATGGGCTCCTCGGGCGGCACGATGGGCATGGGGCGAGTCTGCTCGGCCTGATGCGCATCGTAGGCGGGACCCGCCGGGGCAGGCCCCTGGTCGGAGGGTCCCCACGCGGCGGCGTAGTCGTCCCGCGCCGGGGCCCCCCAGGAAGAGTCGTTCATCAGACCTCGAGCAGCTCGGCTTCCTTGTGCTTGAGCAGCTCGTCCACCTGCGCGGTGTACTTCGCGGTGGTGTCGTCGAGCTCCTTCTCCGCACGGCGGACCTCGTCCTCGCCGGACTCCTTGTCCTTGACGAGCTTGTCGAGGGTCTCCTTGGCCTTGCGGCGGACGGAGCGGATCGAGATCTTGGAGTCCTCGGCCTTGGTCTTGGCGACCTTGATGTACTCCTTGCGGCGGTCCTGCGTCAGCTCGGGGAACGTCACCCGGATGATGTTGCCGTCGTTGCTGGGGTTGACGCCCAGGTCGGAGTCACGGATCGCCTGCTCGATGTTGCGCAGCGCGCTCTTGTCGAACGGCGTCACGATCGCCATGCGCGCCTCGGGCACCGAGAACGAGGCGAGCTGGTTGATCGGCGTCAGCGCACCGTAGTAGTCGGCCACGATCTTGTTGAACATCGCCGGGTGCGCACGGCCGGTGCGGATCGCGGCGAAGTCCTCCTTGGCCACCACGACGGCCTTCTCCATTTTCTCCTCGGCCTCGAGGAGGATTTCTTCGATCACCACTAGCTCCTGCGTGTCTCGATCGGGCCCTGCATGAACTGCATGAACAGACCCTGTGAACCTGCGTCTGTGAATGTGCGCGTCTTCCCTGCACGGTGTCCGACCGGCAGAGTGTTTGTCCATCCTCCGGTCAGGCCCGGGTGCCCCGGTCGCTCACGAGCGTGCCGATCTTCTCACCCTTGACCGCCCGCGCGATATTGCCCTCGGCGAGCAGCTCGAAGACGAGGATCGGAAGGTTGTTGTCCCGGCAGAGAGTAATGGCCGTCATGTCGGCGACCTTCAGGTCCCGGGTGATGACCTCGCCGTACTCCAGCGCGTCGAACTTGACCGCGGCGGGGTTGGTCCGGGGGTCGGAGTCGTAGACCCCGTCGACGCCGTTCTTGCCCATCAGCATGACCTCGGCGTCGATCTCCAGGGCCCGCTGGGCGGCGGTGGTGTCGGTGGAGAAGTAGGGCATGCCCATGCCGGCGCCGAAGATGACGACCCGACCCTTCTCCAGGTGGCGCACGGCACGCAGCGGGATGTACGGCTCGGCGACCTGGCCCATGGTGATGGCGGTCTGCACGCGGCTGTCGATGCCTTCCTTCTCCAGGAAGTCCTGGAGGGCGAGGCAGTTCATGACCGTGCCGAGCATGCCCATGTAGTCCGAGCGGGCCCGGTCCATGCCGCGCTGCTGGAGCTCGGCGCCGCGGAAGAAGTTGCCGCCGCCGATGACGACCGCGATCTCCGCACCGTCACGCACGACGGCGGCGATCTCCCGCGCGATGGCGTGCACGACGTCAGGGTCCACACCCAGGGCGCCGCCGCCCGCGAAGGCCTCGCCGGACAGCTTCAGCATGAAACGGCCGGTCACTTTGCCGTCGTCGCTCTTCTGGGTATTCGTCATGGAGATCTCCTAGTGCACATACGAAGAAGGCCATTGCCGGTGGGTGCTGAGTCCCGTGCGCGGCAATGGCCTCCTCGTAAGATCTGCGGTCGTCCGTTACGTGCGCGTCCGACTGCTGTAGACCCTAGCGGGGTCTACGCTCGATCGCTGAAACGGACTCAGATGCCGACCTTGATGCGCGAGAAGCGCTTCAGGGTGACACCGGCCTCGTCCAGGACCTTCTGGACGGACTTCTTGTTGTCCAGGGCGTACGGCTGGCCGAGGAGGGTGGCCTCCTTGAAGAAGCCGTTGACGCGACCCTCGACGATCTTCGGGAGCGCGGCCTCGGGCTTGCCCTCGGCGCGCGTGGTCTCCTCGGCGACGCGGCGCTCGGCCTCGACGATCTCGGCGGGGACGTCGTCCCGGTCGAGGTACTTCGGGGCGAAGGCGGCGATGTGCTGGGCGATGCCACGGGCCAGGTCGGCGTCGGCCTTGTCCAGCTCGACCAGAACACCGATCTGCGGGGGCAGGTCGGGCATGGTGCGGTGCATGTACGCGGTCACGTAAGCGCCGGAGAACTGCGCGAAGCGGTCGAGGACGATCTTCTCGCCGAGGTTGGCGTTGGCCTCGTCGACGTACGCCTGGACGGTCTTGCCGGGCTCGATCTCGGACGCGAGGAGCGCCTCGATGTCGGCCGGGGACGTCTTGGCGACGTGGGCGGCGAGCGTGTTGGCGACGCTCTGGAACTTGTCACCCTTGGCGACGAAGTCCGTCTCGCACTTCAGCTCGAGCAGGACGCCGGAGGTCTCGTCCTCGGAGATGAGGGAGACGACGGCACCGTTCTCGGCGGAACGGCCCTCGCGCTTGGCGACGCCCTTCTGGCCCTTGATACGCAGAGCCTCGACGGCCTTGTCGACGTTGCCCTCGGCCTCGTCGAGCGCCTTCTTGCAGTCCATCATGCCGGCGCCGGTGAGCTCACGGAGCTTCTTGACGTCCGCGGCGGTGTAGTTCGCCATGATCTGTGAATCTCTCTCGAAGTCGAAGCGAAGATCTACGGGTGGCGGCGGGGGCGGGCGCTCGTCGCGCCCTCCCCCGCCGTCGTCAACCGTGACGGGTGTCAGGCCTGCTCGGCCTCGGCGGCCGGGGCGGCAGCCTCGTCGGCCTTCTCGGCGTCGGCGTCAGCGGCCTTCTCCTCGGCCTCGGCGGCAGCCGGAGCCTCGGTGGCGGCGGCGTCGGCGGCCGGAGCGGCCTCGTCAGCCTTCTTGTCGCCCTCGAGCAGGTCGCGCTCCCACTCGGCGAGCGGCTCGCCGGCGGCCTTGTCGCCCGGCTTCTGGTCGCCGGTCGCTGCGCCGGAGCGGGCGATGAGGCCCTCGGCGACGGCGTCGGCGATCACGCGGGTGAGCAGGGTGACGGAGCGGATCGCGTCGTCGTTGCCCGGGATCTTGTAGTCGACCTCGTCGGGGTCACAGTTGGTGTCGAGGATCGCGACGACCGGGATGTGGAGCTTGCGCGCCTCACCGACGGCGATGTGCTCCTTCTTGGTGTCCACGATCCAGACGGCGCTGGGCACCTTGGACATCTCGCGGATACCGCCGAGGGTCTTCTCCAGCTTGGTCTTCTCGCGGGAGAGAACCAGCAGCTCCTTCTTGGTGAGGCCCGACGCGGCCACGTCCTCGAAGTCGATCTGCTCAAGCTCCTTCAGACGCTGAAGGCGCTTGTAGACGGTGGAGAAGTTGGTCAGCATGCCGCCGAGCCAGCGCTGGTTGACGTAGGGCATGCCCACGCGCGTCGCCTGCTCGGCGATCGCTTCCTGCGCCTGCTTCTTGGTGCCGACGAACATGATGGAGCCGCCGTGGGCGACGGTCTCCTTGACGAACTCGTAGGCGCGGTCGATGTACGACAGCGACTGGAGCAGGTCGATGATGTAGATGCCGTTGCGCTCCGTGAAGATGAAGCGCTTCATCTTCGGGTTCCAACGACGGGTCTGGTGACCGAAGTGGACGCCGCTTTCCAGCAGCTCCCGCATCGTGACGACGGCCATGGCCGTACTCCTTGAGTTACTCGGTTTGCCGCGTCCGCAGGATTGCGGTCGCGCCTGACGCCCCATGCGCCGTGCCACAAGGGACCGAGCGGCGCGGCCACCGACCGCAGAGAGGGTGTGGTGGCGGGGCGTGCGAAGTCGACCCGGTGACCCGGATCGCCACAAGAAGTGTACGGGACCTACGCGGTGCCGGGTGACGGCGCTGTCCACAACCACACCACCGTCCACAGATCCGGGCCATGATCCCCGGAAATCGGCTCAGGACGAGACGGTTCGTGGATGCGACGAATGACTGTGCTGGTCCTGGCCCTGATCACCGCGATGCTCATCCCCTCCCCCGGCTCCCCCGGCGCCATCGCCGCCGAGCCGCCGGACGCGGCGGTGTGGCCGGTGGGCGAGCGCCCGCCGGTCGTACGGTCCTGGGAGCCGCCCCCGTCCCCCTACGCGGCGGGGCACCGGGGCGTGGATCTGGCGGCGGCTCCGGGCGAGGCCGTACGAGCGGCGGCCTCGGGCCGGGTCTCCTTCGCGGGGCGGGTGGCCGGGCGCGGAGTCCTGGCCATCACCCTGCCGGGCACCGGCGAACCACCGCTGCGCACGACGTACGAACCGGTGCTCGCGCTGGTGGACAAGGGCGAGGAGGTGACCGCCGGGCAGGTGGTGGCCGTGCTCCAGAACGGCCCGTTCCACTGCCCGGTCGGCTGTCTGCACTGGGGGCTGCTCCGGGGCGGGACCTACCTGGACCCGCTGACGCTGCTTCCCGGCCACCTGCTCCGGAGGGGCCCGCCGCGCCTGCTGCCGGTCTTCGGCGTCCCGCTCCCGGCGCGGGCCGGGTCCCCGCGGCGGGTGGCTCAGCCCTGGACGCCGCGCAGGGCCATCGCCACGGCCGTGTCCGCGATCACGTCCGGATTCTCCGCCGCGCCGAGCTCGATGCGGCGTACCGCCGCGTCGACGACCCCCTGGAGCATCATCGCGGCCAGCCGTGGCTGCTCGTGGCCCAGTGCGGCGAGCGCCTCGACGATCATCGTCACCAGACCGCCGTGCGCGGCGCGGATCTTCTCGCGGGCGCCCGCGTCGAGCTCGCTGGCGGAGATCGCGACGACGGCGCGGTGACGCCGGTCGCCGACGAGCACCAGCTGCGCGCGTACGTACGCCTCGATCTTGCCCGCCGGGGTGTCGGCCCGCTCCATGGCGTTCTCGACCTCGGCGGCCCAGACCGGGAAGTCGACGGCGCACAGCTCCTCGACCACGGAGGCGCGGGAACGGAAGTACTCGTACACGGACGACCGGGCGAGGCCGGTGCGCTCAGCGAGGGCGGGGAAGGTCAGCGCCTCCGTACCGCCTTCGGACAGCAGGGAGCGGGCGGCGTCCAGCAGGGCGCCGCGCTGCATCGTCCGGTGCTCGGCCACCGAGGCCGCTCGAATCCTTGGCACGGTCCCACTCTACGGATGAGCCGCCGCCCTGACGATGCGGCCGTAGCGGCAGGGACGATTCAGCGCCGTTGTCAGCGCCCCGCGTCGGCCAGCTTCGCCCGCAGCTGGAGCACCGATTTGGTGTGGATCTGGCTGACCCGGCTCTCGGTCACGCCGAGCACGTTGCCGATCTCCGCGAGGGTGAGACCTTCGTAGTAGTACAGCGTGACCACGGTCTTCTCACGGTCGGGCAGCGTGTTGATGGCGCGGGCGAGCAGCCGGCGCAGCTCGCGGTCCTCGGCCACCTCGACCGGGTTGTCGGCGTGGGTGTCCTCCAGCGTGTCCATCAGACTCAGCCGGTCGCCGCCCTCGCTCCCGGCGTGCAGCAGCTCTTCCAGGGCGACCACGTTCGCCAGCGACAACTGGCTGAAAACAGCGTGCAGTTCCTCCAGGAGGATGCCCATCTCGGCCGCGACTTCGCTCTCGGAGGGCGTACGGCGCAACTGCGCCTCCAGCGTCGCGTACGCGCGCTCGACGGCCTTGGCCTTCTGGCGCACCGAACGGGGGATCCAGTCCAGGGCCCGCAGCTCGTCGATCATGGCGCCGCGGATCCGGGTGATCGCGTAGGTCTCGAACTTGATCGATCTTTCGATGTCGAACTTCTCGATGGCGTCGATGAGCCCGAAGACACCGGAGGAGACGAAGTCGGCCTGCTCGACATTGGGAGGCAGCCCGACACTGACCCGCCCCGCGACGTACTTCACCAGCGGCGAGTAGTGCAGGATCAGCTGCTCTCGCAGCCGCTCGTCGCCCGTGGTCTTGTACGACCGCCACAACTCGTCGACAGACGAGGGTGCGGCAGGCCGCACACTGCCACGCGCCGCGGGTGGCACTGCCGCGCGGTCAGACCCGGAGGTGTGCTGGGGCATGCGTTGCCTTGAGCCGTTCTGCTGTGACGTCGGGGGAATCTTGCGTCTGGGGGAATGCTCGTGAGCGTAGCGTGACTGCGGCGTCGCAGTCCGCGCAGGATATGGGATGGCCCCCTACAAGATGAATGACGAGCAGCACGCCGCGCTCCGGGGCCGTCACGGTGTACGGCGGCCCCGGAGCGCGGTCCAGGTGGGCCGAGAAGCTCATCACCAGTACCTTTTCACCCGAATGCCGCTGGTCAAGTACCGCCTCGCCGCACGTTCGCATGGTCCGGGGCCCCGGACGTCAACTGCCATCCGTCACCCCGTCGTTCCACGAACCCCAAGGAGTGCAGTTCGTACAGCTTGCCGAGTGCCTCGTCCGGGGTGGTTCCCGCGTCCCGGGCGACGCCGCGCACGTCGGCGCGGCCCCGGGCCGGCAACGACTCCAGGACAAGAGCGGCGACCGGATCGAGCAGGTCCCTCGGCAGTACGGGTCCCCGGCGCGCCGGGGCGAGCTCCCCGATGTCCCCGACCAGCTCGACCACCTCGGCCGCGTCGGTGACCAGCACGCCCTCACCCCGCAGCAGTTCGTGCACCCCCGCCGAGAGGCCGCTGGTGGCGGGGCCGGGGACGCCCATGGTGAATCGCCCGAGCCGCTGAGCGCCGCGCGCCGTCACCAGCGAGCCGCTGCGGTACTCCGCCTCCACGACGACCGTGCCCCGGGTGAGGGCGGCGATCACCCGGTTCCGGAGGATGAACCGGCTCTGCGTGGGATGGCCGCCGGGCGGCAACTCGCCCACCACGAGTCCCTGTTCGGCGATGCGCCCGATCAACTCCGCGTGCCCCCGGGGATAGACCACGTCGACCCCGCACGCCAGCACCGCGACAGTGGCTCCGCCCGCCGCCAGCACCCCCCGGTGGGCGGCGCCGTCCACGCCGAACGCGGCCCCGGACACCACCACCCAGCCGCGCTCGGCGAGCCCGGCGCCGAGCGAAGCGGCCATGTGCGCCCCGTAGGGCGTGCAGGCCCGGGCCCCGACGACGGCGACGGACCGCAGCGCCCACATCCTCAGATGCGGTCCGCCGCGCACCCACAGCCCCACCGGTCTGCCGTCCCCCAGATCGTCGAGCTGGCCGGGCCACTCCTCGTCGCCGGGGCAGACGAAGCGGCCGCCGACCGCTGCCACTGCCGCCAGGTCCCGTGCGGGGTCGGCGCCCGCCGCCCGCGTCCGGTAGCCGCCGAGCCGCTTGCCCGTCACGCCGGTCAGCGCCTCGGCCGCTTCCTCGAAGTCGAGCGAGGTCAGCCTGCGCATCAGCTCCACCGCGCCGCACTCGCGGAGCCACCGGCCGGCGGCCTCGTCCCCGGGCTCGACGACCCGGGTCAGCGCAGCCCTCGCCAGCCGTTCCTGATCACTCACCCGCCGGCCTTCCGCCCGGCGCACGCCGCCGTGCGTCCCCCCTGCCGCTGTCCCGACCGCTCGCGCGCCCATCACGTCGTCGGTCTCCCGCCGCGCTCCCCCGCTCATGCCCTGCCTCCGGTCAGCGCGGGAGCGCCCCGCGCGATCCCCGTGCGCAGCTCCAGCGCCAGGTCGACGTGTCCCGCGTCGGGCCGGTCGCGGCCGGCCAGGTCCGCGACCGTCCAGGCGACGCGCAGCACCCGGTCCAGGCCACGGGCGGTCAGCAGTCCGCGCTCCATGTCGCGTTCGGCCGCGCCGAGCGCCCCGGGCGCCGGCTGCCAGCGGGTACGCAGCTCACGTCCCGGCACGTCGCTGTTCGTGTGCCACGGGGTGCCCTCCAGTCGCGCCGCCGCCCGCGCCCTCGCCTCCAGCACACGCGCGGCGACCACCGCCGACGACTCGCCGCGTCCGCCTTGCCCCAGCAGATCGGCCCGCTGCACCGGCTCCACCCCGACCCGCAGGTCGACCCGGTCGAGCAGCGGTCCCGAAAGCCGGGCCTGGTACTTGCGGATCGCGGACGGCGGGCACTCGCACCCGGAGCGGTGCAGGGTGTGCCGTCCGCAGGGACAGGGGTTGGCCGCCAGGACCATGAGGAACCGCGCGGGCAGCCGCACCACACCCGCGCTGCGCGCCACCACCACATGCCCCGACTCCAGCGGCTGGCGCAGCGAGTCCAGGGCCCGTCCGCTGAACTCGGGGGCCTCGTCCAGGAAGAGAATCCCGCGGTGGGCCAGCGAGACGGCCCCCGGCCTCGGCAGTCCGTTGCCTCCGCCGACCAGCGACTGCATGGTGGCCGAGTGGTGCGGCGCGCAGTACGGCGGTGTCCTGACCAGTGGCTCACCCGGCGGCAGGATGCCCGCCACCGAGTGCACGGCCGTCACCTCCAGCGACTCCTGCCTGGTCAGCGGCGGCAGCACGCCGGGCATGCGCTCCGCCAGCATCGTCTTGCCCGCGCCCGGCGGGCCGTGGAGGAGCAGGTGGTGGCCTCCCGCCGCCGCGACCTCGAGCGCCGTACGGGCCGCGTGCTGCCCGGCGACCTCGGCGAGGTCGGGGCCGTCGCCCCCGCCGCCCCGGTCACCGGTGGCCAGCCCCGTGCCCACCCCGGCGCCCGGCACCATCAGCCCGGCGAGCATCGCGTCGGGCCGCCCCTCCTCGGCCCGCTCCTCCTCCGGCACCTCGGCTCCGGTCAGCACGGCGATGAGCTGGCGCAGGCTCCGCACGCCGAGCACGGAGACACCGGGCACGAGCGCGGCCTCCGCCGCCGTCTGCTGCGGCACGACGACCTACCGGTACCCCGCTTCGGCGGCGGCGAGGACGGCCGGCAGGACGCCGCGCACCGGCCGCACCCTCCCGTCGAGCCCCAGCTCCCCGATCATCACCAGATCGGCGATCTCCCTGGGGTCGATGCGCTCGGCCGCCCCCAGCACCGCGACCGCGACGGCCGGATCGAATCCGCTGCCGCTCTTCGGTACGAAGGCGGGGCTCAGCCCCACCGTGAGCTTCTTCTGCGGCCAGTCGGCCCCCGAGTTGACGACGGCCGCCCGCACCCGGTCCCGGCTCTCGATCAGGCTCTTGTCGGGCAGGCCCACCAGCGTGAAGGCGGCCACCCCCGGCTCCAGGTCGGCCTGGACCTCGACCACCACGCCCTCGACCCCGACCAGGGCCACCGAGCACGTACGCGCGAACCCCATCACGCCACCCCCCGTGCGTGCTCGACGAGAGGGGCCCCGCGCCGGGGCAGCACCACCCCGACGAGATCGATCCGCACCCCGCCGGGCGGCGGTCCTCCGTGCTCGTGCGTCCAGCGCTCGGCGAGACGGCGCAGCCGCTCCGCCTTCGTGGATCTGAGAGCCTGCATCGGGTGTTCGAACGGGCCCGCCCTGCGGGTCTTGACCTCGCAGATGACCAGGGCGTCGCCGTCCCGGGCGACGATGTCGATCTCTCCCGCGCGGCAGCGCCAGTTGCGTTCCAGGACGGTCATGCCGCCCTCGACGAGCCTGCGCGCCGCGAGGTCCTCGCCGTACCGGCCGAGAGCTCCTGTGGCATTCTTCGCGTTCATCCGGTTCCACCCCGGAACCGAATGTGCCGCGATCACCGCCAACTAGTGGATCTTGGTGGACAACCGGTCGGTTGTGGAAAACTCAGCCACTCGGAAGTTCGAGATCGCTCTTGTTGAGCTCCTCGATATTCACGTCCTTGAACGTCAGTACCCGTACCTGCTTGACGAACCTGGCCGGCCTGTACATGTCCCAGACCCAGGCGTCCG
The DNA here is from genome assembly GCF_001746415.1 of Streptomyces agglomeratus. Classification (NCBI taxonomy): domain Bacteria; kingdom Bacillati; phylum Actinomycetota; class Actinomycetes; order Kitasatosporales; family Streptomycetaceae; genus Streptomyces; species Streptomyces agglomeratus. The sequence goes on from NZ_MEHJ01000001.1 coordinate 2,438,420, forward strand.
CCATGGATACTTCGAAGAAGACCTCACCCTGGACCGAGTGCACCTGCATCTCGTAGTCGTTCGTGAGGTAGAACCGCCGCTCGGTCTCGATCACGTATTTGAACAGACCGACGACATCGCGGTACTCCCGGTAGAGCTTCAGCTCCATCTCGGTCTCGTACTTCTCGAGGTCCTCGGCGCTCATGGCATGTTCCCCTTCAGCCTTGCGTCCCCCTATTGTGCGCCAGCCCCGTGCGCCCCTATGCGACTTCCGGGGCCAAGACCAACGGCGTACCAGGAGGACCCTCGTCGAGCAGCGTACGCAGCAGCCCGGCGAGCTTGGTGGGGTACACCGTCTCACGCGTCGCGGACAGTTCGGCGGAGGTCCACCACCTCAGCCCCGCGACGCTCCGCCGCTCCAGTACGGTCAGTCCGTCGAGCACCGTCTCGGTCCGCGTCGTACGGGCGAGGTAGAACCATTCGTCCTGGTCCCAGCGCCGCCCGTCGAACATGAAGGAGCAGTGCCGCTGCCAGATCACCGGGCCCAGCTCGACCTCTGTGATCCCCGTCTCCTCCGCCAGCTCCCGCAGCGCGGCCTCGGCCCGTGTCTCGTCGCCCTCCACCCCGCCCCCCGGGGTGAACCACCAGGTCAGCGCCGGGTCGTCCGGCTCGTAGCCGTGCATCAGCAGGACCCGGTCGGCCGGGTCGAGCAGGATCACCCGCGCGACCTTCCGGTGCCCGCCCCGGGCCTCGGCCTGCGCTTGCGTCTCCACGGTCACCTCACCGTCCACCGGTACCCGCCTTCCGCCGCCCGACCCGCTTGGCGACCGGTCCGTACGCCGCTCCGCCGAAGATCAGCACCACCCCCGCCGCCACGGCGGCCAGCACCGGGACGACCGGTCCGGGCTGCGAAACGCCGCCGGGCAGGGTCTCGAATCCGTCCGGCCGCTCCAGGGTCCCGCCCCACGGCCAGGCGACGGCGTCGACGCGCGCGTCCACATTGCCCACCGGGACCGTGCCCTTCGCGGCGTCCTCGATGTGCCCGCGCGAGTCGACCGACGTACGCCGTTCGTCACCCAGCAGGAAGAGGTGCCCCTCGGGCACCTCGGACGTGAACGGGGTGGTCGACGCGGGCTCTCCGCCCGCCAGGTAGGGCTCGTCCAGGGGTTTGCCGTTCAGCGTCAGCCGGCCGTCCTTGCCGCAGCAGGCGACCTTGTCGCCGCCGACCCCGACCACACGCTTGACCATCGGCAGATTGCCCCACACGGAGTCGGTGAAGATCACCACGTCTCCGCGCCGCACCTCGCCGCCGTCTATTCGCTGGGCGAGCACCCGGTCGCCCGCCTTGATCGAGGGGGTCATCGAATCGGTCGGCACCGTGTACGGCTTGTACTGCACCGCTCCCCAGGCGAAGCCGCCGAGGAAGAGCACACAGCCGACGGCCACGGCCAGCCCGGACAACGCGTTGCCGAGCCGGCCGCGGCCGCCTTCTGTACGTCCTGTTCCGCTCATCGCAGCGCTCCCACCTCGGAGATCGAAAATCGCTGATCCGAGCGGCACCCTACCCGGCGGTACGCCCGCCGGTCAGCCTTCTCCTGCGCCACAGCACCAGCGGCACCGCACCCGCGAGCCCCAGCGCCCCGGGCGCCGCCGTCATCGCGACACCGGCGGCATTGAGGCCCTGCTGGTCGAACGTGGCGGGAACCGACAGCGCGGCCCAGCGGTTGACCGGCCACGCCACCACGACGGCCCGGCCGACGACCTCGTCGTTCGCGACCGTGCCGTGGCCCGGCAGCTCCTGGTGGTAACGCGAGTCCAGTGAGTTCTGGCGGTGGTCGCCCATCACCCAGATCCGGCCGTCCGGCACCTTGAGCGGCCCGAAGGGCTCGTCGTTGCACGGGGTGTCGCCGGGGAAGATGTACGACTTCTCGTCCAGCACCTTCCCGTTGACCTTGACCGGGCCGTTCTTCTTGCACTCGACCGTGTCTCCGCCGACCGCGATGACCCGCTTGATCAGGTCCTTCTCCTCCGCGGACGGCATCAGGCCGATGAAGCTGAGGAACTTCTGGACGACGTTCGGGTCGGGTGCCTCGGTGGTCTCCAGCCAGCCGCCCGGGTCGTGGAAGACCACGACCTCGCCGCGCTCCGGCTCCGAGCCGAACCACGGTGTCAGCTTGTCGACCAGCACCCGGTCGCCCCGCTGCAAGGTGTTCTGCATCGAGTCCGAGGGGATCGAGAACGCCTGCACCAGGAAGGTCTTGATCAGCAGCGCCAGCACGAGCGCGATGCCGATCAGCAGCGGAAGCTCCTTCCAGAACGAGCGCGGCTTCTTCCGCCCCGCGCTGTCACCACTGCTGTTGTCGTTGCTGTCGCTGCTGGACGGGTCTTCGCCCCGTACGTCATCGCTCACGGCTGCGGGTGACTCCGGTCGTTCCTCGGGCTCGTCGCGTTCGGATCGTGCGCCGACCGCCAAATCCCCCACATCAACTCCTCACTCCGTTCCACCGCCGGCGCCATACCTGACGCAGGCCCACCACTCCCATAACGAGCGGGAGTTCCGCAGGGGTCGGGAGCAGGATCATCGCGTTCGGGTCCTGGGACGACACCCTATTCGACGGGCCGGCCGCCGAGGCCGCCCCGCCGCGCGGGTCAGGGACGCCGGCGTACGTCTCGGGCTCCTCCAGCTTCCGCCAGTGGCTGAACGGCCACACGATGGCGACGGCCCGCCCGACGACCTCTTCCTCCCCGACCGTGCCCTCGAACCTCTCGTTGAGGTGGAAGCGCGAATCGGCGGAGTTCGACCGGTGGTCACCCATGACGAACAACCGCCCGGCCGGAACCGTCACATCGAACTTCAGCTCGGAGGGCCGGTCGCCCGGATTCAGATACGGCTCCGCGAGCGGTACGCCGTTGACGGTGACCCGCCCGTCCTCGTCACAGCACTTGACGGTGTCCCCGCCGACCGCGACCACCCGCTTGATCAGGTCCTGTTCGTCTTCGGACGGCAGCAGTCCGATGAAGGTCAGAGCCTCCTTGATCTGCTTGACCACGACCGGATCGTCCTTGATCTCGGTGTTCTCGTCCTGAAGCCAGCCGCCCGGGTCCTTGAAGACCACCACGTCACCGCGGGCCGGCTTCGACCCGAACCACGGGGTCAGCTTGTCGACCACCACCCGGTCGCCGATCCGGATGGTCTGCTCCATCGAACCCGACGGGATCACGAAGGCCTGCACCAGGAAAGTCTTGAGGACGAGCGCGATCAGCAGCGCCACGGTGATCAGGATCGGTATCTCTTTCACGGCCGACCTCTGCCGCCGCCGCTTCACCCGCTTCGCCAGCTTGCGCCGTTCCGCCCGGCCCGGCAGCGCGGGCCCGGTCGTCGGCCGCGTACCGGTGGGCAGCCGGGTGTCCGCGCGGTGGCTGGCCCGCGCCCGCCCCCGGTTACCCATGGGACCCGACCGGTCCCGGCGCGGTGACGCGCGTGGCCGGGCTCTGCGGGGCACCGCCCCCGGAACCCCTGCCGGCCCCGTCCAGCGTGGACCAGCGGCCCACCGGCCAGCCGATCCAGTCCGCCCGGCCCACGACCTTTTCGACGGGCACCATGCCACCGCCCGGCTCGCCCAGGTGGTCGCGGGAATCGCGCGACTGCGACCTGTGGTCGCCCATGACCCACAGCGTGCCCTGCGGGACGACGATGTCGAACGGGACGCGCGACGGGGCGTCACCGGGGAACAGGTACTCCTCGTCCACCGCCCGGCCGTTCACCTCGACCCTCCCCCGCTTTTCGCAGCACACGACCCGGTCGCCCCCCACGCCCACCACGCGCTTGATGTAGTCGGTCTCGGCAGGTTCGGCCAGTCCCACGGCCGCTGCCGCCCACCGCACCAGCCCGGTGACCGGATTCCCGCCCGGCTCCTCGCGTACGAAGGACCCGGTGCCGTCGAAGACGACCACGTCTCCGCGCTGCGGTACGGACCCGAAACGGTACGCCAACTTGTTGACGAGGACCCGGTCGCCGATCTCCAGGGTGGGCCGCATCGAGCCGCTGGGGATGAGGAAGGGCTGCATGAGGAAGGTGCTGAAGAGCAGCAGAAAAGCCGCGCACGCGGCGCCGAGCAGAGCCGGCCCGCGCCACGGGGCGTCGAGAAAACGCACGGAGCGCGACCCCTCCTCCACCCCTGCTTGGGGGTCGGAGGAGCGGTCGCGCTCCGTGTCGTGTGCTTCGGTGTCCATCGGGACGTGAGCCTATCCGGCCGGTCCCGGGCGCCGAGAGCGCGACTTAGCGGTCGCGCTTCTCCTTGATCTTCGCGGCCTTGCCGCGCAGCTCACGGAGGAAGTACAGCTTCGCGCGGCGGACGTCACCGCGGGAGATGAGCTCGATCTTCTCGAAGATCGGGCTGTGCACGGGGAAGGTGCGCTCGACGCCGACGGAGAAAGAGACCTTGCGGACCGTGAAGGTCTCGCGGACGCCCGCACCCTGGCGGCGGATGACTACACCCTTGAACTGCTGCACACGCGAGCGGTTGCCCTCGATGACGCGAACGTGGACGTTCACGGTGTCACCGGGGCGGAACGCGGGGAGGTCGGTACGCAGCGATGCGGAGTCGACGGAGTCGAGAAGGCTGGACATGTGAGTCTGCTTCCTCGCCGATGCCACAGGTCATCGACGGAATTCGATAAGAGAGTTTCGGGGTGCTGTCCGCGTCGGGCGGGCGTCGTTCCCCCTGTGGCAGGGGCGCACGCCGGACGTACAGCAGCGGCCTATTCTTCCACGGCCTCGGGGTTACGCCCAAATCGGCCGTCGGGGCCGGGCCGCCAGCCCAGGATGCTCAGCATCTCGCGGTCCTTCTTGTCGAAGACCGCGGGGTCGCAGCGCTCGATGAGGTCCGGCCGGTTGGCGGTCGTACGCCGCAGCGCCTCGTCCCGCCGCCACCGGGCGATCTTCCCGTGGTGGCCGCTGAGCAGCACGTCCGGGATGCCCCGGTCGCGCCACTCGGGCGGCTTGGTGTAGACGGGGCCTTCGAGAAGGTTCGCCATCGCGCCGGGCGCGAAGGAGTCGTCACGGTGCGATTCGGCGTTGCCGAGCACGCCGGGCAGCAGCCGGGCGACGGCCTCGGTGATCACCAGTACGGCGGCCTCACCGCCCGCCAGGACGTAGTCCCCGATGGAGACCTCGTACACCGGCATGCGGGTCGCGTACTCGTCGATGACGCGGCGGTCGATGCCCTCGTAGCGCGCGGGCGTGAAGACCAGCCAGGGCCGCTCCGAGAGTTCGACGGCGAGTTCCTGGGTGAAGGGGCGCCCGCTGGGCGTCGGAACGACCAGGACCGGGCCGTGCGCCCCGCTCTCGTAGCCGTCGGCGAGGGCGTCGTCGAGCGCGGCACCCCACGGCTCGGTCTTCATGACCATGCCGGGGCCGCCGCCGTAGGGGGTGTCGTCGACCGTGTTGTGCCGGTCGTACGTCCAGTCCCTGAGGTCGTGCACGTGCACGTCGAGCCGCCCCCGCGCGCGTGCCTTCCCGACGAGCGAGACGTTCAGCGGCTCCAGGTACTCGGGGAAGATCGTGACGACGTCGAGTCGCATCAGCCCTCGTCCCGGCCGGACTCTTCGTCGCCGCCGGACTCCTCGTCCCGGCCGGACGCCACCTCTGCCTCGCTGTCGTCGATCAGGCCCGGCGGCGGGGTGATGACCGCGCGCTGCTCCTCCAGGTCGATCTCGGTGACGATCTCCTCCACGAAGGGGATCATCACCTCGCTGCCGTCGGGGCGCTTCACGATGAACAGGTCCTGCGAGGGCAGGTGGGTGATCTCGGTGATCCGGCCGATCTCGGTGCCGTCGACGAGGACGACGTCCAGATCCATCAGCTGGTGGTCGTAGAACTCCTCGGGGTCCTCCGGAGTCGCCTCGGGGTCGACCTCGGCGATGAGGAGCGTGTTGCGCAGCGCCTCGGCGGCCGTGCGGTCCTTGACGCCCGCGAAGCGCAGCAGCAGCCGGCCGCTGTGCACCCGGCCGGTCTCGACGGTCAGCGGCCCGACGGAGGCCGGGTCCGTGGCGAGTACGGCGCCGGGCCCGAGCCGCAGCTCCGGCTCGTCCGTACGCACCTCTACGGTGACCTCGCCCTTGATCCCGTGGGCGCGGCCGATCCGCGCGACTACGAGCTGCACTTGATGTTTCTCCTGTCTTACGACTACGGGCCGGGAAGGGCTCGTGAGCCCTTCCCGGCCCGAGCCGGCGTATCTAGGTAAAAACGGCCAACTTGTTCAGCGGACCTGGTCCACGTCGACGAGGTCGACGCGAATGCCCCGGCCGCCGATGGCACCCACGACCGTACGCAGAGCGCGAGCGGTGCGGCCGTTGCGGCCGATCACCTTGCCGAGGTCGTCCGGGTGAACCCGGACCTCCAGCACGCGTCCGCGGCGCAGGTTGCGCGAGGCGACCTGCACATCGTCGGGGTTGTCGACAATGCCCTTCACGAGGTGCTCAAGAGCCTCCTCGAGCATGCTCAGGCCTCGGTCGACTCAGCGGACTCGGCCGCGGGAGCCTCGTCAGCCTTCTTGTCGGCCTTCTTCGCCTTCTGGGTGATCGCCTCGCCCTTGGACTCGTCGCCACCCTCGAGACCCTTGGCGAACGCGTCGAACGCGGCACGCTTGTCGGCCTTCGGCTCCGGCTGGAGCAGCGGCGCGGGGGCCGGGAGGCCCTTGTGCGCCTGCCAGTCGCCGGTGAGCTTCAGGATGGCCATGACCGGCTCGGTCGGCTGGGCGCCGACGGACAGCCAGTACTGCGCACGCTCCGAGTTGACCTCGATGCGCGACGGGTTCTGCACCGGGTGGTACAGACCGATCTCCTCGATGGCCCGGCCGTCACGGCGGGTACGGGAGTCGGCGACGACGATGCGGTAGTGAGGCGAACGGATCTTGCCCAGACGCTTCAGCTTGATCTTGACTGCCACTGGAGTGGTGTCTCCTGGTCTCTGACGTGGTTGGGCACAACGAAGATGCCACGTGGGGTTGCGGTACTCGGGGTGCCCGATGGACGCGTCAGCCGGAGGCGAGAGGGTTCCTGTGCGGCTGTCGAGTACAGCTAGCCATTGTGCCACATACCTGTGGCACGGACGCCACCCGGCCGGTACGGCCCAGCACGCGACCACCACCCGGCCGGCACGGCTCCGTACGGGCGTGAAAGGTAGGCAAAACGCGGTCAGCTCGCTGCGGCCACCACTTCCGGGATACGGAACGGCTTTCCGCAGCCCCCGCACACGATCGGGGCCTGGGCCAGGACCGACGGCACGACGCGGACGTTGCGTCCGCAGTCGCAGACGGCCTTGACCCGCACCCCGCCGCCGGACGAGCCGTGCCGGGCGGCCGGCCCCCGGAAGGAGCGCTTGGTGTCCGACGCGGTCGCGACCGTGTGCGCCTTGAGGGCGCGCTGGAGCCGTTCGATCGTCGGGCGGTAGCGCCGCCTCGCCTCGGGGTTGAGCGAGACCAGTGAGAAACCGCTGCTCGGGTGCGGTTCATCGGGGTGGTCGAGGCCCATCTCCTCGGCGATCGCGAGGAATCTGCGGTTGTGGTAGCGGCCGGCGCGCGAGGTGTCACGGACGCCGCGCGCGGCGGCGATGCCGTGGACTGCCTCGTGCAGCAGGCGTTCGAAGGAGAGCTCGGCGCCACAGGCGGACGAGGACTCTCCGATCAGGGATTCGGGCGCGGCTAGGTCTGGCAGCTCGGGGTGGTACCGCTGAATGTCGGCCCACGCCTGCGCCAGCTCTGCGGCGAGAACAGGTGGTGTCGTGCTCACGTCGTGACAACGAGCCGGGGTGCCCCGGTGTTCCTATTCCGGGCCATCCCAAATAATTTGCACGTACCAGTCAGTTGCCCTTGATGCGTCCTGACGAGGGCGGGTGCGCTGATCTGCGGAGGAGACGCCCAGCGCGCATCATCCCGGGGCGTACCCGCGCGTACGCCCCGGCGCGTAGAAAAAGGCCGCACGCCGGGGCATCGGTCGCTCCAGGGGCGCGGACGACGCCCCGGGCGCCGACGGACGGGGCCGCGAGCCGGCCGCGGACGAAGCCGCAGACGGCGACAGTACCGGGGGCGCGTGCCGCACCGGGCACCGCCCCGTCCCCGGTGTCCCGCGGCCGGACGGCCGCCGGACCTTCCCGTGGCGCGATCCGCCCGGCGGCGGCACTCTGGAATCTGGATCCGCTCCGGTGCGGAGCCCGGGTCCACTCCGGCGCGGGGGCGCACGGCAGGGGCATACAAGCATTGCCATACAACCCCTGGACTTGCCGCCGGATGCGGAGTTCCCTGGCTACGGGGAGTACAGGCGCACGCACACGGGGGAACGTCCATCAGGACACGTCATGACCTCTCGGCGGATTGGGGCGCTTTCGATGACACCTACGCTCGTCCGGCACCACCGGCACGGTCCGAACACAGCCTCGTCGCCGGCGACCGACGCGGGCGCGCGCGCCCGCGACTGGGCCGAGATCCAGGAGCGGATGCTGGTGCCGCTCTACGAAGCGGCGTACGAACGGCTCGAGGTGGGCCCCGCCACCCGGCTGCTCGGCCTCGGCTGCGGCTCGGGGCTCGCCCTGCTGATCGCCGCCTCGCGCGGCGCGCACGTGACAGGCGTCGAAGCCGATCCCGGCCGGGTCGCGCTGGCCCGTGAACGTCTGAGGGCCGACGGGGCGCGCACGGGTGGCAGCGCCGGTGGCAGTCCCGGCGAGGACACGCGCCTGTACGAGGGCGAATCGGCGGCGGTCTGTGACGACGGCCCCCGGGCGTACAACCTCGTCACCGCCTTCGAACCGCTCGGGTGCGCGGCAGGCGACTCCGAGGAGCTCGCCACGGCTCTCGAAAGCGCGATACCCCTCGCCGAGCGCGGCAGCGAAGTGGTTCTGGCGGGCTGGGGCCCGCCCGAGCGCTGCGCGACATCGTCGGTGCTGCGGGTCGCTTCCCGGCTGACCGAGACCCTGCGCGCCACCGGCGGCGGCCGCGGCTGGCGTCCGGCGCTCCGGGACGACCTGGAGGACGTGGCGTCGCGGGCCGGGCTGAAGCCGGACGGCTCGGGACGGGTGGCGTGCCCGTTCGGTTACGCCGACATGGACAGCGCCGTACGCGGCCTGCTGTCGACCGGGCTGTTCGACGCGGCGGCACGGGCCACGGACCCGGGACAGGTGGAGAAGGAGCTCACCGAGGCGCTGCACCCGCACGTGCGGCGGGACGGAACGGTCTGGATGTCGAACGTCTTCCGCTATCTGATCGCGCGCACGCCGTGAGCACCTGAGCGGCTGTGGGCGCCCGCTCCGGCAAGGAGGGGGCGCCCACAGCGCTGGACGTGCCTTCGGGCGTCAGCCCATGAACTTCTTGAACTCGTCGGGCAGTTCGAAGTCCTTCGCGCCCTGACCGGCCGGCAGACCCAGCGCGCCGCCGGACTGGGCGGCCTGCTCGCGGCGCTCGGCCGCGGCCTGCTCCTCCAGCTTGCGCTTCAGCGGGTTGCCGCTCTTGCGCTTGCCCTTGGCCTGCTTCTGCTGCTTCTTCTGACGGCCGGGGCCGCCACCCATGCCCGGAATCCCCGGCATACCGGGCATTCCGCCGCCCTGGGCCATCTTCGACATCATCTTGCGCGCCTCGAAGAACCGCTCCACGAGGTTCTTCACCGCGCTGACCTCGACACCCGAACCCTTGGCGACACGGGCCCGGCGCGAGCCGTTGATGATCGTCGGGTCCTGGCGCTCGGCGGGGGTCATCGACTTGATGATCGCGGCGGTACGGTCCACGTCGCGCTCGTCGATGTTGGCGATCTGCTCCTTGATCTGCCCCATGCCGGGCATCATGCCGAGCAGCTTGGAGATGGAGCCCATCTTGCGGACCTGCTCCATCTGGGCCAGGAAGTCGTCGAGCGTGAAGTCCTTGCCCTTGCTGCTCGCCAGCTTGGCCGCCATCGCTTCGGCCTCTTGCTGGCTGAAGGTCTGCTCGGCCTTCTCGATGAGCGACAGCATGTCGCCCATGCCGAGGATGCGGGACGCCATGCGGTCCGGGTGGAACGCGTCGAAGTCGTCCAGCTTCTCGCCGTTGGAGGCGAACATGATCTGGCGGCCGGTCACCTTGGCGATCGACAGCGCGGCGCCACCACGGGCGTCACCGTCGAGCTTGGAGAGCACCACGCCGTCGAAGCCGACGCCGTCGCGGAACGCCTCCGCGGTGTTGACCGCGTCCTGGCCGATCATCGCGTCGACGACGAAGAGGACCTCGTCGGGGCTGACGGCGTCGCGGATGTCCGCGGCCTGCTGCATCAGTTCCTGGTCGATACCGAGGCGGCCCGCGGTGTCGACGATGACGATGTCGTGCAGCTTGTTCTTGGCGTACTCGACCGAGTCCTTGGCGACCTTGACCGGGTCACCGGTGCCGTTGCCCGGCTCGGGCGCGTAGACCGCGACGCCGGCGCGCTCGGCGACGACGCTGAGCTGGTTCACGGCGTTGGGACGCTGGAGGTCGCAGGCGACCAGGATCGGCGAGTGGCCCTGGCCCTTGAGCCACAGGCCGAGCTTTCCGGCGAGGGTCGTCTTACCGGCGCCCTGGAGACCCGCGAGCATGATCACGGTGGGCGGGTTCTTGGCGAACCGCAGGCGGCGGGTCTCGCCGCCGAGGATGCCGATGAGCTCCTCGTTGACGATCTTGATGACCTGCTGCGCGGGGTTCAGCGCCTGCGAGACCTCGGCCCCGGCGGCACGTTCCTTGACTTGCTTGATGAACGCCCGGACGACGGGCAGCGCGACATCCGCTTCCAGCAGCGCGATACGGATCTCACGTGCCGTGGCGTCGATGTCCGCCTCGGACAGGCGGCCCTTGCCCCGGAGGCTCTTGAATGTCGCTGCGAGGCGGTCGGAAAGAGTATCGAACACGGCGGTCGCGAATCCTCGGGTCAGGGGGCGGGTGGACACAGATGCCCCCAGGGTATCTGTCCGTCTGCGGTGGGGTCTGCCCCCTTCCCCTACCGCAGCGCGCCCTCCAGCGCCCGGGCCACCTCGGCCGCCTCGATCTCCGGAAGCGGGGCGCCCTCGGGGCCTGTGACGTAGAACGCGTCGACCGCGTTCGCGCCCAGCGTCGAGACGTGGGCGCTGCGCACCCGTACCTTCGCCGCCTCCAGCGCGTGGCCGATGCGGTGCAGCAGCCCCGGGGCGTCCTGGGCGCGCACCTCGATCACCGTCGCGAGGCTGGAGCCGGCGGGTGCGACCGTGACGCGCGGCGGCGGTGCCTGGGCACCGCGCCTGCGCGGGTTCTTCTCGTACGCGCGCTCCCGCTCCGCCAGTCGCGCGGGGATGTCCAGCGAGCCGTCCAGGGCGCGTACGAGATCCGCCCGCAGGCGGGCTGCCTGCGGCAGCGCCCCGTACTCGGCCGCCACCCGCCAGTCGAGCAGCAGGACGCCGCTGGGTCCGCGCGTGCCTTCGGCCGCCACCGAGTCGGGGAGTCCGGCGGCCCGCAGCTCCGCCGTGCGGACGGTCAGCCGGTGCATCGCCAGTACACCGGCCACGGCCGGCAGCACACCGGGCTGGTCCGGTACGGCGATCAGCAGCTCGACGCCCAGGGGCTCGGGCTCCTCGCCGGCGTCCTCCTCCTGCGCCTCGGGCTGCGCGCGCAGTGACAGGACGGGCCCGCCGGTACGGAAAGCCTCGATGGCGAGACGTTCCTGCTCGGCGCTGGGGGCGGCGGGCTCCGGTGCGGCCGGTTCCTCGCCCGCGAGGACGGCGGCCACGCGCTTGACCAGGTCGGTGACGAGCGAGGCGCGCCAGGTGGACCAGGCGGCGGGCCCGGTGGCCAGGGCGTCGGCCTCGGTGAGCGCGTGCAGGAGTTCCAGGGTGCCGGTCGCGCCGACCGCGTCGGCCACCGCGCGGACGGTGGCGGGGTCGTCCAGGTCGCGGCGGGTCGCGGTGTCGACGAGGAGGAGGTGGTGGCGTACGAGCGTGGCGATCACTCCGACGTCCGCCCGGTCGAAGCCGATCCGGGTGGCGACGTCGCGCGCGATGATCTCGCCGGCCACCGAGTGGTCACCGGGCCAGCCCTTGCCGAAGTCGTGCAGGAGGGCCGCGATCAGCAGCAGGTCGGGGCGGTGGACGCGGCGGGTGAGCGCGGCGGCCCGTACGGCCGTCTCGACGAGGTGGCGGTCCACGGTCCAGGTGTGCACGGGGTTGCGCTGGGGACGGCAACGCACCCGCTCCCAGTCGGGCAGCAGCCGGGTGATGAGCCCTTCGGCCTCCAGCGCCTCCCACACGCCGATCGTGGCCTCGCCGGCGCCGAGCAGCGTGACCAGTTCCTCCCGCGCCTCCGCTGGCCACGGCACCGGCAGCGGCCGCGCGACGGCCGCCAGGCGGCGGACGGCGTGCAGCGAGACCGGCAGTCCCGACTGGGCCGCCGCCGCTGCGGCCCGCAGCGGGAGCACCGCGTCGCGCTCGGGGCGGGCGGTACGGGCGAGCACCACCTCGCCGTCCTGCTCGACCACGCCCTCCGCGAGCGGGGTGCGGTCCGGCGCCGTCTTGCCGCCGAGCATGGCGCGCAGCCTCGGCCGGACCGACCGGGCGCGCAGGACCCGGTGGACCTCGCGCCAGGTGACGTCGCTGGCGTACGAGATGGTGCGGGCCGCTTCGTACACCTCCCGCAGCAGGGTGTCCGCGTCCAGCAGCCCGAGGGCGGCGGCGACCTGGTCCTGCTCCTGGAGGGCGAGGCGGTCGGTTGCGCGCCCGGTGGTCAGGTGCAGTGCGTCGCGTACGTCGAGGAGCCGGCGGCGCGCCGCGTCGAGCCCCTCACGGGGGGCGTCGGCCAGCCAGGAAGCGGCGACGGCGCGCAGCGCGGTCGCGTCGCGCAGGCCGCCGCGGGCCTCCTTGAGGTCGGGTTCGAGGAGGTACTGCAACTCACCCGACCGCGCCGCCCGGTCCTGGCACAGCTCGTGGAGTTCGGGCAGCCGCTTGGGGGCGAGGTTGCGCCAGTCGGCCAGTACGGCGGTGCGCAGCCCGGCCGTGACGCCGAGGTCGCCGGCGATGTGGCGGGCGTCGAGGAGCCCGAGGTGCACCTTGAGGTCCTCGCCGGCGGTCCTGCGGGCCTCGGCGGGCGTACGTACGGAATGGTCAAGGGCCATGCCCAGGTCCCAGACGGGGTACCAGACGCGGTCGGCGAGCGCCGCGACGGCTCCCTTGTCGGCGCCGCCGTCGTGCAGCAGCAGCAGGTCGAGGTCGCTGCGCGGGGACAGCTCGCCCCGCCCGTATCCCCCGACGGCGACCAGGGCCGCGCCGCGCACCTCCGCCTCGCGGGCGGCCGTGGTGAACAGCGCCGCCAGCCAGTCGTCGGTCAGCCGGGCGAGGCCGGACCGGCGCGACGGCCCGGACCGCGACTCCTCCTGGAGAAGTCGCAGCCGGGCCGCCGCGTAGCCGCTGGGTCCCGAGTCGTCGGACGGTTTCGTGGTCTCTCGTGCGCTCGTCACCCAGCAGCTCCCGTTGTCATGCGGTCCGGTCGGAGGATCCGGTCGGTCGGGTCAGAGGGCGTCCGGACCGCGTTCGCCCGTCCGTACCCTGACCGCCGTGTCGACCGGCACGCTCCACACCTTTCCGTCACCGATCTTGCCGGTCCGGGCGGCCTTCACCACCACCTCGATGAGCTCTTCGGCGTCACCGTCCTCGACCAGCACCTCGATCCGGATCTTCGGTACGAGGTCGACCGTGTACTCGGCGCCCCGGTAGACCTCGGTGTGGCCGCGCTGGCGGCCGTAGCCGCTGGCCTCGGTGACCGTAAGCCCCTGGACTCCGAACGCCTGGAGGGCCTCCTTGATCTCGTCGAGCCGGTGCGGCTTCACTACCGCGGTGATGAGCTTCATGCGTCCACCTTCTTGTTCTTCGCGGCGCCGGCCCTGTCGGTCAGGCCGGGAGCGGGTGCGGCCGTGCGGGAGGCCGAACCGCCGCCCGCTCCGCTGAAGTCGTACGCGGTCTCGGCGTGCTCGACCTGGTCGATACCGGAGACCTCGTCGTCCTCGGGGACCCGCATGCCCATCGCCTTGTCGATGACGAAGGCGAGGAGCGCGGAGACCACCAGAGAGTAGGCCAGCACCGCGAAGACACCCACGGCCTGCTTGCCGAGCTGGTCGAATCCGCCGCCGTAGAACAGGCCCTTGGCGTCGGACTGGACACCGCCGGTGGCGAAGAAGCCGACGAGGAGCGAGCCGACGACACCGCCGACGAGGTGGACGCCGATGACGTCCAGGGAGTCGTCGTAACCGAGCTTGTACTTGAGGCCCACGGCCATGGCGCACAGCAGGCCGGCGATGGCGCCGACGGCGATCGCGCCGAGCGGGCTGACGGAGCCGCCGGCCGGGGTGATCGCGACGAGGCCCGCGACGGCGCCGGAAGCGGCGCCCAGGGTGGTGAACGAGCCGTGCCGGATCTTCTCGTACGCCAGCCAGGCGAGCATGGCTGCGGCGGTGGCGATCTGGGTGTTGAGGAACATCACGGCGCCGACGCCGTCGTCGTTGCCCAGCCAGGAGCCGGCGTTGAAGCCGAACCAGCCGAACCACAGGAGCCCGGCGCCGAGCATCACCAGCGGGAGGCTGTGCGGGCGCATCGGGTCCTTCTTGAAGCCGACGCGCTTGCCGATGACGAGGATGACGCCCAGCGCCGCGGCGCCGGCGTTGATGTGGACGGCCGTGCCGCCCGCGAAGTCGATGACGCCCATCTCGAAGAGCCAGCCGCCGGAGCCCCACACCCAGTGCGCGACCGGGAAGTAGACGACGGTGACCCAGAGGGTGACGAACAGCGCCCAGGCGGTGAACTTGACGCGGTCGGCCAGCGCGCCGCTGATCAGGGCGGGAGTGATGATCGCGAACATCAGCTGGAAGACGGCGAAGACGTAGACCGGGATGGTGTAGCCGTCCCAGAGTTCTGTGATGCCGATGCCGCTCAATCCGACGTAGTCCGAGGACCAGCCGATGACCGAGCCGACGTCGGCGCCGAAGGCGAGGCTGAAGCCGTACAGCACCCAGAGGATCGTGACGATCCCGAGGCTGATGAAGCTCATCATCAGCATGTTCAGGGTGGACTTGACTCGGACCATGCCTCCGTAGAAGAAGGCCAGGCCCGGCGTCATGAGCATCACCAGGGCGGAACAGATGAGCATGAAGCCGGTGTTGGCGGCAGACAGTTCGATCTTGTCTGCGGCAAGCGTCGTGATGCCTGGAGGCATCGGCGTCTCCTCGTCGTCGGTGCGGCCCGTGCGGGGGCGGAGCCTGTTGGCCTGTTCGGCAGCAAAGGGGTGCGCCGCTTATGCGCCATGAGGTTGGCGCAGCGCCGTTTCGGCCAATGCCGCTCGATGTTTCACGCCCATGACGATGAGGTCGTGCGTGTTACGTGCGGGTGAACCGCCGGACCGGAAGCCGCGCCCCCGTTATCGTGTCGCAACCATCAAAAACCGGCCGCGACCGACACCCGGTTGACCTGGCGCGGGGGAGCCGAGTCGGGCTTCACGGGGTGACTGTCGCGGCCGGCGTCTTTGGCGGCCGTCGGCCGGGCCCTCAGACCGCCTCGGCGGCTTCGGGCAGCTGGGCTGCGAGCTGGTCGGTGAGGTCGACGACCTCGGCCACGTCGCCGAAGTCGCGGGCGGCGGTGTCCACGGTCTTGCGGAGCCGGGTGTTCACCCGCTCGGAGCGCACGCGCCTGGCGACCCCGAGGGCCTGTTCGGCCAGTACGACGGACTGCTCGGGCTCGCGCTTCAGCAGGTGCACGGTGGCCATGCCGATGAGGTTCAGGGCGTACGAACGCTGGTGCTCCTCGTCCTTGCCGAAGAGCTCGACGGCCCGCCCCATGACCGGCTCGGCGAGCGAGGCGTAGGTGGGGCTGCGGCCGGCGACATAGGCCAGGTCGCGGTACGAGTGGGCGTTCTCGCCGTTCAGCTCCGCCTCGGAGAAGAAGCGGATCCAGTCGGGCTCGGGCTCGCCGTCCAGGCCCGCGTCGGAGAAGGTGTCCTCGGCCATCCGGACCGCCCGCTTGCACTTGCTGGGCTGCCCGATGTTGGCGTAGGCGCGTGCCTCCATCGCATACAGCATCGCCTGGGTCCTGGGCGTGGCGCAGTCGCGGCTGCCGTACTGCGCGAGGTGGATGAGTTCCAGCGCGTCGTCGGGGCGGCCGAGGTGGATCATCTGGCGGCTCATGCTCGACAGGACGTACGAGCCGAAGGGCTTGTCGCCCGCTTCCTTGGCGGCGTGCAGCGCGAGGACGAAGTACTTCTGGGCGGTGGGCTGGAGGCCCACGTCGTAACTCATCCAGCCGGCCAGCTCGGCCAGCTCGGCGGCGCACTTGAAGAGCCGCTTCGAGGTGGCCTGCGGCTGCGGTTCCTGGAGAAGGTCCGTTACTTCGTGCAGCTGTCCGACGACGGCCTTGCGCCGCAGCCCGCCGCCGCACTGGGCGTCCCACTGGCGGAACATCATGGTGGTCGACTCCAGCAGGTCCAGCTCGGGCCTGGAGAGCCGGGACGGCCGCCGCGACGATCCGGCCGGCTCCTGGCGGCCGGGCTCGCCGGGGGGCGAGGGCACCAGCCAGCGCTGCATGGGTTCGATGAGGGCGGGCCCGGCGGCGAGCGCCAGGGACGTGCCGAGAAAGCCGCGCCGGGCGAGCATCAGGTCGCTGCGGGAGAACTCGCTGAGCAGGGCGACCGTCTGCGGGCCGGCCCAGGGCAGGTCCACGCCGGACACCGAGGGTGACTGGTGGGCGGAGCGCAGCCCGAGGTCCTCGATGGCCACGACGCTGCCGAAGCGCTCGGAGAAGAGCTCGGAGAGGATGCGCGGGATCGGCTCGCGCGGCTGCTCGCCGTCCAGCCAGCGGCGCACGCGTGAGGTGTCCGTGCTGATGTGGTGCGCGCCCATCTGGCGGGCCCTGCGGTTCACCTGCCGCGCGAGTTCGCCCTTGGACCAGCCGCTGCGCACGAACCACGAACCCAGTTGCTCGTTCGGGCGCTTCCCAGCGTTCGTACCGCCTGCGCCACTGCCGCTCACTGGAACGCCCCCATCCCGCCGAAAGCCTCTTTGCCCGGACCCCTGACAGAATGCCGTGAGTTGGGGCCTGTTGTCCCGGGGATGCGCCCCTTCGAACAGGAAACCGGCTTGCCTCCGGCATACCCACACGCGCAGTTATTCCGGGGTTCGCGTACCGAAAGTAATCCTACGATCACCCCTCCGGCCATGGCGATTCCACAAACGCCACCATTCGCCACCCCATCGAATGAACTCCCCTGCCGCCGGGCGCGATTCACTTGACATACGCCGATCGGGAGTCGGCGGAGCGATGTGCGCCGGGGCGCTCGTTCCGGCCCGCACCACCTCGGATGCCTCGATGCGCCGCCAGTCCGCCTCGACGGCAGCGGAGCGTAACAGGTTGACTCCAAGTCGTAACCACCGGCGCACTGGACCCGTTGGAGGGGGCATGGGCTTCACGATCGGCCGGGAGACACGGTCCGGCTCACGGCGTCGCGGCCGCATGTCGGACTGCACAACGGTGGCCGAGTACACCGGGCTCTGGGGCTGGGCGGTCGTGCCGGGCGCCAGAGCGGGTTCCGCCGCGGCCGGTTCGGGTGCGGCGGGAGCGCGGGTCTGTTCCTGCGGCGTTACGCAGTGCCGGGCACCCGGCGCCCATCCGCTGGACTTCGCGCCCGAGGTGCCGGCGGGTGCCACCCTCGACGAGGTGACGAAGACCTGGTCGGACTTTCCCGGCGCGTCGGTGCTGCTGGCCGTGGGGCGTTCGTTCGACGTGATCGAGGTCGCCGAGGCCGCGGGGAGGCGGGCGATCGTACGGCTGGAGCGGATGGGGCTGCCGCTGGGCCCCGTGGCCGCGACGCCGGACGGCCGCGCGCACTTCTTCGTCGCTCCCGGAGCCGCCGCGGGGCTCCCCCACCTGCTCTACCGGATGGGCTGGGACGACGCGGATCTCGACCTGCGCGGGCTCGGCGCCGGCGACCACATCACCGCGCCGCCCTCGGACCTGGCGGGACTCGGCCCGGTCCGCTGGCTCCGCCCGCCCTCCCTGGACACGGCCCAGGCGCCGCCGCAGGCGCGGCTGCTGCTGGGCACGCTGGCGTACGTGGCGCACCGCTCTCCGGCGTAGCGCGGCGTTGGGCGGAGCGGCGTAACGGCGTAACGGCGTAACGAAAACGCCGGACGGGCTCGACAGCGAGCCCGTCCGGCGTTTCGCGTACCGCTTCGTCAGTCGCCGATCAGCGCGTCCACGAACGCCTCCGGCTCGAACGGCGCCAGATCGTCCGCGCCCTCCCCGAGGCCGATCAGCTTCACCGGTACGCCCAGTTCGCGCTGCACCGCGATCACGATGCCGCCCTTCGCCGTGCCGTCCAGCTTCGTCAGCACGATGCCGGTGATGTCGACGACCTCGGCGAAGACCCGCGCCTGGACGAGACCGTTCTGGCCGGTCGTCGCGTCCAGCACGAGCAGCACCTCGTCGAGCGGACCGTGCTTCTCCACGACGCGCTTGACCTTGCCGAGCTCGTCCATGAGGCCGGCCTTGGTGTGCAGTCGGCCCGCCGTGTCGATGAGCACGACGTCCGCGCCCTCGGCGATACCTTCCTTCACCGCGTCGAAGGCCACCGACGCCGGGTCGCCGCCCTCGGGTCCGCGCACGGTGCGCGCGCCCACCCGGTCGCCCCAGGTCTGGAGCTGGTCGGTGGCCGCCGCGCGGAAGGTGTCCGCCGCGCCCAGCACCACGCTGCGGCCGTCGGCCACCAGTACGCGGGCGAGCTTGCCGGTCGTGGTGGTCTTTCCGGTGCCGTTGACGCCGACGACCATGACGATGCCGGGGACGTCGGCGGCGCTCTCGGTCTTCACCGCGCGGTCCATGTCCGTACCGAGCAGGTTCAGCAGCTCCTCGCGGAGCAGGCCGCGCAGCTCTTCGGGCGTACGCGTGCCGAGCACCCGTACGCGCTCACGCAGGCGCTCGACCAGTTCCTGGGTGGGGGCCACGCCGACGTCCGCGGTGAGCAGGGTGTCCTCGATCTCCTCCCAGGTGTCCTCGTCGAGGTGCTCGCGGGAGAGCAGGGTCAGCAGACCCTTGCCGAGCGTGTTCTGCGAGCGGGCGAGCCGGGCGCGCAGCCGCAC
This sequence comes from Streptomyces agglomeratus, assembly GCF_001746415.1. NCBI lineage: Bacteria > Bacillati > Actinomycetota > Actinomycetes > Kitasatosporales > Streptomycetaceae > Streptomyces > Streptomyces agglomeratus. Next base: position 2,457,527 of record NZ_MEHJ01000001.1, read on the forward strand.
CAGGCGGCCGGCGGTGGGCTCGGGGATCTCGATCTCGGGCGCGACGGGTTCGGCTACGACCGGGTCCTCGAGGGCGACGGGCTCCTCGACTGCGGTCGACGCGTCGGGGAGGTCCACCTCCTCGATGGTCCGGCGCGCTTCGTCGCGCGGTGGCGCCGCGTCCTCGCCGACCTGCGGTTCGGCGGGCGGGGCGGTGATGGTCGGCGTGGTCGGCGGCGCCTGCGGCGGCAGCTGCTTCTTCTTGCGGCTGCTGACCACGAGCCCGCTGATGGCGCCGATCGCGACCAGGGCGATGACTACAGCAAGGATGACGATTTCCATAACGCACCCAGTATCAGTCACAGCGGTGTACGCAGAGCCTTGTCGGAGGATCACACGAGGGGCTTCCGTAGGATTTGGACCTTTTGGGGGGACCGTACGGAGCCGTGCCCGTAAGATGCTGTTCGTTCCCCCCACCCCTGCACGGAGTTCCCCATGCCTGAAACCGCCGCCCCGAGTCCGAGGGCGCGATAGAGACCCGCGGTCTTGAGCCCGTCCCCGACAACGAGCGCTCGGGCCGCGTCCGTGAACTCTTCCCTACCTGGGTCGCCGCCAACATCAGCGTGCTTCTGCTCACCATGGGCGCCGGTCTGGTCGTCTTCAACGGTCTGAACTTCTGGCAGGTGCTGGGCGTGGCCGTCGCCGCGCCCGTCGTGTCGTACGGACTCGTCGGCCTGATCTCGATCGCGGGCAAGCGCGGCGGTTCCCCCGGCATGGCGCTCTCCCGCGCCGTCTTCGGCCAGCGGGGCAACCTCTTCCCCGGCTCCCTGATCTGGGTCGCGCGCTGGGGCTGGGAGACGATCAACGCGGTGACCGGCGCGTACGCCGTGCTGACCGTGCTCGATCTGCTCTTCGGCATCAAGAGCAACACCGCGCTCATCGTGGTGACGCTGCTGCTCTTCGTCGGCTGCACGTTCCTCGTCTCGGGCCTCGGCATCAACGCCCTGCGCCGGTGCAGCACCTGGTCGACGTACCTCTTCGGCGCCTTCAGCGTGCTCGTGCTGGTCTATCTGATCGCCGGCACCGACTGGTCCGCCGTGTTCGCCAAGCCCGCCGGCTCGACCGCGATGATGATCGCGGGCATCGGCACCATCGCGGCCGGCGGCATCAGCTGGGTCCCCTCGGGCCCGGACTTCACCCGTTACCTGCCGCGTACGGCGTCGAGCAAGGGCCTGGTCTCCGCCACCGTGGGCGGCGCGGGCGTCGTCGTCCTGCCGATGGTCCTGATGGGCGCGGTCATGGCCGTCAGTACGCCGAGCCTGGCGTCGGCGGCCGACCCGGTGTCCTTCATCGGCGAGCTGCTGCCGACCTGGATCGCCGTTCCGTACCTGCTGATCGCCCTCGTCGGCATGCTGCTGATCAACTCGATGTCGATGTACTCGGCCGGGTTCACCGCGCAGACGCTCGGCATCAAGGTGTCGCGCGCCTGGGCCGTGAGTGTCAACGCCGTCATCAGCCTGATCTTCGGCTTCCTGCTGATGGTGGTCGCCACGAGCTTCTTCGGTTCTTTCATCTCCTTCCTGACGCTGCTGGCCGTGGCGTTCTCCGCGTGGATCGGCGTCTTCGGTGTGGACATGCTGAGCCGTCGTACGTACGACGGCGAGGCACTCATGGACACCACCCGCACCAGTGGTTACTGGTACCGGGGCGGTTTCGCCTGGCAGGCCATGACGGCGTGGGGCCTCGCGCTGGTGGCGGGCCTGCTGTTCACCAAGGTCGACTGGTTCACCGGGCCGCTCGCCGGTTCCTGGATCGGGCGCAACGGCCTGGGCTGGGCGGCGACGGTCGTCGTGGCCGCGCTGCTGTACGCGGTGCTGCCGAGGACGAAGGCCGTGGCGCCGGAGCGGACGGCCGAGGCGGAGAAGGCGCCGGAGACCGCCGGAAGCCTGTCCATCTGACGTAACGTCAACTAACGTCCCTCTTCGCCACATCGACACCCGGCGGAGGGGGACGACTCGTCATGGCCTTCACAGTGGTCCGCTTCAACCTCGTCGATCCCGACGCGACCCCCGACACGCACGCGGCCCGCTACCGCGCCGCCCTGGAGATGGCCGCCTACGCCGACGACCGCGGCATCGGCACCGTCCAGACCGAGGAGCACCACGGCGCCGCCAACGGCTGGATCCCCTCCCCGTTCGTCTTCGCGGGCTCGGTCCTCGGCGCGACCCGGCGCATCACCGTCACCGTCTCCGCCGTCATCGGGCCGTTGTACGAGCCGCTGCGGCTGGCCGAGGACATCGCCGTACTGGACCTGATCGGCAAGGGACGCCTGGTCACGGTCGCGGGCATCGGCTACCGGCCCGAGGAGTACGAGCAGCTGGGTGTGGACTGGGGCCGGCGCGGCAGGCTCCAGGACGAGGTCCTCGAAACACTGCTGCTGGCATGGACCGGCGAGCCCTTCCCGTACCGGGGCCGTACCGTGCGCGTGACGCCGCGCCCGTACTCCCGGCCGCATCCGCCGCTGCTGGTCGGCGGTTCCTCGCGGGCGGCCGCCCGGCGCGCCGCCCGTTTCGGGCTGCCGTTCTTCCCGAGCGCGCACCTGCCCGAGCTGGAGGCGTACTACCACGAGCGGCGGGCCGAGTTCGGGACGGACGGCTTCTGCATGATGCCGGCGGCCGAGACGCCGCTGCTGCATGTCGCCGAGGACCCGGACCGGACGTGGGCCGAGTACGGCGAGTACTTCCTGCACGAGGCGCAGACGTACGCCTCCTGGCAGTCCAAGGACATCACGTCGGCCGTACGTTCGCGGGCGACCGGCGTCGAGGAGCTGCGGGCCGAAGGGGTCTACCGCGTCGTGACGCCGGACGAGTGCGTGGGGCTGGCCGCCGGCAGTCTCGTACTGCATCCGCTGTGCGGCGGGATGCCGGTCGACGAGGGCTGGCGCAGCCTCCATCTGTTCGCGGAAAACGTACTGCCCCGGCTCAACGGGTGAGCCGGGGCAGTGCCGTGTCCGAGGAGCGGGGCAGCGGGGATTAGCCCATCTCCTCCAACGCCTTGCCCTTGGTCTCCTTCACGAACTTGAGCACGAAGGGGATCGAGAGCACGGCGAAGAATGTGTAGATCACGTACGTCCCCGAGAGGTTCCACTCGGAGAGGCTGGGGAAGCTCGCCGTGATCGCCCAGTTGGCGATCCACTGCGCGGAGGCGGCGACGCCCAGCGCGGCGGCGCGCAGCCGGTTGGGGAACATCTCGCCGAGGAAGACCCAGACCACGACACCCCACGAGAGGGCGAAGAAGAGCACGAAGACATGCGCGGCGATCAGCGCGACGATGCCCTGGGTGTGCGGCAGCCTGCCGTCGATCAGGTCGGCGGAGAAGGCCCATGCCTCGAAGGCGAGGGCGAGCGCCATGCCGGTCGAGCCGATGAGGGCGAGCGGGCGGCGGCCGATCCGGTCGACGAAGATCATGGCGATCACGGTGCCGATGATGTTGATGATCGACGTGGTGAACGAGTAGAAGAAGGAGTCGCTCGGGTTGATGCCGACCGACTGCCACAGCGTCGCGGAGTAGTAGAAGGCGACGTTGATGCCGACGAGCTGCTGGAAGACCGAGAGGCCGATACCGACCCAGACGATGGGCAGGAAGCCGAAGCGGCGGCCGAGCAGGTCCTTGAACGTGGACTTGTGCTCACTGCGCATCGCCAGCTCGATCTCGTTGACGCGCGCGTCGAGGTCGATGGTCTTGCCTTCGACGTCGGCCAGGATCTCCTTGGCCCTGTCGACCTTGCCCACGGAGATCAGGAAGCGCGGCGACTCGGGGATGGCGAACGAGAGCAGGCCGTACAGGACGGCCGGGACGACCATGACGCCCAGCATGACCTGCCAGGCTTCGATGCCGAGCAGCTCGCCGCGCTGGTCGCCGTCGGCCAGGTTGAGGATGCCCCAGTTGACGAGCTGCGAGACGGCGATGCCGATGACGATCGCCGCCTGCTGGAAGGCGCCGAGGCGGCCGCGGTACGCCGGCGGGGCGACCTCGGCGATGTAGGCCGGGCCGATGACCGAGGCCATGCCGATGGCGATACCGCCGAGCACGCGCCAGAAGGCGAGGTCCCACAGGGCGAACGGGAGCGCGGAGCCGACGGCGCTGATCGTGAAGAGCGCGGCGGCGATCTGCATGACGCGGATGCGGCCGATGCGGTCGGCGATGCGGCCCGCGGTGGCGGCACCGATGGCGCAGCCGATCAGGGCGATGGCGATGACCTGGGCGAGGGTCGCGGAGCCCACGTCGTACTTGCCCCGGATGCCTTCGACCGCGCCGTTGATGACCGAGCTGTCGTAACCGAAGAGGAAGCCGCCCATCGCGGCTGCCGCCGTGATGAAGATGACGTGGCCGAGGTGGTCCGGGTGGGCCTCGCGGGCTCCGGACGCCGTGGGTTGCGCAGTGCTGGTCACATCAACTCCTGAGGCCTGGCCGCGTCGCCTGGCGTGGGGGGCAAGCACTCCAAGTGGGGCACAACATCGCGCCGCGCACCACTTGAAGGTAAAAACGACGTTGCCGAGACTATGCCTTCAGGTTTCGAAGTCAAGAGCAAGAGATTGTGAAATTCATGGACCTGGCGTGAGGGCTTGTGTTCACCTTTTGAAGAGAGGGCGGCGGGAAGGCAGCGCCCGTGGTCAGCGCAGTCGCTGGCTGATGACCTTGGAGACGCCGTCCCCCTGCATGGAGACGCCGTACAGCGCGTCGGCGACCTCCATCGTCCGCTTCTGGTGAGTGATCACGATCAGCTGCGAGCTCTCCTGGAGCTCCTCCATGATCCGGATCAGCCGCTGGAGGTTGGTGTCGTCGAGCGCGGCCTCGACCTCGTCCATCACGTAGAACGGACTCGGCCTGGCCTTGAAGATCGACACCAGCATGGCCACCGCGGTCAGCGACCGTTCGCCGCCCGAGAGCAGTGAGAGGCGCTTGACCTTCTTGCCCGGTGGCCTGGCCTCGACGTCGACGCCCGTGGTCAGCATGTTCCCGGGATCGGTCAGGACCAGCCGGCCCTCACCGCCCGGGAAGAGACGCGAGAAGACGCCCTCGAACTCCCTCGCCGTATCCCGGAACGCCTCGCCGAAGACCTGCTCGACGCGCTCGTCGACCTCCTTGATCACCTGCATGAGGTCGGTGCGCGTCTTCTTCAGGTCTTCAAGCTGCTCCGAGAGGAACTTGTGGCGCTCCTCCAGCGCCGCGAACTCCTCCAGCGCCAGCGGATTCACCTTCCCGAGCTGCTGGTACGCCCGTTCGGCCGCGCGAAGCCGCTTCTCCTGCTCTCCCCGTACGAAGGGCCGGGGCCGGTTGCGGGGATGCTCCGGGTCCTCCGGCACGTCCTCGCCCTCGGCGGGCGGCGACGGCGGCACGGGCTGGGCGGGCCCGTATTCCGCGACCAGCCCGGCCGGTTCCACGCCCAGTTCCTCCAGCGCCCTGGTCTCCAGCTGCTCGATGCGCAGCCGCTTCTCGGCGCCCAGCACCTCACCCCGGTGCACCGAATCCGTCAACTTGTCGAGCTCGCCCTTGAGATCGCGTCCCCGGCCGCGTTCGGCCGTCAGTTCCCGCTCGCGCTCCGCCTTTGCTGCCTCGGCCGCGGCGCGCTCCGCGTCGGCGCGTACGAGTGAGACCTCGACGTGGGCGAGCAGCTGACGCGCACCGGAGGCGACCGCGGCCGCGACCTGCGCCTCGTGGCGCAGCCGGGCCCGCCGCTGCTCGGCGCGCGCCCGCGCCTCACGCTCCGCCCGCGCTCCGCGGTCGAGCGCGTCGGCCCGCCCGGCGAGGCCCTTCACCCGCTCCTCGTGCGTACGGACCTGGAGCCGGGCCTCCATCTCGGTCTGGCGGGCGTTGGCGCCGTCGGCGGCGAGGCGGTCTCGTACGGAGGTGTCCGGCTCCTCCTGTACGGGCGCTTCCTCGGCCACTAGCAACCGCTCGGCCAGCTCCTCGGCCTCCTCCATCGCCCGCTCCAGCGCGTCCTGGGCGCGGGCGGCGGCCGCGGCCGACCGCTCGGCCTCACCGGCGGCGCCGCGCGCCTGCCCGGCGAGCCGGCCGAGCTGCTGGGCGACGCCGGACTTCTCGCGGTCGGCGGCGCGACGCCGCTGCGCCAGCTCCTCGACGAGCGCGGCGCACGCGTCGCGCCGCTCCCCCGCACGGTGCTGCGCGGCCGCGAGCTCCTCGCACCGTACGGCCAGTTCCTCCAGTTCGGCGGCGGCCTCGTCGACGGACGCCTGCACCTCCAGCAGGCTCGGCGCCCCGGCCGAGCCGCCCTGAGCGAAGTACGCCCCGAGCACATCTCCCTCGGCGGTCACGGCGGTCACCGCGGGCCGGGCGGCGACCAGGTCCTCGGCGTCCTCCAGTGTTCCGACGACGACCATGTCCCGTACGAGCCGCCGCACCGCGGGCATCAGTTCGGCGGGCCCCCGCACCAGATCGGCGACGGCTGTCGCGGACGCGTCCGCCGTGCCGGGGCCGGCGTCAGCGGCCAGGGAGGCCGGGGCGTCGGCGGCGGCGGGCGCGCCCGGCAGCAGTACCGCCCGGCCCGCGTCCTGTTTGCGCAGCAGCCGGATCGCCTCGGCCGCCGTGGCCGGGTCGCTCACCGCGAGGGCGTCCGCCGCCGCTCCCAGCGCCGCCGCCACCGGGACCTCGAAGCCGGGGGTCACGGTGAGAAGCTCCGCCGCCGGTCCCAGCAGGCCCGTGAGCCGGGGCTGCGCGGCGAGCAGCACGCCCGTGCCGTCCTTGCGCCGCAGGCCGAGGGCCAGCGCGTCGTGCCGCGCGGACGTCGCGGCCCGGCGGCGCTCGGCGGACGTCGCCGCCTCCCGGGCCGCCGTGAGGCCGGCCTCCGCCTCGGCAAGCTCCCGGCGGGCCGCCTCGTCCTGCTCGGCGAGGTCGGATTCGCCCGCGTCCAGCCCTTCCACCTCGGCCCTGAGCTGCTCGTACTCCTCCTGCGCCGCGACGGCCCGCTCCTGGGCGCCCTCGTGCGCGGCGGTCAGCCGGTCGATCTCCGCCTGGGCGGAGCCGGCCCTGCTGCGGGCCGCGTTGACCTGGCCGCTGAGCCGGGCGAGCCCCTCGCGCCGGTCGGCGATGGCCCGCGCGGCGTCCTTGAGCCTGCGTTCCTCGGCCGCGAGTTCCCGTTCGAGTTCGGCCCGGTGTCCGACCGTGTCCTCCAGCGCGCGCCGCGCCGCCTCCAGCGCGGCTTCCAGCTCCGCCTCCTGCTCACGGACCCGCGCGGCCTCGCGCTCCATGTCCTCGGGATCGCGCCCGCGCCGCTCTTCCTCCTGTGGCGCCGTGGCGCTCTTGACCCGTGCGTCGGCGAGCGAGACCGTGCCCCGCACCCGCTCCGCCAGCTGCGACAGCTCGTACCAGGTCTGCTGCGCCCGCTGGAGCCGCGGGGCGAGGCGGCGTACCTCTTCCTCCAGTTCCGCCTCGCGCGCCAGCGCGGCCCGGAGCTGCGCCTCGGCGGCGTCCTTGCGCTCCTTGAGCGCCTCCTCGTCCGCGATCTCCGCGCTCAGGGCCTCGCGCAAGGTCACCAGGTCGTCGGCGAGCAGCCGCAGCCGCGCGTCGCGCAGGTCGGCCTGAATGACGGCGGCCCGCCGCGCGACCGCCGCCTGCCGCCCCAGGGGCTTGAGCTGCCCGCGCAGTTCGTCGGTCAGATCCTGTATGCGCGAGAGGTTGGCCCGCATGGCGTCGAGCTTCCGCAGCGCTTTCTCTTTCCGCTTGCGGTGCTTGAGTACGCCGGCGGCCTCCTCGATGAATGCCCTGCGGCCCATCGGATCGGCGTGCAGTACGGAGTCGAGCTGGCCCTGCCCGACGATCACGTGCATCTCGCGCCCTATCCCGGAGTCCGAGAGCAGCTCCTGGATATCGAGCAGCCGGCACGTGTCGCCATTGATCTGGTATTCGCTGCCGCCGTTGCGGAACATGATCCGCGTAATGGTGACTTCGGCGTAGTCGATCGGCAGCGCGCCGTCGGAGTTGTCGATGGTCAGCGAGACCTCGGCCCGTCCGAGCGGCGGCCGCCCGGTGGTCCCGGCGAAGATCACGTCTTCCATCTTGCCGCCGCGCAGCGACTTCGCGCCCTGCTCTCCCATGACCCAGGACAGGGCGTCCACGACGTTGGACTTGCCCGATCCGTTGGGGCCGACGACGCAGGTGATGCCTGGTTCGAACCGGAGTGTCGTGGCCGATGCGAATGACTTGAAACCGCGGAGAGTCATGGCCTTGAGATGCACCGCCGCACTCTACCTTTCACCGTCGGTTTCACCCATGAACGTGCAGGGCACATCAGACGGTAAGGGAAGAGGCCTATCCAGAGGCCGAAAGAAAGAAGGGACGCCGAAGCGTCCCTTGCAATGTCTTGCTGATAGATCTTGAGCAGATCTCAAGCGGCTGATACGGACAGCCTGACGGGCTCGGATTCTCCTACGAGCCGTGTCAGGTGAGCGCAGGCTCCGCCTGGGGTACGTCGATGTCGATGCTGTCGAGCAGCGAATCTCCGCGGTGGTGAGCGGCGGCGCTCAGCGCGTCGTTCTCGGACTGAATCCGGTTGAGCTCGGACTCAAGATCCTGGACGCGCTGCTGAAGCCGTCGCATCTCGGCGAGGAGTCGCGGGTCGGAGCCGCCGACGTAACCGAGAAGCGCCTTTGCCATGATGGATGGTCCTCCACACTGAGTGACCGACCGAAGCGGTGGTGGGTCGTGAGGGAATCGCACCCGCGGTGCTTGTCATCTCTGTTGTTCTCAATGCCAAACAGCTAAGGTGCGCGGGGCTTCCAGAGTCTCACCAAAAAGTTTGACGGTCAACACGATCACGCCCCGTATCGCGGGGCAGCCCGGGGGCGCGCAGCCGCGGAATGCGCGGTGCCGCCTCTTCTGCGGGGCCCTGGGGGCGTAGAGATCATCCGTACCTCGGCAGCTTTCCACGACAAGCGTTTCTTGGCAACCACCAGGTTGTTTCTGTCCCAGGCGCCCGCCACGGGCATCCGCGGAATGCGCCGGAGGCGCCCCCGCGACGCGAATGATCACCGGATGGCGAAGCCCGTATAACCGCCGCGCGGTGTGCCCCAGATCTCCGTCACACCGTCGACCCGCCCGGGAGTGTCGTCCGAGCGCAGCCATTCCAGGAGACGGTGGCAATTCTCACGCGGCCCCTCTGCCACAACCTGCACACGGCCATCGTCCAGATTGAGGGCGAAGCCGGCGAGGGCTCCGATCTCCAGCGCGTTTGCCCTGGTGAACCAGCGGAAGCCCACTCCCTGTACTCGGCCGCGCACCCAGGCGGTGAGCCGTACATCTTCGTTCATGAGCGCACGCTAACCGGCCAATAGCTCACGGGGCACTTCGCCCCCACGCGTCATGGCGTACAGTCCCGACGAAATAAAGGGCCTCACTCGTTCGGGTGAGGCGCATTGACGTTGACCACGTCGAGCAAGCATGAGGAAGGCACAGCAGATGGGACGCCATCGTCGCTCCGCCGCCGGACCCGTAGCAGCAGACCACGCGGACGCACCGGCAGGCCGGTACCAGGGTGGCGCGCGCCGCCGGAAGAAGCGGGCCGCACCCGTACGCACGGGCCTGCTCGGCGTCTCCGCCGCAGTGGCCATGGGCGCCGTCGCCGTCACCTCCGGGCTCGTTCCCGGCGGGGAGAACTACTCCTTCAGCGGCGGCTCGGGTGACCGGGTGAGCGCCGAGGGCCCGGCCGGACTCGAAACGCAGGGCGGCGGCACCGTGCGGCCCACGGACCGCGCGACGACTCCGGCGGCCGAGGACACCGGACGGCCCGACGCGCCGTCGAAGGCTCCTTCCGCGAAGCCCTCCAAGCCCGCCGAGCCGTCCAAGTCCGCCGAGAAGCCGTCCGCCAAGCCCTCGGCGAAGCCTTCCGAGCGGAAGACGGCCCCGGCCGAGCGCACGGAGAAGCCGGCCGCGCCGCCGAAGACGGCGAAGCCCGAACGCGTCGTACCGGCCCCCACCACGAAGGCTCCCCAGCCCGGCAACGCGGTCGGCTCCGGCGCCGAGGCCACCGCCGAGGCGGCCGTCCTGGCCCTGGTGAACCAGGAGCGGGCGACGGCCGGCTGCTCGCCGGTACGGGCCGACCGGTCACTGGCCGCGCTGGCCGGGGACTTCAGCGAGGACATGGCCGCTCGCGGCTTCTTCGACCACACCGACCCGGACGGGGCGAGCCCGTGGGACCGCGCCGAGAAGGCGGGCATAGCGGGCCTGGGCGGCGAGAACATCGCCCGGGGCCAGGCCGACGCACAGGCGGTGATGGACGCCTGGATGAACAGCGAAGGCCACCGGGCGAACATACTGAACTGCGAATTCAAGACCCTCGGCGTCGGCGTGCACATGGCGCCCGGCGGCCCCTGGTGGACTCAGAACTTCGGCTTCTGAGATTTCCGCAGGTCAGCGACCTAGTCTGACGCTCGGGCCGTGTCAGGGCCGTCGGCGGCCCGAGTTTGGTGAGCGAAGACCCCATCAACGGCTGCCCGCGTCCGGGTCTCGCTGCTCGGCATCAGGTGCGTGTACGTCCGGAGGGTGTAGCCCGGATCGTGGTGTCCCAGGTATTCGCTCAGTGCCTTGATGCTCTCCCCCGCGTCCAGGAGGACCGAGGCGTAGAAGTGCCGCAGCGCGTGCATGCCGTTCTCGCGTCCGGTCGTTATGCCGGCCGAACGCAGGGCGGGACGCCAGACGCGATCGTTGAAGCGGTTCCGGTTCAGCGCCAGCCCTTCAGCGCTGACGAAGATGAGCGTTGCCGTCACCGGCGGCCCGTCCACGGTCTTCCACGGCAGCGTGACCTCAGTGGGCTGGTGCCGAGTGATGTGAGCCGCAAGCGCGAAGGCCACCGACTCGGGAAGCGGTACGTCACGCTCCTTGCCACCCTTGGGCGGGGCGAAGACCGCGCGACTGCCGAGCAGCTTGACTTGCCGAACGGCGTGCACGACGCCACCGAGGAAGTCGACATCTTCGACAGCGAGCCCGAAGACTTCCCCCTGTCGCAGCCCACATCCGGCGGCAACCTCGATCATCTCGCAGTAGCGGTCGGGGAGCTCCGAGCGAACGCTCATCACGCGTTCGTACGTCCAAGGCTTGGTCTTACGAGGGTCCAGCCGAGGAGCCTTGACCGAGCGGGCACGGCACGGGTTGTCCTTGATTAAGCGGTCTTCCGCAGCAGCGGTGAAGACGGTCGAAACGTGCGCGAAGATCACACGCCGGTAGCCAGCCGAGAGTCCGGCGTCCTCCATCTGCCGCATCCAGAGCCGCAGGTGCGAGGGCTGGATAGCCCCCATGGTGCGCGAGCCCAAGTAAGGGACAGCGTGCAGGCGAAGCCGCATATCGACGGCGGCCCGCGTCGCCGGGTCCGTGGTCTGTGTCTTCAGCCAGCCCGCCACGTACTGCCGAAACGTGACCTTTCCCGCCTGCGGATCGATGTAGTCGCCCCGCGTCATGTCGGCTTCGATGGTGGCTAGCCAGGCATCCGCCTTGCGCTTCTGCTTGTCAGGGAATGCCTTGCTCTTCTCCGTGCCATCCGGAGCGACGTACCGGGCGCGGTAGCGCAGGCCGACGCCGAAGCGGTCGGTCTTGACTCTGGCGGGCTTGCCGTCCGGCCCCGGCTCGCTCTTGTACCAGCGGTCTTGAACGTGTCCAGCCATCAGGCAGCCTCTTCCATGAGGGTGGAGACCCAGGCGCGTACGTCTTCCGGGTCGTAGCGGAGGTGTCGGCCGACACGGAAGCCGCGGGGCCCGGTGTCCTTCCGGCGCCACTGGTAGACCGTCTCGACAGGGACGCCGAGGAGGTCGGCCAGGTCGAGCGGTGTCAGGTAGCGATCGGGAAGCGGTCGCTTCATGCCCACGCCTCCACGTCGGAAGCAGGCATGGTCGCGAGTGCTTCGCGGGCGGTTTCGCGGTTGAGCTGTAGGTCCCGGGCGATCGAAGCGGCGAGGGCGGATTCGCCGGGGGTGTGGCCGTGGCCGGCGTACTGCCAGTCGGCGAGGACGAGTACGGTGTCCGGCTCGCGGTCGTCGAGTCCGAGTGCTTCGCGTTCTTGGGCGGCGCGGTAGTCGGCGCGGATCTGGCGCAGGGCGCCGAGGGTGGTGGAGTAGCGGCGGGACTTGGACGAAAAGTGACCGCGAAAGCCGAGCATGTGGGCCCAACGGGTGAGGGCGCGGTCTGGGTAGAGGGGTTGCAACGCGGCGCAGGCCCCCATGAGGCGGCGGGCGTGCTCCGTGATGGGTAACTGGGCGAGGTCCTCGCCGAGGCCGGATCCGTGGCAGCGGGCGCAGCGGCTCAGTGCGGAGCCGGGGCGGTTGTAGCGGTCGGAGAGGCCAGTTCCGCGGCATTTGCGGCAGTGCACGGCCGTGTCGGTCGCCCCGGTGTTCTCGGCTGCCTTGGTCGCGTACTTGGCGACGTAGGAGGCAACGGCCTGCTCGGTGATGTCAGCTCCGTCGTCGAAGGCGCGGATGGGGCGAACGTCGAGTTGGGTGCCCCAGCGAAAAGGCCGGCGCGGCTGCCCGTCGGCGGCGGGCACGGTCACCGTCGTGTACGCGTGGACGGCGGCAGCGCGTATCGCGTCGGTCAGCAGGGTCACGGAGGCCCACGAGGGCGGGGCACTCTCGGGTCCGTCGGGTCCGTCGAGACGGATCACGGCATGGAAGTGGATCGCTCCGCGCTTCTGGAATTCGGCGACTTTGCCGTACGAGACGCGCGCGGCTTCCGTCAGCTCGCGTTGGGTGAGTCCGGCGCGGGTGGCGATCTCCCGGCGGAGCCGGGTGGTGAAGCGCTGCCAGAGTTCTCCGGCGTGGTTGTTGAAGAGCACCGTGCCCGCGTAGTCGTAGGTTGCCGGGTCGAGGGCTGTGCCGAGGATCGGGTCATCGTCCGGGTGGTTGGTGCCGCAGCGGCAGCGGCCGTTGGAGGGCTGGTTGTGGACGGGTCCGAAGGAGGGGGCGGTGAGGGTGGTGAAGACCCGGGGGTGTTCGCGCACGGTCGCGGGAATGTCCTTGGTGTCGTCTCCGGCGAGTCCGGCGCGGATCAGGTGGTAGGTGTCTCCGGCGTAGGTCCAGGCGCAGGCCGGGCAGCGTGAGGCGCGCCGGTTGCCGCAGGCGACCCGTAGCCGTCCGCCGGGCTCGTGCTCGGTCGTGTAGTGGCGGAGGGTCTCGCCGGTGGTCTTGTCCTTGGCGAGGGTCCAGCCGGTGAGGTGGATGGGGTTGGCGCAGCCGCCGGTGCGGCGGATCTGGTCTTGCCAGCGGTCGAAGCCGGGGGACCCGGCCACCTTGAGGATGTCCCCCAGGGTGGCCGGGTCCAGACCGGTGAGGGTCTCGGTCATGCGCGGCTTCCGGCCGTCGCGCGGGAGGAGGCGGGGCGGGTGCCGGTGCCGTGGCAGGTCGGGCAGTGCGCGGTGATGGTGCGCCGGTTGCCGGTGCGGTCGCGTCCGCCGAGGGTGATGGCGGCGGAGGCGAACCCGTCGCAGTCCGGGCAGATGCGGGCCGTGGTGGTCGGGCGGTGGGCCATGATGGGTGGTTCCTTCCGGATCAGTGGTTCGGGCAGGGGCACGGCTCCCGGGGCGGACGAAACTTGGCGGTAGAGGCCGCCCCGGGGGCCGGTCAGCGGTGCAGGTGGCTGGAGTGCAGGAGCGAGCGCAGGACGACGGCGCAGACCGCGACGGACACGGCGGTGATGGCGACTGCGAGGAGCATGGAGACCAGCACGGCGCCGACGACGAGCACGGCCGTGAGGCCACCGCCGACGAGGGCGACCAGCGCGCCGGGGGTGAGCTGTACTGCCGGAGCCGGGCGGGTGGGCACCGGGGCCGGGGCGGGCACCGTGTGCTGCACGGGGGCCGAGGCCGGGGCGGCGGGTGCACGGGGCGCGGTGTAGGTGTCGGGGGCCGGGTACTTGGGCTTGAACATCGGTGGTGCTCCTTTCAGCGGGTTACTTGATGGCGGTGTCGATGACGGGGGCGAGCAGGCTGTCGGCGAGGAGGTAGCCGCCGAGCAAGAGCACGACCACGAGCCACAGCGGCGGGCGGATGAGCTTGATGCCGAGGTAGCCGACGGCGATCAGGGCGATCCAGAGCGGGACGTCCATCAGCGGACCCGGCAGCGGTGGGTGCGGGCGGCGAGCTGGGCGGCGGACTGGCTGGAGAAGTCGGCGGACCAGCCGCAGCGGTCGGAGGTGCAGACGGCGGCGTGCTTGGTGCGGCCGTTGCGGTCGCGGTGCGTGCCGATCTGCACCGGCCCGATCCGCATCACGGAGTGAAAGAAGTCGCGAGAAGGCATGGAGATCAGTTCTCCGTTCGCAGGCTGGGGCCGGGGTGGTCACTGAGGATGCGGGCCGCCTCAGCCGGGTCGGCGGTGCGGTCGGCGGCTTCCTCGGCGAGTAGGCGGGCCAGGGTCGGGCGGCCGGTGTCGGCCATCTCGCGGGCAGCGGCGAGGTATTCGTCTCGGGTCGGGTCACTTCCACGCATCGGTGATCAGTCCTTTCAGGCGAGTTGGGCGGCGATGGCGTCGGCCATCGGCGCGGGGACACCGAGGCGGGCGCGCAGGGTGTCGGGGTCGATCTCGGAGCCTGTGCGGGTGCGGTGGTCGTCGGCGACCTTGCGGGCGTGCTCCACCAGCGCGGGCGGAACCGAAGGAACCGAGGGCGGTGCAAGCAGGGCGGGGGCCGCTTCCGGGGCCGGAGGCTGATCACGTTCGACCAGCTCAAGGCCGAGGTCATCGGCCGGGACCGAATCGGCCGGCGCTGCCGGGGCCGGGGTGGGTGTGTGGGCGAGGAGGGTGCCGCCGAGGAATGCGAGGGCGGGCCATCCGGCGACGCTGAAGCGCAGCCAGGCCGGGGGGTTGGCCAGGTCGAGGAATCCGGCGGTGGCGACGTTCGCGCCGAGCGAGGCGACCAGAGCGATCAGGAACCAGCACCACGCCAGACGGGACCGGCCACCACCACGAAGCCGTCGCCAGGCCGCGACCAAGAGCAGGTCCACGCTGATCGGGTAGGCCCACGCCTTCCAGCCGGTCTGCCCTGCGGCGGCGGCCAGGTCGTGCAGGTGAGCGAAGGACAGAGCCCCGGCAATGACGGCTTGTACGAGGACAGCGTCGGGGCGAATCGAGGGACGGAACATCGAGTCCTCCTTCCTGGTCACTGGTCGTCCGGTCCGTCGGCGGCACGCGGGCCGAGGCAGAGGAGCAGTTCGGCGCGCTGCGTTTCGTCCGCCGCCTGGTAGGCAGAGCGGGCGACGCGGAGAGCCGTGGTGCGGTCGTCTGCGTCGATGGCTTGGAGGACTTCGCGGACCGTGCTTTCGCTCTCGGCTCGCATGGAGGGTGACCTTTCGCGAGGCGGGTCCCGGGCGGGGAAGGTTCTTCGGCCGCCCGGTCCCGGCGGTGATCAGTTGGTGGGGGCGTGGCCGGTGCCGATGCAGGCCAGGCACAAGGCGGACTGCCGATCTTCGGTGTCGCGGTGCTTGCGGGCGGAGCCGACGCGGACGGTTTCGGTGATCTCGCCTGTGCCCTTGCAGTCCGTGCACTTCTTCGCCGGGCGCTTGCGGGCGGTGGTGGTCTTGCGTGCGGTCATGGGTGGTGCTCCTTCCGGGATCAGGCATGGAGCGGGTAGGGACCTGGCGTGATGGGGTCACGCCGACCGATAAAGCGGGGGTTGATCAGGCTGTAGCCGGGGTCGTCTCGATGGCCGGGGTGGGGGTCAGGGCCAAGTGCGGGAGCACGGGCCTGAAGGCCGCGAGTTCGGGCACGTCCGGGGTGCGGTCGGCGTGCCGGTTGCAGGCGTTGACGGCCTGGCGCAGCGTGGTGTGCGGTGCGCGGATGCGGGCCCATCCGCCGGTGGAGTCGCCGGTGACGGCGAGGCCGGGGGCGTCGGTGGGGATCTGGATCGCGGCGAGTACGGCGTCCGGGGAGATGTCGCCGAAGGCCATGTTGGCCGAGGTCTCGTCGTTGACGCGGTGGGCGGTGCGGTCGGTGAGCTGGGCGCGGAGCATGGTGATGCCCTTGCCGAGTTCGGAGCCGAAGCGCTGTCCGCAGATCTCCAGATGGATGCCGGCCGCGCGTCCGAGCTGGGCGAGGCGAACCAGGGAGGTGATGATCCGGTCCCTGCGCTTCTCCTCCTCCTTGGACGCGAACAGGGCCAGCTCGGCGACCTCATCGACGAGGACGACGATCGGGGTGGGGCGTAGGTGGTCGGGAAGGTCCCAGATCTCGGCGGCGATCTCCGCATCCGGCACGTCCGAGGTGATGCGCTGCTCGGCCCGTATGAGTTGGTAGACGCTCTCCATGCGGGTCACCAGGGCATCGAGGAGTGCGGCGGCGGTGTCGGGGTTGTCGGCGAGCGCGGTGAACCGGCGGGCCAGTGGGAACAGCTCCACACCCTGCTTGCAGTCGATGCCGACCAGGGCGACATCCTGTGCGGCGAGTTCGGCGACCAGGTTGCGTTGGTAGACCGACTTGCCCGACATGGTGGCGCCAAGGGTCAGGGCGTGTGGCATCTGCCGGTAGTCGCGGTAGTGCACGGCCCCGTCCTCCCGCAGCGCCACCGGGACCCGCATCGGGGCACGGTCGACCTTGACGGGCATCTGCACCCGCTTGAGGACGTCGTAGCCGGTCATCCGCAACTCGACGATTCCGGAGCGCAGTTCGCGGGAGGTGACGCCGTACATGGCGAACGAGTGGCGTAGCCGGTCCGTGGCCGCAGCCACATCGAACGCGTCCTGACCGGGGCGAAGCTTGATCCGCAGGACCAGGCCGGTGCGTGTGGGGCGAAGCCGCAGGATCTGCGGCGGGCGACTTTCGGGTGCCGGGCGGTGGGTTGCCCGGGCCAGGTGGAGACGCCAGCGTGAGGGCGGGACAGTCAGTCCGCAGGCGTCCATGACCGAGGCGTAGCGGACCAGGACCCGCAGCGCGGCGAAGGTGACCCCGAAGGTCAGCCAGTACCAGGCCGGGCGCTGCCACCGCAGGAGACCCGCAGCGACAACGACCAGCAGCAGTAACGCAGTCAGCCACGACATGATCAAGCAGCCTTCGACTTCGAAGCGCCCTCAGCCAGCGACGTGACGGCGACGGCGCGGAACGCGATCCCGTGACGACCGTCTCGTTCCCACGGGCGGGCCGTCAGGCCGGTCAGCGCGACCGGGCTACCCATGACCAACTCACCGGTGACGCCCGGCTGAGGAACCGTGACGGCCAGGACCTCAGCCTCACCGTTGGCGGCGAACAGCACGCCCACCGTCATCAACTGGGCACCGGTCTCGACATCCAGGGCGAGCTCACCGGTGCGACGGTCTTTGACCTTGGGCTGCGGCGGCTGGGCCACCATCACCATGGCGGCGGAAGTGTCGACGGGAATCTGACGCATCTAGATCACTCCTGTAGAGGGGTTGGACTCCGCCACTCATGTACATGAGTGACATTGAGAAGAGTGCCTGACTCCTATACATGAGTCAACCCGCTGCGAAGAAGAAATCGCGGCGGGTTGAGGGGAGTTGAGCGAGCGTCAGTCGGCAGCAGGGATGCGGTAGCTGAAAACGAACTGGTCAGCAGCCATGAGCGTGTCGCACACCTCCACTACGCGACCGGCGTCGGTGACCGCGTCACGGATCAGGTGAACGACGGGTGCGCCGGGGCTCAGCGCCAGTTCGGATGCCTCAGCCTTGGCGGCCGGGCGCGCTTGCAGCGTCTCAACGAACTCGGCGAAGGTGTGGCCGTCGTCCTCCAGCCGGGCGTAGATTCCGCCGGGGCCAGGGTTCTCGGCGAACAGTTCGGGGATGTCCTTGACCACGTCCCAGGGCAGGTACGAGGTGGCCGTCTCCACCGGGACACCGTTACGGAAGTAGAGCCGCCGCCGGGCGAGGACCTGAGTGCCGGCCGGAATCCCGAGCCGTTCGCCGATCTCCTCCGGGGCCTCCATTGGGCCGATGTAGAGGACGCTCACCTTGGCCGTGGCTCCGGACTGCGCAGACTCGGCGAGGTACGCGGCCTTCCCGCCCCGGCGATGCGATGCCCGGAAGCGGTCCGAGGAGCGCAGCCGCACGGGCGGGCGGTCCTTCACGATCGAGCCCTTGCCGTGGCGGGTGTCCACCAGGCCGCTCGCCCGGACTTCCACCATTGCCTTGCGGATCGTTCCGCCGGAGACGCCGTAGCGCTCAACGAGCTCCGACTCACTCGGCACCATGTCACCAGGCTTGAGGACACCCGCCCGGATCTGTTGAATGATCTCTTCGGCGATCTGAACGTATCGAGGTACGGCCCTGCCACCTCCTACCGCTGTTCCCATAGTCCTTCTCACTCTCCTATGCTCCTGTATATGAGTAACAGCGCCTGCGAGACCCAGTCAACGCCACTGCACTCCGTGTCGGTTGCGGGAGCGGTGGTGCGCGAGGACGGGCGACTCCTGGCGATCCGCCGAGCGGACAACGGAAGGTGGGAACTCCCAGGCGGAGTCCTCGAACTCACCGAGGCCCCGGAGGAGGGCGTAGCCCGCGAGGTCTGGGAAGAGACCGGCATCCGGGTCGAGGTAGACGAGCTGACCGGGGTCTACAAGAACACGACGCGAGGCATCGTGGCCCTGGTGTTCAGGTGCAAGCCTGCCGGAGGCAGCGAACGAACCTCCACCGAGTCGACGGCAGTTGATTGGCTCACGCCCGCTGAAGTCTCCGAGCGGATGGCCGAGGTCTACGCGATCCGGCTGCTCGACGCTCTCGACGGGGGCGGGCCCCATGTCCGGAGCCATGACGGCAAGCACCTGATCCAAGCGCGGTAAGAGTTTCCCTACTTCATCAAGCACCCGGCTCCGCGTTCCGCTCCGCCGGGCGGGCTTCCCGGCTCCGCTCCGCGCGACGCTCCTGCCTTCGGCCCGCTCCGCGCGCGCTGCGCCGACGCCCGCCCCTGCGAGTGGGACAGGCCCGAGGGCATGAGCCGAGCCCCCAACCGGCGCCGCGGTTCCCTCTCCCTCACCGACATGCCTCCGGCGGGGGCGCTCCGGCTCCGGGATGGCGGGGGCGCCGCACGCGGGTGTCGGCCGGTGGGGTGTGGCGGTGGGGAACTCCCATCCCGTCCGCCATCGACCCAGGACAAGCCGAGCAGACACGGCACCGGGCGTCCAGGTCGTTCGTACAGTGGCGCGCTCCACCTGGACGCCCGGCACCGCGCCTGCTCCACGGTGTGTGGGTCGACGGCAGACGGGATGGGAGTTGGGGGCGAGCTGATCGGGCGGATGCTCTCCTTAGTCGTCGCCCCAGATATGCGGTAGCCACCTGACAACTGGTTCTGTAGCTTGCCCCCATGACCTACAACCGAAGGGGCAATGCCGCGTAGGCGCCCCTCAGCCCTCCGGGGCGAGTTCCCCATCCACCTTCTGCGACAGCGACGGTACCCGCTCATAGATCGCCTTTCGGGGTCTTGCACAGCCGACCTGCGCCGCTTGGAGCGGACCCGCTTCTGGCCCGAGGCCACAGAGGAAGCGTTCTGGCACTGGCAGGCCTTTGCCCATGGCCCCGTCAGACAACTTGTAGATCCACTCTTAGGTCCTGATTGCGGCATTCCTGAGTGTGGGTGCTACGGCGCCGGCTTCCGTGAGCACCTCGAAGCCGTGCTTCACGCGCTGCCCAGGAAGAGCGCACGTGAGTTGCGCGCCCTTGTGCGGACCCTCGATGAGAAGATTCTGGCAAGGGCCAAGGTCATCCCGGCTGACAGCCTGGACGCGCCCTGGTGGCGAGGCCAGCTCTAGGATCAAGGGCGGCCGTCTCGGTTTCCTTCTCATTCAGCCCCGTTCAGGGCCGTTCAGACGGGACGTGCAGCGCTCCCAACACCGGTGACTAGCCGCCCATGAACGCAGGCGAACGGCCCTGTGCGCAGCCCACCACCCACCACCACAGTTGGAAAGAGCGCTGTTCGCCGGCCAGACGTGGCTACAAATGGCGGGCGTCCGGGCTGAGGATGGCTGGATCTTCGGATCGCAGCCGGAACTTTGCATGGACGCCGAGGCTGTTGCGTGCGGCAATGTAGAACTCATCACGCTTCTCCTGAAACTCCCGGAACGCCCTCATCCAGTCGTCTGACGTACCTGGGCGCATGTCTCGAACGAACTGTTCCAGTACCCAGGCATGCCGCTGTAGCGATCTGGCTGCCGAGATGGATTCCGCGTCTCCCATAAGGAGCACGGCTTCGAACGCATAGCCACGCTCAAGCTCAGCTTCGGCCAGCAGCTCCAGGCCGGCCTCCCTGGCGAGTGGCTGAGGCAGGTCGAAGAGTCCCTTGCCTGCAGCCAGACGACCTGCCAGCGAGGTGAACCTCTTGACCGCGTCGGCAAACCGGAGATAGCACTCCAGGCGACGTTCGTCCCACCGTGTGGAAAGTTGGCGCCGCCACCGAGATCTCTCCATCAGGGCTCCACCGACGTACGACGCAACCGCGCCGACGAGCACACCGATCAAGGTGAACAATTGTCCTGACATGCCCCCGCCTATCATGTATCTGTCAGGAGAGAACATACGGCCGGAGGCTCTGACGCGTAAGGGCCTCAGGCTGGTATGAGAGCTGAACGGCCTTCTCAGCGGAGCCGGGATCAACGGCCGAATGCCACTACATCTCCGGAGCCCTCGGGCAGTTGCTGTACCGCAGCGAAGTACAGCAACCCCAGCAACCGGCAGCACCCAGTACAGGCCCTCAGGGACTTCCGGGCGGCCTGTATGACCTCAAGTGACCGATCTTGCTAGAGCTACGGATCAGAAGGTGGCACCTTGGGCCGGTTGGCTGCCTCAGCAACCGAGCTAACGTACCCGGAAGTAGGGGATTTGGCCGGGCGGACAGACGATCACCGAGTCGGGCCCACGCAGCACAAGCGCCCGCCCCACATGCTCTTCCAGGTAAGCCCTCAGCTTCTCAGCAAGCCCTTTGCGGATCTCGTCTTCACTCCCTCCCTGTCCCGGCTCCAGCGTGGTCCACGGGTCCTGGTGCTGGAACGCTGTGATGGCAGTTACCTGCACGGTCTGGCCGTCTTCCATCAACGCCGTCACACGAAGCTGAGTCATGCCGTCCACCATGAGGTCTCGCAGGTGCTCACGCACGGGAGCCGGTCCGAATGGGTTCGATCATGTCTGGGAATTCCGGGCCGTCGCCGGGCCGTCCGAGAGCAGCCGAAGACGACCAACGTTGACAACCATCGACGGATAAGCCACAGGTCACAGCGTTGGTCGCTCAAGAGGCCCCAGGTCAGCGAGGCCCCGCGTCACTTCTTCGGCTTCTGATCCCGCTGCCGAGCCGGCACCCGCACAGCACGAAGGCCCCCGTCCACGACGACGGGGGCCTTTGCTTTCGCGCATCGGCGCATTGCTCGCGGGGTCAGACGGTGACGGCTTCCCGGCCCGACGTGAAGACCCTGGCGGTCTGTGCGACCCGGCGCCCGAGGTGCTCGGCGGTGGCGATGTCCGCCTTGTGCACGCCCTCGGGACCCTCGTCCGAGTTGGTCTGGGCGCCGGCGCCGGAGAAGAAGCCGAGACGGTTGAGGTCGTTCTCGGAGCCCTCGGTCGAGTTCCAGCCGGGCTTGAGACCGAGGTTCACCCAATGCATGGCGTGCTGGGCGGCCAGCGTCTGGAAGTACTGGAGCGTGTGCAGCTTGTCGCCGCTCTTCGAGCCGCTGTTGGTGAAGCCCGCGGCGAGCTTGTCGTGCCAGGCCCCGGTGAACCAGCGCTTGGAGGTCTCCTCGGCGAACCGGTGGAAGGCGCCGGACGCCGTCCCCATGTAGGTGGGCGAGCCGAAGACGATCGCGTCGGAGACGTCGAGCAGCTCCCACTGGTCGTCGGTGATCCCGTCGACGTTGATCAGGTGGACGATGGCGCCGACGTCGGCGGCACCGGCGCGGACGGCCTCGGCGATGACGGCCGTGTGGCCGAAGCCGGAGTGGTAGGCGATCGAGACAACGGGCTGAACAGCGGGGGTGGTCACGGTGACGGTCTCCTCGTCGGCGCTTCTGCTCAATGGCGGACACCAGAAGAAAAGCACTAACTTTCAGAAAGCGCAACCTGCTGGTTAGCGCTACCCCGGAGTATGCTGGCCCCATGGACAGCACAGGGCAGCAGATTTGCGGCGACTTCGACTTCGACGTGTTCTCCCGGCTCTGCCCGTCGCGGGGCACGCTGGAGGACGTGACGGGACGCTGGGGCAGCCTGACGATCGGCGCCCTGCGCGAGGGCGGCACCCTGCGCTTCAACGAGCTGCGCCGCCGGGTCGACGGGGTGAGCGAGAAGATGCTGTCCCAGACGCTGCACGCGCTGGAGCGCGACGGGCTCGTCAGCCGGCAGGCACAGCCGACCAACCCGCCGCGCGTGGACTACGAGCTGACGCCCCTGGGGCAGGAGATCGGAGAACGGCTGCTCGCCCTCATCGAGCTGGTGGAGGGGCGCATGCCGGAGGTGCTGACGGCGCGGTCGCGCTACGACGAGAAGCACGGCGACCCGGGAGCGCGCGCCTAGCTCTACAGAGGGCGGCGGCGGGAGACGGGCGGGCGCTGGCAGCGCGGGCAGAAGCAGCTGGAGCGATTCATCCAGGGGCGCCGGCGCATCGCCGTGCCGCAGCGCCGGCAGGGCTCGTCCTCACGCCCGTACGCGTCCAGGGACCGCTCGAAGTAGCCCGATTCGCCGTTCACGTTGACGTACAGGCTGTCGAAGCTGGTCCCGCCGACGGCGAGCGCGGCGTTCATGACGTCGCGCGCGTGGCCGAGCAGCTCGGCCGCGCGGGGGCGCGTGAGGGTCGCGGTGGGGCGGTCGTAGTGCAGCCGCGCGCGCCACAGAGCCTCGTCCGCGTAGATGTTGCCGACGCCGCTGATCAGCGACTGGTCGAGCAGGGCGCGCTTGACGGTCGTACGTCGCAGGCGCAGCGCCGCGCAGAACGCGTCGTCGTCGAAGAGCGGGTCCAGCGGGTCCCGCGCGATGTGCGCGATGACGTCGGGAAGCCCGTCGGGCGCGTTGTCGTGCAGCGACAGCCCGCCGAAGGTGCGCTGGTCGACGAAGCGCAGCTCCGTACCGAGGGCGTCGTCGAAGCGCACCCGGATGCGCAGGTGCTTCTCGTCGGGGACGGTTTCCGGCTGCACCAGCAGCTGGCCGCTCATCCCGAGGTGGCCGAGTACGGAGGCGGCGGTGTCCTCCAGCGGCAGCCACAGGTACTTGCCGCGGCGGCGCGCGGCCCCGATGCGGTGCCCCTTGAGGCGTACGGCGAAGTCCTCACCGCCGGCGAGGTGGCGGCGTACCGCCCGGGGGTGCAGGACCTGCACCTCGGAGACGGTGCGGCCGGTGACCCAGCGCTCCAACCCGCGGCGCACGACTTCGACTTCGGGCAGCTCGGGCACGTTCGCAGCATACCGCTGTGCCCCCTGCCGGAGTCCGGCAGGGGGCACAGCGAGCCGTGCCGGCTGGCTCAGGCGGTGGGCTGGGCCGACGACGTCACGTCGTCGGCCGTGGCCTTGACCGGCGTCGCCGCGGCGGTGGCTTCGGCCGCCGCCGCGCGCTCGTCCGCGTCCGCGCGAATCGCGCGCCACGCGGACTCCGCCGCCTGCTGTTCCGCTTCCTTCTTGCTGCGGCCGGTGCCGGTGCCGTACGAGACACCACCGACGCGGGCAGCAGCAGTGAAGGTCTTCTCGTGGTCGGGTCCGGTCTCCGACACGAGGTACTCGGGAACACCGAGGCCCTCGCTCGCGGTGAGCTCCTGGAGACTGGTCTTCCAGTCCAGGCCCGCACCGAGGCTCGAAGACTTCTCGATCAGCGGGTCGAAGAGCCGGTGCACCAGTTCCGATGCGGCTCCGAGACCCTGGTCGAGATAGACCGCGCCGATCACCGCTTCGAGGGTGTCGGCGAGGATGGATGCCTTGTCCCTGCCACCCGTGCCCTCTTCGCCCCGGCCGAGCCGGATGAAGGAGCCGAGTTCGAGGCCGCGGCCCACCTCCGCCAGTGCACGAGAATTGACCACCGCGGCCCGCAGTTTGGCCAGCTGGCCTTCCGGCAGATCGGGGTGGGTCCGGTACAGCGTGTCCGTGACCACCAGCCCGAGCACGGAGTCCCCGAGGAACTCCAGACGCTCGTTGGTGGGCAGGCCGCCGTTCTCGTACGCGTACGAACGGTGGGTCAGCGCGCGCACCAGAAGGGCGGACTCGAGCTGATACCCGAGCCGCCCTTCCAGAAGCGTGTGGGACGAGGCCGTGTTCTCCGCCGGCTTCTTGGCGTTGTCCGCCTTGGCGTCAGACATCGTGCCTCTCACCAGCCGCTCAGACCTCGAGGACCTGGCGCTTGTTGTACGTGCCGCAGCTCGGGCACGCGATGTGCTGGAGCTTCGGCTCCTGGCAACGCTCACACGAAACCAGGGTGGGGACCGCAGCCTTCCACTGCGACCGGCGGTGGCGCGTGTTGCTGCGCGACATCTTCCGCTTCGGAACAGCCACGGCTACTTCTCCTGCTTCTCGTCGACGCCCGACTCGGCGGCGTCGCCAATGTTGTCCTTCTCGCCGTCCTGGTTGGTCCCGGCGAGTCCTTGCAGTGCCGCCCATCGAATGTCGACGGCGTCATGGTTGTGATCGGGGTTCTCGTCCAGCCTGATCCCGCACTGCGGGCACAGGCCGGGGCAGTCCTCCCGGCACACCGGCTGCATCGGCAGTGCGAGCACTACCGCATCACGCAGCACGGACTCGAGGTCGAACAGACCGTCCTCGAGGTAGAGCGTGTCCTCGTCGTCCTCGTCGTCGTCGGCCGGTTCCGCTTTTGAGCGGCCACGGTCATCGGCGGCAGGGTACGAGAACATCTCCTGGAAGTCCGCTGCAACGTCCAGCTCCAGCGGCTCCAGACACCTTACGCACTCCCCCTCGGCCGTCGCACGGGCGGTGCCTGTGACAAGCACCCCTTCCATGACGGATTCGAGGCGGAGCCTGAGATTGACCGGCGCGCCCTCGGGCACTCCGATGACCCCGTCGAGACCGAGGTCCTTGGGGGCGCCCACCGAGCGGGTCAGCCGCTGGAGCGCACCGGGACGCCGACCCAGCTCGTGCGTGTCGAACACGAGGGGGTTGCGGTGGTCGAGGTGGGCGTTCAGGGGTCTTCCTGCTTTCGGTTCGCTGTGGTGGGCCGCCGTGTCGCCGTCGCGGAACGCGAAGCGGGCAGCCGTGATCGCGGGCATACGCGCGACCGAAGAGCCAGGATACTTGACGCTTCGCCCAGCGCCCAATCGGCGGCCTAGCGCCCCTGTTCGTACTCCCGCAGCTGATCGAGGTCGATCATGCTCGTGTCGAACAGGCTCGTCTCGTCGAGCGCGCCCTGCTGCTGGGGGACGTGCCCCTGCTGCTGGTGACCGTAGTCCTGGCCCTGCCCCTGGCCCTGGTCGTAGCCCTGCTGCTGGTACGCGTAGGGGTCCTGCTGGTAGCCGTACGGATCCGGCTGCTGGGCGGCGTACGGGTCCTGGGGCTGCTGGTACGCGTAGGGGTCCTGCTGCTGTGGCTGCTGCTGGTAGGCGTACGGGTCGTACGGCTGCTGCGCGGGGATCTGCGGGGCCTGCTGGTGCCCGCCGGCCGGTACGAGGGACTGCGGCTCGGCCAGGTCGGCGAGGAAGTCGGCGTCGCTGCTGTGCTGCGCTCCGGCCTCGTCCTGGGCCACCATGTGCGCGCCGAGCTCGTCCGAGGCCACCCGCCCGTGCAGCTTCTGCCGGCCCCGGCCGACCGCTTCGAGGGTCTTCGAGAGGACGGCCTCGAAGGCGCCGAGCTTGGTGTCGACGTACTCGTCCGCGCGCTGCCTGAGGGTCTCCGGGTCGTGGCTGCGCTCGGGCGCCTCCTCGTCGGCGTACCCCTGGTCGTCGAGGCCGGGGCCCCGGCCGAGCAGCTTCTCGCGGCCACGGTCGACGGACCCGAGGGTCTTGGTGAGGACGACCTCGAAGTTCGCGAGCTTGGAGTCGACGTACTCGTCGGCCTCGGCGCGGATCTCCTCGGCGTCCCGGCGGGCCTCGCCGAGGATCCGGTCGGCCTCCTCCTGGGAACGGCGGGCGACCTCGGTGTCGGAGATGAGCGAAGCGCGCTCGGCGTGTGCGGACTCGATGATCCGCTCGGCCTCCTGGCGGGCCTGCTCGGTCATCTGCTCGTGGCCGCCGATCAGCTCCTGGGCCTGCGCGAGCGAGCCGGGCAGAGCCTGGCGCACCTCTTCGAGCATCGAGAGCAGATCGGCGCGGTTGACCACGCACGAGGCCGACATGGGCATGGACCGGGCGCTGCCCACCGCTTCGACGATCTCGTCGAGCTTCTTCTGCACGTCCACCGTGTGCTCGCCACCTGTTCTTCCGGCTGGAGACGGACGGGACGACTGTACGGGCAGTCGGCCCCCGTCCGACAGCTGGTGACGCTCTGTCAGATTGTCACTTCTTGGCGAGACGCTCGGTGAGCGCGCCGAGCACCCTCGGGGGGACCAGGTGGGAGACGTCGCCGCCCCAGGCCGCGACCTCCTTGACCAGGCTGGAGGAGAGGAAGCTGTAGGTGGGATTGGTGGGGACGAACAGGGTCTCGACACCCGAGAGGCCGTTGTTCATCTGGGCCATCTGGAGCTCGTAGTCGAAGTCGCTGACCGCGCGCAGGCCCTTCACGATGGCCGGGATGTCGCGCTCCTTGCAGAAGTCGACGAGGAGGCCGTGGAACGACTCGACCTCGACGTTGCCGAACTCCGCGGTGATCTCGCGGATCAGGTCGATCCGCTCCTCGACCGTGAAAAGACCCTGCTTCGACTGGTTGATCATCACCGCGACGTGTACGACGTCGTACAGCTTGGAGGCGCGGGCGATGATGTCGAGATGTCCATTGGTGATCGGGTCGAATGACCCGGGACAGACTGCGCGGCGCATCTGTAGTCCCTCGCTCTCCGGTCCGGTCATCGTGCGTCTTCGCACGTAGAGGCGGCGCGACCGTACCAAAGCGTGCCCTCGCCGTAGCGACGGGCCCGCAGTGGCTCAAATCCCTTGGGCCAGTTGAACTCTCCACCTCTTGTGCTGCGCTCCACGGTGGCGACGGCATCGTCCGTGAGCCAGCCCTGAGTGCGGAGTGTGAGCAGGATCTCCCCAAGATCGTCATCGGTGACGGCGTACGGCGGGTCGAGGAAGACCACGTCGTACGGCTCTTCGGGCGCCGGTCCTGTGATGATCTGCTCCGCTTTGCCCGCCCGGACTTCGGCGCCGGGCAGGCCCAGGGTGCGGACGTTGTCCCGGACCGTGCGGGCGGCCCGGCTGTCGGCCTCGACCAGCAGGGCGTGCACGGCGCCGCGGGACAGCGCCTCCAGGCCGACGGCCCCGGAGCCCGCGTACAGGTCGGCGATCCTGATGCCCTCCAGCGTGCCGAGGAGGGACTCCCAGGTCGAGAACAGGCCCTCACGCGCGCGGTCGGAGGTGGGGCGGGTGCCGTTGCCCGGCGGGACGGCCAGGCGGCGTCCGCCGGCCGTGCCGGCGATCACGCGGGTCATGGGTGTCGGGTCCTAGGGTCGTAGTGGCGAAGCGGCGAGCGGAACGGATTCCGCTCCCCCATTGTCAGCCCTTGTCGAGGTACTGCTCCCTCTCCTTGTCGAGCAGCGCGTCCAGGGCGGTGCGCAGCTCCGGGAGCCCTTCGAGCTCGGGGTCCGCGGTGACGACGGCGACGGCCTCCTCGCGGGCGGCCACGATGACCTCCTCGTCGTCGATGACGGCGAGCATCCGCAGGGACGACCGGACACCCGACTGGGCCTGCCCGAGCACGTCGCCCTCGCGGCGCTGTTCGAGGTCGATGCGGGAGAGCTCGAAGCCGTCGAGGGTGGCGGCAACGGCGGCCAGCCGGGCACGGGCCGGGCTCGCCTCGTGCATCTCGCTGACCAGCAGACACAGTCCGGGCGCCGAGCCACGGCCGACCCGGCCCCGGAGCTGGTGGAGCTGCGACACGCCGAACCGGTCGGCATCCATGATCACCATCGCGGTGGCGTTGGGGACGTTCACGCCGACCTCGATGACGGTGGTGGCGACCAGGACGTCCACGTCGCCCGCGGAGAAGCGGCGCATCACGTCGTCCTTGTCGTCGGGCTGCATCCGCCCGTGCAGGACCTCGACTCGCAGCCCCTTGAGGGGGCCGGCGGCGATCTGCTCGGCGATCTCCAGGACGGCGAGCGGCGGCCGCTTCTCGGGATCGTCCTCGGCCTGCTTCTTCGTCGCCTTCGCGGTCGCCTTCGCGCCCTTCGGGTCGTCCTCGTCGTCGCCGATGCGGGGGCAGACGACGTACGCCTGATGCCCGTTCTCCACTTCCTCGCGCACGCGCTCCCACGCGCGGGCGAGGAAGTGCGGCTTGTCCTTGGCCGGGACGACGTGGGTGGCGATGGGCGAGCGGCCGGCCGGGAGCTGGTCAAGGACCGAGGTCTCCAGGTCGCCGAAGACGGTCATCGCGACCGTGCGCGGGATGGGGGTCGCCGTCATCACCAGCAGGTGCGGGGGCTGCCTGCCCTTCGAGCGCAGGGCGTCGCGCTGCTCGACGCCGAAGCGGTGCTGTTCGTCGACGACGACCAGGCCGAGGTCGTGGAACTGCACCTTGTCCTCGATCAGCGCGTGCGTACCGATGACGACGCCCGCCTCGCCCGTCGCCAGGTCGAGGAGGGCCCGGCGGCGGGCCGGCATGCCCATGGACCCGGTGAGCAGTACGACCTTGGTGCCCTGTTCGGCGCCGCCGAGCATGCCGCCCTCGGCCAGCTCGCCCATCATCTCGGTGATCGACCGGTGGTGCTGCTGGGCGAGCACCTCGGTGGGCGCGAGCATCGCGGCCTGGCCGCCCGCGTCGACGACGGCGAGCATCGCGCGCAGCGCCACCATGGTCTTGCCGCTGCCCACCTCGCCCTGGAGGAGGCGGTGCATGGGGTGCTCGGTGGCCAGGTCGTCGAAGATCTCCTTGGAGACCTTCTGCTGGCCGTCCGTGAGGGTGAAGGGCAGCTTGGCGTCGAAGGTGTCGAGCAGGCCGCCGGGGGCGGGCCTGCGCGCGACGGCGGGAAGCTGGGTGTCGGCGAACCGGCGCCGGGCGAGCGCCACTTGGAGCACGAACGCCTCGTCCCACTTCAGCCGGTCCCGCGCCTCGGCGATGTCCGCCTTCGTACGCGGCCGGTGGACCTTGCGGAACGCGTCGGGCAGGCCGGTGAGCCCGCGGCCCTCGCGCAGGGCGGGCGGCAGCGGGTCGGCGATCTCCTTCCAGCCGGTGGCCTCCATGGACGCCAGGACCACGTCGACCGTCTTGGCGATCTTCCAGCTCTCCATCTGGGCACAGGCCGGGTAGAGCGGGATCAGCTGGTTGGCCCACGCCTCGACGGCGTCCTCGCCGCTGTCCTTGCCGAGCATCTCGTACGCCGGGTGGGAGAGCTGGCGGATGTTGCGGAACATGCCGACCTTGCCGGAGAACATGCCGCGGCGGCCCGGCAGCAGTTCCTTCTGGTGGTGGTAGATCGACTTGCCGAAGAAGACCAGCTGGAGCCGTCCGCTGCCGTCGGTGAGGGTGACCTCCAGGCGCTGGCCCTTGCCGTTGTTGAACCGCAGGACGCGGGCGTCGGCGACCTGCGCCACGACGGTGGCGTGCTCGTCGAGCGGGAGGTCGGCGAGCTGGGTCAGCTCGCCGCGCTCGGCGTACCGCCGGGGGTAGTGGTGCAGCAGGTCTCCGACCGTGTGCAGGTCGAGGTGCTCGGCCATCACCTTCGCGGTGGTGCCGCCGAGCGTCTTCTTGAGTGGTTCGTCGAGCGCGGGCACGGGATCCATTGCACACCACACCACTGACAACGGGCCACGTTCCCCCGCCGCGGGCGCCTCGGCGGGGCGGAAAAGGCGCTACTCGACGCCGATCAGCAGCGGGGAGGACTGGCGGCCGCCGTCGTACGTCACCGTGTCCACCGCCAGGTGGGACTCCCGGACGTGGGCTTCCAGGTACTCCGCGAGGCCCGCCGGGGCCTCTTCGCCCAGGACCAGCGTGACCATCTCGCCGCCCGCGGCCAGCATCCGGTCCAGGACCGTACGGGCCGCCGCCGTGAGGTCGGAGCCGATCACGACCACGTCGCCGTCGATCAGGCCGAGCACGTCGCCGGCCTGGCAGATGCCGGCCATCGTCCAGGACTGCCGTTCCGCGACGGTCAGTTCGCCGTAGCGGGTGGCGCCGGCCGCCGATGTCATCGCGACGACGTCCTCGTCGAAGCGCCGCTCCGGTTCGTGGACGGCGAGGGCCGCGATGCCCTGGACCGCCGCGCGGGTGGGGATGAGGGCGACCCGTACCCCTTCGGCGCGGACCTGCTCCGCCGCCGCGGCCGCGGTGTGCCGCAGATCGGCGTCGTTCGGTAGCAGCACGACCTCACGCGCGTGGGCGCGCCTGATCGCCTCCGCCAGCTCCCCGCTGGCGGGCGGCTCCCCGGGGCGCGCCAGCACGGTGGTGGCGCCGGCCTCGGCGCAGAGCCCCGCGAGCCCCTCGCCGGGTACGACGGCGACGACGGCCCGCTGGGCCCGTTCCCGGGGCGGTGCGAGGCGGTCGGCGGCGAAGTGCGTGATGCGGATCCGGTACGGCCGGCCGGCCTCGACGCCCGCCTCGACGGCGGCTCCCGGGTCGTCCACGTGCACATGGACGTTCCACAGACCGTCGCCGCCGACGACGACGAGCGAGTCCCCGAGGCCGTCCAGCCGTCTGCGCAGCCGGGCCACCGCCGCGTCGTCCGCCTCCAGCAGGTAGATCACCTCGAAGGCGGGGCCGCCCTCCTGCACCGCGTCCGCCCACTCGTCCGCCGGACAGTCGTCGCCGGCCGGCAGGGGCGCCGGCGGCCGGCGCCGGTGTACGGCGACGGCCTCGCCCGAGACGGCTTCCACCAGCGCGCCGAGCACGGCCACCAGGCCCCGTCCGCCGGCGTCGACGACGCCCGCGCGGCCGAGCACCGCAAGCTGGCCGGGGGTCAGGTCGAGTGCGGTACGCGCCCCCTCGTACGCCGCGCGCACCACCGCGGCGGCGTCCCCACGGGTCTGCTCGGCGGCCTCGGCCGCCGCCGTGGCGACCGTGAGGACGGTTCCCTCGACCGGGTGCGCGACCGCCTGGTACGCCGATTCGGCGGCCCTGCGCAGCGCCCGGCGCAGGGCCTCGGCGTCGGCGGCCGGGCCGGAGAGCACCTGCGCCATGCCGCGCAGGAGCTGCGCCAGGATCGTTCCCGAGTTGCCCCGGGCGCCGATGAGGGCGCCGTGCGCCATCGCGCGCACCGTGTCGGCGAGCGCCGGCACCGAGGGCTCGGCGCCCGTGACGGTCCCGTGGGCGGTGAACACCGCCTCGACGGCCTGAACGGCGGATTCCACGGTCAGGTAGAGGTTCGTACCGGTGTCCCCGTCCGCGACCGGATAGACGTTGATCGCGTCGATCTCCTCGCGGGCCTTCCCCAGGGCCTCCAGGGCCAGCGAGCACCAGGTGCGTACCGCGACGGCGTCGAGGGTCTGCGGCACCTGGCGTCCTCCTTGAGAGCGGTTGAACGGCAGGGTAGTCCCGCGGTGTGCCACCACGGCGGCGGGGGCGGCCCAGGGGGACGGGGGGCGGGGTGCCTCGGGAGCCGTGGTAGTTTCGTTCTACGGGAGCAGCCGATGTATGCTGCTCCGGTTGCCCGATGAAAATCGGGACATTCCCCCGGCTACGCCACTCGATTCTTCGATCCCGGCATGCCGGGATCCACTGTAAGTGCATCTGAAGTCTTTGGAGTGACCCGTGGCTGCCAACTGCGACGTCTGCGGCAAGGGGCCGGGCTTCGGCAACAACATTTCGCACTCGCACCGCCGTACGTCCCGTCGCTGGAATCCCAACATCCAGCGCGTGCGTGCAGTGGTCGGTCGGACGCCGAAGCGGCTCAACGTCTGCACCTCGTGCATCAAGGCCGGCAAGGTCTCGCGCTGACGTATGCCAAGCGCGGCCACCTAGCTGGTTGCTTAAGAACCGGTCCACCCTTGTGGTGGGCCGGTTCTTTTTTGTCCCGGTGCCGTACGCCGCCTTGTTCGGAACAGGGCGGCGGCTTGTCGGAACTGGCCGGCGTCAGGACGAGGGACTGTTCCTGAGCCGCCAGCCGTGGTCCACCGGTCCGATCCCGGCGCCGAGCGCGAACCCGGCGGCGATCGCCTCGGTCACGTACTCCTTGGCGGCCGACACGGCCTGCGGTACGTCGAGGCCCTTCGCCAGGCCCGACGCGATCGCGGACGCCAGCGTGCAGCCCGTCCCGTGCGTGTGCCGGTTGTCGTGGCGGGGGGCGCGGAGCCAGTGCTCCTCGGTGCCGTCCGTGAGGAGGTCGACCGCGTCGCCCGGCAGGTGCCCGCCCTTGACGAGGACCCAGCGCGGCCCGAATTCGAGCAGCGCGCCGGCCGCCCGCCGCAGTCCGGCCTCGGACTCCACGCGTACGCCGGTGAGCTGGGCCACCTCGTCCAGGTTGGGGGTGGCGACGGTCGCCGTGGGGAGCAGCTTCGTCCGTACGGATTCCAGGGCGGACGTGGCGAGCAGCGGGTCCCCGTGCTTCGAGACGCCCACCGGGTCGACGACCACCGGGGCGTCGGTGCCTGCGAGCAGCTCCGCGACCGCCTCGACGAGTTCGGCCGAGGACAGCATGCCGGTCTTCACGGCCTGTACGCCGATGTCGTCGACGACGCTGCGGTACTGGGCCCGTACGGCCTCCACCGGCAGGTCCCAGGCGCCTTGCACGCCCACGGAGTTCTGCGCCGTCACGGCGGTGAGCACGCTCATGCCGTGCACGCCGAGGGCCAGCATGGTCTTGAGGTCGGCCTGGATACCCGCACCGCCGCCGGAGTCGGAGCCGGCGACGGTGAGGACGCAGGGAAGTATTCGCATACGGCGAATCTAGTACGCGCCGGGTCGGCGGCGGGTCCTACGGTCCCGTCTCGATGTCCCCGAAGTGGTCGTTCCCGAAGTGGTCCCAGCCGCCCTTGCTCGTCCAGGGCGCCCCGTCGACCGTCACCTGCGGCAGCGCCGACGGGTTGAGGACCTCACCGATGATCTTCCAGCGGGCCGGAAGTTTCGTGTCCGGCGGGAACGTCGCGACGATCGCGTGGTCCTCTCCCCCGGTCAGTACCCACTGGAGCGGGTCCACGCCGACGGCCTGCCCGATGTCGGACATCTGCGTCGGGATGTCGATGAGACCGGACCGCAGGTCGATACGGACCTTGCTGGCCTCCGCGATGTGCCCCAGGTCGGCGACGAGTCCGTCACTGACGTCCGTCATGGCGGTGGCGCCGAGCCCGGCGGCGGCGGGGCCCGCGTGGTACGGCGGTTCGGGGCGCCGGTGCGCCTCGACGAAGGCACGCGGCGAGCGGAAGCCGCGCGAGAGCACCGCGAGACCCGCCGCCGACCAGCCCAGCCAGCCGGTGACCGCGACGACGTCGCCGGGCCGGGCGCCGCCCCGGGTCACCGGTTCGTGGTTGCGCAGGTCGCCGAGCGCGGTGATCGCCACCGTGATCGTCTCGCCGCGCACGACGTCACCGCCGACGACGGCGGCGCCCGCCACCTGGCACTCGTCCCTGATGCCGTCCATCAGCTCGGTCGGCCAGCTCACGGGGAGTTCGGCGGGGACGACGAGGCCGAGGAGCAGCGCGGTCGGCACGGCCCCCATGGCGGCGATGTCGGCCAGGTTCTGCGCGGCGGCCTTGCGGCCCACGTCGTACGCCGTCGACCAGTCGCGCCGGAAGTGACGCCCCTCGAGCAGGATGTCCGTACTCGCCACGACCCGCCGGTCGGGTGCGGCCACGACGGCGGCGTCGTCGCCGGGCCCCAGCCGAACCGCCGGGGTGGAGGTGAGCCGGGAGGTGAGCTCTCGGATGAGGCCGAACTCCCCCAGTTCGCCCACAGTGCCCTTCATGGATGTGCCCCTTCTGCCCCAGTGCGCTTGCGGTCGCGAGCCATCACTGCTGTAGGTACCGTCAACACATAAGTCAACTTCTGGTCTCCGTACGCCGTGCTCCGTGCGCCGACGGCCGCGCAGGTCTCCCCGCTGCCCGCGACGACGCGATACGGTGGCGTCTCTTTATCTCCCACATGATCCTCGTGGCCGCCCTGGAGGTTCCGTGGTACAGGCGTACATCCTCATTCAGACCGAGGTGGGCAAGGCGTCGTCCGTCGCCGAGACCATCGGCAAGATTCCGGGAGTGATCCAGGCCGAGGACGTGACCGGACCCTATGACGTGATCGTGCGGGCGCAGGCCGACACGGTCGACGACCTCGGCCGGCTGGTGGTCGCCAAGGTCCAGCAAGTGGACGGGATCACCCGTACTCTGACCTGCCCGGTCGTGCACATCTAGCCCCCGTCTACTCTTGGCCGGTGACTTCCACTTCCCGCCGGCTCCTGTCGCGTTCGTCGGTGCCGGGACTGTCGGCGCTGTCGTGTGCCGCCCTGCTCCTCGCTGCCGCCGGATGCTCCTTCACGGACGGTGCCGTGGCGATCCCGGTTCCCACCCCGGCCCCGGAAGGGGCCGAGCTGTGCCGGGCGCTGCACCGTGAGCTGCCGGAGTCCGTCGAAGGGCAGAAGCGGCGCACCGCGGACCCGGAGTCGGATCTCACCGCCGTATGGGGAGATCCGGCGATCGTACTGCGCTGCGGCGTCCCGCGGCCGGAGAAGATGAACGATCCGGCGGCGCAGGCGGTGGAAGCGGACGGCGTCAACTGGATGCTGGAGCGGCAGAAGGACGGCAGCCCGCGGTTCACCACCACGTACCGCGAGGTGTACGTCGAAGTCACGCTCCCCGCGAAGTACGCCCACGACGTCACGACGTTGGCGGCCTTCGCGGAGCCGGTGAGGAAGACGGTGCCGGACAGCGTGTAGTGCTGGCCGCCCGGCCCCGTGTCACGTCGCGCCGTTCGCTAGCGCAGGCCCGTCGGGCGGCGCAGCGCGGCCTGGATCAGCCGGTCGACGAGTTCCGGGTACGACACCCCGGTCTCCTGCCACATCCGCGGGTACATGGAGATCGGCGTGAAGCCCGGCATCGTGTTGATCTCGTTGATGACGAACTCGCCGCTGTCGAGCAGGAAGAAGTCGGCCCGTACGAGACCCTCGCAGGACGCGGCGTCGAACGCGTCGACCGCGAGCTTCCGCACCTCGGCGGTCTGCTCCTCGGTCATCGGCGCGGGCACCAGGCCGGCCGCCGAGTCGATGTACTTCGCCTCGAAGTCGTAGAAGTCGTGGGACGTGACCGGCGGGATCTCGGCGGGCACGCTCGCGCGCGGTCCGTCCTCGAACTCCAGCACTCCGCACTCGATCTCACGGCCGCGCAGCAGCGACTCGACGAGGATCTTGGGGTCGTGGCGCCGGGCCTCCTCGATGGCCTCGTCGAGGCCGGAGAGGTCGTCGACCTTGGTGATGCCCATGGAGGAGCCGCCGCGGGCCGGCTTCACGAAGAGCGGCCAGCCGTGCTCGCCGGCGAAGTCGACGATCTTCTTCCGGGCGGCGGAAGGATCGTTTTCCCAGTCCCGGGGGCGGATGACCTCGTACGGGCCGACCGGCAGCCCGAAGGAGATGAACACCCGCTTCATGTACTCCTTGTCCTGGCCGACGGCCGAGGCGAGCACGCCGGAGCCGACGTACGGGACACCGGAGAGCTCCAGGAGGCCCTGGAGGGTGCCGTCCTCGCCGTACGGGCCGTGCAGCATGGGGAAGACGACGTCGACCTCGCCCAGCGCCTTGGGCACCGAGCCCGGCTCGCTGAGGACGACTTCACGGTTGCCCGGATCGACCGAGAGGACGACGCCGCCCTCGGTCGACTCCGCGAGGCTCTCGACGCTCGGCAGGGCCCGGTCGGCGATCGCCATCCGGTCGGGCTCGTCGGCGGTCAGCACCCAGCGGCCGTCCGTCGTGATCCCGATGGGCAGTACGTCGTACTTCTCGCGGTCGATGGCCCGCAGTACGGCGCCGGCCGTGACGACCGAGATGGAGTGCTCGGAGCTGCGGCCGCCGAAAACGACGGCCACGCGCGGCTTGCGGGGCTCCTGCGCGGGGCTCTGGGGGAGGTTCTCGCTGCTCATATCGCGTTGAGACTACCGTGCACATCCGGCGCCGGGGAGTGCGGGCGCGGGCGCGGCGTGCTGCCCGGCTCCCCGGGGCCGGTGGCGGAGGCCGCCGCGGCGCCTCGAGGCCCGCGAAGCGGCGCGGGAGGTGCCCGGGGAAGGGATCAGCGGCGCTCGGGCTTGGCGCTGCGAGACATCAGTTCCTTCAGCGCGACGATCGGCGGCTTCCCGTTGTGGACGATGTCGACGACCGTGTCCGTGATCGGCATGTCGACGCCGTGGCGGCGGGCCAGATCGGCCACCGACTCGCAGGATTTGACCCCCTCGGCGGTCTGCCGGGTGACGGCGATGGTCTCTTCCAGCGTCATCCCGCGGCCCAGGTTGGTGCCGAAGGTGTGGTTGCGCGAGAGCGGCGACGAGCAGGTGGCGACCAGGTCGCCGAGGCCCGCGAGACCGGAGAAGGTGAGCGGGTCGGCGCCCATCGCCAGGCCCAGGCGGGTCGTTTCGGCGAGGCCGCGGGTGATGAGGGAGCCCTTGGCGTTGTCGCCGAGGCCCATGCCGTCCGCGATGCCGACGGCGAGGCCGATGACGTTCTTGACGGCGCCGCCGAGTTCGCAGCCGACGACGTCGGTGTTGGTGTACGGGCGGAAGTACGGGGTGTGGCAGACGGACTGGAGCCGGGTGGCCACCGACTCGTCGCTGCACGCGACGACCGCGGCGGCGGGCATGCGGGCCGCGATCTCCTTGGCGAGGTTGGGGCCCGTCACCACGGCGACCCGTTCGGCGGGCGCCTTGGCGACCTCCTCGATGACCTCGCTCATCCGCTTGGCGGTGCCGAGTTCGACGCCCTTCATCAGGGAGACGAGGACGGTGTCGGAGGGCAGCACCGGCGCCCAGGCGGCGAGGTTGACGCGCAGGGTCTGCGAGGGGACGGCGAGCACCGTGAAGTCGGCGCCCTCGGCGGCCTCGGCCGGGTCGGTGGTGGCGCGCAGCGAGGGGGGCAGCTCGACACCCGGGAAATAGTCCGGGTTCGTACGGCCGTTGTTGATGGCGTCGGCGACTTCCGCGCGGCGGCCCCACAGGGTCACCTCGCAGCCCGCGTCGGCCAGCACCATGCCGAAGGCCGTGCCCCAGGAGCCTGTTCCGAATACGGCCGCCTTGACCGGCTGGCGTGTCACTTTGCGTTCTCTCCCTCGGCTTTGCGCCGCTGCTGCGCGCGCGCCCTGCGGTGGTCGTACAGCGTGGCGGGCGCGGGCTCGCCGCGCAGCTCGGCCAGCTGCCGCGTGATGGCGGACATGATGGCCTCGGTCGCCTCGCGCAGCACTTCGGGCGTCGGTTCCTTGTCGTAGAACCGGTCGAGGTCGACCGGCGGACCCGCCTGCACCTGAAGCGTCTTGCGCGGGAAGAGCCGAAGCTTGTTCTCCTTGGCGTACGGCGGCATGGCCAAGTTGGCGCCCCACTGGGCGACCGGAATGACGGGGGCCTTCGTCATGAGGGCCACGCGTGCCGCACCGGTCTTTCCCGCCATCGGCCACATGTCGGGGTCGCGGGTGAGCGTGCCTTCGGGGTAGAAGGCGACGCATTCGCCGCGCCGGATGGCGTCGACCGCCGCGCGGAAGGCGTCGAGCGCGTCGGTGGTCTCGCGGTAGACGGGGATCTGGCCCGTACCGCGCAGCATCATCCCGACGAAGGGCGTCTTGAAGAGGCCCGCCTTGGCCAGCAGCCGGGGAACGCGTCCGGTGTTGAACTGGAAGTGCCCGTAGGAGAGCGGGTCCAGGTACGAGTTGTGATTGACCGCGGTGATGAATCCGCCCTCGGCCGGAATGTTCTCCATTCCTCGCCAGTCCCGCTTGAACAGAACCACCAGCGGCGGTTTTGCGATGACCGCCGCCAGGCGGTACCAGAAGCCGATTCTGCGGCGGGACACTCGGACACCTTCCTCTAGGACCGGGCTGCTTGTACGTATGTGCCTGGTCAGCCGCACAAGTGTCGCGCCAGGTCCCCTGTCTGTCGAGAACACCGTACGCCCCGGGCCGGGCCCCGGACCCCGTGCCCGCCGTACCCGCAGGCCACAATGGGGCCCGACGCGCACTGGACGGAGGACTGGCCACTGAACACGCTCCGGACCGCTCCCTGGTCCCTGGTCGTCCCTCTGAAGCCCTTGGTGCTGGCCAAGAGCAGGCTCGCCCGGTCGGCGGGCGACGCCCTGCGCCGGAGGCTCGCTCTGGCCTTCGCCGAGGACACCGTGGCCGCCGTGCTGGCCTGCGAGGCCGTACGGGATGTGGTGGTCGTCACGGACGACGGCCCGGCGGGCGCCGCGCTGGCCGCGCTCGGCGCGCGCATCACGCCGGACACCCCGGCGGCGGGTCTCAACGCGGCTCTGGCACACGGGGCACGCACGGTGCGGGCCGGACGCCCCGGCGCGGCCGTCGCGGCGCTGAATGCGGATCTTCCCGCTCTGCGGCCGGCCGAATTGCAGCAAGTGCTCGATTATGCGGCCGTATTTCCCCGCGCATTTCTGGCTGATGCGACCGGAATCGGTACGACACTGCTTTCCGCGGCTCCGGGGGTGGAATTGGCGCCGTTCTTCGGCGGCCCTTCGCGGGCCCGGCATTCGGCCGCGGGAGCCCGGGAAATACCGCTCGCCGGAGTCGATTCCGTACGCCAGGACGTGGACACCGGCGACGATCTGCGGGCGGCGCTGGCGCTCGGCGTGGGCCCGCGCACGGCCCGGCTGAGCGGGGCGGTCACCGGAAGATACGCTGCGGTCATGCAGGCGACCGCGTACACGTACGACTCCGAGACCCGCAGCGGCAGTGTGCTGCTGGACGACGGCACCCCGGTGGACTTCGACGCCACGGCCTTCGACGCGGGCGGCCTGCGGCTGCTGCGTCCCGGGCAGCGGGTGCGGATCGAGGGCGAGGGCGAGGGCGCGGGCCTGCGCATCACCCTGGTGACGCTGCAGACCTTCTGAGGAAGGGCCGGCCGCACCGCCCGGCGGGCTGTCCGGGACCGGCCCGGCGGGCTCTGCCCGGTCCCGGCCGGGGCACGGGCTCGCGGCCCTTGCCGGCGGCTCCCTGCGCCCAGGACGCACCGCGGGCCGGGCTCCCCGGAGGGAGCCCGGCCCGGCGCGTGGATCGTTGCCGCCCCGGCTACTTCCCGGCGGCGGTCTTCTTCGCGGTGGTCTTGCGCGCCGTGGCCTTCTTGGCGGGCGCCTTCTTCGCGGTGGCCTTCTTGGCCGGCGCGGTCGTCTTCGCGGCGGTCTTCTTGGCGGCGGGCGTGGCCTTCTTGGCGCCGGCCGTCTTCTTCGCCGTCGCCGTCGTCTTCTTGGCGGTGGCGGTGGTCTTCTTGGCGGCGGCCGTGGTCTTCTTGGCCGGGGCCGCCTTCTTCGCGGCGGCCGTGGTCTTCTTGGCCGGAGCCGCCTTCTTCGCGGGGGTCGTCTTCTTGGCGGCGGCCCGCTTGGTGGCCGCCTTCTTGGCCGCGGACTTGGCAATGGTGGGGGCCGGGCCCGAAAGGCTGCCCTTGGGCGCCTTCTTGACGGCGACCTCGCCACCCTTGGGGAGCTTCTTCGAGCCGCTGACCAGGTCCTTGAAGCCCTGACCTGCACGGAAGCGCGGAACCGAGGTCTTCTTGACCCGTACCCGCTCGCCCGTCTGCGGGTTGCGGGCGTAACGGGCCGGACGGTCGACCTTCTCGAACGATCCGAAGCCGGTGACCGACACACGGTCGCCGGCGACCACTGCACGGACGATCGCGTCGAGTACCGCGTCGACCGCGTCCGCGGCCTGCTGACGGCCGCCGACCTTGTCTGCAATCGCTTCTACGAGCTGCGCCTTGTTCACGTCTTCCCCTTCGGAGACATTGCCAGAACGAATGTGTTCAAGCTTTTTCGCACGTTAGGCAGATATATACCGCAAATCAAACACGAAACGGGCTAATCACCCTAGTGCCGCAACGAAGTAGACCTTGAGGACTTCCACAGGTCTCAGTCACCTTCAGGGAATCGACCCTCATCGAGGTCCTTCATCAACCTGTCCAGGCGCCTTGCCGCATCGGCGAGATCGTGTTTCGCCGCAGCCGTTATGACCAGCAGCTTCCGGGTCAGCGCCATCCGTACGCCCTCCGGGACTTGCAGTGTGCGCACCCTTGTGTGTGCTTCTTTCAACCGGTCCGCGACCACCTCATAGAGCTTGAGTTGGCTGTCGCGTTCCATGCACCGATTGTGCCATCTGGGGCGAGTTGTCGCCTCCGGCGGGGGCAACTAATGGAATCCGGGCGGCCAAAAGACGCCCTGGACACCGACGGCTCCGTTCTCATCTTCCTCACGTACCACCGGAGTTGCCCCCCAAACACACCGATGCCCCCCACCGCGGACGGCAGGGGGCAACAGAGTGATGCGAAGGCGTCAGACCTGCACCGTACTGGGCTTGAACGACGGCCTCGCGGCCTCGTAGGCGGCGATGGACGGCTCGTTCTGGAGGGTGATGCTGATGTCGTCCAGACCATTCAGCAGCCGCCAGCGGGCATTCTCGTCAAGTTCAAAATCAGCCGTAATGCCTTCGGCACGGACTTGACGGTCCTGGAGGTCCACCGTGATCTCCGCCGTGGGGTCGGCGTCGACCAGGTCCCAGAGGGCGTCCACGGTCTGCTGGTCCAGTACGACCGTCAGCAGGCCGTTCTTGAGCGAGTTGCCGCGGAAGATGTCCGCGAACCGCGAGGAGATCACGGTTTTGAAGCCGTAGTTCTGGAGGGCCCACACGGCGTGCTCGCGCGAGGAGCCGGTGCCGAAGTCCGGGCCGGCGACCAGAACGGTGGCACCTTCCCGCTCCGGGCGGTTGAGCACGAACTGCGGGTCCTTGCGCCATGCCTCGAAGAGCCCGTCCTCGAAACCGTCGCGGGTGACCTTCTTCAGCCAGTGGGCCGGGATGATCTGGTCGGTGTCCACGTTGCTGCGGCGCAGCGGAACGGCCCGGCCGGTGTGTGCGGTGAAAGCTTCCATTGCCATGATGCTCAGGCCTCCACGAGCGTCGGAGCGTCGGACAGGTCGACGGGCGCGGCCAGGTGGCCCAGCACCGCCGTCGCGGCGGCGACCTGCGGCGACACCAGGTGGGTGCGGCCGCCCTTGCCCTGCCTGCCCTCGAAGTTGCGGTTGGAGGTGGACGCGGAGCGCTCACCGGGGGCCAGCTGGTCGGGGTTCATGCCCAGGCACATCGAGCAGCCCGCGTGCCGCCATTCGGCCCCGGCGGCCGTGAACACCTTGTCCAGGCCCTCTTCGATGGCCTGGAGGGCGACCCGCACGGAACCCGGGACGACGAGCATCCGTACGCCGTCGGCGACTTTGCGGCCGTCCATCAGCGCGGCCGCGGCCCGCAGGTCCTCGATGCGGCCGTTGGTGCACGAACCTACGAAGACGG
This sequence comes from Streptomyces agglomeratus, assembly GCF_001746415.1. NCBI lineage: Bacteria > Bacillati > Actinomycetota > Actinomycetes > Kitasatosporales > Streptomycetaceae > Streptomyces > Streptomyces agglomeratus. The sequence continues at coordinate 2,498,940 of NZ_MEHJ01000001.1, forward strand.
TGTCGACCTTGATGTCGCGCAGCGGCTGTCCCGCGGTCAACCCCATGTACTCCAGGGCCTTTTCGGCGGCGAAGCGCTCCGAAGGGTCCTCGTACGAAGCAGGGTCGGGGACGTTCGCCGACAGCGGCGCGCCCTGGCCGGGGTTGGTGCCCCAGGTGACGAACGGCGCCAGTTCGGCGGCGTCGATGACGACCTCCGCGTCGAAGACGGCGTCGTCGTCGGTGCGCAGCGTCTGCCAGTAGGCGACGGCGGCGTCCCAGTCCTCGCCCTTCGGGGCGTGCGCACGGCCCTGGAGGTAGTCGAAGGTGGTCCGGTCGGGGGCGATCATGCCCGCACGGGCGCCGGCCTCGATCGACATGTTGCAGATGGTCATCCGGGCCTCCATCGAGAGCTTCTCGATGGCGGAACCGCGGTATTCGAGTACGTAGCCCTGACCGCCGCCGGTGCCGATCTTCGCGATGATCGCCAGGATCAGGTCCTTGGCGGTTACGTCGGCGGGCAGTTCGCCCTCGACCGTGATCGCCATGGTCTTCGGCGGGGCCATCGGCAGGGTCTGGGTGGCCAGCACGTGCTCCACCTGCGACGTACCGATGCCGAAGGCCAGCGCGCCGAACGCGCCGTGCGTGGAGGTGTGGCTGTCGCCGCAGACCACGGTGGTGCCGGGCTGGGTCAGGCCCAGCTGCGGTCCCACCACGTGGACGACGCCCTGCTCGACGTCGCCGAGCGGGTGCAGCCGTACGCCGAAGTCCGCGCAGTTCTTGCGCAGCGTCTCCAGCTGGACCCGGGAGACCGGGTCCGCGATCGGCTTGTCGATGTCGAGGGTCGGAGTGTTGTGATCCTCGGTGGCGATGGTGAGGTCGAGCCGCCGCACCTGGCGGCCGCTCTTGCGGAGGCCGTCGAAGGCCTGCGGGCTGGTCACCTCGTGCAGCAGGTGCAGATCGATGAAGAGGAGGTCCGGCTCGCCCTCGGCGCGCCTGACGACATGGTCGTCCCAGACCTTCTCCGCAAGTGTCCTACCCATCGCTTTCCCTTCGACCGGCGTCTTCGCCGGCCCATCTAGAGATCGGATCGCCCCCGCTGAACCCCCGTGCGGGGCGGTGGCTTGCTGAGCCGTTGTGCGGCCTCACTACAGATTCGCAAGTTCCCGGAAAAATTGAACTTGCGTTTCACAGAGTGAGACGCGAGTATCGACGCATGGACAACTCTAGCGGCGTCGGCGTTCTCGACAAGGCAGCTCTGGTATTGAGCGCACTGGAGTCCGGTCCGGCCACCCTCGCCGGGCTGGTCGCGGCGACAGGGCTCGCACGACCCACGGCACATCGCCTTGCCGTGGCACTGGAACACCACCGGATGGTGGCGAGGGACATGCAGGGCCGGTTCATCCTCGGTCCGCGGCTGTCGGAGCTCTCCGCGGCGGCGGGCGAGGACCGGCTGCTGGCGACGGCCGGCCCCGTACTGACGCACCTGCGCGACGTGACCGGCGAGAGCGCGCAGCTCTACCGCCGGCAGGGCGACATGCGCATCTGCGTCGCGGCGGCCGAGCGCCTGTCCGGACTGCGGGACACCGTCCCGGTGGGCTCCACGCTCACCATGAAGGCGGGCTCCTCCGCCCAGATCCTGATGGCCTGGGAGGAGCCGGAGCGGCTGCACCGGGGCCTCCAGGGCGCCCGCTTCACGGCGACGGCGCTGTCCGGCGTACGCCGCCGGGGCTGGGCCCAGTCGATCGGCGAGCGGGAGCCGGGCGTGGCGTCGGTGTCCGCGCCGGTGCGCGGGCCGTCGAACCGCGTGGTCGCGGCCGTCTCGGTATCCGGACCGATCGAGCGCCTGACCCGCCACCCGGGCCGGATGCACGCCCAGGCGGTCATCGACTCGGCGGCCCGCCTCTCCGAGGCGCTGCGCCGCTCGGGCGGCTGAGCCGGACCGAAGAGCGGACGCCGGGGTGCGGCTCGCTCGCGGCGCCGCCCCGAACGCCGGCAGGGGCCGTGTTCACGGCCCCTGCCGGCGTTTCCGTCGCTCCCGGCCCCGAACTCGGGCCCCGAGAGGCCCGGTTCGACGTACGCGAGGTTCGGTGACGGGCGGATGCCGGTCGACGGGTGCGACCACATGCGAGAAGGCCCTCCGCGTAGTGCGGAGGGCCTTCTCTGTACGTACCCCCGACCGGATTCGAACCGGCGCTACCGCCTTGAGAGGGCGGCGTGCTAGGCCGCTACACAACGGGGGCCTTGCAGAATTAGCTCTGCGAGCTGGGCTACCAGGACTCGAACCTAGACTAAGGGAACCAGAAACCCTCGTGCTGCCAATTACACCATAGCCCAAAATGGTTTAGACCAATATGGTTTCAACCCGTACCCCCGACCGGATTCGAACCGGCGCTACCGCCTTGAGAGGGCGGCGTGCTAGGCCGCTACACAACGGGGGCCCTAGCGATCCTCGCGTCAGCGCATCCGGGAGCGACCCGAAGGCGATGGAAAGAAAGGATCTGTACCCCCGACCGGATTCGAACCGGCGCTACCGCCTTGAGAGGGCGGCGTGCTAGGCCGCTACACAACGGGGGCCTTGCAGAGTGCTGCATGTACTTCAACAGCTCCTGCGAGCTGGGCTACCAGGACTCGAACCTAGACTAACGGAACCAGAAACCGTCGTGCTGCCAATTACACCATAGCCCACCAAAACACAACCCCCTGGTGGGGGTTTGTTTGGTTTGCGCTTCCCGGCCAGACCTTTCGGCCCTCGCGGGCGGCGCAGAAAGAACATTACCCGAATGTGGACGGCGCTCCAAAACGGGTATCGCCCCGCAACAGCCCAGGTAGCTGCTCAAGGCCCGTGATCCGGACGAGCTCCGGACGGCCGCCCAGTCCCCCGCGGTCGAGCCAGATCCCGGCCAGGCCGGCGGCGTCGGCGCCCCGGGCGTCGATGTCGGGCTGGTCACCGACGTACGCGACCTCGTGCGGAGGCAGGGCGAGCGCGTCGCAGGCGGCGTGGAACGCCTCGGCGGCGGGCTTGGAGAAGCCCAGCTCGGCGGCGCACAGCAGCACCTCGAAGCGGTCGCGTACGCCGAGGATCCGCAGCTTGCGGTCCTGGTTGCGCACGCTGGAATTGGACAGCACGGCGTGGCGGTAGTCGGCCGCCAGGACGTCGAGCACCGGGACGGTGTCGGGGAAGAGCTTCCACGCCGCCTCGTAGTGGGCGACGTACCGCAGGAACCACTCGTCCGCCGCCTCGTCACTCATGAGCGGCGTACCGAGAAAGCCGCGCACCCGCTCGCGCCGCTGCTCCTCGAAGTCCACCTCTCCGGCGGCGAACCGCGCCCAGTGCAGCTCGGTGGTCTCGCGCCAGCGGTCGAGGGCCTGCTCGACGGTCCCGTACCCGTCGAGCAGGCCCTCGACCGTGAGGTGATCGCGCATGCCGGCGGTGTCGGCGCTCGCGTAGTCGAAGATCGTGTCGTCGATGTCCCAGACCACGGCGCGGATCGGCATGGACCCAGACTAGGTGTCTACGCGGCCAGTGTCGTGGGCTTCGCTCTCGACCGGATACGGACGAAGACGATTTTCAAGTCGTCGATCTCCTCCGGAGTGAACAGGTCGTCCGGGCCACCGGGCGCCCGGTCGAGGAACGCGCTGCCCGGCTCGTAGAGGTCACCGAGGTCGAGCATGCCCCGCTTGGCGACGACCTCGATGATCAGCGTGAGGAAGTCCAGCTGCGCGGCGCTCAGCCGCTTGTCCGCGACGAAGCCCTCGAACGCCTTCCGCGCCGCCCGCCGGTCCAGCCCGCACAGCGTGCGCACGAACACTCCGAGGCCACCCGTCGCCCGTACCTCGTCTAGGTCTTCCGGTGAGGCCACGGCCTCGGCGAGGAAGATCTCCTCCAGGCCGGCGAGGTCGTCGCTGGTGATCTGTTCGTTGTGGCGCAGCTTGCGCACGACCGGCAGGTCCTCGTGACGCAGCAGGTACGCGCGGGCCTTCTGCCGGAAGCGGTGCTCGTCGGTGCCGGTGGGGACACCGCGGATCGCGGCCTCGGTGATCTCACCGAGTTCGTCCTCGAAGTCGGTGAAGACGACTTTCCGCCTGGCTCTGTCGTCGACGAGACGCGCCAGTCCCCGCAGTGCGCGGCGCATCTCTTCCAGCATCGGGAGGGTGGCGCCCTGCCACCAGGCGTCCCCGGCGAGGGCTTCGAGCAGCTCGGACCGTTCCGCCACGGCGGGGATGTTGGTCTTTGTCAGGAGGTCCTCGGCGATCGCCTGGATCTTGCGGCGCAGCAGGGCGAACTCCTTGCCGCCGTTGAGCGCCGCGAGCTGAAGGCCGTACGCCAGGAGGTCGAAGCGCTTGGCCTCCTCGCCGTTCTCGGTCTCCATTGGGCGGTGCTCGCTGGGGAGACGCAGCAGGCGTTCGCGGATCGTGGCCTCGGCGTCGTCGTCGATGCGGTGCCAGCGGGTGAAGTCGCTGTACGTCTCCACATCGCGGCGGTGGGGGCGGACCAGGAAGTTGTCCGGGTTCATCCCGGTGACCGTCTCGTGCAGGCGGTGTGCGAACGCCCAGCGCACCTCGGCCTCGGTGCCGATGGCGTCCGGCCCTCCGTCGCGGCCCGGGTCGGGCTGCCGGCGGCAGTCGAGGGCCCGGACCAGGTCGAGCTGGCGTTGCAGCAGTTTCTCGCCGAGGGACGTGCCTCTGCGGCCTTCGGCTCCCGCGAGCCCGCTGTTGAAGAAGTCGATGTTTCCGCAGAAGTCGAAGACGTAGAAGTCCTGCTTGCTGTGGGCCGGGCTGGTCTCGTCGGGGCCGTACAGCTTTTCGCGCAGACGGGTGCCACGGCCGATCATCTGCCAGAACTTGGTCTTGGAGAAGACCGGCTTGGCGAAGACCAGGTTCACCACCTCGGGTACGTCGATGCCGGTGTCGAGCATGTCGACGGAGAGCGCGATGTCGGGCCGGCGGTCCGGGTTGGAGAAGTCGTCGATGAGCGACTGGGCGTACGTCTCCCTGTAGGTGATGACGCGCGCGGTGTGGCCGGCTCCCTGCGGGTAGTTGGCGTTGTAGCGCTCTTCGATGAAGCGGGCGTGCTCGTTGTTCTTGGCGAAGACGATCGTCTTGCCGAGCCGGTCGCCGCCCTCGACGCGGTGGCCACGGGTGACCAGGACTTCCAGCATCTTGTCCACGGTGTCCGCGTTGAACAGGTACTTGTCCAGTTCGTGGCGGCTGACGGCGTCGGGGACCTGCCCGTCCTCGGTCCACTCCTTGGCGTCCCACTCGGCCTTCTCCTCCTCGGAGAGGTCCGCGTAGCGGATGCCGCGCTCCATGAACTTCAGCGGCACCTTGACCGCCTTGGGCGGCACCAGGTAGCCGTCCCTGACGGCCTCGTCCAGGCCGTAGGAGTCGGTGGGCACGCCGTCCTCGAGCTGGAAGAGCTTGTACGTGTTGCGGTCGATGTCGTCCTTGGGGGTCGCGGTCAGGCCGAGCAGCAGCGCATCGAAGTAGCGGAAGATCTCGCCGTATTTGTCGTAGACCGAGCGGTGCGCCTCGTCGATGACGATCAGGTCGAAGTAACCGGGGCCGAAACGGCGGCGGCCCGCGGCATCGGTGACGTCGATCTGCTTCATCATCGTCTGGTACGTGGAGACGAAGACGTGCGCCGTGGCGGCCTTGTCGTCGAGCAGGCTGGCGACCGGGGTGCTCGGCAGGTGCTCCTTGAACGCCTTCATGGCCTGGGTCACCAGCGACTGGCGGTCGGCGAGAAACAGCACCCGCTGCGCCCATCCGGCCTTCTTCAGCTGGTCCACGACGGTGCCCGTCGCCATGACGAGCAGTGCCTGGCGCTGGCGGTCGCGCTCGTAGGTCTCGCCCACGCGCTTGATCGCGCGCAGCTGGTAGGGGCGGCCCGCGATCTTCTCGTTGACCGGGGTCGTGATGAGGGAGAGGCGGCCGGCGCGCTGCCCGATGTGCCAGTGCAGCTGGTCGTGAGTGAGGAAACCCTGCACCTGCCGGGGCGGATAGCCGAGCTCGTCGTCCCAGAGGTACGTCTCGTAGCCGTTGGTGCAGAAGACGACCGGGCGGCGGTCGAACCGGGCTCCGAGCGCGTCGGCGTACAGCTTGGCCTGCTGCTGGCCGTCGCGGGCGTCGCGCCGGGTGCGCTTGGCCTCGACGACGGCCAGGGGCTTGCCGTCGGCGCCCCACAGGACGTAGTCGACGTACCCCTTGCCGGAGGCGGTCGGCATGCCGGTCACCGGGTGCTCGACGGTGACCCTGCCCGCGGTGTCGCCGCCCGGCGCGGCCGGTTCCCAGCCGGCCTCCTTGAGGAGGAGGTCGGTGAAGGTGTCGCGGGTCGCGGCCTCGTCGTAGTCGTGGGTGTCCCGGACCTTCAGGTTCGCGGCCTTCGCGGCGGCGACCTGGGCCCGGAGCCCGGCGAGCTGGGCGGCGAGCGCTTCGTTCCGCTCGCGCGCCCTGCTGAGTTCGTCGGCCTGCTGCTGGTACCGCGCCCGGTCGTCCTCGGCCTGCTCGCGCAGGTCGGCCTGATTCCTGCGACGGGCCTCGGGGGTGAGGGGGCGCGGAATGGCGGTGGAGTCGAACTCCATGCCGGCGGCGGGAAGCTCGTGGGCCTTGCCCGTGTACGTACGGGCGAACCAGTAGAGGGAGTGGAAGAGCTCGCGCAGGCTCGCGACGGCGGCCTGCGGGGGCACGGGGGCCTGCTTGTGCACGGCCTGGTTGCCCTGGCGCCGGATGATGTCCATCTTGGCGTTCACGGTGGGGCCGACGAGCGTCCGGAACGAGGGCTCGTGCAGCATCGCGGCGAGGTCCCTCTTGTACGGCGGCCGGAGCGAGTCGTCCTTGTCGTACATCCAGTGCACGGCGAGCTCGATCGCGCGGCGGGCGTAGAAGCACGCGGCGCGGGGGTCACCGAAGGTGAACCGCTCGGCGCGGGTGGCCTCTTCGTGGAGGGCGGGCCACTCGGCGCGGAGGAAGCCGAAGTTCCCGGCGGGGCGGCGGGCGACGGCTTCGCCCTGCACGGGGCTGCTGCCGGGAGGGGCGGGGATGGGGCGGGGCGGCTGGTCGGGCCGGTTCGCCTCGCCATGACTCCTGCTGTCGCCGGTGGTGCTGTTTCCCTGGTCGCTGCCCATGCCGGTGGTGCCCCTCTCCCCTGGTGTGGCGTCCCTTGCGCGTATGCGGTGTACGTGGTGCGGCGGGACTGGTCGCGCCCGGGCTCTCCCCGGACCGGGCGCGCTCAGTGTGGTCACGCGATGTGCTGGAGGTGCTGGGGGTACTGGGAGTTACGCGGCTGCCCGGTCCCAGAGCCGCCCGGCGAAAGCACGGTGTTGCAGCGAGCCGAAGAGTTCGTCCAAGGCTTCGAGTTGGCGGCCGTGCTGCTCTTTCAATTCGTCGAGCTTGGCGATCCTCGCCGCGAACTGCTCCTGCGCCGCAAGGTCCGGGGCAGGTATTTTCAGTCCTCGGCACGTCGGCAGTGAAAGATGCTTGACGGTGCTGCCGGAACCACTCTGCTCGTACTGCCCCTTCAGATAGGGGCTTCTCAATGCCGCGGACAGATACGCGGCTGTAGCACGCGCGGGATCCACCCTGTAGAGCATGAGGCGCTGCCCCAGAAACACTTGATCATCGGTGGCGAGAACGCCCACTTCGCCAACCGGTGCTTCCCGCGTCAGCACCACGTCGCCGCGCCGCGGCGTGGCCCTCCGGTTCCAACGCTTGAATACGTCTTCCTCCACGTGCCGGGTCTCCCGGAGGTCGACCCGTCCGCTCCGCACGTTGGTCGTGCGAATCATCTTGAACGGTGTCACTCGGTCCACGGTCGGAGCGGTCCGGTTCACACAGTCGACCACCAGCGAACACAGCTCGTCGACGCGCACGAGGGGAATGTCCCCGCTTCCCGTGCCGAACATGTCGGTGAAGACGGACCCGGCGAGGTCGTCGAGAAGAGTGACGGCCGTGCGCCGCTTGACCCGCAGGGCGTCCACCTGCTCAAGGACGGCAGCGATGCGCCGCTGTTCCGGCAGAGGGGGCAGCTCCACTTGCAGTCCCCCGATGTCACTCCGGTTCACCTGGAGGAATGTCGCACCTTTTCCCTTGGACGCGAGTTCCCGCTCCTTGAAGGTGAGCCAGTGCCACAGGAACCCGGCGTCCATCGCCGCGGTGGGCCGCAGAGCCGCGACGCCGCGCCCCAGGCAGTACTCCCCCTCCGACCACACCTTCGTGCCGATCGAAGCACGGATACTCAGGACGATGTCCCCGCTCCGGGACAACTTGCTCGCCTCTGTGGTCCATTTCTTCGGAGAAAGCCGGCCGGCCGAGAAGTCTCCTGCCCCGGCGATGAGTGGCCAGCCCTTTTCCTCGGTGTTGTACGCCTCCCCCTTGGGGGCCTGGCCCATGATGATGGAGCACACTTCGTCGAGCCGGTGGGTGACGCTCACGCCAGCATCCCCTTCAGCTCTTCCGTCCCCTTGAGGATCTCCTCTTCGAGGCGTTCCAGGTCGGCCAGTATGTCCAGCGGGTCGCGGGTCTCGATCTCCTCATGGACGACTTCTTTGTAGCGGTTCAGGCTCAGGTCATAGCCGTGGGCCGCGATTTCCGCCTTCGGGACACAGAAGCTCTGCTCGGTGCGGGCGCGGGCGCGCTCCGAACCCTCGCGTTCGAACCACCGGGCCAGGACATCCGGGAGGTTGTTCTTCGCGTGCTCGGCTTCCGTCAGGGCAGCGCCCGCCGGGCGCGCACCCAGGCGGTCCGTGGGCAGGAGTTCGTTGCGCTTGTCGTCGAGGCTCAGGCCGTCGGCCCTGACGTCGTAGAACCAGACGTCCTCCGTGCCGCCGCTGTCCGTACGGGTGAAGAAGAGGATCGCCGTCGAGACTCCCGCGTACGGCTTGAAGACACCGCTCGGGAGCTTCACGACCGCCTGGAGGCGCTGTTCCTCCACCAGCATCCGCCGCAGCTCCTTGTGCGCCTTCGTGGAGCCGAACACGACGCCGTCGGGGACGATGACCGCCGCCCTGCCGCCGGGCTTCAGCAGCCGCAGGAACAGAGCCAGGAAGAGGAGTTCCGTCTTCCTGGTCTTGACGATCGCTTGCAGGTCCTTCGCCGTCGATTCGTAGTCCAGGCTGCCCGCGAAGGGCGGGTTGGCGAGGATCAGGGAGTACCTCTCGGACTCGCTCGCCGCTGATTCCGCCAGGGAGTCGCGGTGGCGGATGTCCGGGTTCTCGACCCCGTGCAGCAGCATGTTCATCGAGCCGATGCGGAGCATCGTGGAGTCGAAGTCGAAGCCGTGGAACATCGACTCGTTGAAGTGCTTGCGCTGCTCCGCACCCAGCAGGGCGTCCCGGTGGGTCCGCTTGACGTACGACGCGGTCTGGACGAGGAAGCCCGCCGTGCCGCACGCCGGGTCGCAGATCTCGTCGCCGGGGCCGGGCCGCGTCATTTCGATCATCAGGTCGATGATGTGCCGGGGCGTACGGAACTGGCCGTTCTGGCCGGCCGAAGCGATCTTGGCGAGCAGGTACTCGTAGATGTCGCCCTTGGTGTCGCTCGACTCCATCGAGATCTCGTCGAGGAGGTCGACCACCTTCGCCAGCAGGTTGGCGCCCGGGATCGTGAAACGAGCGTCCTTCATGTGGTGGGAGTACGTCGACGCGTCGCCACCCATCCGGCGCAGGTACGGGAAGACGCCCTCGGCGACCAATCCGTACATGATCTCGGGGTCCCTGACCTTGAAGTTCTGCCAGCGCAGGTCCTGCTGCTCCGCCGAGAAGAACGGGGCGGGGTCGGGCCTGCCCGTGGCGTTCGCCCTGCGGTCCCTGACGGTCTGGAGTTCGTCCAGGCGCTTGACGAAGAGCAGATACGTGATCTGCTCCATGACCTCCAGCGGGTTGGAAATGCCACCGGACCAGAACGCGTCCCAGACCCGCCCTACCTTGCTCTTCAGTTCGCCCGTAATCACGTGGGCGATCGTAGCGCCGGCCACGGACAACGGCCGCCGGCTGCCGGTAGGCACCGGTCCGGCGCAGGAGGCTGCGTACGGCGCGAAGGCCCTGCGAAGTGTTCCCACGCGGAAGGGGCGGGCCTTCGCCGGAAGACCCGCCCCTTCGTGCGTGAGCGTCAGGCGGTCAGCTTCGCCAGGGCCGCGTCGATGCGGGCCAGGGTCTTCTCCCGGCCCAGGATCTCCAGGGACTCGAAGAGCGGCAGGCCGACCGTGCGGCCGGTGACGGCCACCCGGACCGGGGCCTGGGCCTTGCCGAGCTTCAGGCCGTGCTCCTCGCCGGCGGCCAGAACGGCCTCCTTGAGGGACTCGGGGCTGGTCCAGTCGGCCGCTTCGAGCTTGGCGCGGGCGGTGGTGAGCAGCGGTACGGGCTCGCCCTTCATCGCCTTCGCCCAGGACGCCTCGTCCTCGACCGGCTCGTCGAGGAACAGGAAGTCGACGTTGGCCGTGATGTCGGAGAGCACCGTCACGCGGGTCTGGGCGTGCGGGGCGATCCGCTCGAAGGCCGCGCGGTCGAAGGACTCCGGCTTCCAGTTCGCGTACGGCGCCTTCAGCCACGGCTCGCAGGCGGCGATGAAGTCGTCGACCGCGAGCTTGCGCAGGTGCTCGGCGTTGATGTGCTCGCACTTCTTCAGGTCGAAGCGCGCCGGGTTGGCGTTGACGTCCTTGATGTCGAAGGCCGCCACCATCTCCTCGATCGTGAAGATGTCGCGGTCCTCGGCGATCGACCAGCCCAGGAGGGACAGGTAGTTCAGCAGGCCCTCCCGGAGGAAGCCGCGCTCGCGGTAGAGGTTGAGGGACGCCTCGGGGTCGCGCTTGGAGAGCTTCTTGTTGCCCTCGCCCATGACGTACGGGAGGTGCCCGAACTGCGGGATCTCCTTGGCGATGCCCAGCTCGATCAGCGCCTTGTAGAGCGCGATCTGGCGCGGGGTGGAGGACAGCAGGTCCTCGCCGCGCAGGACGTGGGTGATCTCCATCCGCGCGTCGTCGACCGGGTTGACGAGCGTGTAGAGCGGGGCGCCGTTGGCGCGGACGATGCCGTAGTCCGGGACGTTGTCCGGGTTGAAGGTCAGCTCGCCGCGGACCAGGTCCGTGAAGGTGATCGGCTCGTCCGGCATGCGGAAGCGCACGATGGCTTCGCGGCCCTCGGCCTTGTACCGCTCGATGCGGTCCTCGCTGAGGTTGCGGCAGGTGCCGTCGTAACCCGAGGGCTTGCCGGCGGCGCGGGCCGCGTCGCGGCGGACTTCCAGCTCCAGGGCGGTGCAGAAGCACTCGTACGCGTAGCCGCCCGCCATCAGCTTCTGGGCGACGTCCTTGTAGAGGTCCATCCGCTGCGACTGGCGGTAGGGGGCGTGCGGGCCGCCGACCTCGGGGCCCTCGTCCCAGTCGAGGCCCAGCCAGCGCAGCGAGTCGAGCAGCTGGTTGTACGACTCCTCGGAGTCGCGGGCGGCGTCGGTGTCCTCGATGCGGAAGACCATCGTGCCGCCGTTGTGCCGGGCGAAGGCCCAGTTGAACAGGGCGGTGCGGACCAGGCCCACGTGGGGGTTGCCGGTCGGCGAGGGACAGAAACGTACACGTACGGGTGCGCTAGCCACGCTTGATCACCTTGTTGGTGAGAGTGCCGATGCCTTCGATGGTGACGGCGACTTCGTCGCCGACGTTCAGGGGTCCGACTCCGGCCGGGGTCCCTGTGAGGATGACGTCGCCCGGGAGCAGCGTCATGGCCTCGGAGATGTGCACGATCAGGTCCTCGACGGAGCGGACCATCTCGCTCGTACGCCCCAGCTGGCGCTGCTGCCCGTTGACCGTGCACTGGAGGGCGAGGTCACCGGGGTCGAGGTCGGTCTCCACCCACGGGCCGAGCGGGCACGAGGTGTCGAAGCCCTTGGCCCTGGCCCACTGCTTCTCCCGCTGCTGGACGTCACGCGCGGTGACGTCGTTGGCGCAGGTGTAGCCGAAGATGACGTCCTTGGCGCGCTCGCGCGGGACCTCGCGGCACATGCGGCCGATGACCACGGCCAGTTCGGCCTCGTGGTGCAGCTCGCTGGAGAAGGAGGGGTACGCGATGTCGTCGCCCGGACCCGTCACCGACGTGGACGGCTTGAAGAAGGTGAGGGGTGCGTCGGGGACCTCGTTGCCGAGTTCGGCCGCGTGCTCGGCGTAGTTGCGGCCGACGGCCACGACCTTGCTGGGGAGCACGGGGGCAGGAGGCGGACCTTGCTCAGCGGGACCTTGACGCCGGAGAGCTCGAAGTCGGCGTACGGAATGCCCTTGATGATGTCGAGGACGAGGTCTGCCTCTGCGCCTGGGGCGCCGGACCCCTCTACCGCGCCGAAGGCCACATTGCCGTCGATGGAGAACCTGGCGATGCGCACGGGATGCTGCCGCCCCTTACTTGCTGGCTGGAGACTGACGCCCCAGGCTAACGCGGCCGGGGCGTCCGGCCTCCCGTGTCGCCGTCGCGCCCCGCTACGCGGCGGGGGCTTCCATGAGGATGGTGCGGCGCGGGTTGGCCGTCTCGGCGGGGAGGTCGACAGGGTGTTCCGGGCGCTCCGCCGTCACCAGGTCCGCGGCGTCCTCCAGGTGCACCAGCGTGGTGCGGCGGGGGTTCGCGGTGCTGCGGAACATCGACGCGGTCGTGGTCTTCATCTGCTGTTCGTGCCTTGTCGGTGCGGGCGCCGCCTGGGCGCGGTGATTGTCGGATTCGCCATCCCTGTAAAGCGTCAGGCTAAACATCCCGATCCCCGCCAAAGATGTGAAGCACTCGGGAAAGACGTGTGAGTTTCCTCACGAGATGGTGGGCAAATCGGCCATTTCAGGCGGCGCGCATCGTCGAGGGAAACGGACATTGCCTCACTGAAGCCATCATTCCGCTCCTGATCATCAGGACTGGGACACCCCCTACCCCTAAGCGACTCGCTCACTTTTGCCCCTTTTCATGCTGAACTGGTTCTACACCTGGTGACCCGACACTCACACCGTGTCACGCGGGTCACGGTGCGACACGCGGGCCTTGTTGGAGATCGAGCACTGTGCTGGAATTCCCCGGACCGCCGCGAGATTCCAGCCGGCGCGCAGGGCGCAACGCAGCGCCGAGTGGCGGCGGGAAGGGGAGAGGCGCCGGTCACTCACGACCACCCATGGGGCCGCTCGGTGCCCCACGACTCGACACCGTTCCGCCGTTCACGCGGAGGAACGCCTGGTCCAGAGGTTGCGACGCTAGTGCAGGGACGTTTCAAGAGGGATGGCAGCGCTGCGGCGGAGCAGGAGCCGCGCGGGACCGACCGCGGATCCTCGCCCCAGCACGCCCAGAAGCAGGCGCCGGCCGCGGTCGGCGGCGGCGATCGTGCTGCGCGCTCCGGGGCCAAGGGCGGTGGCGAGCATGCGGCTCCCGTACAGGCCAAGGAGCCCACTTCCACGGGCTCACGAATAGCCCTGCGCAACTGGCGCATCAGTACCCGTCTGGTCTCCCTGCTGGCCCTGCCCGTGGTCGCGGCGACCACCCTCGGCGGCCTGCGTATCAACGAGTCCATGAACGACATGGAGCAGCTGGAGCACATGCAGCTGCTGACCGACATGACGAAGCAGGCGACCGAGCTCGCCCTCGCGCTCCAGGAGGAGCGCGACAAGTCGGCCGGTCCGCTCGCCAACGGCACCAGCCCGGCCGACTTCAAGGTCAAGGGCCCCCGGGAGAAGACCGACCGGGCCAAGGCCGCGTTCATCGCGGGGACCCAGAAGGTCGAGCCGAACGGTGACGAGAGCCTCAAGAGCATTGAGGGCAGCCTCTACCAGATCGCGATGCGGCTGAACTCGATCCGCCAGATCCGCGAGGGCGCGTACCAGGAGAAGACGACCAACTCGCAGACGGTCAACAACTACAACCAGTTGATCGAGTCGCTGCTGAGCCTCTCCCAGGACATGGCGCAGGCCACCTCCAACCCGGAGATGATCAAGCGGACGCGTGCCCTGTCCGCGTTCTCCTCCGCCAAGGAGTTCGCCTCCATCCAGCGCGCGATCATCGCCGCCTCCCTGCCGGCGAACGACCGCGAGCCCGGCAAGCTCACCGAGAACGACCGCCTCTACGCCAAGTCCGCGATGGACAACGAGGCGGCGGCGCTCAAGCAGTTCGACCAGGTCTACGTCGGCGACAACGAGTCGCTGACCGCCTCGCTCGACAGCGGCAGCCCCACGATCATGGCGGCGAACAAGTACGCCAAGCGGGTCCTCTCGACGCCGGGCCGGCTCAAGTCCGAGCCCGAGCGTTCGTACATGGACTGGACGGACGCCGATTCGACCAAGATCCAGGCCATGAAGCAGATCGAGGCCACGCTGCTCAACGAGATGGAGCAGAAGGCCCGTGAGCTGCGCAACGAGTCGCAGCAGGACGCCATCCTCAACGGTGTACTGATCCTGCTCGTCCTCGGCGTCTCGCTCGTCGGCGCGTTCGTCGTCGCCCGCTCCATGATCCGCTCGCTGCGCCGCCTCCAGGACACCGCCACCCGGGTCGCCCAGGACCGTCTGCCCGAGCTCGTCAAGCAGCTCTCCGAGGCCGACCCGCAGGACGTCGACACGTCCGTGGAGTCCGTCGGTGTGCACTCGCGCGACGAGATCGGCCAGGTGGCCGCGGCCTTCGACGACGTGCACCGCGAGGCGGTCCGACTGGCCGCCGAGCAGGCGCTGCTGCGAGGCAACGTCAACGCGATGTTCACCAACCTGTCGCGGCGTTCGCAGGGCCTCATCCAGCGTCAGCTCTCGCTCATCTCCGAGCTGGAGTCGCGCGAGGCCGACCCGGACCAGCTGTCCTCGCTCTTCAAGCTCGACCACCTCGCGACCCGCATGCGCCGTAACGGTGAGAACCTCCTCGTTCTCGCCGGTGAAGAGCCCGGCCGCCGCTGGACCCGGCCCGTCCCGCTCGTCGACGTGCTGCGTGCCGCCGCGTCCGAGGTGGAGCAGTACGAGCGCATCGAACTGTCCTCGGTGCCCGGCACCGAGGTCGCCGGCCGCGTCGTCAACGACCTCGTGCACCTGCTCGCCGAGCTGCTCGAGAACGCGACCTCCTTCTCCTCACCGCAGACGAAGGTCCGGGTCACCGGTCACGCGCTGCCCGACGGCCGTGTGCTGGTCGAGATCCACGACACCGGTATCGGCCTGTCCCCCGAGGACCTCGCGGCGATCAACGAGCGGCTCGCGTCGCCGCCCACCGTGGACGTCTCGGTCTCGCGCCGCATGGGTCTGTTCGTGGTCGGCCGCCTGTCCCTGCGACACGGCATCCGCATCCAGCTCCGTCCCTCCGACTCCGGCGGCACGACCGCGCTCGTCATGCTGCCCGTCGACGTCGCGCAGGGCGGCAAGAAGGCCCCGGCGAAGACCGGCGCCGCCGCTCAGCCGCAGGTGCCCTCCGGTCCCGGCGCCCGGATGCCGTCCGGTCCCGGTGCGGTCGGCGGCGGAGCCGCTCCCGCGGGCCGGCTGCCCGCCGGTCCCGGCGGAGCGCGCGGCCAGGTCACCGGCTCCGGCGCCCGCGCCGCGCTGCCCGGCCGGGACGGCGGCCCCGCACAGGGCCAGCAGCCCGGCGCCGGTCAGGGCGGCGGTCTCGGCGGTGCCTTCGGCGGCAACCGCCAGGCCGGGAACCGCGAGCGGCCCGACGCACGCCCCAACGCTTTCCAGAAGAACGGCCCGGCCCAGGGCGACCAGGGCCGTCCGCAGCAGCAGCCGCAGCAGCAGCCGAACCGGGGCGGCGCTCGCGCCGAGCTGCCCGGCGGCGGCCCGGCTCAGCAGCGGCCGGCGCGTCCGCAGGCGGCGAGCTGGGGCAACGACCAGCCGCGCGGTCACGAAGAGGCGGACGCGGCGTCCCGGCAGGGGCCCGGTTCCACCGCGGAGTTCCAGCGGCCCGACTTCGACGCACCGCCGCCCGCGTCCACGGGCGCGTTCGAGCGTTCCGACGTCCGCGGCCCGGTGGGTCCGGCGACCACCGGCCAGTACGAGCGCCCCGGCCGGCGCGGTCAGCAGGACCCCGCCGCCGCGGGCCAGTTCGCACGGCCCACGGCCAACTCCCCGCAGAACAACGCCCCGCACGGCAACGCTCCGCAGGGCCAGACCGGCCAGTACCAGCGGCCCGAACTCCCCGGCCCGGTGGACCCCGCGTCCACCGCGCAGCTGCCCCGGCCCGACTTCGGCGCCCCGCAGCAGGCCAATCCGTCAGGCGCCTACGGCGCGCCGGGCCGGCCGCAGGACCAGCGGCCGGGCCAGCGCCGTCCGCAGGCGGGGCAGAACCAGGGCGGCCAGAACCAGGGCGGGCCCCAGGCCCTCGCCCCGGCTCCCCGCAGGCACGGCCGCGACAACGGCGGCAACCCCGGCGCCGGCGCGCCGCGTCAGCCCGCCGCGAGCCTGCCTCCGCAGCAGCAGCAGCACGAGCTGCCGCCCGCCGCCGGTCCCGGTGACGGACGTACGCCGCTCTTCGACACGCTCGAGTCGAACTGGTTCCAGCAGCAGCAGGGCGAGCAGCAGGCGCCCGCCGCACCCCAGCAGCCCCATCAGCAGTCCGGGCGGCCCGCGCAGCACTCATCCGCCGCGCACGCCGCCACCCCTCCGATGCCGCAGCGCGCCCAGGCGCGTGACACGGGTGCCGCGAGCAGCACCACCAACGGTACGAACGCCACCAACGGCGCCGCCTGGCGCACCTCGCCGAACGACGAACTCGTAAAGCAGGCCGAGCGGGTCAAAAAGCCCGCAGCCGGCGGTGTCACGACCTCGGGTCTGCCGCGTCGCGTCCCCCGCGCCAACCTGGTGCCGGGAACCGCGCAGCAGCAGAACCACCAGACCGGTCCGCAGGTTTCGCGCGCGCCAGACGACGTGCGCGGACGGCTGACCAATCTTCGTCGGGGTATCCAGCAGGGTCGGCAGGCCGGCAGCGGCTCGTCGACCGGGAGTTTCAACATTGACCCCACTCACCAGCAGGAGCGTTAGTTGAGTCCGATGAGCCAGGCGGCGCAGAATCTGAACTGGTTGATCACCAACTTCGTGGACAACACCCCAGGGGTGTCCCACACGGTGGTGGTCTCCGCCGATGGACTCCTTCTGGCGATGTCCGAAGGCTTCCCGCGTGATCGCGCCGACCAGCTGGCGGCCGTGGCCTCCGGCCTGACCTCGCTGACCGCGGGGGCTTCCCGGATTTTCGAGGGCGGGGCTGTGACCCAGACCGTCGTCGAGATGGAGCGCGGTTTCCTCTTCCTCATGTCCGTCTCCGACGGTTCCTCCCTCGCCGTGCTCGCACACCCCGACTGCGACATCGGCCTCGTCGGTTACGAAATGGCGCTGCTGGTCGACCGGGCCGGCAGCGTGCTGACCCCTGACCTCCGCGCGGAGCTCCAGGGGAGCCTTCTCCACTAGGCAGCGCACCCCAGGTATTGCCGAGAACAGACCCAAGGCCGCGCACAGCCCCCCACCCCGGCCCCGTCAGACGGCAGGCCCATCCCCTGTCGTCATGCCCGGAGGATCGATCCATGACCCCGCCCCCCGCCTCTCATGATCCGTACGGAGCGCGCCTCGACGCGTCGTACGATCACGAAGGCGACCAGCCGCTGGTACGTCCGTACGCGATGACCGGCGGCCGGACCCGGCCGCGCTACCAGCTCGCCATCGAAGCGCTGGTCAGTACCACCGCCGACCCCGCGCACCTCTCCTCGCTGCTGCCCGAGCACCAGCGGATCTGCCACCTGTGCCGCGAGGTCAAGTCGGTGGCCGAGGTCTCGGCGCTGCTGTCGATGCCGCTCGGTGTCGCGCGGATCCTCGTCGCCGACCTAGCGGAGGCCGGCATGGTGGCCATCCACCAGCCGGGCAACGGAGAGGCCGGCGGCACGCCGGATGTAACGCTGCTGGAAAGGGTGCTCAGTGGACTTCGGAAGCTCTAGCGGCGGAACGGCTCGTTCCACCACCTCTGCGAAGATCGTGGTGGCGGGTGGCTTCGGCGTCGGCAAGACGACGTTCGTGGGCGCCGTCTCGGAGATCGATCCGCTGCGCACCGAGGCCGTCATGACCAGCGCGAGCGCCGGTATCGACGACCTCACGCACACCGGTGGCAAGACGACGACGACCGTCGCCATGGACTTCGGCCGTATCACCCTGGACCAGGACCTGATCCTGTACCTCTTCGGTACGCCCGGTCAGGACCGCTTCTGGTTCATGTGGGACGACCTGGTGCGCGGCGCGATCGGCGCGATCGTGCTGGTGGACACCCGCCGTCTCGCCGACTGCTTCCCCGCGGTCGACTACTTCGAGAACAGCGGGCTGCCGTTCGTCATCGCCCTCAACGGCTTCGAGGGGCACCAGCCGTACACGCCGGACGAGGTGCGCGAGGCGCTCCAGATCGGCCCCGGCACCCCGATCATCACCACCGACGCCCGTCATCGGGCGGACGCCAAGAGCGGTCTGATCACGCTCGTGGAGCACGCATTGATGGCACGCCTCAAGTAGTCCCTTATATAGGGCAGTTGTCGTAGCGGATAGGGGGCGGACTGTGTCTTTTGACACTCTCCGCCCCTCCGTTCATAACGTTTCGAATGAGAATTGTCCGGGCATGGCCACCGCACGCGTTCGCTCGGTGCCGCTGCGCTCACATTGGCCCCGCCTTTTGGCGGGGCTCGCTCTTTTTGACCGTTTTATCTGAGGCTTACACCACTCGGAATGGACGGTTCCCCCTGTTTGGAACGCAGCCGCTCCCCGTGCTGGAATTCGTCGAACTCCCGAGTAGTACGGCCCTGAACGAAAAAACGGCACAACGTAGGTGCCGGCGCCGAGAGGTTGTTGGTCGAGTGAGGCGTAGCAAGACGAGCTCCGCACAGCAGCAGGGCGCGCGGGGCAACTTCACCCCGCCGCCGCGCACAGCGACGTCGCCCGCGACCTCGCCCGGCGCGGCCGGTCCGGCGAGCGGCGGCAAGGGCAAGGCCGGTGGCAGCAGCAAGTTCTCGCCGCGCAACTGGCGCGTACCCACCCGCCTGAACGCGATTCTGCTCATACCCGTGCTGGTCGGCCTCGTCATGGGCGGATTCCAGGTCAAGTCCTCCGTCGACACCTGGCAGGAGGCCCAGGACGCGGAGAAGACCGCGGTCCTCATCCGCGCGGCCTCCGAGTACAGCCAGGCGCTGCTCAACGAGCGTGACCTGACGGCCGCCCCGCTCCTCCAGGGCAAGCGCGACAGCTCCGAGGTGAAGCAGGCCTACGCCCTGACCGACGAGGCCGCGAGGAAGTTCGCGGACGCCTCCCAGGACATCCCCGAGAAGCAGGGCCTGGAGCGCCGTCTCGGCCTGCTCGCGAAGGAGGAGCCCAAGCTTCCCGGGCTCCGCAAGGCCGCCTACAGCGAGGCCCTCGACCCGGTGAAGACCGAAGAGGGTTACGTCGGCATCCAGCACTACCTGATGGAGCTGTCGAACGAGCTCGGCCTCGGCACCGGCAACGTCACCGCCTACGGCCGTACGGTCTACGCCGTGCAGCTCGCCAAGGCCGCCACGTCGCTCCAGCGTTCCATCGGCATGCACCTCCTGGTCCGCCCGAGCGGCGACCCGGAGAAGCTGGCGCAGCAGACGGTCGCGTTCAACTCGTACAACTACCTGGAGCAGATCGCCCTCGGCGAGTACGTCTCCGGCGGTACGCAGGAGGACACCAACAAGCTCAAGCGCATCATGAAGGGCAAGGCGGAGGACGGCGCCAAGAAGCTCGCCGCCGCCGAGCAGCAGGCCGAGCAGGCCGGCGTTCCCTTCAAGGCTCCGCCGAGCAAGAACGGATCGATCCTCGACGGGATGGCCGAGAAGATCGGCCAGGGCAAGCCCTCGGGCCTCAAGGCGCAGGGCGTCACGCCCGAGGTGTGGATGGCCGCGGCCACCGCGAAGTTCGACGGTTACACCGAGATCGAGAACGACCTCGTCGACAGGGCGGTGGACGAGGCCGCGACGATCTCCTCCGACGCCAAGACCGACGCCATCACCAACGGTCTGATCGTCGTCATCGCCCTGCTCGCCTCCGTGATCCTGGCCGGCATGATGGCGCGCCAGATGAGCAACGCGATGCGCCAGCTGCGGACCGCCGCGTTCGGCATCGCCGAGCAGCGCCTGCCGATGCTGGTCGACCAGCTCTCCCGCACCGAGCCGGGCCGCGTCGACACCCGGGTCGAGCCGATCCCGATCACGTCGCACGACGAGATCGGCGAGGTCGCCCGTGCCTTCGACCAGGTGCACCGCGAGGCCGTCCGGCTCGCCGCCGAGCAGGCGATGCTCCGGGGCAACGTCAACGCGATCTTCACCAACCTCTCGCGCCGCAACCAGTCCCTCATCGAGGGCCAGCTGACCCTGATCACCGACCTCGAGAACAACGAGGCCGACCCGGACCAGCTGGAGAACCTCTTCAAGCTGGACCACCTCGCGACCCGTATGCGCCGCAACGGCGAGAACCTCCTGGTCCTCGCCGGCGAGGAGCCGGGCCGCCGCTGGAACCAGCCGGTTCCGCTGGTCGACGTGCTGCGCGCCGCCTCCTCCGAGGTGGAGATGTACGAGCGCATCGAGCTCACCGGCGTACCGGAGTCGGAGATCCACGGCCAGGCCGTGACCGACCTCGTGCACCTGCTGGCCGAGCTGCTGGAGAACGCCACCACGTTCTCCTCGCCGCAGACGAAGGTGCGCGTCACCGCGACCCGGCTGCCCGACGGCCGTGTCATGGTCGAGATCCACGACAAGGGCATCGGCCTCACCGCCGAGGACTTCGCGGACATCAACCACAAGCTGGCGAACCCGCCGACCGTCGACGCCGCCGTCTCGCAGCGCATGGGCCTGTTCGTGGTCGGCCGGCTCGCGGACCGGCACGGCATCCGCGTCCAGCTCCGTCCCTCGGGCGAGCAGGCCGGCACCACGTCGCTGGTCATGCTCCCGGACGCCATCACCCACGGTGGCGGCGGCGAGCAGCTCCCGCACGACGACTTCACGGTCTCCTCGATCATCCCCGAGCAGCAGTCGTACGAGAGCGCCCCGATGCTCACCGCGGCCGAGCTGGGCTTCGACGACTCGCGCTACAACGAGGGCGAGGAGTCTCAGCTCGACCCCGTGGGCCGCTCGCTGATGCGTGAGGAGCGGCGTGCGCAGCTGGAGGCCCAGGCCACCGGCGACCGTCCGCTGTTCCGCGACGAGATGCAGCAGGCGTCGTACGACGATCCGCAGCAGGGGTCGTACGACGACTCGCAGCAGGCGTACGACGACCCCCAGCAGCAGTACGAGCAGCAGCCCCAGCAGTCGGCGTACGACCAGGGCGGGTACGACGACTACCCGGCCTACCAGACGTATCCGGAGGCCGAGTACCAGGACCCGGCGACAGCGCAGGCGACATACGAAGACACGTACGATTCCACCTCCCACCAGGGGACCTGGCAGGACCAGGGCTCCTACCAGGGGGCTTACGACCCGGAGTTCGGGTCGGAAGCGGAATCTGCGCCGGGCGCTCCCGCGAACGACCCGGAGCGCGTAGGCTTCGGCCGTCCGGGTTCCGCCCCGGCCCCCGGCCCCGCGCTGACCGACGCCGGCCTCCCGCGGCGTGGTGGCCAGCAGCACTGGCAGCCCGGTGCGGAGTCCGTCGGCCAGTCCGTCGGGCAGGAAGCAGAGCGGCAGCCGGTCGCCGCCCAGCAGCCGCAGCAGGACGGTGACGGGAAGGCCGCCGGCGGCGGCACCGACGACTGGCGTTCGTCGAACGACGAGCGCTGGCACCGGGCGGAGAAGCTCCGTGAGCCCAAGGCTGGCGGAGTCACTTCCTCCGGTCTTCCCCGGCGGGTGCCCAAGGCCAACCTGGTCGAGGGAACCGCGGAGCAGACCCCGCAGGGCGGCCCCCAGGTCTCCCGCGCTCCCGAGGACGTCCGGGGCAGGTTGAGCAACCTGCGCCGTGGTGTCCAGCAGGGTCGCAATGCGGGAACGGACACGAACACGGCGGCCACATACGATCAGAACAGTGGCCATGGCAACACCTACAACCAGGAGCGTTAGTGTGAGCCCGATGAGCCAGGCGGCGCAGAATCTGAACTGGTTGATCACCAACTTCGTGGACAACACCCCCGGGGTGTCCCACACGGTGGTGGTCTCCGCAGACGGACTCCTGCTGGCGATGTCCGAAGGCTTCCCCCGGGACCGCGCCGACCAGCTGGCAGCGGTGGCCTCCGGACTCACCTCGCTGACGGCGGGTGCGTCCCGGATCTTCGAGGGCGGCGCGGTCAACCAGACCGTGGTGGAGATGGAGCGCGGCTTCCTCTTCCTCATGTCGATCTCGGACGGCTCCTCGCTGGCCGTGCTCGCTCATCCGGAGGCCGACATCGGTCTCGTGGGTTACGAGATGGCTCTCCTGGTGGACAGGGCCGGCAGTGTCCTCACTCCGGACCTGCGCGCCGAGCTGCAAGGAAGTCTTCTCAACTAGCAGACAGAGAGTGCGCTTTGGTGTCCACGGGCTTTAATGTTCGGGAACGTGGCACCACAGCTATCGGGCGCCCGGCAGTCGGAGGAGGAAACGTGGCAACACCCCCGGACGGTTCTTCGGCCAACTGGCCTTACGGTCAGGGCCAGAATCAGGGTGACACCTCGCACAACAGGTTCAACTTCCCCTCCGCGCCGAGTCGGCCGCAGGCGTACGAGCCGCCGCCGCAGCAGCGGCAGCAGCCGCAGCCTCAGCAGCGCGTCCAGCCGACGCAGTCGCGGCGGGCCCCCGCGCCCGCCGCCTCGCAGGCGAACCACAACCCGCTGGTCCGGCCGTACGCCATGACCGGCGGCCGCACCAGGCCGCGTTACCAGCTCGCCATCGAGGCACTGGTCAGCACCACGGCGGACCCGTCACGTCTGCAAGGGCAGCTGCCCGAGCACCAGCGGATCTGCCATCTGTGCCGGGAGATCAAGTCGGTCGCCGAGATCTCGGCACTTCTCACCATCCCCCTCGGGGTGGCCCGGATCCTCGTCGCCGACCTGGCAGAGGCCGGACTTGTAGCCATTCACCAGCCCGGCGGCGACGAGTCCGCCGGTGGTCAGCCAGACGTGACACTGCTCGAAAGGGTGCTCAGTGGACTTCGCAAGCTCTAGCAGCGGAGCAGCCCGCTCCACAACCTCCGCGAAGATCGTGGTGGCGGGCGGCTTCGGCGTGGGCAAGACCACGTTCGTCGGAGCCGTCTCGGAGATCAACCCGCTGCGCACCGAGGCCGTCATGACGTCCGCATCGGCGGGCATCGACGACCTCACGCACACCGGAGACAAGACCACCACGACGGTGGCCATGGACTTCGGCCGTATCACCCTGGACCAGGACCTGATCCTGTACCTCTTCGGTACGCCCGGTCAGGACCGCTTCTGGTTCATGTGGGACGACCTCGTGCGCGGCGCGATCGGCGCCGTCGTCCTGGTCGACACGCGGAGGCTCGCCGACTGCTTCCCCGCCGTCGACTACTTCGAGAACAGCGGGCTGCCGTTCGTCATCGCCCTCAACGGCTTCGACGGGCACCAGCCGTACAACCCGGACGAGGTGCGCGAGGCGCTCCAGATCGGCCCCGACACCCCGATCCTCACCACCGACGCCCGCCACCGCGCGGACGCCAAGAGCGCGCTGATCACGCTCGTCGAGCACGCCCTGATGGCGCGGCTCCGGTAGGACGGACACGGCGTACGCGTCGCGTCCGGCGTACGTACGAGAAAGGCCCCCGCCACTCCGAGGAGTGGACGGGGGCCTTCGTCGTACGCGCCGGGAAAGGCGGTGGGGCTCAGCCCTGCCAGCTGTGCGGGGCGCGGAAGCCCGGGGTGCGCTCCAGGCGGCGCCAGCCGGCCGTGGAGCGGCCGTGGTGGGCGGGGGCCTCGTCGGAGCGGTTCGCGGCGCGGGCCATCAGGATCGCGGTGATCGCGGCCAGCTCCTCGGGCTCGGCGTGGCCCTTCTCGACGCGCAGCAAAGATTCGTTCACTGAGGTTCTCCTCTTCGTCGCAGGATTACTGCGGGGGGTTGCCGTGCTTGCGCGACGGCAGGTCTGCGTGCTTGCTGCGGAGCATGGCGAGGGAGGCGATCAGCACCTCGCGCGTCTCGGCCGGGTCGATCACGTCGTCGACCAGGCCGCGCTCCGCGGCGTAGTAGGGGTGCATCAGCTCGGCCTTGTACTCCTTGACCATGCGGGCGCGCATGGCCTCGGGGTCCTCGGCGTCGGCGATCTGCTTGCGGAAGATGACGTTGGCGGCGCCCTCGGCGCCCATCACGGCGATCTCGTTGGTGGGCCAGGCGTAGGTGAGGTCGGCGCCGATGGACTGGGAGTCCATGACGATGTACGCACCTCCGTAGGCCTTCCGCAGGATCAGGGAGATCCGGGGCACCGTGGCGTTGCAGTACGCGTACAGCAGCTTGGCGCCGTGGCGGATGATCCCACCGTGCTCCTGGTCGACGCCCGGCAGGAAGCCGGGGACGTCCAACAGGGTGACGATCGGGATGTTGAACGCGTCGCACATCTGCACGAAGCGCGCGGCCTTCTCGCTGGCCTCGATGTCGAGGACACCGGCCAGCGACTGCGGCTGGTTGGCCACGATGCCGACGACCTGACCGCCGAGACGGGCCAGCGAGCAGATGATGTTGGTGGCCCAGCGCTCGTGGATCTCCAGGAAGTCGCCGTCGTCGACGAGCTCCTCGATGACCTTGCGCATGTCGTACGGTCGGTTTCCGTCGGCCGGGACCAGGTCCAGGAGCACGTCGGAGCGACGGTCCTCGGGGTCCTCGGACTCGACGGTGGGCGGGTTCTCGCGGTTGTTCGACGGCAGCATCGAGATGAGGTAGCGGACCTCGGCGATGCAGGTCTCCTCGTCGTCGTACGCGAAGTGCGCGACGCCCGAGGTCTCGGCGTGCACGTCGGCGCCGCCGAGGCCGTTCTGGGTGATCTCCTCACCGGTCACGGCGCGGACGACGTCCGGGCCCGTGATGAACATCTGCGAGGTCTCGCGGACCATGAAGACGAAGTCGGTGAGGGCCGGGCTGTACGCCGCGCCACCCGCGCACGGGCCCAGCATCACGCTGATCTGCGGGATGACACCGGACGCGCGGGTGTTGCGCTGGAAGATGCCGCCGTAGCCGGCGAGCGCCGAGACGCCCTCCTGGATACGGGCGCCGGCGCCGTCGTTCAGGGAGACCAGCGGGGCACCGGCCGAGATGGCCATGTCCATGATCTTGTGGATCTTGGTGGCGTGGGCCTCGCCCAGCGCGCCGCCGAAGATGCGGAAGTCGTGGGCGTAGACGAAGACCGTGCGGCCCTCCACCGTTCCCCAGCCGGTGATGACACCGTCGGTGTACGGCTTCTTGGCCTCCAGGCCGAACCCGGTCGCCCGGTGCCGGCGCAGCTGCTCGACCTCCTTGAACGTGCCCGGGTCCAGCAGCAGCTCGATGCGCTCACGCGCGGTCAGCTTGCCCTTGGCGTGCTGGGCTTCGGTCGCCCGGTCACTGGGGCCGCGGCGGGCCTGCTCACGCAGCGCCAGCAGCTCGGCCACCCGGCCACGGGCGTCGGTGGGCTCGCGCGGCGTCTCGTCCAAAACGGTCATGTACTGACCCTACGAAGGAGTACAAGAAAAACAGGCCGTCGACTCTTCACAGTCTCCGGCCCGTTCTCCTGTCACCACTGGACAGAACCACCCCGCCAAGCGGCCTAAGCACCAGCTCAACGCCGTCGGGGATTGTCGGGGTTCAACAAGGGGCCATAAGGGGGTCAGCTGAGAGCCACCTCACAGCGGTGGCTCGCGCCGGCCGTCCCCGGTGTGACGCGGAGCCTCAGCGTACGGCCGGTGGACAGCACTTCGACGCCGGGGTCCTTCGAGACGACACGCACGTTTCGGTGCGCCCAGGTGACCTCCAGGGGCTGCCCGGTGCGCGTCGGTTCACTGACGGCCAGGGTCGCGGTGCGCCGCTTCCCGCGTACGAGCACACTCGCCGGGGCCGTCACCGTAAGCCTCTCCACCGTGCCCGGCTGCCAGAAGTTGGCGGCCGCGACGCCCAGGGACCGGATCGCCACCGCCTGGACGGCGCGGGTGTTGGCGAGCGTCCGCAACCAGCCGGTGTCGGCCGCGCGGGCGGCGACGGTACGGCGTGAGGCTCCCGGCATCAGCAGATAGGCGTAGCCGGCGTCCACCGGGTCAGTGCCGTGGTCCAGCCAGAGGGTCTGGTAGCGGCGGGTGCGGCGCTCGGAGGTGCTGGTGGTGTTGATGTCGTTCCAGGAGCCGGTGCGGTCCTCACGGAGGGTCCTGAGCGCGGGGCCCGCTTCGGCCGCCGCCTCGGGGAAGACCCAGCCGCCGTGGCCTTCGAGGTGGGCCCAGCGGGGGCGCGCGGCGTGGTCGTCGTCGAGGGTGAGGGGGTGCGTACCGTTCTCACCGAGCATGCGATTGTCGACGATCGTCTCGGCGGGTACGCCGTCGGTGGAGGTGATGCCTGCGCCGAGGCAGACGACCGTGTCGGCGAGGCAGAACCACGATGTGCGGGCTTCGAGGGTCGAGCCGAGGCCCTTGAGGTGCTGGCCGACGGCGGCGAACTCGCCGTCGGTGGCGCCGCCGACCCACTTCACGGCGGGCTTCGGGGCTCCCCATTCACCGCCCGCCCGGTCGGCGAGGCGCTTGGTGGAGACGGTGGTCCCGGGGAGGCGGTAGAAGTCGACGGTCGGCCAGAACCAGTCGGTGTACTGGTCGTTTTGCAGCTCCCCCGGCCACCAGTAGAGCATTCCGGCGCCGGTGTGCCAGCCGCGCGGGTTCTCGCCGTTGCCGCATTCGTAGTACGCGATCCGCTCGGAGGCCATCGAGATGCCGGCCGCCCAGCCGGGGCGGCGGTGCACGGCCCGGTCCATCGAGGCGAAGAGCTTGTGCGCGACGGGTTCGGGGGCCGCGGGCACCGGCGACGCGGCGACGGCGTGCAGGCGGGAGAGATCCGCGACGTTGAACTGCGGTGCGGTGAGCAGCGGCGTCGTACGGTCGCGCTCGATCCAGCCCTTGACCATCGCGGTCCAGCGCCGCTGTTCCGCCGCCGACGCGCCGCCCGCGAGCAGCGGGACGGCGGCGATGAGTCCCTGACCGTGGAAGTGGTCGCTGCGCATCACCTTGCGGTCGTCGCTCTTGAGGTAACCCCGGCTTATCGCACGGCCGTTGACGCTGTCCATCATCAGGCCGTTGTAGATGAGCGGCGCGTAGGCGTTCTCGACGGAGTCGAGGATGATCTGGCGGTTCGGGTCGGTGACAGCCCAGGTCGAACCCGCGAGGAGGGTGAAGAGCCTGCCCAGCCCGTCGAGCATGACCTGGCCGTACGTACCGGAGTAGGCGACCCAGGTGTGCTGGACGAACGATCCGTCGGCGTACAGGCCGTCCCCCTTGGTGACGTACGGGAAGACGGGCGAGAGGGCGTCGCGGGCGAGGGCGATCTTCGCCGGGCTGCGGCCGACGACACCGCGCAGAGCCACGGAACGGCAGAGGTCGACGCGGTTGGCGCCGGTGCTCGTGCCGGAGTAGCTCTTCAGCAAGGAGTCGGGGACGAAGTGGTCGACGGCGGCGCAGGCGGCCTGGCGCCGGGCGTCGCCGAGCTCGTCGTGGAGGGCGGCCGCGATGTCCATGAGGAGCCGGGGGCTGCCGATCTGCCACTCCCACCAGTTGCCGTAGCGGGTGGTGGAGGGGTTGTAGACGCGCGCGGAGAGGTGGTCGAGGCCGCGGAGGACGTCGGCGAGGAGGGTGGCGTCCGCGGTGAGCCCGGTTCCGGGCTGGAGGTACGCCTGGGTCATGGTCCACAGGCGGCTGTAGCTCTGGGTGATGCCGGCGGGCGGGTCGAAGGGGTGACCGGGCCACAGTGACGAGTCGGCCGGGGCCATGGTGGCGCGGAAGCCGGCGGCCAGGCGGCCGGTCTCCGCGAGGCGCGAGGCGTAGGGCTCGGTGGTGGCGTCGAATCCGGCGCCGAGCGAGAGCTCGACCCAGCGCAGGCGGAGGGTGTCGAACTCGTCGGCGGTGCCGGCCGCTTCCACGGGGCCGGCGAGGGCGAATCCGAGGGCGGTGCCGGACGTGACGGCGAGGAGGGTTCGGCGGGACCAGAGCGGCACGGGGACCTCCGGGGCGGTGGTTTAGACCTGTGCGGTGTGTCTAGCACCCGCGCGCGAGATCTTTCAATGGGCGCGACAGCGCGAATCGAAAGCGCTTTCCGTCAAGGCGGGGCCGCTGCGGCGGGTTTTCCCCGGCCCGCCCTTGCCCGCACCGGGTCTCCGCCTGCCGGACCCCGCTCCCCCGGATGGGAAGGGCGCGGGTGCGACGACCGCCGCGCGTGGGCCCGGTCCCGTACGGCGAAGATTCTGAGAGCGCTCTCAGGCACAACTCTTGACGGTCGCTCCGGCCGTCGCAAGAGTGGAACTCCCCCCACAAAAGCAGGAGTTGACCTGTGATATCTCGAAGAGCATTTCTCACCGGCGCCGCCGCGGCCACGACAGCCCTCTCCTACCCCGCCTGGGAGAGCGCTCTCAGCCCGCACGCCGCCGCCGCGCCCGCCACCTGTGAACTGGCCCTGACGAACAGGTCGTTGCCGGGCACCGTCAACGCCTACGTCACCGGTCACGAGCAGGGCACCGGCCGCTGGGTACTGCTGCGCCCCGGTGGTGGCGTGTACTACCCCCAGTCCCCCGCGGCGCCCCAGACGCCCCTTCCCGTCGACTGCGCCATTCCGCTGCGCCCTGCCGGAGCGGGGCCGGTGGTGCTGACCCTGCCGCAGATGTTCGGGGCCCGCGTCTACTTCGTACGCGACAGCAAGCTGGACTTCTTCCTGAACCCGGGCCCCGCTCTCGTCGAGCCGGCGTTCGCCACCTCCACCGACGCCAACTACGGCCGCACCTGGTCGTTCGCGGAGTTCACCTTCAACCCGCAGCAGCTGTACGCCAACATCAGTTACGTCGATCTGGTGACCGCACTGCCCATCGGCCTCACCCTGACCGGCGACGCCACCCACACGGTCGCCTCCCTGCCGGCCGGGGCCCTCCAGAGGATCGCCGACGGTCTCGTCGCGCAGAAAGGACGCGACGGCCAGCCGTGGGACAAGCTCGTCATCCGGGGCTCCGACGGCCGGGCGCTCCGGGTGATCTCACCGCAGAATCTGATGGCGCCCTTCTTCGACCGCCCCGCCGAAATGCCCTTCCGCAACGTCTTCGACGCCTACATCAGCCGCGTCTGGGACAAGTACCGCACCACTGACCTGCGCATCGACCTCCAGGGCGGGCGCGGCGTACGCACCGGCCGCGTCAGTGGTGACGTCATGACCTTCACCGGCGGTCACACCTTCACCAGGCCCTCCTCGCGGGACGTCTTCACCTGCAACCACGGCCCGTTCGCCAACAATCCGGGCGACCCCGACGACAAGAAGGCCCTGCTCGCCAGGCTCTCCGCCGCCTTCAACCGGACGACCCTGCTGACCCACCCGGACCAGCCGAACGGCGCGACGGCGGCGGACTACTACCGCGATCCGGCCACCAACCACTACGCACGGGTGCTGCACGCCAACACCCCGATCGGCTACGCCTTCCCGTACGACGACGTACGCCCGGACGGGCAGCCGGACGTCTCGGGAGCGGCGCACGACGGCAATCCCCGGCGCTTCACGCTGACCGTCGGGTGACACCGCGCGGCCGCTCCCGCGGGATCGGTTCCTCGCTCACCCGGTCAGCCACCGGGACCGGCTCTTCCCGGCCCCGAACCCCGCACCGGCCGATCCCGCGAGGACGGGGCCGAACCCGTCCTCGCGGGCCGGAAGCGACGCGCGGGCTACGGGCCGGTCAGCAGCCGCCGCAGTTGTAGTAGGTCACGTCCCAGTGGTTGCCCTCGTCCGCGTAGACGTTGCCGGACCCGGACTTCCACTGCGGCGCCCCGTCGCCGCGCACGCCGATGTACGTGAACGTGTTCTTGATGTAGTTCCCGACGCAGGTGTACTTGGCGTAGTCGAGCTTGTAGCCGTTCCAGTGGGAGTACGTGCCGCCGGCGTGACCGGTCTCGGTGCCGCCGGTGATGTTGAGCGCACAGCCGCTGGCGCTCTTGAGGGTCTGCGCGCCCTTGGCGCTGGCGAGATTGAGCTGCTCGAAGGACGTACAGGTCGGGTTGTTGCGGTCGGAGCAGCCCCCCGACGAGGACCAGGTGATCCCGGACGAGCGGAACATCGAGGTCGCGGTGGCGTGACTGATCTTCGTGACGGCGTGCGCGTCGGTCGCGCCGCTGACGACGCCGATGCCGGGCGCGAAGAGCGCGCCGAGCACGAGGGCGAGTGCGGTGAGTACGGAACGGGTTCTCACGAGGTTTTCCTCCTGCTGGTGACCGTGCTGGACCTGGGGGTCGTACGGGGCAGCTGTGCAGGTGGAGCAAGAGGATGGTGCCCGAGTTCTACGCGCGTCGCCAGAGGGCCGCGAAAACTACTTGTTGAAAATTGAACGACATAGGTCTACAGTGAATCTCGTTGAAGGTTAAACAAACTTCCCGAGGAGGAGCCATGGCTCTGTTCAACCGCAAGACCACCACCGCCCCGGCCGCGACCGCCACCCTCGACGTGGACCCCGCGCTGGCCGCGCTGACCGGCGAGTACGCCATCGACCCGGCGCACAGCAGCATCGGCTTCACCGTCCGCCACGCCATGGTCACCAACGTCCGGGGCAGCTTCGCCGACCACGAGGGCACGCTGACACTCAACGGCTCGGACCCGTCGCGCTCGGCCGCCGCGATCGACGTCAGGATCGCGAGCATCGACACCGGCATCGGCGACCGCGACGGGCACCTGCGCAGTGGCGACTTCTTCGACGTTGAGCAGTTCCCCCTCATGACGTTCCGCTCCACCTCGGCCGAGCAGCTCGGCGGCGACGACTACCGGATCGTGGGCGACCTGACCATCAAGGACGTCACCCGGCCGCTCGCCATCGACCTGGAGTTCAACGGCTCGGCGACCGACGTGTACGGCAACGAGCGCGTCGGCTTCGAGGGCAGCGCGGAGATCCTGCGCTCCGACTGGGGCCTGACCTGGAACGCGGCACTGGAGACCGGCGGCGTGATGGTCAGCGACAAGGTCAAGCTGACCTTCGACATCTCCGCGATCAAGAGCGTCCCCGCGCAGGGCTGACGATCCCGCTCGGCGGGCGAAGAAAGCCGCGTCCCCCTCTTGACTCGTGATGAATCGGGAGGAAAATCCTTATTACACCAGAAAACCGGAGCGAGCCGCACGGCCGGTGGAGACGTTCGCCGGCTTGCGTGACGACCCACTCGCAGGCTCTGGCCAGGCCCCCGGCAGATCCCCTCGGCCTCGGAGCTTCCAGTGACGGCTGGGACTCCTGAGACCGGGACGGACTACCGGGGACTGCATGTGCGGGGACGATCAGACGGCCCATCCGGTAGACACGACAGGCGGTGCGCACGACCGCGGTACGTACGACCGCGGTACGTACGGCAGGCGGTACGTACGACAGGCCGGACGCAGGCGGGGTACGTACGACTGGCCATGCGCGCGCCGCGGACGACTAGAACCCGCCGCCGCCGAAGTCGCCGCCCCCGAAGCCACCGCCGAAGTCGCCTCCGCCGCCGAAGTCCCCGGAATTGAAGTCGCCGCCCGAGAAGTCCCCTCCCTCGTAACCGCCGACGCCCGGATCGGCGTAGGCGGGCGTGGAGAGCATCGAGCCGAGCATCGTGCCCACCAGCAGGCCGGGCAGGATGCCGCCGCCGTAGTAGCCGCCGATCCACGGCGCGTACGCCGGGCCCGCCTCCCAGTACGGACGGCGGCCGTCCGCCGTCTCGACGGTGCGGGACAGCGGGTCGTGACCGTCGGCCAGCCGCGTGGCGTCCGCCGCGCAGACCGGCACCCGGCGCGTGTAGCCGCCGGCCGGAGCCCAGTCGGCGTCCGTCGTGGACGGGCCGTGGCGCGGGTCGAAGAAGCACGGCGGGCGGCGCTCCGGCAGCGGCCTTCCTTCGCGGCGCGCGGCGAGCACGGCGAGCGCGAAGCGGCCCTCCTCCAGCGCCTCGGTGACGCCGCGGGCGTCCTCCGCCTTCGTCGCCTTCACCATGACCGACTTGGCCTTCTCGTACGCGTCCAGGGCGCGCTCGTAGTCGGCGCGCATCGCGTCGTCGGCGCCCGGTTCGGCGGGATGGAAGTCGAGGCGGTCGAGTTCTTCGCCGAACGCGGTGATGTCCTCGTCGACGACCACGCGCACCTTCTCCAGCGCGGCCCGCTCCTGCGCGGCCTTGCGCCGGCGGTTTCGCTTGGCCACCAGGAACACACCGGCGCAGCCCGCGACGAGCAGCAGTCCGAAGGTGACCAGCCCGACGACGGAGGACGGCCCGCTCTGAGCGCCTTCCCAGGCGCTGGGGGCGTCACCCCTGGCCTGTTCGACGGCGTCGTCGACGAAGGCGTTCAGCTGGGCGACGGCGTCCGTGCCGCCCGCCGGTTCGACGGAGGCGGTGAGGTTGTCGACCGCCTGACGCGACATCACGACGCGGTCGGCGCCCGCGTCGAACGCGTCGCCGAGCCTGACGGCGTACACGCCGGTGATGCCGGTCTTGGTCCGCAGGTCGGCCAGCAGGCCGTCGGGCGGGAACTCCCCGCTCTGCGGAAGCACGGCGACGAACACCGGCTTGTCCGCGTCGACGATCTTCGCTTCCAGCGCGTCCGCCTCGCGGGGTGGGAGCTGGTCGCGGGCGCGCTCGTCGACGTACACCGGTCCATTGCGCAGAGAATCCGCCACGGCGTCGAGGCCCGTGGCAGCCTGCGCGCCCGGCGCCACGGCTAGTGCGGTGGCCGCCAGCGAGAGCAGCAGCCCTGACAGGGCGGAGAACAGTCGTGTCCTCATGCTTAAAAGCTACCCGAAAGGGTGCTTATTTAGACAGATGGGTTTATAGCGGTCGGGTACCTCGGTGGAGGTACCCGACCGCTCGCGCCCTGGCCTATTCGGCGGGCTCGACGCCCGCCTTCAGCAGGCCGTACGTGTAGGCGTCCTCCAGGGCCTGCCAGGAGGCCGCGATCACGTTCTCGCCGACGCCGACCGTGGACCAGTCCCCCTCGCCGTCGCCCGTGGTGATCAGCACGCGGGTCGTGGACTCGGTGCCGTGCTTGCCCTCCAGGATGCGGACCTTGTAGTCGACCAGTTCCAGCTTGGCGAGCTGCGGGTAGATCCGCTCCAGGCCGACGCGCAGGGCGCGGTCCAGGGCGTTGACCGGGCCGTTTCCCTCCGCCGTGGCGACGATGCGCTCGCCCTTGGCCCACAGCTTCACCGTGGCCTCGTTGGCGTGGGTGCCGTCGGGGCGGTCCTCGACGATGGCGCGCCAGGACTCCGTACGGAAGTAGCTGAGCGCGCGGCCCTCGGCCTCCTCGCGCAGGAGGAGCTCGAAGGAGGCGTCGGCCGCTTCGTACGTGTACCCCTTGAGCTCGCGCTCCTTGACGCGCTCGACGACGCGGCCGACCAGTTCGCGGTCGTCGCCCAGGTCGACGCCGAGTTCCTTGCCCTTGAGCTCGATGGAGGCGCGGCCGGCCATGTCGGAGACGAGCATCCGGATGTGGTTGCCGACCAGGCCCGGGTCGATGTGCTGGTACAGGTCGGGGTCGACCTTGATGGCGGAGGCGTGCAGGCCGGCCTTGTGCGCGAAGGCGGAGACGCCGACGTACGGCTGGTGGGTGGAGGGCGTCAGGTTGACGACCTCGGCGATGGCGTGCGAGATGCGGGTCATCTCGGCGAGCGCGCCCGGCGGAAGGACCTGCTTGCCGTACTTCAGCTCCAGGGCCGCGACGACGGGGAAGAGGTTGGCGTTGCCCACGCGCTCGCCGTAGCCGTTGGCGGTGCACTGGACGTGGGTGGCGCCCGCGTCGACGGCGGCAAGGGTGTTGGCGACGGCGCAGCCGGTGTCGTCCTGGGCGTGGATGCCCAGGCGGGCGCCGGTGTCGGCGAGGACGGTGGCGACGACGGCCTGGATCTGCGCGGGCAGCATGCCGCCATTGGTGTCGCAGAGGATGACGACGTCGGCTCCGGCTTCGGAGGCCGCCCGTACGACCGACTTGGCGTACTCGGGGTTGGCGCGGTAGCCGTCGAAGAAGTGCTCGCAGTCGACGAAGACGCGGCGGCCCTGGGAGCGGAGGTGGGAGACCGTGTCGCGGACCATCGCGACGTTCTCCTCCAGCGTCGTGCGCAGGGCGAGTTCCACGTGGCGGTCGTGGGACTTGGCGACCAGGGTGACGACGGGGGCGCCGGAGTCCAGGAGGGCCGCGACCTGCGGGTCGTTCTCAGCCGCGGCGCCGGGCCGGCGGGTGGCGCCGAAGGCCACGAGCTGCGCGTTCTTGAAGGTGATCTCGTTCTTCGCGCGGGCGAAGAACTCGGTGTCGCGCGGGTTGGCGCCCGGCCAGCCGCCCTCGATGAAGCCCACGCCGAAGTCGTCCAGGTGCCGGGCGATGGTCAGCTTGTCGGCGACCGTCAGATTGATGCCTTCGCGCTGGGCACCGTCGCGCAGGGTGGTGTCGAAGACGTGGAAGCTGTCGTCGGGGCCTGAAGTGGTCATGGCTGTCTGGACTCCTGTCGAGTGGAAGGGCTGGCTCCACTTGCCCCCATCATCGCGCGCGCCTCGTCCCGGCCGTGATGAGGCCGGGAAACGAAAAAACCCCTCGCGGGTGCGAGAGGTCTGCGCGCGGGTCTGGGGCACGGTGGCCGCGCCGTACATGGTGGTACGGGAGCGGTCACTGGGGACCGGCGCGCCTGCTGCCCATAATCACGGCGAACGAGAACACAAGGGCATTCTGACACGTCTTGCCCGGAGTGGTACTCGCGTCTCACCATGCGGGCACGTGGGGGTTGTGGGCGGGACTGTGTCGTTCAGCCCCGTTCAGTGCAGCGTCTCGTCGAGGAACTCGCCGATCTGGGCGAGGACCTGGGACCGTTCCGAGCCCGGCAGCCCCATCGCCACGTGGGTGCTGAAGCCGTCGAGCAGCGCCCGTATCCGGGTCGCGAAGCGGTCGGCGTCGACGACCGTGCGCAGTTCCCCCCGCGAGGCGCCCTCGACGAGCAGGGCCACCAGGTCGCGGTGCCAGGACAGCTCGATGTCCAGGAGCCGGGCGCGGGCCTCGTCGTCGACGGCGTGCGAACGGTTCCACAGCTCCAGCCACAGGGCCCAGTGCGGATCGCGCGGCCCCGCCGGCACGTACAGATCGACGTACGCGTCGAGGCGTTCGCGGACCGGGACCTGGCGGGCGAGCGCCGCCCGGCGGTCCATGCCGAGCTGCTCCTCGCTCCATTCGAGCGTCTGGAGGAGCAGCTCGTCCTTGCTGCGGAAGTAGTAGAGCAGGTGCCCACTGCTCATGCCGACCTCACGGCCGAGCCCGGCCATGGTGAGCTTCTCCAGCCCGTGTCCGGCGATGCTCGCCATGGCGGCGGCGAGCACCGTCTCGCGGGGCGGGGCGGAGTTGCGCCGCCGGGACGGCGGCTTGGCGGGCTCGGTCATGAGGCGGAGGCGTTCACAGGAGGCACCCGTATGTTCTACCCGATCAGCCGCGGGTCGCGGGCTGCTGCTGGGTGATGCAGTGGATGCCGCCGCCGCCCGCGAAGATCTCGCGGGCGTCGACCAGGGTGACCGTACGGTCGGGGAAGAGGCCGCGGAAGATCTCGGCCGCCTCCTCGTCGCGGGGGTCGTCGAAGGCGCACAGGACCACGCCGCCGTTGCACAGGTAGTGGTTGATGTACGAGTAGTCGACCCAGTCGCCGTCGACCTGGACCCTGGTCGGCGCGGGCACCTCGATCACCTTGAGCGGGCGGCCCTTGGCGTCCGTCTGCGCGCGCAGCAGCTCGACGTTGGCCTTGCACGGCTCGTGGTCGGGGTGGGAGGGGTCCGGCTGGGTGTGGGCCAGGACGACACCCGGCGCGGCGAACGCGGCGACGATGTCGACGTGGCCGAGGGTGCCGAAGCCGTGCGGCGGGTAGTCGGTGGTCAGGCCGCGCGGCAGCCAGATCGCCTTGGTGGTGCCGAGCTTGGCGTGGATCTCCGCCTCGACCTGCTCGCGCGTCCAGCCGGGGTTGCGCTCGGGGCCGAGCTGGACGGTCTCGGTGAGCAGGACCGTGCCCTCGCCGTCGACGTGGATGCCGCCGCCCTCGTTGACGAGCGGGGAGGAGAGCGTGGGCACGCCCGTGAGATCGGCGATCATGCCGGCGATCTTCGAGTCGTGCTCCCAGGTCGCCCAGTCCTGGGCGCCCCAGCCGTTGAACACCCAGTCCACGGCGGCCAGTTCGCCCGTCTCGTCGTCCTTGACGAAGGTCGGGCCGATGTCGCGCATCCACGCGTCGTCGAGCTCGCGCTCGACCAGCTCGATGTCCGGGCCGAGCAGCTCGCGCGCGCCGTCCGACTGACCGGGCCCGCAGACCACGGTGACCGGCTCGTAGGCACGCACGGCGCGGGCGACTCCCGCCCACGCGGCGCGGGAGGCGGCGAGCTCCTCCTCGTCGGAGAAGGTGACGTTGGGGCCGGGCCACGCCACCCAGGTGCGCTCGTGCGGGGTCCACTCGGCGGGCATGCGGTAGGTCATGGGGGGTCCTTACAGGAAGTAGAGACGGTTGAGGGAGACGGAATCGGCGGGTTCGGAGCGCAGCGGGTCGCCGTCGAGCGTGACGAGGCCGCTGTGTCCGTCCACCCCCACCTGTCCGATACGGGAGTTCAGGCGCAGGTCGGCGGGGCCGATGCCGCGCGTGCCGCGCACGGCGACGCGGCGCCGGCGCGTCGGCATCAGGTCGTTGCCCTGGTCGAGTGCGGCCCGGGCGACGAACGCCACCGAGATGTCGGCGGGCGTCGCGCCGTGCGCCCCGAAGAGGGGTCCGAGGACCAGCGGTTCACAGGTGTCGGTCGCCGCGTTGGGGTCGCCGGTGACGCCGTACGCCGGGAAGCCCGACTTCAGGACCATCTGCGGCTTCGCCCCGAAGTACTGCGGCCGCCACAGCACGATGTCGGCCATCTTGCCGACCTCGATCGACCCGATCTCGTGGGCGAGACCGTGGGCGATGGCCGGGTTGATGGTCAGCTTCGCCATGTAGCGCAGGACGCGGGCGTTGTCGTCGTCCGGGCCGTCGCCCTCCATCGGGCCCAGCTCGGCCTTCATCTTCCCGGCCATCTGGAAGGTACGGCGCACGGTCTCGCCCGCGCGCCCCATCCCCTGCGCGTCGGACGAGGTGATGCCGATCGCGCCCAGGTCGTGCAGCACGTCCTCGGCGCCCATCGTCCCGGCGCGGATGCGGTCGCGCGCCATGGCGGCGTCGCCGGGCAGGTCGGTCTTCAGGTCGTGGACGGAGACGATCATCCCGTAGTGCTCGGCGACCGCGTCCCGCCCGAAGGGGAGGGTGGGATTGGTGGACGAGCCGATGACGTTCCGTACGCCGGCCATCTTCAGGACGTTGGGGACGTGCCCGCCGCCGCAGCCCTCGATGTGGAAGGCGTGGATCGTACGGCCTTCGAGGACGGAGAGGGTGTCCTCGACGGACAGGCACTCGTTCAGGCCGTCGCTGTGCAGGGCGACCTGTACGTCGTGTTCCTCGGCGACGCGCAGCGCGGTGTCCAGGGCGCGGGTGTGCGCGCCCATGTCCTCGTGGACCTTGAAGCCGGACGCGCCGCCCTCGGCGAGCGCCTCGACGAGCGGGGCGGCGTGGGAGGACGAGCCGCGCGCGAGGAAGCCGATGTTGACGGGCCAGGCGTCGAAGGCGCCGAAGGCGTGGCGCAGGGCCCACGGCGAGTTCACGCCGACGCCCCAGACGGGGCCGAACTCCTGGCCGATGATCGTCGTCACGCCGGAGGCGAGCGAGGCCTCCATGATGCGCGGCGAGAGCAGGTGGACGTGCGTGTCGACGGAGCCGGCCGTCGCGATCAGGCCCTCGCCGGAGACGATCGACGTACCGGTGCCGACGACGACGTCGACGCCGTCGAGGGTGTCCGGGTTGCCGGCCCGCCCGATGGCGTGGATCCGGCCTTCCTTGATGCCGATCGACACCTTGCGGATGCCCTGCGCCACGTCGATGACCAGCACGTTGCTGATCACCACGTCACAGGTGTCGCGCACGGCGGCGGCCTTGAGGTGCAGCCCGTCGCGGGCCGTCTTGCCGAAGCCCGCGAGGAACTCCTCACCCGGCTTCTGCGCGTCGGACTCGACGCGCACGGTCAGCCCGGAGTCGCCGAGCCTGACCCGGTCCCCCGCGCGCGGGCCGTGGACGGCGGCGTACTCGTGCGGATCGATGCTCATGCCTCAGCTCCTCCTTCGGGCTGTGCTCCCAGGTAGCCGCAGGCGGCGGCCCTGCGCAGGGCCTCCTCCTTCGCCCCGGGGGCGTCCAGCGGGCCGTCGACCAGGCCCGCGAAGCCGATCGCGACCCGTGCGCCGCCGATCGGGACCAGGCCGACCTCGGCCTCGCCGCCCGCGTCGAAGCGGACGGAGGACCCGGCGGGCACGCACAGCCGCATGCCGTACGCCGCCGAGCGGTCGAAGTCGAGGCGGGGGTTCGCCTCGAAGAAGTGGAAGTGGGAGGTGACGCTCACCGGGACGCCCGCCGTGTTGCGTACGGTCATCCGCACCGCCGGCTCCGGCTCCGCGTCGGCGGGGCCGGGCAGGACCGCGCCCGGGGCGCCGGCGCCCAGACTCGCGCCGCCGCCGATCGGGGACGACACGACCGCGAGCCGCGAGCCGTCGTCGAAGACCGCCTCCACATGCACCTCGGTCACCACATCGGCCACGCCCGGCAGCACGTCGTCGGGGCCGAGCACGGACCGCGCCGCCTCGATCGCCTCCGCGAGCCGCCGCCCGTCGCGGGCCGCCTCGCAGACCGTGTCCGCGATGAGCGCGGTCGCCTCCGGCACGTTGAGCCGCAGCCCGCGCGCCCGGCGCGCCCGCGCCAGTTCGGCGGCTCCGAACAGCAGCAGCCGGTCGCGTTCCGTCGGGGTCAGTCGCACGCCGCCACACCTCCAAGAAGTTTAGAACTTCACTCTAACCATGAGATTCACACACTGGAAACATTGACGCGCCACCTTAAGGCAAGTCACATTGAGCAGCACTCAAAACTTTGTTGTCCGGCGGACCGGGAGGACCCAGCCATGCCGATAGAACAGCGCGGAGTCGACACCATCCCCGACGAGGAGCGCACCAGCGGGCCGCGCGACCTCGTCTCCCTCCTTCTCGGCTCGAATCTCTGCCTCGGCGTCATCGTCTTCGGATGGCTGCCGCCGTCCTTCGGCCTGGGCCTGTGGCCCTCGGTGACCTCGATCCTCGTCGGCACCCTGGCCGGAATCGCGGTCACCGCACCGCTCGCGCTCATCTCACTGCGCACGGCCACCAACCTCTCGACCTCCAGCGGCGCCCAGTTCGGCGTACGCGGCCGGCTCGTCGGTTCGGTCGTCGGACTGCTGCTCTCGCTCGGTTATACGGCGCTCACGCTGTGGATCGGCGGCGACGTGATGGTCGGGACCCTCTCCCGGCTCACCGGCCTGCCGGACGGCGGGGCCTCCCGCGCGGTGATGTACACCGTGCTCGCGGGCGCCACGGTCGTCGCGGCGGTGTACGGCTACAAGCTGCTGCTGCGGCTCAGCAAGGTGCTGTCCGTCGGCATGGTGGTCCTGCTGCTGGCCGGGGTGTACGCCTACGCGGGCGACTTCACCACGGCCGCGCCCCCGGACACGCCGTACCTCCTCGGCTCCTTCTGGTCCACCTGGCTGCTCGCGGCCGTCGCCGCCGGGCTGAGCGGCCCCGTCGCCTTCATCACCCTGCTCGGCGACTACACGCGCTACATCTCGCCGCGCCGCCACACCTCACGCAAGGTCTTCTGGGCCACCTGTCTGGGCCTGTTCCTCGGCCTTCTCGTCCCGCAGCTCTTCGGTACGTACACCGCGCTCGCCGCCCGCGCCGGTCTCGACTACGCCGGGCCGCTCGTCGAGGCGGCGCCCTTCTGGTACCTGGCGCCGCTGCTGCTGGCGGCCTCCGCCGGGTCGGTCGGCAACGCCGGCCTGATGCTGTACTCGATGGGGCTCGACCTGGACGCGATCCTGCCGCGCGCCACGCGCACCCGGGCCACCGTGATCGCCGCCGCCGTCGCGACCGCGTTCGTGTTCGTGGGCTCCTTCGCCTGGTCGGTGCAGTCCGCGATGACGTCGTTCGTCCTGCTCCTGACAGCCATCGGCACGCCGTGGGCCGTGATCTCCCTGATCGGGTACGTGCGCTGCGGCGGGCAGTACGACGCGGAGGCCCTCCAGGTCTTCAACCGCCGGGCCAAGGGCGGGATCTACTGGTACCGCTCGGGCTGGAACGTCCGGGCCACCGTGTCCTGGGCGCTGGGCGCGGCGGTCGGCCTCGCGGCGGTCTCGACGACGGTGTATGAGGGCCCGCTGCTGGCCCTTACCGGCGGCGTGGATTGCAGCTTCATCCTCTCGGGCCTGGTGGGCGGGGCCGCGTACGCCGCGCTGACGGCGAAGAGCCGGAACGCCGCGCTTCCCGCGGAGGCGGCGGCGGAGCCGGTGAGCGAGACGCCCACCCCGGCGTAGGCGCCACCGCCGGCTGCCTTGCGGAGCTTCCCCCCTGCCCGCCCGTTGCCGTACCGGGGCGCTGCCCCCGCCCCCCGGTCCTCAAGCGCCGGACTGGCTGGATTTGGCCGGCCGAGGCCCGCTCGCCGCGCAGCGGCAACGCTCAGCCGCAACGCGCGAGGCCGCGCCACGGCGGAATGTGCCGGGCGCGGCCTCGCGTACGTACGACTGCCGACGGGGATCAGGCCAGCTCGTGGGTCCAGCCGTGGGTGTCCTCGGCCGTGCCGGTCTGGATGGCGAGGAGCGCCTTGCGGAGCTCCATCGTCACCTTGCCCGGCTGCCCGTCGCCCTGGACCCACTCCGCGCCCTCGGACTTCACCGAGCCGACCGGCGTGATCGCCGCCGCCGTGCCGCAGGCGAAGACCTCGGTGAGCGTCCCGTTCTCGGTGTCGCGCTTCCAGTCCGCCGTGGAGATCCGGCCCTCCTCGGACTCGTACCCGAGGTCACGCGCGAGCTTGAGCAGCGAGTCGCGGGTGATGCCGGCGAGCAGCGAGCCGGTGAGCTCCGGGGTGACGATGCGGTCGCCGTACACGAAGTACAGGTTCATGCCGCCCATCTCCTCGACCCACTTGTGCTCCAGCGCGTCGAGCCAGACGACCTGGTCGCAGCCCTTCTCCGCCGCCTCGGCGAAGGCGAGCAGCGAGGCGGCGTAGTTGCCTCCGGTCTTGGCGAAGCCCATGCCGCCGGGGACGGCGCGGACGTAGTTCTCCGACAGCCAGACGGAGACCGGCTTGACCCCACCGGGGAAGTACGCGCCGGCGGGCGACGCGATCACGATGAAGAGGTACTCGTTGGCCGGCTTCACACCGAGCCCGACCTCGTTGGCGATCATGAACGGGCGCAGGTACAGCGAGTCCTCACCGCCGTGCGCCGGAACCCATGCCTTGTCCTGCTGGACCAGCGCGTCGCACGCGGCGATGAACGTCTCGACCGGCAGTTCCGGCATCGCCAGCCGGCGCGCGGAGACCTGGAAGCGCCTGGCGTTGGCGTCGGGGCGGAAGGTGGCGACCGAACCGTCGGGCCGGCGGAATGCCTTCAGGCCCTCGAAGATCTCCTGCGCGTAGTGCAGGGTCATGTTGGCCGGGTCGATCGACAGCGGCGCGTACGGCACGAGCTGCGCGTCGTGCCAGCCACGGCCTTCGGTCCACCGGATGGTGACCATGTGGTCGGTGAAGTGGCGGCCGAATCCGGGGTTGGCCAGAATCGCCTCGCGCTCCGCGTCGGACAGCGGGTGCGAGGAGGGCTTGAGCTCGATCGTGGGCGTCGTCATGAGTGCGTGTCCTTCACCGGTTGTGTGTGGTGGACCGCGCTCACGCCTAGTAGGACGTCCGAGCTTCCCCTCATACCGCGGCCCCACGTTCGATTATCGCCCGTGGGAATGCGTGCATGAAACGGCGTGTAGTGCGGCCCAGGATTGATGGTCCCACCCGGCCGCGGCAAAGCACAGCCGCCGGGTGTCTGCGACCCGGCGGCTGTGGGAGGAATCCGTCGGGTCAGCCCGCTACGCGTACCGCGAGCGCGTCGCCGATCTCGTCCGTCGTACGGACCGTGCCGCCGTCGCGCTCCGCCAGGTCGGCGGAGACGGCTTCCTCGATACGGCCGGCCTCGGCGTCGAAGCCGAGGTGCCGCAGGAGGAGGGCGACGGAGAGCACCGTGGCCGTCGGGTCGGCCTTGCCCTGGCCCGCGATGTCGGGCGCGGAGCCGTGAACGGGCTCGAACATCGACGGGAAGGCCCCCGTCGGGTTGATGTTGCCGGAGGCCGCCAGGCCGATGCCGCCGGTCACGGCGGCGGCGAGGTCGGTGAGGATGTCGCCGAAGAGGTTGTCGGTGACGATGACGTCGAAGCGCTCCGGCTGCGTGACGAAGAAGATCGTCGCGGCGTCGACGTGCAGGTAGTCGGTGGTGACCTCGGGGTACTCCTGGCCGACCTTGTCGAAGATGTTCTTCCACATGTGGCCGGCGTAGACGAGGACGTTGTTCTTGTGCACCAGCGTCAGCTTCTTGCGGGGGCGGGCGTTGGCCCGCTCGTACGCGTCACGGACGACGCGCTCGACGCCGTACGCCGTGTTCAGGCTGACCTCGGTCGCGACCTCGTGCTCCGTACCGGTGCGGATCGAGCCGCCGTTGCCGGTGTACGGGCCTTCGGTGCCCTCGCGGACGACGACGAAGTCGATGTCGGGGCGGCCCGCCAGCGGCGTCGCCGTGTTGGGGAACAGCTTCGACGGACGCAGGTTGATGAAGTGGTCGAACGCGAACCGCAGCTTGAGGAGCAGCCCGCGCTCCAGGACGCCGGACGGCACGGACGGGTCGCCGATCGCGCCGAGCAGGATGGCGTCGTGCTGCTTGAGGGAGTCGAGCTCCGCGTCCGGGAGGGTGTCTCCGGTGCGGTGCCAGCGCTGAGCGCCGAGGTCGTACTCCTTGGTCTGCAGCTTCACATCCTGCGGAAGGACGGCATTGAGGACCTTGAGCCCTTGGGCCACGACCTCCTGGCCGATACCGTCACCAGGGATCACTGCGAGATTGAGGCTGCGAGACATGTCGGCACCCTACTCCCGCGTCCCAGCCCCTGACACCGGGCGTCCGCCATTCGGACTCAAAATCTCGACAGATTCTGTTCACCCGCAGGACTGGCCGGAGTTGGTTGTTACTGGGAAGTTCGTTTCCATGGCCGACACCCCCCGCACCGGTATCCCCGAGCAGATCGCGCGCGGCATGAGCATGCCGGAGCAGCACGAGTACCTGCGTACGAAACTCTCCCGCCGACGGGTCATCGCCTCGTCCGCCGCCACCGTGGGCGGCGCCGCCCTGTTGGGCGGCGCGAGTCCGGCATACGCCGGCTCCCCCGCTCTGCTGCCCTCCTCCGTCACCGCGCGGGTGGACGGGTCACTCGTCGCGCCCTTCGGCCGCCATCTCGCCTTCGGGGCCGATCCGAAGACACAGATGCGGATCTCCTGGCAGGTGCCCTTCGCGGTGAAGCGTCCGTACGTACGGGTGGGGCTGAAACCGTGGGAGCTGGGCCGCAAGATCGAGGCGGAGGTACGCGCTCTGCACACGCCGTCGCTCTCGCGCAAGCTGCCCGCGGTCGACCAGTTCTACCTGCACGTGGGGCTCGACGGACTGAGGCCGGGGACGACGTACTACTACGGCGTCGGGCACGACGGGTTCGACCCGGCCGACGCCGCACGGCCGGCGGGGCTGTCGTCGGTCAGCTCGTTCCGTACGGCGCCCGCTCGGCCGGAGACCTTCGTCTTCACGGCCTTCGGTGACCAGGGGGTGAGCTACGACGCCCTCGCCAACGACCAGTTGATCCTCGGTCAGAACCCGTCGTTCCACCTCCACGCCGGCGACATCTGCTATGCGGACAGCAGCGGGCACGGCAGGGAGTCGGACACCTACGACGCGCGCGTGTGGGACCAGTTCCTGGCGCAGACCGAGAGCGTGGCCTCACGGGTCCCGTGGATGGTGACCACCGGCAACCACGACATGGAGGCCTGGTACTCCCCCAACGGCTACGGCGGCCAGTCGGCCCGCTGGTCGCTGCCCGGCAACGGGCCGGACGCGGCGAACGCACCCGGCATCTACTCCTTCACGTACGGCAATGTCGGCGTCGTGGCGCTGGACGCGAACGACGTGTCGTACGAGATACCCGCCAACAGGGGCTACACGGACGGCGCGCAGAGTGCCTGGCTCGACAAGCGGCTCGGCGAGCTGCGGCGGCAGGCCGGCGTCGACTTCGTCGTCGTCTTCTTCCACCACTGCGTGTACTCGACGTCCACGCACGCCTCGGACGGCGGTGTACGCGACGCGTGGCTGGCGCTGTTCACCAAGCACCAGGTCGACCTGGTGATCAACGGGCACAACCACGTGTACGAGCGCACCGACGCCATCAAGAACGGTGAAGTCGGCAGGCCGGTGCCGGTCGGGGCCTCGACCGATCCGACGCGGGACGGGATCGTGTACGTCACCGCGGGCGGCGCGGGCAAGGACCTGTACGGGTTCGGGCTCGGCGTGAAGGACAGCTACGAGGGCAACGTCCACGACCACGACCACATCGTCAGCTTCCACTGGACGAAGTCGCGGCTCCCGGACCCGGACACGGTCGAGTGGTCACGGGTGCGGTACACCGGCTTCTCGTTCCTCGCGGTGGAGGCCGAGGCCGGTACGTCGCCGAGGCTGAAAGTCTCCGCGCTCGCCGAATCGGGCGAGCGCGTCGACTACTTCGAGATCCGGCGCAGCCGTTAGGCGGGGACGACGGGGGCGCGGGCCGTGGATCAGTGGCCGGT
The DNA here is from genome assembly GCF_001746415.1 of Streptomyces agglomeratus. Taxonomy (NCBI): domain Bacteria; kingdom Bacillati; phylum Actinomycetota; class Actinomycetes; order Kitasatosporales; family Streptomycetaceae; genus Streptomyces; species Streptomyces agglomeratus. The sequence goes on from NZ_MEHJ01000001.1 coordinate 2,543,755, forward strand.
CGCGCCGCCGTTGTCGCGGCGGTCCAGCGCCCGCTGGAGGGCGGCGACGGCCTGCTTGCGGTCGGTGTCGTTGGAACGGGGGGCGCGGCGGACGCGGCGGACGGTCTCGGCCATGATGATCGACTCCTTGAGATCAGAATGATTTCAGGGCGCCGGAATGGGCGGGGAGCCGGCGCCGCAGGGGTTACCTGCATCGGGCACGGGCTCACGACCGCCGTTCGCTGATGGAGCGAGACGTTCGGCTTCTTCCAAGCTAAGGGAGACCGGACTGTCTGTCTCCACAATTACTCGGACTTCCTACTATCTGAGACGCGATCATGACCACGCCTCCGGGAGGCGTGGTCATGACCATGGTCCGGGCGCGGTCAGGACGCCGTCAGGTACATCCTCGAAGCGTCCGCCCCCGCCGTATTGCGGCAGGTGTGGGCGCCGCCCGCCGGGGCCGCGTACACGAGGCCGAGGCAACGGCCCTGGGCGAGCTGGCCGTAGTAGTTGGGGTGCATGGACTCCTGGACGGGGCCCTGGGTGGAGTCGCTGTCGATCCAGCGCGCCCATTCACTGCTGGTGGCCGACGGCGGCTGCGTGGCGTTCACCAGCCTGCTCTGCTTGGCGCACACCTCGCGCCCCTGGAGCATGTCGCGCAGATCCAGGAACTCCACGCCCTTGGCGGCGGCCACACCCTTGAGACGGCCCGCGATCTGCGGGACGAGCGAGTCGCGGGCCCAGTCGGAGTCCTTGTTCCAGAACGGGCAGCCGCCGGTACTGACCCGGGTCCAGCCGCTCTCCGCGTAGCGGTTCTCGGCCGCCCTCGGGATGGGCGAGGGGTACGACTGGAGCACGATCCGGTAGGCGGAGGCGGCGTACCCGCCGGCGGACATCACGGCGCGGATCTCGTCGACGGCCTTCCCCACACCCGCCATGGCCGCGTCGATCTTCGCGTCCACCGCCACCTGCTGGTCGTCGTGGCAGTACGAGTACCAGACCATGTAGTCGGCGGCGCAGGCGGTGATGATGTCGGCGAAGCCCAGGTCGTTGCCGCCGACCGACAGGGCGATCACCTTCACGTTGTTGGCCGCGGCGATACCGGCGAGCTGGTCGGCCTGCGGCGCTTCGCCCTTGTACGGCGTACCGCCGCTCGCGGCGCGGAAGACGTTCTTGGTGGTGGCACCCGAGCAGGCGATGTTGATCAGCGCCTGAGCGGTGCCGGTGGCGCTGCGCACCTCGGCGGAGTCGGAGCGGTGGCAGCCGTTCACGGCCGTCGGACCGTACACGCGGCCCGGATCGTAGCCGCTGCCCGTCCACGCGCGGTCGGAGCCGTCGCGGCTGCCGCTGTTGGTGAGGCTGTTGCCCTGCCAGCGGCCCGCCTCGCCCGAGATGTAGCTGTCGCCCATGGAGACGATCGCGGTCGGGCCCGAGGTGGGGCTCGCCATCGAGGGGCCGGCCCCGGTCGTGAGCAGGGCGACGAAGGCCAGGGGGAGCGCGAGCGCCGAGGCGACGAGGCGCCTGCCGCGCGCACGGCCGCGCGTGCGGCGGGGCCCGGGGCTGCGGGTGGGTCTGAGCGTATTCGTGGAGCGGAATCCGGACACGGCGGAACTCCTGCGCTTGGCCTCGAAGGCGTATCGGTGAGGGGGGCCGCCGGCCGGTGGCATGCGGAAATCTGGCACGCGGGCCTTTGTTACCGCTAGGTACGTGCGGGTTTCTTTTACGTCACGGCCTGTCTGGAATACGACTTTCACCGGCGCCCGGCCTCCCGGCGGCCGATTCGCCGGGGCCCCTCGGCCGGTCAGGACCGCCCAGGTACAGTCGACTGGCTGCGCCGGCCCGCGCCGGACCGGGCACAGCGGCTCCGTTTCCCTCTGCTCCGTGCCGGCCCGGTGACACCATGACGAGTACGCAGGAACCGCCCGAGCTGACCCCTCCCCACATACCGGGGCCGCGGACGCCCGCGTCCGCGGAGGACCGCGTCGCGCGGATACGGCGGCGTCTGGAGCGGCTCATAGGCGTCGCCGCGACCGAGGGCAACGCGGTCGTCCCCCTGCGCAACGGGGACGAGATCTTCGCCGCGATGCTGGCCGGCATCCGGTCCGCCGAGCACACGGTGGACATGATGACGTTCGTGTACTGGAAGGGCGACATCGCCCGCGAGTTCGCCCAGGCACTGGCGGACCGGGCCCGCGCCGGGGTACGGGTGCGACTGCTGCTGGACGGGTTCGGCAGCCGGCTGATCGAGAGAGAGCAGCTGGAGGTGATGGAACGGGCCGGAGTGCATGTGGCCTGGTTCCGTAAACCGCTGTACCTGTCGCCGCTCAAGCAGAACCACCGCTGCCACCGCAAGGTCCTCGTCGTCGACGAGGAGACCGCGTTCACGGGTGGCGTGGGGATCGCGGAGGAGTGGTGCGGTGACGCGCGCAACGAACACGAGTGGCGCGACACGCACGTGGAGGTGCGGGGCCCGGCGGTGGACGGGATCGCCGCGGCGTTCGCCCAGAACTGGGCCGAGTGCCACGACGAGCTCTTCGACGACCGGGACCGGTTCGTCGAGCAGCGCCCGCACGGCGACGCGGTGGTGCAGGTGGTGCGCGGCTCGGCCAGTTTCGGCTGGCAGGACATGCAGACCCTGATCCGGGTGATGCTGGAGTCGGCCGAGGAACGCTTCCGGCTGGCCACCGCGTACTTCTCGCCGGACGCCTACTTCGTCGAGCTGCTCTGCGCCACCGCGCGGCGCGGGGTGCGGGTCGAGATCCTGCTGCCGGGCCCGCACACCGACAAGCGGGTCTGCCGGCTGGCCGGCCAGCACTTCTACGACGACCTCACCGCCTGCGGGGTGAAGATCTTCCAGTACCAGCCGACGATGATGCACGCGAAGGTGATCACCGTCGACCATGTGGCCGCGCTGGTCGGCTCGACGAACTTCAACCGGCGCTCGCTCGACCACGACGAGGAGGTCATGATCGCCGTCCTGGACCAGGACTTCACGGCCACACTGGACGAGCACTTCGACCAGGACGTGACGGTGAGCGAACAGATCCGGCCGGGCCGGTGGAAGAAGCGCTCCATCGTCCAGCGGGCCCGTGAAGTGGCGGTCCTGCCGATCCGCCGGTTCCTCTGACCCGGAGCGTGTTCCGGCCGGAGCGCGCCGCTCCGGCCGGGGGCCCCGGCCTCGAGCACGTCGCCCCGCGCGGCACACGCCGCCCGGCCTAGAGCACGTCTCCGTCGCGCCAGTCGAAGAGCAGGGCCTCGGACGCGTCCGGAAGCCCGGCCACCGGCCGCAGGTACGTCGTACCCTCCTCGTCGGGCAGCGGTACGACGCCGGAAGGCCCCAGAGCCGCGATCCGGCCCGGCCACCGCACCCATCCGCGCCCCGCGTAGAGCGCCGCCCCGTCGTCCGACGCGGAGAGCGCCCCGAGGACGTATGCCCGGTCGATCACCCGCTCCAGCGCCTCCATCACCAGGCCGCCGAGCCCCTCCCGCCGCCGGTCCGCCCGTACGGCCACACCTTCGACGTAACCGACGCGCAGCGACCGGCCGGCGTGCTGGACCCGGCGCTGGACGACGCTGCCATGGGCGGCGACACCGCGCTCGTCCCGGAGCCAGGCGTGTATGCCGCCGATGGTGTGGTCCCAGTCGTCCTCGTCGAAGTCGCCTTCGAAGGCGGCTTCGAGGAGAGCGTGGATCTCGTGCAGCTCGGCGGGATCGAGGTCGGCCGTGTGGGCTGTACGCAGCGCGTTCATGTCCGCACTCTCGCAGGCCGCCACCCCGGCGGCGGGGTGACGGCCCGACAGGTGCTCAGTACACGTTCACGCCGTACGCCGACAGGGCTTCCTTCACCGGCTGGTGGATGGCGGAACCGTTGGTTCCCGTACAGCCGGAGCTGCCCGAGTGGATGCCGAGCGCGACGCTGCCCGCGAAGTGCGCCCCGCCGCTGTCACCGCCGGCCGAGCAGGCGGTGGTGCGGACCATGCCGTACACGGGTCCGTCGCCGTAGTTGACGGTGACGTTCACGGCGGTGACGGTGCCGCTGGTCACCTTGGTGGTGGAGCCGCTCTTCTTGATGGCCTGGCCCACGACGGCGTTCGCGGCGGACGCGATGTCCTGGAAGCCGCCGTTGTAGAGGTTGACGTTGCCCGATGGCGCCGAGCCGTTGGTGTAGCGGACGATGCCGTAGTCGTTGGTCGGGAAGCTGGTTCCCTCACGGACGCCGATCACCGGACCGCCGGACGTGGCCGACCAGTTGGCGACGTCGTTGGTGCAGTGGCCCGCCGTCACGAAGTAACGCGTGGTGCCCTTGGAGACGTTGAAGGCGGCCGAGCAGCGATACCCGCCGCCGTAGATCGCGTCGCCGCCGGCCACCTCCCGCTTGAACGTCCCCGGTACGCGCGAGATCCGCACCGCACCGTCCTGCGCGTCCGCGACCTTCCTCAGCCGGGCCAGCTCCCGCGCGGAGACGGACCGGTCGGCCTCGACGCTGACCTGATTGGTCGTCGGGTCGATGCCCCACGACGTACCCGTGATCTTCGCCCGGGACTCCAGCGCCGCCATGGCCGCCTCCAGCCGCGCCGCACTGCGCTCGACACGCTTCGCGACGGCTCCCGACGCGCGTACCTGCTCGGCGGCGCGGTCACTGGTGACGGTGACGGTGAGGGCGCCGGTACGGCGGTCGATGTAGCTGCCGGCGGTGTCGTCGCCGAGCCGCCGGGAGAGTTCGGAGTCGAGGGCGTACGTCGACGGGCCCGTGGCGGCGGCTTCGGCGGCGGTACCGGCGCCGGCCGGGGTGGCGCCGAAGCCCAGCGTGCCGGCGGCTATGAGGGCGGTAAGGGCTGTGCGCGCACGGAGGATGCGTCTCATGGGGGGATCTCCTCGGTCAGGTCTCCGTGGGGAACGGGGACACCGCTGAGGAATTTGACATGCCCATTGCCAAACCACAAGGGCGCGTCGACGCCACGTCACATGCCCGCACCGGTTCCGGCGCCCGCTTCGGGGCACACGGTCTCCGACGAAGGAGGCGAGACATGGGCACAGCGGCACTCGGCAGAAGAGGCAAGCTCAGGGCACGGCAGGCTTCAAACAGCTCGGCCATGGAGGCGGCCGCGCGCTGGGGGTTCGTGGCACGCGGGGTGCTCTACCTGCTGGTCGGCGTACTGGCACTGCGCATCGCGTTCGGCGACGGCGGCCAGGAGGCGGACCGCGGGGGCGCCCTCAAGGAGGTGGCCGAGCAGCCGCTCGGCTCGTTCCTGCTCTGGGCCCTGGGCATCGCCTTGGTGGGCATGGCGCTGTGGCGGCTCTCGGAAGCCTGCTTCGGCGCGGCCGGACCCGACGGCCACAAGCCCCGCAAGCGCCTGTTCTCCCTGGCGCGTTTTCTCTTCTACGGCTTCGTGGCGTACAGCGTGCTGTCGTTCGCGGCGGGCACGGCGGGCAGCGGCAGCGGATCGAGCGACAAGCAGTCGGAGGACGTGACGGCCCGGGCCATGGAACTCCCCGGCGGCCAGTGGATCGTGGGAATCGGCGGCCTGGCCATCGCGGTCACCGGCCTGTGGATCGCGAGCCGAGCCGCCCTGCGCAAGTACCACAAACACCTCAAGATGAGCGCGCTGCACGGCCGTACCCGCCAGGCCGTCGATGTCACCGGCGTGGCCGGCGGTGTCGCGCGGGGCGCCGTCTTCACCGTCCTCGGCGGCTTCGCGGTCAAGGCCGCGGCCAACTACGAACCGGACAAGGCGAAGGGCATCGACGACACCCTCCGCTCGTTCTCCGACACGCCGGCCGGCCCGTGGCTGCTGGTCCTGATAGCCGTCGGCCTGGCCATGTTCGGCCTCTTCTCGTTCGCGATGGCCCGCTGGCGCAAGATCTGACCTGCGGGCGGCGCACGAAACCGCCCCCGTCCGGCGTGGGGGCCGGGACGGGGGCGGTGTCTCGCGGGGCGCGCGGCCGGGGCGGCGCGCCGGGGGCGGTCAGCCCTGGTGCGGGTAGGTGTAGTCGGTCGGCGGGACCAGGGTCTCCTTGATGGCCCGGGTCAGGGTCCAGCGCTGGAGGTTCTGGGGCGCGCCGGCCTTGTCGTTCGTGCCGGAGGCGCGGCCGCCGCCGAAGGGCTGCTGGCCGACCACGGCGCCGGTCGACTTGTCGTTGATGTAGAAGTTGCCCGCCGCGTAGCGGAGCTTGTCCATCGTGTACGCCGCCGCCGCGCGGTCACCGGAGATGACGGCGCCGGTCAGCGCGTAGTCGGACGCCGACTCCATCTGCTCCAGCATGGCGTCGTACTTCGCGTCCTCGTAGACGTGGACCGCCAGGATCGGGCCGAAGTACTCGGTCGTGAAGACCTCGTTCGCCGGGTCCGTGCAGGCGATGACCGTCGGGCGGACGAAGTAGCCGACCGAGTCGTCGTACGTGCCGCCCGCGACGATCGTGCAGGTCGGGTCGGCGGCCGCGCGGTCGATCGCGGCCTTGTTCTTGGCGAACGAACGCTCGTCGATGACGGCGCCGATGAAGTTCGACAGGTCGGTGACGTCGCCCATGGTGATGGCGTCGACCTCGGCCGCGAACTCCTCCTTGAAGCCGTCGTCCCAGATCGAGGCCGGGACGTACGCACGCGAGGACGCGGAGCACTTCTGGCCCTGGAACTCGAACGAGCCACGGGTCAGCGCGGTCTTCAGGACGGCGCGGTCGGCGCTCGGGTGCGCGACGACGAAGTCCTTGCCGCCCGTCTCGCCGACGAGACGCGGGTACGTGCGGTACTTCTCGATGTTGTTGCCGACCGTCTTCCACAGGTACTGGAAGGTCTTGGTCGAGCCGGTGAAGTGGATGCCGGCCAGGTCGCGGTGGTTGAGGGCGACCTCGGAGACCTCGATGCCGTCACCGGTGACCAGGTTGATGACGCCCTTGGGCAGCCCGGCCTCCTCCAGCAGCTGCATCAGCAGCACGGCGGCGTGCGTCTGCGTCGGGGACGGCTTCCAGACCACGACGTTGCCCATCAGGGCGGGCGCGGTCGGCAGGTTGCCCGCGATGGCCGTGAAGTTGAAGGGCGTGATCGCGTAGACGAAACCTTCCAGCGGACGGTGGTCCAGCCGGTTCCACACGCCCGGAGAGTTCGCCGGGGGCTGCTCGGCGAGCAGGTCACGGGCGTACTTGACGTTGAAGCGCCAGAAGTCGACGAGCTCGCACGGGGTGTCGATCTCGGCCTGCTGGACGGTCTTCGACTGGCCCAGCATGGTCGAGGCGGCCAGCGTCTCGCGCCACGGGCCCGACAGCAGCTCGGCGGCGCGCAGGATGATCGCGGCGCGGTCGTCGAAGGACATCGCGCGCCACGCCGGGGCGGCGGCGAGCGCGGCGTCGATGGCGTCCCGCGCGTCGTCCTGCGTGGCGTGCGCGGCGGTGCCGAGGACGGCCTTGTGGTTGTGCGGCTGCACGACGTCGAAACGCTCGCCGCCACCCATCCGCCTCTCACCGTTGATCGTCATCGGGAGGTCGACGGGGTTCTCGGCAAGCTCCTTCAGCTTGGCTTCGAGGCGTGCGCGCTCCGGCGAGCCCGGGGCGTAGGTGCGCACCGGCTCGTTGACCGGGGCGGGGACCTGGGTCACAGCGTCCATGAGTTCCTTGACTCCTTCGTGAGGGGTGGAAGGGCTCGGCCCTAGGGTCAGCCTGGGTCAGTTCTTGGTGATCATCGAGCGGACGAAGAACAGCAGGTTGGCCGGCTTCTCCGCGAGGCGTCGCATGAAGTAGCCGTACCAGTCGGTGCCGTACGCGGTGTACACACGCATCCGGTGGCCCTCCGCCGCGAGCCGCACGTGCTCTTCGCTGCGGATCCCGTAGAGCATCTGAAATTCGTACTCATCCAGTTTGCGCCCGGCACGCCGCGCGAGCTCCTGGCTGACGGCAATCAGCCGCGGGTCGTGCGATCCGATCATGGGGTAGCCGTCGCCCGCCATGAGGATCTTCAGGATCCGGACGTACGCCTTGTCGATCTCGGCCTTGTCCTGGAACGCGACAGTGGCGGGCTCCTTGTAGGCGCCCTTGACGATACGGACGCGGCTGCCGGCCTTCGCCAGCCGCCGCGCGTCGTCCTCGGTGCGGAACAGGTACGCCTGGATCACGCAGCCGGTCTGCGGAAAGTCCTTCCGCAGCTCCTCGTGGATGGCGAACATCGAGTCGAGCGTGGTGTGGTCCTCGGCGTCGAGCGTGACCGTGGTGCCGATTTCGGCCGCCGCCTCGACGACCGGGCGGACGTTGGCGAGCGCCAGCTCGTGGCCGCCCTCCAGCGCCTGGCCGAACATCGAGAGCTTGACGGACATCTCGGCCCGCTCGCCCAGGCCCAGCCCCTTGAGGTGCTCGATCAGCTCCAGGTACGCGTCCCGGGCGGCGAATGCCTGCTCGCGGCTGGTGATGTCCTCGCCCACGACGTCCAGGGTCACTTCCAGGCCCTTGTCGGCGGCGTCCTGGACGATCGGGACGACCTGCTCGACGGTCTCACCGGCGATGAACCGGCCGACGACCTGTTTGGTGCCCGGGGCGGCCGACACGAAGCGGCGCATCTTGTCGCTGCGCGAAGCGGCGAGGATCACGGGACCCAGCACGGGGCACCTCCACGGAAAAGGCTCGAAGGGGGGCCGTGACCAGGAAATTTTCGGTACGGCACGGATAACCACCGTGAAATCTAAGGATCGCTCGATCCGCGAGCCATCGACACCTGTCACGCGTTCGTGTCCCGTATCTCATACAGGTGTCTGAAGGAATGCGAGAATGGGAAGCGTGAAAGGCGATTACCAGGAACTGGTCGACGAGATCTCGGCACTGCTCGGCGCTCCCGCGACGCTGGAGGACCGCGATTTCCGGCTGATCGCCTTCGGCGCGCACGACAGCGGCAGCGGTTTCGACGAAACGACCCTGGACCCGGTCCGTACCCGCTCGATCCTCACCCGCCGCTCCACGGCCGAGGTCCGCGCCTGGTTCGAGAAGTTCGGCATCGCGACGGCCGAAGCCCCGGTCCACATCCCCGCCGACCCGGCCGCGGGCGTCCTGCGCGGCCGGCTCTGCCTTCCCGTACGGCACCGGGGCGTCGTCCACGGTTACGTATGGCTCCTCGCCGGGGACGACGGTCCGCCCGGGCCCGTGCCCGCCTCCGCGATGGCGGTCTGCGCCCGGATCGGTGAGCTCCTCGCGGACGAGGCGCGCGCCCGCGCCGACCTCGGCCCGCATCTGCTGACCCTGCTCACCTCGGAATCCGCCGACAGCCGGGCCGCCGCGCTGGCCGCGCTGGGCGGGACGCTGGGCGACTCGGGAGCGTACGCGCTGCTGTGCGCCGCGCCGTGGACGGACCCCGTGCCGGGTGTACGTACGGTCCCCGGCGCCGCCGCCCTGTGCCTGCTTCCGGTGCCCGGTCCGGCCGGCCCGCGCCTCGCCGCACTGCTCAGGATCCGTACGGCCGCCGACCTCTCCCCCGCCCACCAGGCGGCCGCCAACCTGCTCGCCCCGGCGGGCCCGGTCGTCGGCATCGGCGACCCCGTACGGTCACTGGACGAGCTGCCGGGTGCCTGGCGCGAAGCCTCGGCCGCCGCCCGGGCGGCGCTGGCCCGGCCCCACCTCGGCCCGGTGGCGGAGTGGTCGGGGATCGGCCCGTACCGCCTGCTGGCAGCGCTCCCCGACAGTGGGCCCGGCCATCCCGTGGACCCCGCCGTACGCCCGCTGCTCGAACCCGCGCACGCCGAACTCGCCCGCACCGCGGAGGCGTTCCTCGACTGCGCGGGCCAGGCCGGCCGGACCGCGAGCGCCCTGAACATCCATCGCCAGACGCTCTACTACCGGCTGTCCCGGGTGGAACAGCTCACCGGCCTCGATCTCCACGACGGCGAGGACCGGCTGCTGCTGCACATGTCGCTGAAGGCCGCCCGCCTGTGACGGGACCGGGCGGGCGACCGTCCGGGTCCTGTGGCGGGACCCGGTGCCCGGGCGCGGGTGTCGGCCCGGTCAGCAGTTGGCTCGTTCCTGGCTCCGCACGCACCGGCCGCCTGTCCTAGCGTGTGCGTCGCTCCGGACACCCCGGAGGACGTGGACGAAGGGAAACGCTGCTATGCGCACGAGAACGAAACTCGCCGTCACCGCCACAGCGGGGGCCATGGCGGTGCTGGGCCTGGCCGGCCCCACCTCGGCGTCGACCACGCTCGAAGCGAAGATCGCCTCCGAGGTGAAGCAGGCCGGGCTGAGCAGGAGCGAGGCCGCCGGGCTCCAGAAGCAGATCGACCAGCAGCTCGCCACCACGCCGGGCGGCGAGCAGACCGGCGTGAACGAGATCTCCTGGCGTGGCGGCAAGGCCGTCATGACGTTCCCGTTACCGGGTGAGAAGCGGGCCCGGGCCGTCAACGAGCCCCTCGGCGCGCTCGGAACGCCGAACTGCAACTACGCCTGGACGTGCCTCTACGAGCACGCCAACTTCGACGGGCGGCGGCTGACCTGGTCGGACTGCAACTTCGAGAATCTCGCCAACTGGGGATTCAACGACAAGACGACCTCCTGGCACAACAACCAGACGCGTGGCACGCAGACCCATGTCTACAACTGGACCGGCAGCTCGTGGGCCCTGCTCTGGACGTCCACCGCCCCGTCGTCCAGTTCCAACGTCGGCAGCGCCAACAACGACAAGGCGGACGGCCTGTGGGTGTGCTGACGCCCCACGGCCGGGGCTGACCGGCACGAGCGCCGGCGGCTGACGCCGGGCACCGGTCCGGTGGTCTCGCGCTGCCCCTCTTCCGCCCCCCTGGCGGGGACGCGCGAAGCCGGCCGCACCGGAAAGCACCGTGCCCGGGACGCGGACGCCTCGTACAGCTTTCGTACGGAGCATCCGAGCGTCCCGGGCACGGTGACGAGCCACGCCGGCCACGTCAGCCGACGCCGGCCGCGTCAGCCGACGTCGGCCGGCTACAGCCGGTTTCGGTCGGGCGTCGGCCTGCGTCAGGCAGTGACAGCCGGCGTCAGTCGGCCAGGTTCACGAAGCGGGCCGAGGACGCGCCGATCTCCTCGGCGATCTCGGTGAGAACCGTCGGCGGAACCGTGTCGTCCACGGACAGGACGGCCAGCGCCTCGCCGCCCTGGTCGGCGCGCGACACCTGCATGCCCGCGATGTTCAGGCCGCCCTCGCCGAGGATGCGGCCGACCGTGCCGACGACACCGGGACGGTCCTGGTAGCGCAGGACGACCATGTGGTCGGCCAGCGTCAGGTCGATGTCGTGCTCGCCGATCCCGACGATCTTCTGGAGGTGCTTCGGGCCGGACAGTGTGCCGGACACCGAGACCTCGTCGCCGCCGGAGAGCGTGCCGCGCACGGTGACGACGTTCTTGTGGTCCGGGGACTCCGAGCTGGTCGTGAGGCGGACCTCGACGCCGCGCTCCTGCGCGAAGAGCGGCGCGTTGACGTAGCTCACGGTCTCGTCGACGACGTCCTCGAAGACGCCCTTGAGCGCGGACAGTTCGAGCACCTTGACGTCGTACTGCGTGATCTCGCCGTACACCTCGACATCGAGGCGCACCGCGACCTCGCCCGCGAGCGCGGTGAACATCCGGCCGAGCTTCTCGGCGAGCGGCAGACCGGGGCGCACGTCCTCGGCGATGACACCGCCCTGGACGTTGACCGCGTCCGGCACGAGCTCACCGGCGAGCGCGAGGCGCACGGACTTGGCGACCGCGATGCCCGCCTTCTCCTGCGCCTCGTCGGTGGAGGCGCCGAGGTGCGGCGTGCAGACGACCTGGTCCAGCTCGAAGAGCGGGGAGTCGGTGCAGGGCTCCTTCGCGTACACGTCGAGACCCGCGCCGGCGACCCGGCCCTCCTTGAGGGCGGAGTACAGCGCCGCCTCGTCGACGATCCCGCCGCGCGCGGCGTTGACGATGCGTACGGACGGCTTGACCTTGTGCAGCGCCTCGTCACCGATCAGGCCGAGCGTCTCGGGCGTCTTGGGCAGGTGCACCGTGATGAAGTCGGCGACCTCCAGCAGCTCGTCGAGCGAGAGCAGCTTGACGCCCATCTGCGCGGCGCGCGCGGGCTGTACGTAGGGGTCGTACGCGACGATCTTCATGCCGAAGGCCGACATGCGCTGCGCGACCAGGACACCGATGCGGCCGAGGCCGACGACGCCCAGGGTCTTCTCGCTGAGCTCGACACCCGTGTACTTCGAGCGCTTCCACTCGCCGTTCTTCAGGGCGGTGTTGGCCTGCGGGATGTTGCGCGCGGTGGCGACGAGCAGGCCGCAGGCGAGCTCGGCGGCGGTGACGATGTTGGACGTCGGCGCGTTGACGACCATGACGCCGGCCTTGGTGGCGGCGGAGACGTCCACGTTGTCGAGGCCGACACCGGCACGGGCGACGACGCGCAGCTTCTTCGCCGCGGCGATGGCCTCGGCGTCGACCTTGGTGGCGGAGCGGACGAGAATCGCGTCCACGTCGGCGATGGCCGGCAGGAGCTCTCCCCGGTCGGCGCCGTTGCAGTGCCGGATGTCGAAGTCCGGGCCCAGGGCGTCGACTGTGGCGGGCGACAGCTCTTCAGCGATGAGTACGACAGGTTTCGAGCTCACGTGAGTCCTCACTGGTCCTTTGCGGACGGCCGTCCCGACGGCCGCAGGCGGTGGAGGGGCTAGCCGCGTGGAAGACGCACGACGCTGTGGGCCTGACGCGTTATGTAAGAAGCAGTCTAGTGGCGCGGGGTACGTGGTCTTCCGCCTCGACGGAAGGATCACCCGTCCGTGGCTGGACGTTCTGTCCAGTTGTGCGCGAAGGGCCGCGGCGATGCGCCGCGGCCCCCCGCCCGGAGGCTTACGCCTCCTCGTTGTCCACCCAGCTCATGAGCTTGCGCAGCTCCTTGCCGGTGGTCTCCAGCAGGTGCTCGGAGTCCTGCGTCTTGTACTCGTTGTACTTCTTCAGACCGCCGTGGTACTCGTCCATCCAGTTCTTGGCGAACGTGCCGTCCTGGATCTCGGCGAGGACCTTCTTCATCTCGGCCTTGGTCTGGTCCGTGATGACGCGCGGGCCGGTGATGTAGTCGCCCCACTCGGCGGTCTCGGAGACCGACCAGCGCATCTTCTCCAGGCCGCCCTCGTACATCAGGTCCACGATCAGCTTCAGCTCGTGGAGGCACTCGAAGTACGCGATCTCGGGCTGGTAGCCGGCCTCGACCAGGGTCTCGAAGCCCGCCTTCACGAGCGCCGAGGCGCCGCCGCAGAGCACGGCCTGCTCACCGAACAGGTCGGTCTCGGTCTCCTCGGTGAAGGTCGTCTTGATGACGCCCGCGCGGGTGCCGCCGATGGCCTTGGCGTACGAGAGGGCCAGCGCGAAGGCACTGCCGGTGGCGTCCTGCTCCACGGCGGCGATCGCCGGAACGCCGCGGCCTTCCTCGTACTGACGGCGGACCAGGTGGCCCGGGCCCTTGGGGGCGACGAGCGCGACGTCGACACCGGCCGGGGCCTTGATGAAGCCGAAGCGGACGTTGAAGCCGTGGGCGAAGAACAGCGCGTCGCCGTCCTTGAGGTTGTCCTTGACGGACTCCTCGTAGACCTGGGCCTGGATCGGGTCCGGGATCAGGATCATGATGACGTCGGCCTCTTCGGCGGCCTGCGCCGGAGTGACCACGCGCAGGCCCTGCTCCTCGGCCTTCGCCTTGGACTTGGAGCCCTCGTGCAGACCGACACGGACGTCGACACCCGAGTCACGGAGCGACAGCGCGTGGGCGTGGCCCTGGCTGCCGTAACCGATCACCGCGACCTTGCGGCCCTGGATGATGGACAGGTCGGCATCGTCGTCGTAGAACAGCTCGGCCACTGGGATTCTCCTTGTGTGCTGGTTGTGCGTCCCACCGTACGGCGGGGTGCGGAATGAAGGATTACGGGTCTCGCCATGCGAACAGGCGAACCGGCGCTGGCCGGCTTGCCCGCGAACGGCGGGACCGGGGGGTCAGGCCGAGCGGTCGAGGGCCCGCAGGCTGCGGTCGGTGATCGACCGGGAGCCGCGCCCTATGGCGATCGTGCCGGACTGCACGAGCTCCTTGATGCCGAACTGCTCCAGCATCTTGAGCATCGCTTCGAGCTTGTCGGCGCCGCCCGTCGCCTCGATGGTCACGGCCTCCGGGGAGACGTCGACCGTCTTGGCGCGGAACAGCTGGACGATTTCGACGATCTGCGAGCGCGTCTCGTTGTCGGCGCGCACCTTCACGAGGACGAGCTCACGCTGGATCGCGGCGCCCGGCTCGAGTTCGACGATCTTCAGTACGTTGACGAGCTTGTTGAGCTGCTTCGTCACCTGTTCGAGCGGCAGGGCCTCGATCACGTTGACCACGATCGTGATGCGTGAGATCTCGGGGTGCTCGGTGGTGCCCACCGCGAGGGAGTCGATGTTGAATCCGCGGCGGGAGAACAGGGCCGTGATCCGCGCGAGGACGCCCGGCTTGTTCTCGACCAGGACGGAGAGGGTGTGCTTGGACATGGGCTTGAAGTCTCTCTCTCGTCTGCTCAGTCGTCTTCGTTGTCGCCGAAGTCGGGGCGCACCCCGCGGGCGGCCATGACCTCGTCGTTCGAGGTACCGGCGGCCACCATCGGCCAGACCATGGCGTCCTCGTGCACGATGAAGTCGACCACGACCGGCCGGTCGTTGATGGCATTGGCCTCGGCGATGACCTTGTCGAGATCGGCCGGGTCCTCGCAGCGGATCGCGTGGCAGCCCATGGCCTCGGACAGCTTGACGAAGTCCGGGATCCGGGTGCCGGCGCTCGGCTGCCTGCCGTCTGCGTCCGGGCCGCTGTGCAGCACGGTGTTGGAGTAGCGCTGGTTGTAGAAGAGCGTCTGCCACTGGCGGACCATCCCGAGCGCGCCGTTGTTGATGATGGCGACCTTGATCGGGATGTTGTTGAGCGCGCAGGTGGTGAGTTCCTGGTTGGTCATCTGGAAGCAGCCGTCGCCGTCGATGGCCCAGACCGTACGGTCCGGCATGCCGGCCTTGGCGCCCATGGCGGCCGGGACGGCGTACCCCATCGTCCCCGCGCCGCCGGAGTTCAGCCAGGTGGCGGGCTGCTCGTACTGGATGAAGTGCGAGGCCCACATCTGGTGCTGGCCGACGCCCGCGGCGTAGATGGTGCCCTCGGGGGCGAGCTGGCCGATGCGCTGGATGACCTGCTGCGGGGAGAGCTGCCCGTTCTCCGGCAGGTCGTAGCCGAGCGGGTAGGTGTCGCGCCAGCGGTTGAGGTCGTTCCACCAGGCGGCGTAGTCGCCGGTGTTGCCCTCGGTGTGCTCGGCCTGGACGGCCTGGACGAGGTCGGCGATGACCTCGCGGGCGTCACCGACGATCGGCACGTCCGCGGCGCGGTTCTTGCCGATCTCGGCCGGGTCGATGTCGGCGTGGACGATCTTGGCGTACGGGGCGAAGCTGTCCAGCTTGCCGGTGACGCGGTCGTCGAAGCGGGCTCCGAGGGCGACGATCAGGTCGGCCCGCTGGAGCGCGGTGACGGCGGTGACCGCACCGTGCATGCCCGGCATCCCCACGTGCAGCGGGTGGCTGTCGGGGAAGGAGCCCAGCGCCATCAGGGTGGTGGTGACGGGGGCGCCGGTGAGCTCGGCCAGGACCTTCAGCTCGGCGGTCGCGTTCGCCTTCATGACGCCGCCGCCGACGTACAGGACGGGGCGCTTCGCCTGGACGATCAGCTTGGCGGCCTCGCGGATCTGCTTGGCGTGCGGCTTGGTGACCGGGCGGTAGCCGGGCAGGTCGTGGCTCGGCGGCCAGCTGAACGTGGTCTTCGCCTGGAGGGCGTCCTTGGCGATGTCGACCAGGACCGGGCCCGGACGTCCGGTGGAGGCGATGTGGAACGCCTCGGCGATGGTGCGCGGGATGTCCTCGGCCTTGGTGACCAGGAAGTTGTGCTTGGTGATCGGCATGGTGATGCCGACGATGTCCGCCTCCTGGAAGGCGTCCGTGCCGATCGCCTTGGAGGCGACCTGGCCGGTGATCGCGACCATGGGGACGGAGTCCATGTGGGCGTCGGCGATCGGCGTGACCAGGTTCGTGGCACCGGGCCCCGAAGTGGCCATGCACACGCCGACCTTGCCGGTGGCCTGCGCGTAACCGGTCGCCGCGTGACCGGCTCCCTGCTCGTGGCGGACCAGCACGTGGCGGACCTTCGTGGAGTCCATCAGCGGGTCGTACGCCGGCAGGATGGCGCCGCCGGGAATGCCGAATACCGTGTCGGCCCCCACTTCCTCGAGCGAGCGGATGAGCGACTGCGCGCCCGTCACGTGCTCGACAGTGGTGGCGTGGTGTCCGCCGTTGCGGGGCCGCGGCTGCGGATGGTGGGCCCCGGAGGCCTGCTCGGTCATCGGCATTCTCTTCTCGAAGCTGAGGGTCATTTTACGAGGGTTTGGGAAGTGCCAGTGCAACAAAAAACCCCCCGTGCCGTGAGGCAAGCGAGGGGAGCGCGCCGGTGCGGTCCGCAGAGCTGCATGTGCGTGCTCTGCTTCAGCCGACGCGCTTTCCAAGTACGAGAATTCGGGTGCGCATGGCACTGACCCTCCCTCCGGCGCCCGGTGCCTGTCAAGTAGGTGGGACGGGCGTCTCACTATTTGAGCGCAATGGAGGACGTGTGATCGTTTCACTTCCGTTCGCGCCCACATGCCGTACGGGAAGCGATCCGCCCGATCCGCCCGCCAGGACGGACAGGGCCGCGGTGCCGCCCGGCACGGGGTACTCGCCACGGACCAGCGCCCGCCGCAGCCGGTACTCGTCGAGCGGTCCCGAGAAGGCCATGCCCTGCCCGTGCGTGCACCCCATGGCGCGCAGGGCGACGACCTGCTCCGGCACGTCCACGCCATCCGCCACGGACTGCATCCCGAGATCGCAGGCGATCCGCAGCAGCCCGCTGGTGATCTTGTGCAGCCGGGCCGATTCGACGACACCCTCGACCAGCCCCCGGTCCAGTTTCAGTACGTCGATGGGGAGCCGGCGCAGCGCGTTGATGGCGGCGTAACCGCTGCCGAAGCCGTCCAGCGCGATCCGGACGCCGAGCCTGCGCAGGGCCACCAGACGCCGCTCCAGCTCCTCGAACGAGATCCGGGGGTCACTGTCGGCCAGCTCGATGATCAGCGATCCCGAGGGGAGCCCGTGCCGGGTGAGGAGGCCCTCCACGGAACCGAGCGGGAGCGACTTGTCCACCAGCCTGCGGGCCGAGAGCCGGACCGTCACCGGGACCTCGTGGCCCGCCCGGTTGCGCTCCGCGGCCTGTTCGACGGCCTCTTCGAGGAGCCAGCGGCCGAGCTCGGCGGTGCGGGCGCCCTCCTGGGAGTCGGCCGTGTCGGCGACCCGCAGGAACTCGGCGGGCGTGAAGAGGATGCCCTGGGTGGAGCGCCAGCGGGCCTGGGCGGCGACGGAGGTCACCCGGCCGCTGGTCAGGTTCACCACGGGCTGGTGGAGCAGCGCGAACTCGCCTTCGTGGAGCGCCGTACGCAGCCGGGTGGCCAGTTCGGTCCTGCGGACCACCTCGGCCTGCATCTGCGGCGCGTACAGCTCGACCCGGTCCTTGCCGCCCGCCTTCGCCCGGTACATCGCGAGGTCGGCGTTGCGCATGAGGTCGGTGGGGCTGATACCGGGCTCGGCGAAGGCGACTCCGATGGAGGCGGCGACGCGTACCTCGTTGCCGTCGATCCGGTACGGCTGGGAGAGCGTGAGGCGCAGCCGGTCGGCGATCTCGTGGACCTGGCACTCGCGGGCGGCCTGGTCGCGGGAGCCCTCACCGACGATGAGGGCGGCGAATTCGTCACCGCCGAGCCGCGCGGCGGTGTCGCCCGCGCGAACGGAGTCCTGGAGACGGCGGGCCGCCTGGATCAGCAGCTCGTCGCCGGCCTGGTGGCCGATGGTGTCGTTGACCGCCTTGAAGCCGTCGAGGTCGATGTAGAGCACGGCCGTGCCGGGGTCGCCGACGCGGCGGCCGCTCAGTGCCTGGCGGACGCGGGCGGTGAACAGCGCGCGGTTGGGCAGGTCGGTGAGCGGGTCGTGTTCGGCGTTGTGCTGGAGCTGTGCCTGGAGGCGGACCCGTTCGGTCACGTCCCGGCAGTTGAAGATCAGGCCGCCCTGGTGCCGGTTGACGGTGGACTCGACGTTCAGCCACTCCCCCGTTCCCGACTTGAAGCGGCACTCGATGCGGGTGGTCGGCTCCTCCGCGGGAGGCGCGGCCAGAAAGCGGCGTACTTCGTGGACGACTCGCCCGAGATCCTCGGCATGGATCAGCGAGGCCAGCTCGGATCCGATGAGCTCCTCGGCGTCGCGTCCGTAGACGCCGGAGGCGGCCGGGCTGACGTACCGCAATATGCCGGTGGGGGCCGCGATCATGATGACGTCGCTCGATCCCTGCACCAGGGAGCGGAAGTGGTTCTCCTTCTGCGCCAGTTCCTGGGTGAGGGAGATGTTGTCGAGGAGCATGATGCCCTGGCGTACGACCAGGGCGAGCACGACCGTGCAGCCGGTGAGGACCACGACCCGGTCCACGCGGCGGCCTTCGGTCACGTTGTAGAGGATGCCGAGGGTGCAGACGGCGGCGGCGAGGTACGGCGTGAGGGCGGCCAGTGAACCGCCGATCGGACGGCTGCCCGGGCTGCGGCTGACGGGGCTGCGGCCGACTGGGCTGCGGCCGGCGGAGTTGCGGCCGCCCTGATTGCGGTTGACCGGATTACGGCCGCCCCGGTTGTACGGAGCACCCTCCCCCCACTGCCCGGCGCGGCGCGCGCCCCACGGCGCGTACGCGAGGAGCAGCGAGCCGGCGAACCAGCCCGCGTCGAGGAGCTGGCCCGAGCGGTAGTTCTCGCGCAGCAGGGGCGAGGTGAACAGCGCGTCGCACAGCACGGTCATGGCGAGGGCGGCGATCGCGGTGTTGATCGCCGTGCGGTTGGCGTTCGAGCGCCGGAAGTGCAGCGCGAGCACCATGCTGACCAGCGCGATGTCGAGCAGCGGATACGCGAGGGAGAGCGCGGCGTGGGCCGTGCTCTCGGCCTGGAAGTGCGTGGTGTGCGCGAGAGCCAGGCTCCAGGAGAGCGTGAGCAGCGAGCCGCCGATCAGCCAGGAGTCGAGCGCGAGGCAGACCCAGCCGGCGCGGGTGACCGGCCGCTTGGCGAGGACCAGCAGGCCCACGATGGCGGGTGGCCCGAAGCAGAGGAAGAAGAAGTCCGCGAAGGACGGCGAGGGAACCTCGCTGTCCAGCACCACCTCGTACCAGCCCCAGACTGCGTTCCCGCAGGCGGCCATCGCGGAGGAGACCGCGAAGAGCAGCCAGGCGGGCCGGAACCGGCTCTCGCGCGCGCGGGCGTAGAGGAAGCAGGAGACGGCGGCGATCAGGGCAGCGGCGGCGAGACCGAAATCGCCCATGATCAGCGCCAGTTGTGCGGAGCCCCAGCCGAGGGCCGAGCCGACGGCATAGCCGCCGCAGATCAGCGCGAGAGCGAGCTGCGAGAGCAGGCTCCCTCCACTGCCCGGCACCTGCTGCCGGGCGAGGAGCGCCCCGGGGGCACTCACCGGACCGCCCTGGGGCGGGGCGCTCCGGGCGCCGGGCGGACGGGGAGCGGTCGCGGAGCCCGCGCGCCCGCCGGAGGGCGCGCGAGTGGTCGCCGGTGGCCTCGCCGCGCCGGATCCTTGGTCCATTCGCCGTGCATCGCCCGTCGCCCCCCTCACAGTCCGGTCGCTCCCCAGCGCCGTGATAATGCGCGGCGCAGCCCCTTGGTCCGGACGATACACCAATCCAGTCACTCAGGGACATACTCCCTCTACTCTCCGTGACCACCTGCGGCGTTGTCGGCACGCCGCGCATTCGAGTGGCTTCGGAGTGTGTCCATTCGCGCCCGGGTGCGACCTCTCAGGCGGTGGTGAGGACGATGTTGTCCAGCGGTTCGCCGGCGGCGAACCGGGCGAGCTGTCCAGCGATCAGGCGCTTGGCGCGGGGCATGAACGCCGAAGTGCTGCCCCCCACATGGGGACTGATCAGCAGACCGGGCGCGTGCCACAGGGGGTGGCCTGCGGGAAGCGGCTCGGGGTCGGTGACGTCGAGGGCGGCACGCAGCCGGCCCGACTCCAGCTCGGCGAGGAGGGCCTTGGTGTCGACGACCGGGCCGCGCGAGACGTTCACCAGCAGCGCCCCGTCCTTCATCCGCGCCAGGAAGTCGGCGTTCACCAGGCCCTGGGTCGCCCCGGTCAGCGGCGTGGAGAGGATGACGACATCGGCGGAGGGCAGCAGTCCGGGCAGTTCGGCCAGTGGATGCACCGGCCCGCGCTCCGTTGTACGGGCAGAGCGCGCGACGCGCGCCACCCGCGCGCACTCGAAGGGCGTGAGCCGGTCCTCGATGGCCGAACCGATCGATCCGTACCCGACGATGAGAACGGACTTGTCGGCGAGCGCGGGGTAGAAGCCGGCCCGCCATTCCTCCTGGTCCTGTCCGCGTACGAAGCCGGGGATGCCGCGCAGCGAGGCGAGGACCAGCGCGAGGGTGAGTTCGGCGGTGCTGGCCTCGTGGACGCCCCGGGCGTTGCACAGGCGCACTCCGGGGTGCAGGTCCCCCAGGCCGGGCTCGACGTGATCGATACCGGCGGAGAGCGTCTGCACGGCGCGTACGGACGTCATCGCGGCAAGCGGGCGGACCGCGATCTCGGGGCCCTTCATGTACGGGACGACATAAAAGACGCAGTCGGCAGGATCGGCGGGAAAGTCCTGGCCACCGTCCCAGAAGCGGTAGGTGAAGCCCTCGGGGAGGCCCTCTATCTCGGCGGCGGGGAGAGGCAGCCATACGTCTGAAGTCATGGCCCCGAGGCTATGCGAAGGGCGGCTGGGCGCAGAGGTTAGTTTGGGGAGCGGCAGAGGGAGGGGTACGGGGAGTTGGAGCGCAGGACAATCGGTGCGGCAGCGCTCGAAGTGGGCGCGATCGGACTCGGATGCATGCCGATGAGCTGGGCGTACACCGGCTCGCAGCAGCGGGGGGACCGGTCGGTGCGTACCGTTCACGCGGCGCTCGACGCGGGATCCAGCCTGCTCGACACCGCCGACATGTACGGGCCCTTCACCAACGAGCTGCTGCTGGGGCGGGTGCTCAAGGAGCGGCGCGCCGACGCGTTCGTCTCGACCAAGTGCGGGCTGCTGGTCGGTGATCAGCACATCGTCGCCAATGGGCGTCCGGGGTACGTACGGCGGGCGTGTGACGCTTCGCTGCGGCGGCTCCAGACCGATGTGATCGACCTCTACCAGCTGCACCGGCCCGATCCGGAGGTGCCGGTCGAGGAGACCTGGGGCGCGATGGCGGACCTGGTGCGGGCGGGGAAGGTGCGGGCACTCGGGATGTGCGCGGTGGGGGCGCGTGCGGCGCGGCGGCCCGGGGCACGGATGCATGACGGAACGATTCGCCAGCTGGAGCGGGTGCAGCAGGTCTTCCCGGTGAGCGCGGTGCAGGCCGAGCTCTCGGTGTGGTCTCCGGAGGCGCTGACGGCGCTGCTGCCGTGGTGCGAGGCGCGGGGGGTCGGATTTCTGGCCGCCATGCCGCTGGGGAACGGCTTCCTGACGGGCACGCTCAAGCCGGGTCAGGGTTTCGAGCCGGACGACGTACGGGCCCGGCATCCGCGGTTCACGGCGGAGATGATGGCGGCGAACCAGCCGGTGGTGGCGGGGCTGCGCCGGGTCGCCGGGCGCCACGGTGCGACGCCGGCGCAGGTGGCGCTGGCGTGGGTGCTGGGGCGCGGTCCCCAGGTGGTGCCGGTGCCGGGTGCCAAGCGCGAGCGGTGGGCGGTGGAGAACGCGGGAGCGGCCGGGCTGCGGCTGACGGCCCGGGACCTGGCGGAGATCGCGGGGCTTCCGCCGGCCCGGGGCTCGTGGGACTGACGCGGGGACCGGCGACCGGCCCCGCGGGCGGCTCCCGCGCCGGTCCCCGCCCGCCGGGCTGATCCGGAGCGGAACCCCGGAGGCGCGAGCGGTGTATGAAGAGTGAGTGCCGCCGGCGACGACCGCCGGCCGTCGAAGGGATGCCCACCGTGCAACGTCCTGCTGTGACAGCTGTGTTGGCTGCCGCCGTTCTCCTGCTCACCGCGGGGTGTTCCGGCGCGGACGGGAACGCGCCGGCCCCGACGGCCACGGGCAGCCCGAGTGCGTCGCCGTCGGGCGACGCGTCCGGGCCCGGCTCGGGGGCGCGTGCGGAGCCGCCGCCCGCCAAGGGGTCGGTCGAGGTGGCGGGCACGCTCACCGAGGGCCTCAAGTCGCCCTGGGGCCTCGCCGCCCTGCCCGACGGCGATCTGCTGGTGTCCTCGCGCGACGAGGGGACGATCACCCGTGTCGACGGTGAGACCGGCAAGAAGACGGAGGTCGGCACCGTCGCGGGGGTCGCGCCGGCCGGCGAGGGCGGCCTCATGGGGCTGGCGGTCCCAGCCTCCTTCGCCTCGGACCACATGGTCTACGCGTACTTCACCACGGAGTCCGACAACCGCATCGCCCGCATGCTGTACGACGAGAAGAAGCCGGCCGGGCAGCAACTCGGCGCACCCGACACCATCTTGCGGGGCATTCCCAAGGGCACGGTCCACAACGGCGGCCGGATCGCCTTCGGCCCGGACAGGATGCTCTACGCCGGTACGGGCGAGACGGGCGACACCGGGCTGGCGCAGGACAAGAAGTCGCTGGGCGGCAAGATCCTCCGGATGACGCCGGACGGCGAGCCGGTGCACGGCAATCCGGAGGCGGACTCGGTCGTCTACTCGTACGGGCACCGCAATGTGCAGGGTCTGGCCTGGGACAGCGAGAAGCGGCTGTGGGCGGCCGAGTTCGGCCAGAACACCTGGGACGAGCTCAACCTGATCCGTCCCGGCCAGAACTACGGCTGGCCCGACGTCGAGGGCAAGGGCGGCGAGGAGGGCTTCACCGACCCGGTCGCGCAGTGGAAGACGTCCGAGGCATCGCCGAGCGGCATCGCGTACGCCTCGGGCTCCATCTGGATGGCGGGGCTGCGCGGCGAGCGGCTGTGGCGCATCCCGCTGGACGGCACGAAGCCGGTGGCGGACCCCGAGTCGTTCCTGGTGGAGGAGCACGGCCGGCTGCGCACGGTGGTGGCGGCCGGCGGCGACAAGCTCTGGCTGGTCACCAGCGAGACGGACACCCGGGGCACCCCGCAGGCGGGCGACGACCGGATCCTGAACCTGGAGGTGAAGTAGTCAGGGGCCGCTTCAGGGGCCGTGTGCTCGCGGTGGAGCGAAGGCGCACGGCCGCGCGCCCGCGTTCGGCATGATCGAGCGGCTGTCGGCGCCGGGCCGCGAACGCGCGCACGTGGAGCCCCGGCGGTGGACTCGTCCCCCGTCGGCACGGGGGCAACGGCCCGGGGGCGGCAGACTCCCCCGGGGAAGGCCGTCATCCGGCCGCGAGCGGCTGGTCCTGCGAGTCGGTGAACAGGCGCAGCCGGTGCGCGACGGCGGCGGCCTCGCCCCGGCCCGAGACACCCAGCTTGGCCAGGATGTTGGAGACGTGGACGCTCGCCGTCTTGGGCGAGATGTAGAGCTCCTCGGCTATCTGCCGGTTGCTGCGGCCGGCCGCGACCAGGCGCAGTACGTCCTGCTCGCGCGGTGTCAGCCCCAGCGACGCGGCCGGACTGGCGATGATCACCGGGGCGTCCGGCGTGTGCGTCAGCGACAGGCGGGCACGCTGGGCGAGCTGCGTGACGCTCTCGTCGAGGGGGCGGGCGCCCAGGTGCTGCGCCGCGGCCCGGACCAGCCGGAGCAGCTCGACGGCCCGCTCGCGCTCATCGGCGTACAGCGCACGCGCGCCGGGCGCCCCGGTGCGCGGCGGGGCGGCAGCCTCGGTGCCGGCGCCTGCGGGGGCGGCGGCGAGCAGCGCCTCCGCCCAGCGCAGCCGGGCGCGGGCCAGGTCGTACGGGCGCTCCAGCTCCTCGAAGGCACTGACGACGCCGGACCAGTCCTCGGGGACGGCGACGCCCTCGGCGCGGCGCAGTTCGGCTTTCACCCAGCGTTCGTACGCGTGCCAGAGCGGCACCGGGGTGGCCAGCCGCTGCGCCCGGGCCCTGATCAGCTCCAGGGCCCCGGCGCGGCCCGCCTCGGCGGCCGGGAGGCCGCGTGCGTCGGCTTCGGCGACGGCGGCTTCGGCGAGCAGCGCCCAGGCGTAGCGGTGCGTCCCGAGCGGGAAACCGGCCTCGGAGGCCCGGGCGAATCCGGCGCGGACGTCCTCGATGCGGCCCCGGGCGGCGGCGAGGGTGAGCTCGACGCGGTGCATCGGAAGGTCGTGCTGGGGCATCGGGTCGTGGCTGCCGAAGTAGGCGCGGGCGGCGGCCAGCCGTTCGTCCGCCGTGCTCAGTTCACCACGGGCGCGCGCCACGTCGGCCTGGATCCAGGCGGCGGCGCCGCGCGGCTTGGCACTGGGGGCGGAGGCCCGCTCGATGCCGACGGCGTGCTCGACGGCCTCGCTCCAGCGCCCGAGGGACATCAGCGACTCGGCGAGATTGCCCCGGACCCAGGCTTCGACGTCGGCGAGGCCGTACATCCTGGAGAAGGCGAGGCCCTCCTCGGCGATGGCCACCGCCTCGCGGGAACGCCCCACGGACTCCAGTGCGGACGGCAGATTGACGTGGATCCGGCCCGCCACGCTGGCCATGCCCTGGGCGACCGCCTGCTCCCTGACGGCGTACAGGGTGGCGAGGCCGCCCTCGACGTCGCCCGAGTCGACGGTCAGGCCCCCCAGGGTGGTCAGCGCCGACAGTTCGGTGTCCCGGGCTCCGACCATGCGGGAGTACTCCACGGCCTGCTGCGCGGCCACCAGGCTGTCCGGGCCCGGCTCGTGCAGCATGCCCCAGCCCGCGACGTAGGCCAGCACCTCGGCGTGGACCGCCGACGGCGGAAGGCCCCGCACGAGGTCGCGCGCGCGGGCCAGTTCCGCCCAGCCGTCGCCCCGCCCCAGGCTCGATATCAGCTTGCAGCGCTGCACCCAGAACCAGGCTTCGCGCAGGGCGTCGCCTTCTCCGTCGAGGAGTCTCAGCGCCTTCTTGGCGATCTTGAGGGCGCGTTCGCGCTCACCGCCGAACCGGCCGGCGACGGTGGCTTCCGCCATGAGGTCCAGGTAACGCAGCGGAGTGGTCGCTGGGTCGCAGCCGCAGGGCGGGTAGACCTCGGCGTAGTCCAGGGGCCGCAGCACCGCGCGGACGTCGGCCGGGGCGTCGTCCCACAGCTCCATCGCGCGTTCCAGGAGGCTCAGTTGGTCGGCGTACGCGTGGCGCCCGCGCGCCTCGACGGATGCTTTCAGTACGGCGGGGAGTGCCTTGGCCGCGTCGTGCGCGGCGTACCAGTAGCTGGCGAGCCGTGTGGCGTACTCGTCCGACCGTACGAGCGAGTGGTCGGCCTCCAGGGCTTCGGCGTAGCGGCGGTTGAGGCGGGAGCGCTCGCCGGGGAGCAGGTCGTCGCTGAGCGCCTCGCGGACCAGGGAGTGCCGGAACCGGTACCCGTCGCCGTCCGGTGTCGCGAGCAGCAGGTTGGCGCCCACGGCGGCCCGCAGCGCCTCGATCAGGTCGTCCTCGGGGAGCCGCGCGACGGCGAGCAGCAGCCGGTACTCGACGGTGGAGCCGCCCTCGGCGACGATCCTGGCGACCTTCTGTGCGTCGTCGGGCAGCGCTTCGACCCGTACGAGCAGGACGTCGCGCAGGGAGTCGCTCAGTCCGGTGGTACAGCCGGTCCCCATGCAGGAGGCCAGTTCCTCGACGAAGAACGCGTTGCCGTCGGAGCGCCGGAACACCTCTTCGGCCAGGGCCGCGTCCGGTTCGGCGGCGAGAATTCCGGTCAGCTGGCAGTGCACTTCGGAGCGGTTGAACCGGGACAGCTCGATGCGCTGGACCGTGCGCAGCCGGTCCAGTTCGGCCAGGAGGGGGCGCAGCGGGTGGCGCCGGTGGATGTCGTCCGCGCGGTAGGTGCCGATCACGACGAGGCGGCCGCGCCGCAGGGTGCGGAAGAGGTACGCGAGGAGGTGGCGGGTGGACGTGTCGGCCCAGTGCAGGTCCTCCAGGGCGAGGACCACCGTACGCTCCGCGGTGATGCGCTCCAGGAGGCGGACGGTCAGCTCGAACAGGCGCGTCATGCCGTCTTCGTTGTGCTGGTCGCGGGTGGTCTCGCCGAGCTCGGGCAGCAGCCGGGCCAGTTCGCCCTCCTGGCCCTCGGCGGCGGCGGCCACCTCGTCGGGAAGCCTGCGCCGCAGGGCGCGCAGAGCGGTGGAGAAGGGCGCGAACGGCAGTCCGTCGGCGCCGATTTCGACGCAGCCGCC
Source organism: Streptomyces agglomeratus (assembly GCF_001746415.1). Lineage (NCBI taxonomy): Bacteria > Bacillati > Actinomycetota > Actinomycetes > Kitasatosporales > Streptomycetaceae > Streptomyces > Streptomyces agglomeratus. Next base: position 2,570,027 of record NZ_MEHJ01000001.1, read on the forward strand.
CACCACGACGACGGCGCCGGCCTCGCAGGCGGCGGCGAAGAACTCCTCGACGAGGCGGGTCTTGCCGACGCCCGCCTCACCGCCCACGAGCAACGCCTGCGGCTCGCCCGCGGTGGCGCGGGCGAGCGCATCGGTGAGCTGGGCGAGTTCGCCGGCGCGGCCGACGAACACCGGGCTGACAGACCTGGTTTCCACATCGCTGAGCATCGCACAGGGGTCCGACAGCGCGGGACTCGTTTTCCCCGGAGCGGCCACGACCGTCATCTCGCGTCCCGTACCCGTGGGGAGTCGCCGTCACGCGGCCCGTGCGAAGCGGTTGCGCAGCGAACTCACCGGCCCCTCGGATGCGTTCTGCCCGGACGCGCGGGCGGTCCTGCGGGCGGCGCGACGGGCCTTGACGGCCTGGCGTGCGAGGCGCTCGGCGGCGGCGACGCGCATCAGTTCCGCCGCGTGCTGCTGCTGGATCTCGTGCTCGTACATGGTGTTCTCCGGTGAGGTCGGGGTGTTCGGCGGGTCGGTCCCGCGTTGCCTCAACTCTCGTTCCCCAGGGGCCACCGGCACATCGGGAGAGTGCCGCATCTTGGCAGCACGAAGGGCCTTAGGGGCGTACGCGAACAGGTGCGTACGTCCCTAAGGCCCCGGGTGCGGCTGCCTTACCGGCCTGCGGTGCGGCCGCGTTGCCGGTGCGGCCGCCTTACTGGCCCGTTCCGGCGGCGGGCGCGGCGGGCATCGAGGCGAAGAGGTCGAAGTACATCCCGGCGGAGACGAACAGCCCCACGACGCCGAGGGCGAGGCCCGCCCAGGCGAAGGAGCGGACCCAGCCGGGCCGGCCGCTCGTACCGGACGTGCCGGAGGCCGGGAGGGCCAGCACCACGGCGGCGACGACGAGCGCGAGCAGGGCGAAGCCGCCGTTGACCAAAGCGGTCATGTGCCAGGGGTCGCCGTACATCGTGGTGATCTGTTCGGCCGGGCCCGCGGTCTGCGACATGCCCAGCTGGCCGACGACGCGCTCGCGCTCGGCGGCGACATCGCTGATCCAGGTCCCGCTGAGGGCGACGAAGCCGAGCACGGTGGAGACCACGGCGGCGGCGCCGGTGCCGACGCCGGAGGACCTGGCGTGCGGTGCCTCGTCCAGGAGATCCGCGTCGCCGTCCTCGTCCGCGTCCGCTCCCGTGAAGCCGGCCGCGTCGGGGCCCGTGTCGCCGTCGTGGCCCTCGGCGCGGTCGTGGCCCGCGCCGGCGCCGTCCTGGCCGTCGGTCTTCCTGATGTCTGCTGCGGCGACCTCGTCGCCCTTGTCGGGCGCGCCTGCGGCGGCGGCCGTCTCGTCGGCTGTCTCGTCGGACCGGGTACGGGCTGTGGCTGTCATACGCCGCACGCTAGGTGCGCTTTCTGAGAGCTTCCTTAACGCGCCCCCCGCCACCGTGGCGGCCGGTGCCGTGCCGGTGCCGACACCGGCACCGGCACCGGCCTCCACGTCATGGCACGAGCTGCTGGGACTCCTTCGACCCGCCCGTGCGCTGGGCCTCGATCCTGTCGTGCGCCGTGAGCGTTTCGGCGGGTTCGATGCTGATCCGCGGCAGCCACCGGTCGAGGCTGCGCGGCAGCCACCAGTTCGCGCCGCCCAGCATGTGCATCAGGGCGGGCACCAGGAGCGTACGGAGGACGAACGCGTCCAGGGCCACGGCCGCCGCGAGGGCGATGCCGAACATCGCGATCACCCGGTCGCCGCTGAGGACGAACGCCAGGAAGACCGAGATCATGATCACTGCCGCGGAATTGATCACGCGGCTGGTCTCGGCCAGGCCGACCCGCACCGCCCGCCGGTTGTCGCCGGTCTCCAGCCACTCCTCGTACATCCGGCTGACCAGGAAGACCTGGTAGTCCATCGAGAGTCCGAAGAGCACCGAGACCATGATCACCGGCAGGAACGGTTCGATCGGTCCCGCGCTGCCGAGCCCCAGCAGCTCGCTGCCCCAGCCCCACTGGAAGACGGCCACGACGACGCCGAAGGAAGAGGCGACGGCGAGCACGTTCATCAGCGCGGCCTTGAGCGGGATGCCGACGCTGCGGAAGGCGAGCAGCAGCAGGACGCAGCCCAGCGCGATCACGACGCCCACGAAGAGCGGCAGCTTGTCGACGATGACCTCGGCGAAGTCGTCGTAACCCGCGGTGATCCCGCCGACGTACACCTCCAGCGTCGTCCCCTGCTCGGCCTGCGGCAGCACGTCCTCGCGCAGGCGGTCGACGAGGTCGCTGGTGTCCTGCGACTGCGGCGACGACTGCGGTACGACGGTGAGCGCGGCCGTGTCGCCGTCCGCGCTGTACGCCACCGGGCCGACGGCGGCGACACCGTCGGCGCCGCGCACGGTGCCGGCGAGGGCGTCCATGGCGGCCCGGTCGTCGGCGCCGTGGACCTCGGCGACGAGAGTCAGCGGGCCGTTGGTGCCGGGGCCGAAGCCGTCGGCGACCAGGTCGTACGCCGAGCGGGTCGTGGAGGACGCCGGGTTGTTGCCCTGGTCGGACGTGCCCAGGTGCAGCCCGAGGGTGGGCAGGGCGAGGACCACCATGACGACGGCGGCGACGGCTCCGAGCAGCTTGGGGTGGCGCTCGACGAAGGCGGACCAGCGGGCGGCGAACCCGGTGGGCAGCTCCGGCTGCGGTCCGTGCTCGGCGAGCTGCCTGCGCTCGCGTCGGCTGAGCGCCCGCATGCCGATGAGGGAGAGCAGGGCGGGCAGCAGGGTCACCGACGCGGCGACGGTGAGGACGACGGTCAGCGACGCGGCGATCGCGACACCGTTGAGGAAGGACAGGCGCAGTATCAGCATGCCCAGCAGGGCGATGCAGACCGTGGCGCCCGCGAACACGACCGCGCGGCCGGTGGTGGTGACCGCGTTCGCCGCCGACTCGGCGACGGACAGACCGCTGCGCAGGCCCTTGCGGTGGCGGGTGACGATGAACAGGGCGTAGTCGATGCCCACGCCGAGCCCGACCAGCATGCCGAGCATCGGCGCGAAGTCGGCGACCGTCATGACGTGGCCGAGCAGCACGGTGCCCGCGTACGCCGTGCCTACGCTGACCAGGGCGGTCGCGATGGGCAGCAGGCTGGCCGCGAGCGAGCCGAAGGCGACGAAGAGCACGACGGCCGCGACCACGACTCCCACGAGTTCGCTGAGGTGGGACGTGGGGGCTTCCGTGAGCGCCACGGCGCTGCCGCCGAGCTCCACCTGGAGCTGGTCGCTCTCCGCGCTCTTGGCGGTCTTCACGAGGGCCTCGGCCTGCGGCTGGAGGACGTCGTCGGACTGCGCGTCGAAGGTGACGGTGGCGTAGGCGGTGTGCCCGTCCTTGCTGATCTGCGCGGCGCCCTCGCGGTCGTACGGGCTGACGACGCCCACCACGCCCGGGAGGTCCTCGACGGCTTCGAGCGTGCGCGTCATGGACTGCTCGACCCCGGCGGCCTGGACGGTGGTGCGGCCCGCCGTGTGCCAGACGATCGTGTTGCTGTCGCCTCCCCGGCCGTCGAATCCGGCGTCGAGGAGGGCGGTCGCGCGCCCCGACTCGGTACCGGGGACCTCGTAGTCGTTGGAGTACGCCGAACCGGCGACTCCGGCGGCTCCGGCCACCGCGCCGAGCGCGAGGAGCCAGAGGAGGACTGAGGCGAGACGGTGCTTGACGCACCACCGGGCGATAGCTGCCAACGGACTTGCTCCCTGGGTGGTTCGTGGATCTTTACCGGGAACAAACCCGCAAAGAACTCAGGACCTACGCTCAGCAACTTTGACAGCTAAACGTGATCCTTTGTCCCTTTCGTGCGCATCGTCACAGGAGTCGCGGGAGCCGGGGGCGCAGCTCCCGGGCTCCCGCGTACTGCCCGGCCTGTCAGCCTGAGACGCTCGCGCGCCCGTTCTCAATGTGCCCCATGAGGCGCCTACGGAAAGCGCCGTCACCCGTAACGGTGATCGCCAAGTCGTACCACCCGTGCGCGTCCGCGGCGGAGTGCACCACCGTGCGGCTGCGGCCGGGTCTCACGGTGATCTCGCGCGGCCGCCCCTCGTCGAGGTCGGCCTCGTCGGCGTACGCGAGGGTGCGTACGGCGAAGGTCAGCGGCTCCTTCCCCCGGTTGACCAGGGTGAGGTGCAGGTCACGGTCGCGTACGTCGAGGTACGACGAGACCTCGGCGACACCCGTCTTCGTACCGGCGAACTCGCGGCGGAAGCCGTTCGGACCGGTGATCGTGAAGCGGTAGGCGTCACGCGTAAGGGGTACGGCCCATTGCGCCCTGCCCCTTACATCCCGGTGCTGCGGAAGGGCGAACTCACCCGCGTAGGGGTAGAGGGCGAAGTGCGCGCTCGCGCGGCCCGTATTGCTCAGCTGGACCCGGAAGACGCCGCCCTCCACCCTGCCGTGGGCGTCCGGCTGGTACGGCAGCGGGCGCGCGGGCCGTGTCCCCTCCTCCTGTACGGGCATGTGCTGCTCCAGCGGCGGGACGGGCCGCCAGCGCCCCGTGAAGGGCGGTATCGCGCCCGGCTGCTCGACGGGAGGCCGCCGGCGCCCGCGCCTGAAGTCGAACGCGGAGGTCAGGTCGCCCGCGACCGCGCGCCGCCAGGGGGTGATGTTGGGCTCCTCGATGCCCGTCCACCGCTCCAGGAACCGGATCACGGAGGTGTGGTCGAAGACCTCGGAGCACACGTACCCGCCGACCGTCCACGGCGAGACCACCAGCATCGGGACCCTGATGCCCAGCCCTGTCGGCCGCCCCTGGTACCGCTCGTCGGTGTTGTCGGCGGGCGGCACGGGCGGCGGCACGTGATCGAAGAAGCCGTCGTTCTCGTCGTAGTTGATCAGTACGACGGTGTGCCGCCAGACGTCCGGGTGTGAGCCGAGCGCGTCGAGCACCTTGTAGACGAGCGAGGCACTGGCGATCGGGGACGACGAGCCGGGGTGCTCGGAGTCGACCGCCGAGGGCACCAGGTACGACACCTCGGGCAGCTTCCCGGCCGCCACGTCGGCCCGGAAGTCGTCGGCGAGCCCACCGGTCTCCACACGCCTCAGCCCGCGCTCGAAGAGGGAGCGCTCGGCGGCCGTCAGCGTGGCCACGCCCTCCTCCAGCGCGGCGAGCAGCCGCTCGCGCTCGGCGGCGTCGGCCGTCTCCCGCACCTTGGCGTAGAACGCCTCCATGTACGTGAAGCCGCCGGGTGCCTTCGCGAGCGCCTTGCGGGCGATCGTCTTGAAGGCGGTGAAGAACTCGATGTTGTTGTCGGTGAAGTTCTCCCACTCCTGGTACGTCTTCCAGGACCGGCCCGCCTTCTCCAGCCGCTCGGCGTACGTCGGCCACGGGTAGCCGGGGTGGGTGCCCTCGGCGTACGCGGCGTTGGTGACGGCGCGGCTGCCGTCGGCCTCGTGGCCGGTCCAGCCGCTCCACAGGTGGTTGCGGTTCGGGCTCGTCGACGTATGGATCGAGGAGTGGTAGGCGTCGCAGATGGTGAAGGTGTCCGCGAGCTCGTAGTGCAGCGGCAGGTCGCGGCGGTCGTAGTACGCCATGGTGGCGGCGGTCTTGGCCGAAACCCAGCCGTCCATCCAGCCCTGGTTCCACGCCCTGGCGCCGCCGCCCCACGAGTGGTCGAGGTCGCCGATGTACTGGAGGTCCTTCTGCTGCGCCTCGGCCGCGCCCCGTACCGGGAAGGGCAGGACGGAGCGCAGCGGGCCGGGCTGCTCGAAGACCGGCTTGCCGGACGGCAGCTCCACGGCGTTGCGGTCACCGAAGCCGCGTACACCGCGCAGGGTGCCGAAGTAGTGGTCGAAGGATCGGTTCTCCTGCATGAGGACGACGACGTGCCTGACCGCCGCGAGCCCGCCCGAGGGCGGTTCGGCGGCGATCGCCGCCTGCAACGAGGGCGGCAGCAGCGATCCGGCCGCGGCGGCGCCGAGGGCGCCTCCGCCCAGCGCGAGCATCCTTCTGCGCGAAATCTCCGGTGACACGCTCGACCTCCCAGTCGACAGCCAATGGTCCACTTGCGATCCATTGAGTGGTACGCCTGGGACGGTAGTGAGGCCGGGTGGCGACGAGAAGACCCGGTGACGACTCCGGCGTGAACGTCCAAGACAAGGCGCCAGAAGTCCAAGCGTCATCCGGCCACGCGCGAGCGGCCCCCGCACGCCGGAGGGGCGGCGCCCCGGAAGGTTCCGGTGCGCCGCCCCTCGGGCGTATCGGGCGTACGGGCGTCAGCCCTCGCTCACGCCCAGCTTCTCCAGGATCAGCTCGCGCACACGCGCCGCGTCGGCCTGGCCGCGCGTGGCCTTCATGACCGCGCCGACCAGCGCGCCGGCCGCGGCGACCTTGCCACTGCGGATCTTGTCCGCGATGCCGGCGTTGGCGGCGATGGCCTCGTCGACGGCCGTGGACAGCGCGCCCTCGTCGGAGACGACCTTCAGGCCGCGCTTCTCGACGACGTCGTCCGGGCCGCCCTCGCCCGCGAGGACGCCCTCGATGACCTGGCGGGCCAGCTTGTCGTTGAGCGAGCCCTCCTTCACCAGGGCGGTGACGCGGGCGACCTGCTCGGGCGTGATCGGCAGCGACGCGAGGTCGCGGCCGGACTCGTTGGCGTTGCGGGCCAGCTCACCCATCCACCACTTGCGCGCCGAAGCGGCGTCCGCGCCCGCCTCGATCGTGGCGACGATCGGGTCGATCGCACCGGCGTTCAGGATCGACTGCATGTCGTGCTCGGTGACACCCCACTCCTCGCGGAGGCGGTTGCGGCGCACCCGCGGCAGCTCGGGCAGCCCCTTGCGGAGCTCCTCGACCCACTCGCGCGCGGGGGCCACGGGCACCAGGTCGGGCTCCGGGAAGTACCGGTAGTCCTCGGCGTTGTCCTTGATGCGGCCGGCCGTGGTGGAGCCGTCCTCCTCGTGGAAGTGCCGGGTCTCCTGCACGATCGTGCCGCCGGACGAGAGCACCGCGGCGTGCCGCTGGATCTCGTAGCGGGCGGCGCGCTCGACCGAGCGCAGCGAGTTGACGTTCTTCGTCTCGGAGCGCGTACCGAACTCCTCACGGCCGTGCGGCCGCAGCGAGAGGTTCACGTCGCAGCGCATCTGGCCCTGCTCCATGCGCGCCTCGGAGACGCCGAGCGCCTTGATGAGCTCGCGCAGTTCGGCGACGTACGCCTTCGCGACCTCGGGAGCGCGCGTGCCCGCGCCCTCGATCGGCTTGGTGACGATCTCGATGAGCGGGATGCCTGCGCGGTTGTAGTCCAGCAGGGAGTGGGACGCGCCGTGGATACGGCCGGTGGCGCCGCCGACGTGCAGCGACTTGCCGGTGTCCTCCTCCATGTGGGCGCGCTCGATCTGCACGCGGAAGATCTCGCCGTCCTCCAGCTGGACGTCCAGATAGCCGTTGAAGGCGATCGGCTCGTCGTACTGGGAGGTCTGGAAGTTCTTCGGCATGTCCGGATAGAAGTAGTTCTTCCGGGCGAAGCGGCACCACTCGGCGATCTCGCAGTTGAGCGCGAGGCCGATCTTGACGGCCGACTCGACGCCGATCGCGTTGACGACCGGGAGCGAGCCGGGCAGCCCCAGGCAGGTGGGGCAGGTCTGGCTGTTGGCGTCCTGCTTCAGCTCCGTGGAGCAGCCGCAGAACATCTTCGTCTTTGTGCCAAGCTCGACATGGACCTCCAGGCCCATGACGGGGTCGTAGGACGCGAGCGCGTCCTCGTACGACACCAGTTCAGTGACGGTCACGGTGAAACTTTCCCTCTCAGCCCAGCAGGACGTCGTCGTCGCCGAGCTTCTTCAGCTCGCGGTAGAGCAGAGCGAGGCCGGTGACGATGGCGGCGGCGGAGACAGCGGCGTCGACGAGACGCAGCGTGTCGTTGTCCTTGCGGGCCATACGGGCCTGCTTGACGACGCTGATCGCGCCGAAGGCGGTGGAGCCGATCGACAGGTACGTACCGGCCTTGGAATTCTTGAATCCCTTGGCCTTGATGGGCATGGGGCTCACAGCGACGGTGCCTCCTCAAGCAGCGGGTGGCCCCACTTTTCCACGAAGGCTGCCTCTACGGCGGCGCCGACCTTGTAAAGACGGTCGTCCTTCATGGCGGGGGCGATGATCTGGAGACCGACCGGCATGCCGTCCTCGGGCGCCAGGCCGCAGGGCAGCGACATGGCGGCGTTGCCGGCCAGGTTGGTCGGGATCGTGCACAGGTCCGCGAGGTACATCGCCATCGGGTCGTCGGCGCGCTCGCCGATCGGGAAGGCGGTGGTGGGCGTCGTCGGCGAGACGATCACGTCGACCTTCTCGAACGCCTTCTCGAAGTCCTGCGTGATGAGCGTACGGACCTTCTGCGCCGAGCCGTAGTACGCGTCGTAGTAGCCGGAACTGAGCGCGTACGTACCGAGGATGATGCGGCGCTTGACCTCGTCGCCGAAGCCGGCCTCACGGGTGAGGGCGGTGACCTCCTCGGCGGACTTCGTGCCGTCGTCGCCGACCCGCAGGCCGTAGCGCATGGCGTCGAAGCGGGCCAGGTTGGAGGAGCACTCCGACGGGGCGATGAGGTAGTACGCGGACAGCGCCAGGTCGAAGGACGGGCAGTCCAGCTCGACGATCTCGGCGCCCAGTCCGCGCATCAGCTCGACGGACTCGTCGAAGCGCTGGAGGACACCGGCCTGGTAGCCCTCGCCGCGGAACTGCTTGACGACGCCGACGCGCATGCCGGCGACCGAGCCGTTGCGGGCGGCCTCGACGACCGGCGGGACCGGGGCGTCGATGGAGGTCGAGTCGAGCGGGTCGTGGCCGGCGATGACCTCGTGCAGGAGCGCGGCGTCCAGGACCGTACGGGCGCAGGGGCCGCCCTGGTCGAGGGAGGACGAGAAGGCGACCATGCCGTAGCGGGAGACGCCGCCGTACGTCGGCTTGACGCCGACGGTGCCGGTGACGGCGGCGGGCTGGCGGATGGAGCCGCCGGTGTCCGTGCCGATCGCGAGCGGCGCCTCGAACGACGCGAGGGCGGCGGAGGAGCCGCCTCCGGAGCCGCCGGGGATCTTCGTCAGGTCCCAGGGGTTGCCGGTGGGGCCGTACGCGCTGTTCTCGGTGGAGGACCCCATGGCGAACTCGTCCATGTTGGTCTTGCCGAGGATGACGACGTCGGCCGCCTTGAGCTTCTTGGTCAGCGTCGCGTCGTACGGCGGGATCCAGCCTTCGAGGATCTTCGAACCGACGGTGGTCGGGATGCCCTCGGTGGTGAAGATGTCCTTCAGCGCGAGCGGGACGCCGGCCAGCGGGCCGAGCTTCTCGCCGTTCGCCCGCTTCGCGTCCACGGCGCGAGCCTGGGCCAGCGCACCCTCACGGTCGACGTACAGGAAGGCGTGCACCTTCTCGTCGACGGCGTCGATCCGGGCCAGGTGGGCCTCGGTGACCTCGACGGCCGTGAGCTCGCCCGAAGCGATCTTCGCGGCGGTCTCGGCGGCGGTGAGCTTGATGATGTGCGTGTCGGTCATGGTGTTTAGTCCTCCCCCAGGATCTGCGGCACCTTGAAACGCTGCTGCTCCTGGGCGGGGGCGCCGGAGAGGGCCTGCTCCGGGGTGAGCGACGGACGGACCTCGTCCGCGCGCATGACGTTCGTCAGCGGCAGCGGGTGGGAGGTCGGCGGTACGTCTTGGTCGGCGACCTCGGAGACGCGGGCGACCGCGCCGATGATGTCGTCGAGCTGACCGGCGAAGTGATCGAGCTCTTCGCCCTTCAGCTCCAGACGCGCCAGCCGTGCGAGGTGGGCGACCTCCTCGCGCGTGATGCCAGGCATGCAGCGATCCTCAGGGGTGAGTGTGTGGATTTTGGCCCAATCCTATGGGGCCGGGCCCCCTGGCCACGAAACGGATTCCCCGCGGGCTGCTTCCTATGCTCTTCGGCTGCTCTTCGGCGCTACTTCACCGGCTGGCCGGACGGCGACGGGGACTGGCGCTGCGCCTCCTCCAGGGCCGCCGCCGCGGCCACCCGGTCCAGGTCGACCTGGCGGTGCCAGCCCCGCTCGCCCCGGGCCAGGAGCCACGCCGTCGCCTCGTCCGGGGGCATGGCGGCCGCCACCAGCCAGCCCTGGACCGCGTCGCAGCCCAGGTCCCGCAGGCGCTCCCACGTCTCGTCGTCCTCTACGCCCTCGGCCACCACCAGCAGGCCGAGCGAGTGGGCGAGGTCGACGGTGCAGCGGACGATCTCGGCGTCCTCGTTGTCGACGGCCAGCCGCGCCACGAACGACCGGTCGATCTTGAGCTCGCTGACCGGCAGCCGGCGCAGATGGACGAGGGACGAGTAACCCGTGCCGAAGTCGTCCAGGGACATCTTCACGCCGTGCCCGGTCAGCCCGGCCAGCGTGTCCGCCGCCCGCTGCGGGTCCTCCAGCAGCACGTGCTCCGTTATTTCGAGTTGCAGGGACCCCGCGGGGACACCGTGCCTGGCCAGCCGCGCGGCCACCGCGCCCGCGAAGCCCGGCGTGTGCACGTCGCGCGGTGACACGTTCACCGCCACCGGGGTGTTCAGCCCCTGCGCCCGCCAGCGCGCGACCTGCGCGAGCGCGGTCTCCAGTACGTACTCCGTCAGATGGGGCATCAGCCCCGACGACTCCGCGATGGCGATGAACTCGTCCGGGGGAACCCGCCCGCGCTCCGGGTGCACCCACCGGACCAGCGCTTCGAGCCCCGCCACGTGGCCGTCGAACCCGACCTTCGGCTGGTAGTGCAGCTCGACCTCGCCCGCGTCCAGCGCGCGCCGCAGGTCGCCCAGCAGGCCGAGCCGGTCCGGGGTGTTGCTGTCGCGCTTGGACTCGTAGACCTCCACGCCGGTACGGTCGCGCTTGGCCTGGTACATCGCCACGTCCGCGCGCCGCAGCAGCCCTTCCGCGTCCAGCGCGTGGTCGGGGAAGACCGCGACGCCCGCGCTGGCCTCCAGAACGAGCGTCAGGCCGTCCAGATCGAGGGGCGAGGAGAGTGCGGCCACCAGATGCCTCGCGACGCGCTGCGCGCTGGTCGTCGAGTCCGCCGTCGGCAGCAGCACCGCGAACTCGTCCCCGCCCAGCCGCGCGGCCTCCGCCCCGCGCGGCAGCGCCAGGCGCAGCCGGTCGGCTATCTGGAGCAGCAGCCGGTCGCCCGCGAGGTGCCCGAGCGTGTCGTTGACCGCCCTGAAGCGGTCGAGGTCTATCAGTACGAGGGCGGACCTCGTCCCCACGCTCTCGGCCTCTTCGAGGACGGGGCGGGCCCGCTGGAGCAGCCAGTGCCGGTTCGGCAGCCCGGTCAGCGGGTCCCGCAGCTGCTCCTCGGCCCGGGCCCTGGCGATCCACAGCGTGGAGTCCAGCGCTATCAGCGGTACGGCGAACAGCGGCAGCAGGACGGGCAGCGCCACCGCGACCACGCAGATCAGCGGTGCGATGCCGAGCAGCGCGACCGCGACGAGTCCCTGCCGGTACAGGGCCGTCCTGGCGACGGACGGCAGCCGTCCCCGGCGCGGCGCCAGCGCGTACCAGAGCAGCAGCCGGGTGAGGGCGAGGTACGCGGTGGCGGCCAGCACGACCTCCGGGACCGTCTCCAGCCCCCACTCCAGCGGATTCCAGGGCTTCTCGACGGTCGGTACGTCGCCGAACACGGCCAGCACCAGCGCGGCGATGCCGATCCCGAGTATGTCGACGGCGCCGTGCAGCAGCCCCTGTTTCCAGCGGTGCCGGCGGGCCACGCCGACCAGGACCACGACGGCCAGGCTGACCAGACCGGCGGGCACCCAGCCGAACAGCAGCAGGACGGCCAGGGTGAGCGCGGCGCCCGATCCCGTGCCGCCCCACCACCGGTCGCGGCCGAGTGCGACCAGGTGGCCGACGATGACTCCGGTGAGGACCGCGAGGGACCAGCCGACCGTGCCGTCGGGGAACAGGGCGCGGTCCCCGGTCACGGCGCCGAAGATGCCGGTGGCCAGGACAAGGGCGGCCAGTGTCACGATGGCGGCGGGCAGCGCCCTGGGGGTGCCCGCCCACCGCCGCAGCCGTGAGGCCGGGTCGGCACTCTCGGTCGGTTTCATTCCGTCCCTCTCACAGCCGGCGGTGCCCCTGCCAAGCGGTGGCCCCGTTGTCATGCCGTCCACGACTGAAATCCCTTCCCCGGGCTCCTTATGAGCAGGGGACACCCCATTGCAGCCGTGCACGGCAGGCGCACATCTCAACAGTAGGCCGCAGAAGGCTCTCCGGGGCAGCGGTCCACCGCTGTTGCCCGAATGCGACCCAGCCACCCGCGTCCGTCTGCTATGCGCCGAACGGGTGATCCCTGCTGGGGACTTACCCCTCTCACCGGCCCTTTCCCCGCCCCGCGGCGCACCTACTCCTCGGTCGGCACAGCCGCTTCACGCGCCGCGTCCGGACCCTCCGCCAAAAGGACGGCAAATCCCTCTTCGTTCAGCACTGGCACCTTCAACTGCATGGCTTTGTCGTACTTGGAGCCGGGGCTGTCGCCCACCACGACAAAACCGGTCTTCTTCGAAACAGATCCGGTCACTTTCGCGCCAAGGTTTTGGAGCGCCTCTTTTGCGCCATCCCGGGTGTAGTTCTGGAGAGTCCCGGTCACCACGACGGTGAGGCCCTCCAGCGGACGCGGCCCCTGCTCCTCTCCGGCGCCCTCCTCCTCCATCCGGACCCCGGCCGCCCGCCACTTGCGCAGGATCTCCCGGTGCCAGTCCTCCTCGAACCACTGTTTGAGCGAGGCGGCGATGATCGGTCCGACGCCCTCCACCGCGGCCAGTTCCCCCTCCGTGGCGTGTTCGATCCGGTCGATCGACCGGAATTCGCGGGCCAGCGCCTCCGCCGCGACCGGCCCCACGTGCCGGATGGAGAGCCCGGTGATGACGCGCGCGAGCGGGCGCTGCTTCGCGGCCGCGATGTTCTCCAGCATGGCGAGGGTGTTCTTCTTCGGCTCGCCCTCCTGGTTGGCGAAGAAGGTGACGATCTTCTCCTCGCCGGTCTTCGGGTCGCGCTTGGGAAGACCCGAATCCTGGTCCAGGACATACGACTTGATGGGCAGCAGCTGTTCGACCCGGAGGTCGAAGAGGTCGCCCTCGTCGCGCAGCGGAGGCTCGGCCGGCTCCAGCGGCCTGGTGAGCGCGGCCGCCGCGACGTACCCGAAGTTCTCGATGTCCAGCGACTTGCGGCCCGCCAGGTAGAACAGCCGCTCCCGCAACTGGGCCGGGCAGGAACGGGCGTTGGGGCAGCGGAGGTCGATGTCGGCCTCCTTCATCGGGCGCAGCGGCGTACCGCACTCGGGGCACTCGGACGGCATCACGAACTCCCGCTCGCTGCCGTCCCGCAGGTCCACGACCGGCCCGAGGATCTCGGGGATGACGTCGCCCGCCTTGCGCAGCACCACGGTGTCCCCGATGCGTACGCCCTTGGCCTTCACCACTTCCTGGTTGTGCAGGGTGGCGAACTCCACCTCGGAACCGGCGACCGTCACCGGCTCCACCTGGGCGTACGGCGTCACGCGCCCCGTGCGCCCCACGCCGACCCGGATGTTGACGAGCTTGGTGTTGACCTCCTCCGGCGCGTACTTCCAGGCGATGGCCCAGCGCGGCGCCCGCGAGGTCGAGCCGAGCCGGCCCTGGAGCCGGATCTCGTCGAGCTTGACGACGACGCCGTCGATCTCGTGCTCCACAGAGTGCCGGTTCTCGCCGAAGTACGCGATGAACTCCCGTACGCCCGCGAGGTCTTCGACCACCCTGTTGTGCCGCGCGACCGGCAGGCCCCATTCGCGCAGCAGCTCGTACGCCTGCGACAGGCGGTCGATGTCGAAGCCCTCCCGGGCGCCGATGCCGTGCACCACCATGTGCAGCGGGCGGCTCGCGGTGACCTTGGGGTCCTTCTGCCGCAGCGAACCGGCCGCCGCGTTGCGCGGGTTGGCGAACGGCTTGTCCTCGGCGGCGACCAGACGGGCGTTCAGCTCCTGGAACTTCTCCATCGGGAAGTACACCTCGCCGCGGATCTCGACCAGGTCCGGGATCCGGTCGCCCTTCAGCCGGTCCGGAATGCCCGCGATCGTACGGACGTTGGGCGTGATGTCCTCGCCCGTGCGGCCGTCGCCCCGGGTCGCGGCCCGCGTCAGCCGGCCCTTCTCGTACGTCAGATTGACCGCGAGGCCGTCCACCTTCAGCTCGCAGAGCAGGTGGTACGGCACCGTGCCCAGCTCACCCGCGACGCGCTCGCCCCAGGCCGACAGCTCCTCGTCGTCGAAGGCGTTGTCGAGGGACAGCATGCGCTCGCGGTGCTGGACCGCCGTGAAGTCCGTCTCGTACGCCCCCGCGACCTTCTGGGTGGGCGAGTCGGGCGTACGCAGCTCGGGATACTCGTCCTCCAGACCCTCCAGCGTCCGCAGCAGCTTGTCGAACTCCGCGTCGCTGATGACCGGCTGGTCCTTCACGTAGTACCGGAAGCGGTGCTCCTCGATCTGCTCAGCGAGCTGTGCGTGCCGCTCCCGTGCCTCCGCCGGCACCGCCGCCGCCTGCTGTTCGCCAGCCACCGTCCTGCCTCCCGTTTCCGATTCCCGTTACTCAGGGTTGTCCGCGAGCGATCTCGCGGCCCTGGCGCAGTGCGCGAGCGCGGCGCGCGCGTACGCGGGGGAAGCCCCCGCGAGCCCGCACGACGGAGTGATCACCAGGGACTCCGCCAGAGTCCCCGGATTCAGCCCCAGCCTGCGCCACAGCGTCCTGACACCCATGACGCTACCGGCCGGGTCGGACAATGCCGTGTCGGTGCCCGGCACGATTCCGGCGAACAGCTGCGTACCGCCCTCCACGGCCTCACCGATCGACTCCTCGTCACGCTCGGTGAGCAGCGAGAAGTCGAACGAGACGCCCGCGGCACCGGCCCGGCGCAGCAGGGCGAACGGCACGTCGGGTGCGCAGGAGTGCACGACCACCGGCCCGTCGTTCACGCCCATCACGTCCCGCAGCGCGCCCTCGACGACCTGGCGGTCCACCGCCCGGTACGTCCGGTAGCCGCTCGCGGTCCTGACGTGTCCGCGCAGTACGGCCGTCAGCGACGGCTCGTCGAGCTGGAGCACCACCTGCGCGCCGGGCACCCGCCGCCGCACCTCCGCGAGATGCGCGCGCAGGCCCTCCGCCAGCGAGCCGGCGAGGTCGCGGGCCGCGCCCGGGTCGCCGACCGCCGCCTCGCCGCCGCGCAGTTCCAGCGAGGCGGCCAGCGTCCACGGCCCGACGGCCTGCACCTTCAGCGGGCCGGTGTACCCCTGGGTGAACTCCTCCAGCGCGTCCAGGTCCTCGCCCAGCCAGGAGCGGGCCCGCCGGGTGTCGCGCCCCGGCCGGTCGCTGAAGCGCCAGCCGCTGGGTTCGAGGTGGACGTACATCTCGACGAGCATCCCGGCGGTCCGGCCGATCATGTCGGCGCCGGGGCCGCGCGCGGGCAGCTCCGCGAGGTACGGGAAGTCCTCGAACGATCCGGTGACGGTCCTGGCGGTCTCGCGGGCGTCCCCGCCCGGCATGGAACCGACGCCGGTCGCCGGGCCCCACACGTACCCGCCCTCGTGCGCGCTCATCGGCCCGGCCGCACGGTGAGGTCGTTGACCTCGGCGTCGCGCGGGAGGTCGAGGGACATGAGGATCGTCGTCGCGACCGACTCCGGGTCGATCCAGCGCGACGGGTCGTACTCCTTGCCCTCCTGGTGGTGCACCTTCTCCTGCATGGCGCTTGCGGTACGCCCCGGATAGACGGACGTGACGCGTACGCCGTTGCCGTGCTCCTCCTGGCGCAGCGCGTCGGCCAGTGCCTTCAGGCCGTGCTTGCTGGCGGCGTACGGGCCCCACTCGGCGTGCGCGGTCAGGCCCGCGCCGGAGTTGACGAAGACCACGTGGCCCTTGTCGTGGCGGAGTTGGGGCAGGAACAGCCGGGTCAGCTCGGCCGGGGCGATCAGGTTCACGTTGAGCTGGCTGTGCCAGGTCTTGGTGCCGAGGTCGCCGACGCGGCCGAGGTCGACGACGCCCGCGATGTGCAGCAGCGAGTCCACCCGCTCCGGCATCGGCTGGTGCGAGAACGCCCAGGAGAGCCGGTCGGGGTTGGCGAGGTCGCCGACGAGCGTACGGGCGCCGGGGAACGCTCCCGCGAGCTGCTTGGCGCGGCCCGCGTCGCGGGCCATCAGGACGATGTCGTCGCCGCGCTCGTGCAGGCGGCGGGCGACGGCCGCGCCGATGCCCGAGCCGGCTCCGGTGATCACATGTGTAGCCATAGGGCCCATGCTCGCATCACTGCACGCCGGTCGACTCCTCAAGGTAGGCGAGTGCCGCGACGCCGTCCTCCGCGAAGAACACCAGGTCGGCGAGGGGGACCGGCAGGAAGCCCTCCGCTTCCATCCGCTGGAACTGGAGCTTGAGGCCGTCGTAGAAGCCCGCCGTGTTGAGCAGCACCACCGGCTTGTCGTGCAGGCCGTGCTTCTTCAGCTCCAGTATCTCGGTGGCCTCGTCCAGCGTGCCGGTGCCGCCGACCATGACGACGATCGCGTCGGACCTGGCGAGCAGCAGCGCCTTGCGTTCGGCGAGGTCCTTGGCGATCACCATCTCGTCGGCGTTCTCCCGCGCCACGGTGTGCAGGAACTCCACCGATACGCCGACGAGCCGCCCGCCGGCCTCCTGCACGCCGTCGGCGACGACCTTCATCAGCCCGGCCTCCGACCCTCCCCACACCAGCGTGTGGCCGCCCTTGCCGATCAGTTCGCCGAATTCGCGGGCGGGGCGCGTGTAGCGCTCGTCGAGGTCGGCGGCGGAGAGGAAGACGCAGATGTTCAGTGCCATGGGGAAGAACCTACGCCGCGCGGACGCTGGAGTGGGAAACGCCCGTCTTACCCGGACCGAGAGAGGGTCGCCCGTGACCGCAGGACACCGCATCACCGTCGAGCAGGGCACCGAGCACGTGCGCGTCACGCACGGCGGAGTGGTACTGGCGGAGAGCCGCCGCCCGCTGCTCCTGCGCGAGACCGGCCTGCCGGTGCGCTACTACCTGCCGCCCGAGGACGTCAGGACCGACCTGCTGACTCCGTCGGACCGGCGTACGCACTGTCCTTTCAAGGGGTACGCGTCGTACTGGTCGGTGCCGGAGGCCGCCGATCTGGTGTGGGCCTATCTCGACCCGAAGCCGGAAGTGGCCGCCGTGAAGGGCCACTTCTGCTTCTACGACACGGAGGTCGTCGCGGCGGGGTGAATCCTTTCCGCCGGGAGCGACGTTCCGGGGCTTCGCGTCGTGGACCGAGCCGTTGGAGCGCGTCGTCGACCGGGACGCCGTCCGCGACTCCGCTCCTCGAACGCGGAGATCACGCACTGGCCCCGGTGGCTCAGACGGTGGCCGCGGCCGCCCGCGTCGTCGTCGCGATCGTCGCCGAGCCGACGACGCGCGTGCCGTCGTACAGCACGATCGCCTGGCCGGGCGCGACGCCGCGCACCGGCTCGTCGAAGGTGACGCGCAGCTCGCCGTCGACCAGCTCCGCCGTCACCGGCGTCTCGCCGCCGTGCGCGCGCAGCTGGGCGGTGTACGTGCCGCTGCCCGTCGGGGCCGTTCCGCACCAGCGGGGCTTGATCGCCGTCAGGGAGGTGACGTCGAGGGCCTCGACCGGGCCCACCGTCACCGTGTTGTTCACCGGGGAGATGTCCAGGACGTAGCGCGGCTTGCCGTCGGGGGCCGGGTGGCCGATGCGCAGGCCCTTGCGCTGGCCGATGGTGAAGCCGAAGGCGCCCTCGTGGCTGCCGATCTTCGTACCCGACTCGTCGAGGATGTCGCCCTCCGCCTTGCCGCCGAGACGGTCGGCCAGGAAGCCCTGGGTGTCGCCGTCCGCGATGAAGCAGATGTCGTGGCTGTCGGGCTTCTTGGCGACCGCGAGGCCGCGGCGCTCGGCCTCGGCGCGGATCTCTTCCTTCGTGGTGAGCGTGTCGCCGAGCGGGAACATCGCGTGCGCGAGCTGCCGCTCGTCGAGGACGCCGAGGACGTACGACTGGTCCTTGGCCATGTCGGAGGCGCGGTGCAGTTCGCGCGAGCCGTCCTCGCGGAGCACGACCGTCGCGTAGTGGCCGGTGGCCACCGCGTCGAAGCCGAGGGCCAGCGCCTTGTCGAGCAGCGCGGCGAACTTGATCTTCTCGTTGCAGCGCAGGCAGGGGTTCGGGGTCCGTCCGGCCTCGTACTCCGCGACGAAGTCCTCGACGACGTCCTCGCGGAAGCGCTCGGCGAGGTCCCAGACGTAGAAGGGGATGCCGATGACGTCGGCCGCCCGGCGCGCGTCGCGCGAGTCCTCGATCGTGCAGCAGCCGCGGGCGCCCGTGCGGAACGACTGCGGGTTGGCGGACAGGGCGAGGTGTACGCCGGTCACGTCGTGCCCGGCCTCGGCGGCTCGGGCAGCGGCAACGGCGGAGTCGACCCCGCCGGACATGGCGGCGAGGACACGGAGGCGGCGCGGGGTCTCAGTCATAGCTCCACCAGGGTAGACGGAACCACCGACAGGGCCGAAAGCGTTAAAGGGCTCATGGAGCAGAAGAAGGCGGCAAGGGTGAGCAGACGCGCGCTGTTCATCGGGGGTGGCGCGGCCCTGGTGGGCGGTACGGCCGCTGTGTACGGCGAGGAGCTGGCCCGGATGTGGTGGCTCGTGCCGGGTATCGACAAGCAGCGCACGGAGGGAGAGGTGGATCACAAGGGCGCCCGGTGGGTGGCGGCGTCGGCGGCGAACCTGCGGACCGCCGACCGTCCCGCCGACTACACGATCGACCGGATCGTGATCCACGTGACGCAGGGCAGCTTCGCCTCGGCCGTGCGCGTCTTCAAGAACCCGCTGCACGCGGCCGCCGCGCACTACATAGTGCGCGCGAAGGACGGCCACATCACGCAGATGGCCCGGGAGCTGGACGTCGCCTATCACGCGGGGAACCGCTCGTACAACGAACGCAGCGTGGGCATCGAGCACGAGGGCTTCGTCGACCGTCCCGAGGACTTCACGGACGTCATGTACCGCTCGTCGGCCCGTCTGGCCGCCGGGATCTGCCGCCGGTACGGGATTCCCGCCGACCGGGAGCACATCATCGGCCACGTCGAGGTCCCGGGCACCGACCACACGGACCCGGGCCCGCACTGGGACTGGGCCCGCTACCTCCGGCTCGTACGACAGGAGCTGGCGGGCGGGCCGCCGGTCAGGACCTGACCGGCGGCGTCAGACGAGTCCGGCCGTACGCGCCCGCTCCACCGCCGGACCGATCGCCCCGGCCACCGCCGCCACGTCCTCGGCGGTCGAGGTGTGCCCCAGCGAGAAGCGCAGCGTGCCGCGCGCGAGGTCGGGGTCGGTCCCGGTGGCCAGCAGCACGTGGCTCGGCTGGGCGACACCCGCCGTGCAGGCGGACCCGGTGGAGCATTCGATGCCCTGCGCGTCGAGCAGCAGGAGCAGCGAGTCGCCCTCGCAGCCCGGGAAGGTGAAGTGGGCGTTGGCCGGCAGCCGGCCGCCCGGGGAGGGGTCGCCGCCGAGGATCGCCGTGGGGACGGCCGTGCGTACGGCCGCGACCAGGTCGTCGCGCAGGCCGCCGATCTCGCGCGCGAACCACTCGCGCCGCTCGGCGGCGATCCGGCCCGCCACCGCGAAGGCGGCGATGGCCGGGGCGTCGAGGGTGCCGGAGCGCACGTGCCGCTCCTGACCGCCGCCGTGCAGCACGGGAACGGGCGTGTACTCGCGGCCGAGCAGCAGCGCGCCGATGCCGTACGGGCCGCCGATCTTGTGCCCGGAGACGGTCATCGCGGCGAGTCCGGAGGCCGCGAAGTCCACGTCGAGCTGACCGTACGCCTGCACCGCGTCGGCGTGCAGCGGCACGCCGAACTCGGCTGCCGCGTCCGCCAGTTCGCGGACCGGCATGACGGTGCCGATCTCGTTGTTGGCCCACATCACGGTGGCAAGGGCGACATCCGAGGGGTCGCGCCCGATGGCTTCGCGCAGCGCCGCCGGGTGCACCCTGCCGTAGGCGTCGACCGGCAGGTACTCGACGGTCGCGCCCTCGTGCTCGCCCAGCCAGTGGACGGCGTCCAGCACCGCGTGGTGCTCGACGGGGCTGGCCAGGACGCGGGTTCTGCGCGGGTCGGCGTCGCGCCTGGCCCAGTACAGGCCCTTGACGGCGAGGTTGTCGGCCTCGGTGCCGCCGGCGGTGAACACCACCTCGCTCGGACGGGCGCCGAGTGACTCCGCGAGTGTCTCACGGGCCTCCTCGACGGTGCGCCTGGCCCTACGGCCGGCGGCGTGCAGGGACGACGCGTTGCCGGTGACGGCGAGCTGGTCGGTCATTGCCCCGACCGCTTCCGGAAGCATCGGGGTGGTCGCGGCGTGGTCGAGGTAAGCCATGGTGCACTCGATTCTACGAGTCCGCCGGACGCTCCCCCGTCCCGCCCTTGGCCCGCCGCGTCCGGTCAGCCGCCGAAGGTCCAGGAGACGGTGTTGTCGGCGGAGGCCAGGACGGCGAGGACCACCAGGTCGGCCACGCCGAGGCCGAGGCCGAGCAGTGCCCTGCCCCGGCGTTCGGTGCCACGCCAAAGGGCAAGGGAGGCCAGCACGATTGCGATGGGGCCGAGGAAGATGTTGAGCACGAGGAGCCCGAGAAGGCCGAGGACGAACGAGGCGACGGCCATGCCGTCGGCGTCCCGCGTGCCGGTGAGCCGACGGGCGGATGCGGTGAACTCCATGGCGCGTTCAGCTCCTTCGGGTGGACCGTCGCGAATGACGTTCACGGGCAGCGAAGACGAGCAGCCAGACGCCGATGAGCGCGGCGGCGACGAGGGAGACCTGGGCCGGCACATGGGCCACGGTGCCCATCAGCACCCCCAGCAACAACAGAGCCGCTACGAGGAAGAACACTGAACCCCTCCTGAGAGTACGACTGTTCACTGACTTCTCAGTCTAGTGTGCCCCCGCGGGTTCCCCGCAATCGGAGAACAGTTGTTTACTGGATGTCATGAGTCACACCGTCGGCGTCCGCCAGGCCCAGAAGCAGAAGACCCGCCAGGCACTCATGGAGGCGGCCCTGGGCCTGCTCGAACACCAGAGCCTGAGCAGCCTGGGTCTGCGCGAGGTCACGCGCGCGGCCGGAGTCGCCCCGACCGCCTTCTACCGGCACTTCCGGGACACGGCCGATCTCGGCGTCGCGCTCGTGGACGAGGCGCTCGGCAGTCTGCACACGATGATCCGCTCGACCCTCGCGACGACCGGCGGCAGCGCGGAGCGCATCGACCGTACGGTCGGGCTCATCGCGCGTCATGTCCGCGCGTACCCCGCCCACGTCCGCTTCGTCACCCGCGAACGGCACGGCGGCGTCGAGCGGGTGCGCGCCGCGACAGGTGAGCAACTGGGCCTGTTCGCCGACGAGGTGGCGGACTGGCTCGCCACCCAGCCCGACATGTCGGGCTGGAGCGAGGACGACCGGCGGATGCTCGCGCACGTGTACGTCGACCACATGGTGATGACCGCGTCCGCGTTCCTGGAGGCGTGGCCGCACGGCGAGGAGCACGTCGAGGCGGCCGCCGCCCTGGCGCGCCGCCAGCTGCGCCTGGTCGGTCTCGGCCGCCGGCACTGGCTGGACTGACCCGCACGGGCCCTCGCGGGCCCGGCGGCGGGACTCAGAGGCGCGGCGCCCGCGCGAGCTGCCGGGACTGGGCGACGAGCCGGTCCGCGCTGTCCCAGACCTCGGCGTCCTCCTCCAGGAAGCCGCCCGCCAGGTTGCGGGTGGTGATCGAGACGCGCAGCGGCCCCGGGGCGGGACGGCAGCGTATGTGGGTGGTGAGTTCGACGGTCGGCGTCCAGCCCTTGAGGCCCAGCTCGAATGAGGTCGGCGGCAGCGCGTCGACCGTCAGCAGCAGCGAGAGCGGGTCGGCGTCCCGGCCGTCGGCCAGGCCGAACCAGCCGCGCATCTCCCCCTTGCCGGAGGGCGCGCCGATTGCCCAGCCGACGGTGGCGGGGTCGAGCCGGATGTCGAGCCGCTCCGTGATGGCCGAGCTGCCGGGGATGACGGCGGGCCCGGCGTCGGCGCCGAGGCAGTGCTCGTACGGCGGCATGGCCGGCGGCTTGGCGGTGGTGCGGACGTCGTCGGGCAGGGCGTCGAGGTCGCCGTAGGAGGCGAGGACCCGGATCCGCTCGACCTCGGTGCCGTCCTCGGCGTACTGGTAGAGGGACGCCTGGCCGGTGGAGAGGGTGCGTCCGGTGCGTACGGTCTCGGTACGCACCACCGCCTTGCCGGGCACGGACGGCGTCAGGTAGTGCGCCGAGATCGTGAACGGGTCGGGGTGCGGCAGGGCATCGCCGAGGGCCCGGCCGAGCAGGGCGAGGAGGTAGCCGCCGTTGACGGCCTGGATGATCGTCCAGCCCGCGGAGAGCTCCGCGTCGTAGACGCCCGGTGCGCGCGCCGTGAGGGCGGTGTCGCGGTCGAACTCGCTGTCCCCGATGGATGCCTGTGCCATGGCATGCACCGTACACCGCTACGTTACTAAGCGGTAGCTAAGAAAAGGTCTCGGTTGGGGAGGAGGCCGGGCTCACGCGGCGGCCTCGGACTTCTCCTCCGCCTTCGCCGAGCTCCGGTGCCAGGCGCGCGGCGCGCGCCAGTGGAAGTGCATCGCGAGCAGCCGCAGCGTGAAGGCCGTGACGACGGCGATGCCGCTGGTCAGCGCGTTCAGGGCGTCGAAGCGCAGGCACAGCGCGACCATCGCGGCGCCGACGATCGCGGGCACGGCGTACAGGTCGCGGTCCCAGCGCAGCAGCGAGGGCACCTCGTTGGCGAGGACGTCGCGCAGCACGCCGCCGCCGACCGCGGTGGCGAGGCCGAGGGCCGCCGAAGCGGTCAGGCCGAGCCCGTAGTCGTACGCCTTGGTGGTGCCGGTGACGCAGAACAGCCCGAGCCCGGCCGCGTCGAAGGCGTTGACCGCGCCCTGGATGCGCTCGACCTCGGGGTGCAGGAAGAAGACGAGGGCCGCCGCGATCAGCGGGGTGGTGAAGTACCCGAGATCGGTGAAGGCGGCCGGCGGCACGGCGCCGATGATGAGGTCGCGGAACAGCCCTCCGCCCAGCGCGGTGACCTCTGCGAGCACCGCGATGCCGAAGACGTCGAAGTTCTTGCGCACGGCGAGCAGGGCGCCGGAGATCGCGAAGACGAAGATCCCGACGAGGTCGAGCGAATGCTGGACGGAGGGCGTGAAGAGTTCCTGGAACACCGGGCAATTGTGCCGGTTCTATTCCTTGCCGGTGCCCTCCGCACCCGCCGGCGGGGTCGCGGCCCCGGTGTCGGGCCCGTCCCCGGCCACCGCCGCCTTCGCGGCGGCCGGCGGTGTGACGTCGACGATCGCGATCGCCTCGCGGGCCGTCTCCAGGACGGCCGTGGACTCCGGCGCCTGGTCGGGCCCGTTCTCCGGGTGGTGGCAGGCCACCTGGTGGCCGGTCTTCAGAGCGGTCAGCGCCGGCTCCCGCGTCGTGCAGATGTCCGTCGCCTTCCAGCACCGCGTGTGGAAGCGGCAGCCCGAAGGCGGCGAGATCGGCGAGGGCACGTCGCCCTTGAGCAGGATGCGCTCGCTCTTGGCACCGCGCCGCCGGGGGTCGGGCACCGGGACGGCGGACAGGAGCGCCTTCGTGTACGGGTGCATCGGCGCCTCGTACAGGGACTTGCGGTCCGCCAGCTCCACGATCTTGCCGAGGTACATCACGGCGATGCGGTCCGAGACGTGCCGGATGACCGAGAGGTCGTGCGCGATGATCACGTACGTCAGACCGAGCTCGTCCTGGAGGTCGTCGAGCAGGTTGACGACCTGCGCCTGGATCGAGACGTCCAGCGCGGAGACCGGCTCGTCCGCCACGACCAGCTTGGGCTTGAGCGCGAGCGCGCGGGCGATGCCGATGCGCTGGCGCTGGCCGCCGGAGAACTCGTGCGGATAGCGGTTGTAGTGCTCGGGGCTCAGGCCCACCAGCTCCAGGAGGTGCTGGACCTCCTTCTTGATGCCGCCCTCGGGCTCGACGCCCTGGAGCCGGAACGGCGTGCTGACGATCGATCCGACCGTGTGGCGCGGGTTCAGCGAGCCGTAGGGGTCCTGGAAGATCATCTGCACGTCGCGGCGCAGCGGCCGCATGCCGCCGGTGCCGAGGTGCGTGATGTCGTGACCGTCGAACTCGATCTTGCCCGAGGTCGGTTCGAGGAGCCGCGTGATCAGCCGGCCCATGGTCGACTTGCCGCACCCCGACTCGCCGACGACACCGAGGGTCTCACCGCGGCGTACATCGAAGTCGATGCCGTCGACCGCCTTCACGGCTCCGACCTGGCGCTGCAAGATCCCCTTTTTGATGGGGAAGTGCTTGACCAGCCCCTGAACCTTGAGCAGCGGTTCGGGAGATGCGGTGGCCTGCTCGGGCACCTCGACGGCGTCGGCCCCGGCCGTCTTCTTCGTTTCGCTCACAGCTTCGGCGCAATCTCTTCGGTCCAGATCCGCGTGCGGTCCTCGTGCGACATGTGGCAGGCGGAGTAGTGCCGGCTGCCGACCTCGCGCAGCTGGGGGCGGTCGGTGCGGGTGATCCCGCCCTTCGGTACGTCCGCGTACGGGCAGCGCGGGTTGAAGGCGCACCCGGAGGGGACGTTGATGAGGCTGGGCGGCGAGCCCTTGACCGGGATGAGGCGTTCGGTCTGGTCGCGGTCGATGCGCGGCATCGAGCCCAGCAGGCCCCAGGTGTACGGGTGCTGGGGGGCGTAGAAGATGTCCTCGACCGGACCGCGCTCGACGCAACGGCCGCCGTACATCACGAGGATGTCGTCGGCGATCTCCGCGACCACGCCGAGGTCGTGGGTGATGATGATGACCGCGGAGCCGAACTCCTTCTGGAGGTCCCGGATCAGGTCCAGGATCTGCGCCTGGACCGTGACGTCCAGGGCGGTGGTCGGCTCGTCCGCGATGAGCAGTTCGGGGTTGTTGACCAGCGCCATCGCGATCATCGCGCGCTGGCGCATACCGCCGGAGAACTCGTGCGGGTAGCTGTCCACCCGCTTGTCGGGCTCGGGGATGCCGACCCGGTCGAGCAGCTCGATCGCGCGATTGCGGGCGATCTTCTTGTTCACGTCGTTGTGGACGCGGTATGCCTCCACGATCTGGCTGCCGACCGTGTAGTACGGGTGCATGGCCGACAGCGGATCCTGGAAGATCATGGCCATCTCGCGGCCGCGCATCCGGCGCACCTCGTCCGGTTCGGCGCCGACGAGTTCCTTGCCGCCGAGCCAGATCTCGCCGGACATCCTGACGTTCTTGCCGCGCGCGCCCTGACGGTGCAGGCCCATCACGGCGAGTGACGTGACGGACTTGCCCGAGCCGGACTCGCCGACGATGCCGAGGGTCTTGCCCTTCTCCAGCTGGAAGGTGAGCCCGTCGACGGACTTGACCAGGCCGTCGTCGGTCGGGAAGTGCACCTTGAGGTCGCGCACCTCCAGGAACGCCTCCGGGGTGGTCGGCTCCCCGGACGTCACCGGCTCGCCCACGGCGGCACCGGTCTTGGACAGTTCGGTCACGAGAGCCTCACGCGCGGGTCGACGGCGGCGTACAGCAGGTCCACCAGGAGATTGCAGATCACGACGAAGAAGGCGGCGACCAGTGTCACGCCGAGGATGGGCGGCAGGTCGTTGGCTGTGATGCCCTGGACCGCGTATTCGCCGATTCCGTGCAGCGAGAACACCGACTCGGTGATCAGCGCACCGCCGAGCAGCAGACCGAGGTCCATGCCGAAGACGGTGATGATCGGGGTGAGCGCGGCGCGCAGGCCGTGGCGGACGACGACCTTCCGCTCACGCAGGCCCTTGGCGCGCGCGGTGCGGATGAAGTCCTCGTTCATCGTCTCCAGCATGCCGGACCGGGTGAGCCGGGCGTAGATCGCGGAGTAGAGCAGGGCGAGCGAACACCAGGGCAGGAACATGGTGTTGGCCCACTGCGCGGGATTCTCGGTCAGTGGCACGTAGGTTCTGCCGAAGATCTCCAGCTTGTAGCTGAAGAGCAGCAGCGCCAGCTGGCCGGTGAAGAACATGGGAAGCGAGACGCCGGCGAGCGAGACGCCCATCGCGGCCCGGTCGAAGACGGAACCCGGCCTGAGCGCGGAGATCACGCCCGCGGTGACACCCGAGAGCAGCCAGATCACGGCCGCGCCGCTGGCCAGCGAGATGGTGACCGGCAGCCGGTCCATGAGCTGGGGCCAGACTTCGAGGTGGTCCTTGAAGGAGTAGCCGAAGCAGGGCGCGTTGCAGTGAACGGTGGTCGGGCCGAGGTCGTAGTCGGCGCCTACCAGGATCCCCTTGATGAACTCCCAGTATTGGGTGTAGACGGGCTGATCCAGGCCGAGGTTCCGCTTGACAGCCGCGATGTCCTCGGGCGTGGGGTTCTTTCCGATGTACTGCTGGGCCAGCTGATCGACGCTCTGGCCGGCCAGCCTCGGCAGCAGGAAGAAGATGCCGAAGGTGACCGCGGTGACAACCAGCAGCAGGATCACTGCCGCGATTGTCCGGCGGAGGATGTACGAGATCACGGGGACCGGCGCTGGTGCCCGCGGGCGGCGAAGCCCGCGGGCACCAATGCCTTCACCTGCCTTCCGGGGCTACTACTTCGTGGTACCGATGTTGAGGTAGTCGTACTGACCGCTGAAGGCAGCCGTGGACACCAGGTTGGTGGCGTTGGGCGAGCGGTACAGCAGGACCTTGAAGTAGGACAGGGGGACGATGACGGCCTGCTCCATGAGCTTCTTGTCCACCTCGGTGTAGGCCGCGTTGCGGGCCGCCTCGTCGGTGTTCGCGATGGCGTCGTCGAGGAGCTTGTTGATCGCCGGGTCGTTCAGCTCGGAGAGGTTCGTGTTACCGGACTGGCCGATGGCCTCGCCGTGCGCGATCTGCTGGAGGAAGCCGTAGCCCGTGGGCCAGTCGGAGCCCCACTGCATCATCATGAGGCCGATACCCTCCTTCTTCGTGAACTTCGGGACGCCCGCGTAGTCCGAGAAGTACTTGCTGGAGGGGTACTGCTTGATGCTCGCCTCGATGCCGACCTTCTTGAGGGCCTCGACGATCGCGGTGGCCGAGTCGACCTCACTCTGGCGGTCGCTGCGGGCGGAGATGACGGTCTTGAAGCCCTTCTCCTGGCCACAGGCCTTCAGGTGCTCCTTGGCCTTCGCGGCGTCACCCTTGCCACCGGGGGTGGCGTACATGTCGTCCTTCACGTAGCCCTTGATGTCCGTCGGCATCACGGTGCTGGCGATGTCACCACGGATCGAGCCGCCCATCGCGGTCTGCACGGAGACCTTGTCGACGGCGTACTGCACGGCCTTGCGGCACTCGACGTTGTTGAACGGGGCGACCTTCGTGTTGATCGCCGTGTAGACGAGACGGCCACCGGCGGTGTTGTCGGTGTTCGCCTTCTTCTTCGGGTCGCTCATCAGCTGGGCCTGGGTCTGGGTGTCGACACCCCGGCCGGCCAGGTCGACGTGCGTGGCACCCGAGAGCAGGTCCTTGTCGATGGTCGCCTGGTTGACCTTCAGGTTCAGGACGATCTTGTCCGGGTACTGCTTGCGCAGCGGGTCGGTCTTGGCGTCCCAGTTCGGGTTCCTGACCAGGGTGACCTGCTTGCCCTCCTGATAGGTCTCGAACTTGTACGAGCCCGAGGACAGGATGGACTTCGTGTAGTCCACGCCCTTGTCCTTGGCCTTCGGCACCGGAGCGGTCTGCGGGGCGCTGACCAGGTAGTCGAAGTCCGCGAACGCCTTCTTCAGCTTGAAGACGATGGTGGTGTCGTCCGGGGTCTGGATGGACGCGAGACCCTTGTCGCCCTTGTCCTTGTACGGGCCCTTGTACTTGTCCGGGTCCGCCAGCATCTGCTGGAAGTAGTTCGGGCCGAGCGACAGCACGTCACGCGCGAAGTTGGACCGCTCGACGGCGTACTTGACGTCCTTCGAGGTCACGACGGTGCCGTCGTCGTACTTCACACCCTCGCGGATCTTGTACGTCCACGTCTTGCCACCGTCGGTCGGCACGCCCTTGCTCGCGGCCAGGTCGGGGACGAGCTCGTTGCCCGCCTCGCCCGGAGCGGGCTTGAACGTCATCAGCGGTCGGGCGTACAGCCGGCTGAAGTTGTAGATGAAGGCGTAGTACGTGTTGCCGGGGTCGAACGACTCCGGGGCGTCGGCCATGGCATAGGTGACCGTTCCGCCCTTCTTGTCGGAGGCGTTGACCATCTTCTTGGTGGCGGCATTGGCGCCGGCGCTCTTGGCGTCGCCGCCGTTCTTGTCCTCGGCCTTACTGCAGCCGGCGAGCAGGAGGCTCGCACTGCTGATGACCGCGATTGCGGCCACTGCTGACCTTCGCATGATGGTCGATACCCCTTCGTTGTCGGAAACTTGTTGGGACACAGCCGGCAGACGTCAGCGACTGCGCGGGTCGAGCGCGTCCCGGAGGCCGTCACCGAGCAGGTTGAACGCCAGCACGGTGACGAAGATGGCAAGGCCGGGCACGACCATGTACTGGGGGTCGACCTCGAAGAAGTCCTTGGCCTGGTCGAGCATTCCGCCCCAGGAAGCCTGGGGCGGCTGGATCCCGACACCGAGGAAGCTGAGCGACGCCTCGAAGATGATGTTGGTCGGGATGAGCAGCGTCGAGTAGACGATGATCGGCGCGACAAGGTTCGGCAGCAGTTCCTTGAAGAGGATGTACGGCCCGCGGGCCCCCATCCCGCGCGCCGCGTCCACGAACTCCCGCTCACGTAGCGCCAGTGCCTGACCGCGGACGATCCGTCCCATGTAGGGCCAGTTGAAGAATCCGATGACGAAGATCAGGACGAGGATGTGCAGCGGGAGACCTTCGAGGCCGAAGGCCCCGCCTTGCAGCGTGGCGGAGATGGCGATCGCGAAGAGAAGCAGGGGGAAGGCGAGGAACGTGTCCATCATGCGGCTGATGACCGTGTCGACCCGTCCCCCGTAGTACCCGGCGACCACACCGAGGATGGTGCCGATCGCGTTGGAGAGCAGCGTCGCGCCGAAGGCCACGACGAGGGAGACCCAGGAGCCCTCCAGGATGCGGGCCAGGATGTCCCGCCCGAATTTCGGTTCCACACCCAGCGGGTGGTCCCAGCTCATCCCGCCGAAATCACCCTTGGGCAGGGTCGTGTTCGGGTCGATGAGGTCCTGGTGGAACTGGTTCGGGTCGAGCCCGAGCAGCGCCTGGAGCGGTCTGGAGAGGGCGGCGGCCAGGACGAGCAGCACCACGACGATGCCGCCGCCGACGGCCACCTTGTCGCGCTTGAAGCGCGTCCAGGCGATCTGCCCGAGCGAACGGCCCTCGATCTGCTGGGACTTGACGCCCACCAGGACAGCCTCGGGCTGAGCGTCGGTCTGCGATCCAGTGGTCTCAATGGGTGCGGTCATCATCCCTCGTGCTTGCCCGTGCCGGCGTTTGCCGACGGTGCTTTGCGACCCTCCCCGGGTCGACGGTGGTCGGCTTTCCGGGTGATTCAGGTGGTGCTGACGCACGACGTGTTGTCGCTTGATCTCGGCTGCACACACGTCCGAAGCCTCTTGCTTGCCGGGAGTCTTCAACGCTGTGGCGATCACCCGCCAGACCTGTCGGTGAATGGATGCGCAACCGTGATGTGACCAGGCGCCTTCCGTTATCCGGACGCGGTGATCGCCTCAGCGAAGCGGGAGTGACCGCAATGCCCGGATCGCACGTGAATTCAACGCGCGCTATATGAACAGGAATTGACCGAACCGGGCACATTGTCCCCGGCCGATCACTACGGGCACCGGGCAGGCCGGAGCCCCGGGTGGCATCGGCGGTCGGCCTGACCGCGCGTCAGCAGGTGTGAGCCGTGGCCGACTGAGCAACTGGCTTGCCCCTGCGGTCAATTGAACGACAAGGAGGGATGTGGTGTGAGGCAGGTCACATGCATGCCGCGCGGAGTCCCGTTTCGCCCCCGGAAGCCGTTTCATCCCTCCGACATAGGGACTCAATCGCCCAAACGCCGGCCTTCCCCAATTAGCCCGCATGACGTATCTGAGGTTCGCTTGAGGGTCCGTCTCCCCAGCTTCAGCGAAAGGCTTGTTCAGCCTTCGGCCGCTCACTAACTTCAGTCCACGCCAGCGCAGTTCCGCTGCGTCGACAACAGAAAACGGGGAAGAAGTTGAAAGCAACAAGCAAGCGTGGGCTCTATTCAATAGCGGCAGCGACAGCGCTCCTCGCGGGAAGTGTTTCCGCGATTCCCAGCGCCGTGGCGAGCGAGTCCGCGCCGCCGCCGCAGTGCCAGCCGTTCACCTATTACAAGGTGACGAAGTACGGAAGCGCCTCGTACAAGCCGAGGGGCCCCATCGTCAGCAAGTACAACAGCAGTTCGCACAAGTCCACGCTCACCTACGCCATCGAGACCACTCAGGCCCGCGAGACCACGTGGGCCGCCGAGCTGGGGGGCAGCGTCTCCTGGGGGATCGGCCAGGTGGAGGCCAAGACCTCGTACGACGTGACCAAGAAGGTGAGC
The DNA here is from genome assembly GCF_001746415.1 of Streptomyces agglomeratus. Lineage (NCBI taxonomy): Bacteria > Bacillati > Actinomycetota > Actinomycetes > Kitasatosporales > Streptomycetaceae > Streptomyces > Streptomyces agglomeratus. The sequence goes on from NZ_MEHJ01000001.1 coordinate 2,600,562, forward strand.
AGGGGCGTCACCGTGACCAACCGGATGTCGGTGGACTCCCGTAAGCGCGGATACACCCAGCCGATGGTCGAGTACCGGAAGTTCTCGATCGACAAGTGGCGTGAACTGGGGAACTGCCGGCAGGACCGCATAGGCACCGTGGGAAGGCTCAAGGCCATCACGTCCCACCTGCATTTCGCGGAGTGCCAGACGCGGAGCAGCGACGGGTGCCGGCCCAAGCCCTAGTGTTTGAGCGGGGGGAGCACTGAAGCAAGAGGGCCCTTACTGAAATGAGGGCCTTTACCGAGCTGAGCCCGACGGAATGCAAACGGCCATCATCCCGTCGGGCTCGGCTTTTGCACAGCATTCGTCGGCACGCGTGCGAAACGGCCTTCAAGCGCGGTTCGCCGACCGGTCGACCGGACGCGCCGGCTTTCAGTAGGCGCGCGGGGCCGGGTAGCCATAGCCGCCCTGTCCGGTGGACGAGGGAGCGGGCGGCGCGTGCGCCTCGCGGTCGTAGAACGGGCGGGCGTTGGCGCGCAGCCACATGGAGACGGGGTCGTACTCGTCCGACATCGCGACGGTGGACACGGGCAGCCCCTCGGGGACCACACCGATCGACTGCTGCATCATCGCGCGCACGGCGTCGACGGACTGCTGGCTCGTGTCGTACAGGTCGAGCCCGATGGCCAGATACGGCGCTCCCAGCGCCGGCTGCACCCAGGCGCGGCGCAGCGCGCGGACCGCGGACGTGCGGTGGGCGTTCTGCGTGAGCAGGGCGTAGAACTGCGGGATCTCGATCGCGGGTTCGGACAGCCGCAGCGGTCCGGCCGGCATCCGGTCGAGTCCGGTAGCGATCCGCCGCAGGTCCAGCCAGGGGATTCCGACGCCGCCACCGGGGGCGTGCGGGTTGAGCCAGATCCCCCAGCGGTCGGGGAAGAGGGCACGCGCGACGTCACGTCCGGACACCACTTCGTACGCCCTGCTCCACCCGCTCGCGGCTAGCTCCTGGGCGGAGGTGACGCACGGCGCGTAACCGAGGCCGTCGACGTCCATGTTTCCGTACTGGGCGTCCGGCGATCCCGCCTGGCCGTGCCAGAGCAGCATCCAGACCTTGCCGCCCGCCGGATCGGCGAGGGCGCGCAGGAGTGCCTCGTACGCGTCGTAGCGCCCGGGTGTCACCTGGCGCAGCATGTGCTCGACCTGCCCGGCCGCCGCAGTGCCTGACGCGCTCACCCTGGGTCCCGCCCCTCTTCGATCCACCGTGTCGGTTGTCGGCCAAGCTTAAGCGGCAGCGCTGACACAGAACACGAGTCAGGCACGTGTGTAGAAAGGCCGGACCTTCTCCAGCATCCAGCCGGCGACCGGGTCCTGCGCCACGTCCAGCAGGACGAGGTTGACCTCCCAGGGCACCTGGACGCGGCCGAGCGCCCGGCCGAGGGCGTCCATCGGGGCGTTGCGGTCCGGGCCCTCCCAGGCGGACAGCTGTACGCCGACGAACATCACCGGGGCGCCGCCCTCGATGCTCGCGAGCGCCCGCCGGGCGGTCAGCACCACACCGCTCTCCTGGAACTCACCGGCGGCGGCGGAGAGGAAGTCGACCGGCTCCTCCTGCCAGTCCGGCTCGAAGAGCCGCACCCTGCCCCCGCTGGCCGGCCCGTCCAGCGGCGTACGCCCGGCCCTGCAGAGTTCGGCGACGGCGGGCGGCGGCAGCGGCACACCGACCGGGCCGTCCGGGTTCACGGCGATGCCGAGCTGCGGGGGCAGGCCGCGGGCGAACTCGCGGGCGGGGGCCACGGTGAAGGACATGTGGGGCCCGGCGCACTGGCGCAGCTGTTCCTCCGAGCTGTACACGGGGACGTACGCCTCGCCGTGGATCTGCACCGTGGGCAGGTCGAGGTTCGGGGAGTCCGGCCCGCCGCCGTTCGGCAGCGGCACCCACACCTGGCTGCGCCCCAGCACCTCGACTATGCGGCCGCCGGCGGCGGGGTTGCCGAGCGACGCGCCCAGCACCTCTTCGAGCTCGTTGCCGGGCCAGCCGCTGCCGCCGTGGGGGTGGGCCGGTACCGGGAAGTCTGGGTAATCCACGGCACGACTTTAACGCGGGGCGCGGCTGCCCCGGGGGCCTGTTCCCCTGCCCGCCTACGCCCCCGCCGCCGGCCCCGGGAATTCGATCACCGTGAGCGCGCCCGCGGCGTCCCGGTCCAGCAGCACCGCCGAAGCGCAGCCCACCGGCAGCCGGCCCGCCTCCGCGTCCCGTACCAGCCGGGCCACCGCCCTGCGGTGCCGGGCGAAGGCGTAACCCGAGACGCCTCGGCCCCGCTCCTGCTGGCCGGCCCGCGCCACGTCGGCGGTCACGTCGAGCAGCACCAGGTGCAGCGCGACGCCCCGGCGGCGGGCGTCGCGCGCCAGCCAGCGCCGCACCCAGGTCTGCGTACCGCAGTCGTGCACCACGACGCCCTCGCCCGAACGCAGCGCCCGCCGGAGCCCGGCGTAGTGCGCCACGCGCACCAGCGGCCGGTAGAGGGCGTACGGCACCGCGCGGGGCATCCGCGCCTCCCACCGCTCGCGCACGTCCTGCGAGTCGATGCGGTGCGCCGCCGCACTCGCCGTACGGCGGATGAGGGTGCTCTTCCCGCTGCCGGGCAGGCCGGACACCACCACCGTGTCACCGGCCGCGAAGGCCAGCACCCGCGGGCTGCGCCCCTCGCGCTCGCGCAGGTCGCGCACGGTCGCCGCGGGCCGCCGCGCGGCCGCCCTGACCGGAACCGGTACGGGCACGGCCATCGGCACGCCCTGCTGGGCCGGTACCGCGCGCTGTGCGGCACCGGCGGTCGCCGCGTAGGCACCTGGCTGCTGGAACGTCATCGTCTTCCCCCTGTCGGGTGTCCCCCACCCTTCCCCCACCCTTCCCCAAGAAGTGTAAAGAAAAGGTAATGCGCCACAAGTCCATTTCCGTGCAATGATGTGCCCGCCAACTGCATACCGGCCGCTTGAATCCGCGCGGGAGAGTCCGGGGCACCCTGTGCCCGGGACGCCGAAGGAGCAAGTTCCTCCCTTGAATCTCTCAGGCCCCGTACCGCGCGGGCGAGGCAGATCTGAAAAGCGGGCCGCTTCGTCGCGGCTCCACCCAAGGTGCAAGCCGGGGCTCTCCCGGTGAACCTCTCAGGTTCCGATGACAGATGGGGAGGATCGTCCTCGCCTGTCATGCCCTGGGAGCCCCTCACATGAGCACTGTCCCCCGTCACACCGCCCTCGACGCCACTCATCGTGCGCTGGGCGCGACCATGACCGACTTCGCGGGCTGGGACATGCCGCTGCGGTACGCCAGCGAGCGCGACGAGCACAACGCCGTTCGCACCCGCGCCGGCCTCTTCGACCTCTCCCACATGGGCGAGATCACCGTCTCCGGCCCGCAGGCCGTGAACGCGCTCGACTACGCCCTCGTCGGCAACATCGGCACCATCGGTCTCGGCCGCGCCCGCTACACGATGATCTGCCAGGAGGACGGCGGGATCGTCGACGACCTGATCGTCTACCGGCTGGGCGAGACCGAGTACATGGTCGTCGCCAACGCCGGCAACGCCCAGGTCGTCCTCGACGCGATCACCGAGCGCGCCGCCGGCTTCGACGCCGTCGTACGGGACGACCGTGACGCGTACGCCCTGATCGCCGTCCAGGGCCCCGAGTCCCCCGGCATCCTGAAGTCCGTCACCGACGCCGACCTCGACGGGCTGAAGTACTACGCCGGCCTGCCCGGCACCGTCGCCGGCGTCCCGGCGCTGATCGCCCGTACCGGTTACACCGGCGAGGACGGCTTCGAGCTGTTCGTGGAGCCTCGGCACGCCGAGACGCTGTGGCAGGCGCTGACCGAGGCGGGCAAGGACGTCGGTCTGGTCCCGGCCGGCCTCTCCTGCCGCGACACGCTGCGCCTGGAGGCGGGCATGCCGCTGTACGGGCACGAGCTGACCACCGCGCTCACCCCGTTCGACGCGGGCCTCGGCCGCGTCGTGAAGTTCGAGAAGGAAGGTGACTTCGTCGGCCGCGCCGCCCTCGAAGCCGCCGCCGAGCGCGCCGAGACCGCCCCGCCGCGCAAGCTCGTCGGCCTGATCGCCGAGGGCCGCCGCGTCCCGCGCGCCGGTTTCCCCGTCGTCGCGGACGGCAAGGTGATCGGCGAGGTCACCTCCGGCGCCCCCTCCCCGACGCTGGGCAGGCCGATCGCCATGGCGTACGTCGACGCCGCGCACGCCGCTCCCGGCACCTCCGGTGTCGGCGTCGACATTCGCGGTACGCATGAGCCGTACGAGGTCGTCGCGCTGCCGTTCTACAAGCGCCAGAAGTGACCCCCCGCACAACCTCCCCGTTCACCAGCACTCCCCCGCGTACAGGAGAATTCAGGTCATGAGCAACCCCCAGCAGCTGCGTTACAGCAAGGAGCACGAGTGGCTGTCGACCGCCGAGGACGGCGTCGCGACGGTCGGCATCACGGAGTTCGCGGCCAACGCGCTCGGTGACGTCGTCTACGCCCAGCTCCCGGCGGTCGGCGACACGGTGAGCGCGGGCGAGTCCTGCGGCGAGCTGGAGTCGACCAAGTCGGTCAGCGACCTGTACTCCCCGGTGACCGGCGAGGTCGTCGAGGCCAACCAGGACGTCGTCGACGACCCGTCGCTGGTGAACTCCGCCCCCTTCGAGGGCGGCTGGCTCTTCAAGGTGCGCGTCACGGACGAGCCGGGCGACCTGCTCTCCGCCGACGAGTACGACGCCTTCTCCTCCGGCAACTAAGACCTCGATCGGGACCGTGATGACGCTTCTCAACACTCCCCTGCATGAGCTCGACCCGGACGTCGCCGCCGCCGTCGACGCCGAGCTGCTCCGCCAGCAGTCCACCCTCGAAATGATCGCCTCGGAGAACTTCGCTCCGGTCGCGGTCATGGAGGCCCAGGGCTCCGTACTGACCAACAAGTACGCCGAGGGCTACCCGGGCCGCCGTTACTACGGCGGCTGTGAGCACGTCGACGTGGTCGAGCAGATCGCCATCGACCGCATCAAGGCGCTCTTCGGCGCCGAGCACGCGAACGTACAGCCGCACTCGGGTGCCCAGGCCAACGCCGCCGCGATGTTCGCGCTGCTCAAGCCCGGCGACACGATCATGGGTCTGAACCTGGCCCACGGCGGTCACCTGACCCACGGCATGAAGATCAACTTCTCCGGCAAGCTCTACAACGTGGTCGCGTACCACGTGGACGACGCCACCGGCGAGGTCGACATGGCCGAGGTCGAGCGCCTCGCCAAGGAGTCCAAGCCGAAGCTGATCGTGGCCGGCTGGTCGGCGTACCCGCGCCAGCTGGACTTCGCCGCCTTCCGCCGCATCGCGGACGAGGTCGGCGCGTACCTCATGGTCGACATGGCGCACTTCGCCGGTCTGGTCGCCGCGGGTCTGCACCCCAACCCGGTGCCGCACGCCCACGTCGTCACCACGACCACGCACAAGACGCTCGGCGGCCCGCGCGGCGGAGTGATCCTCTCCACCGCCGAGCTCGCCAAGAAGATCAACTCCGCGGTCTTCCCCGGCCAGCAGGGCGGCCCGCTGGAGCACGTCATCGCCGCGAAGGCCGTCTCCTTCAAGGTCGCCGCGAGCGAGGAGTTCAAGGAGCGCCAGCAGCGCACCCTGGACGGCGCCCGCATCCTGGCCGAGCGCCTGGTGCAGGCCGACGTCACCGAGCACGGCGTGTCCGTCCTCACCGGCGGCACGGACGTCCACCTGGTCCTCGTCGACCTGCGGAACTCCGAGCTCGACGGCCAGCAGGCCGAGGACCGCCTGCACGGTCTGGGCATCACGGTCAACCGCAACGCCATCCCGAACGACCCGCGCCCCCCGATGGTCACCTCGGGTCTGCGGATCGGTACGCCGGCCCTGGCCACGCGCGGTTTCCAGGCCGAGGACTTCGCCGAGGTGGCGGACATCATCGCCGAGGCGCTGAAGCCGTCGTACGACGCCGACGCTCTTTCGGCCCGCGTCACGGCGCTCGCCGGCAAGCACCCGCTTTACCCTGGTCTGAAGTAGTTACGTACGGCACAGACTGAATATCGGGGCACCGCGCACACTGAACAGTGAGTGCGGTGCCCCGCACCGTGTTGCCCCGCCTTGATCATCTGCACCACCCAGGCAGACAACGGCGTCTTCCCCACCCCTTAGGAGTTCCCCCGTGGCCATCTCGGTCTTCGACCTGTTCTCGATCGGCATCGGCCCCTCCAGCTCCCACACGGTCGGCCCCATGCGCGCCGCCCGCCTGTTCGTGGGCCGCCTCAAGAACGACGGTCTGATCGCCCACACCGCCTCGATACGCGCCGAGCTGTTCGGCTCGCTCGGCGCCACCGGCCACGGCCACGGCACCCCGAAGGCCGTACTGCTCGGCCTGGAGGGAAGCTCGCCGCGCACGGTCGACGTCGAGACCGCCGACGCGGAGTTCGAGCGGATCAAGGCGGAGAAGCGCCTCAACCTGCTGGGCGTGCACGAGATCGGCTTCGACTTCGACGAGGACCTGATCCTGCACCGCCGCAAGGCCCTGCCGTACCACGCCAACGGCATGACGCTGTGGGCGTACGACGCCGAGGGCGCGCCCCTGCTGGAGAAGACGTACTACTCGGTGGGCGGCGGGTTCGTCGTCGACGAGGACGCGGTCGGGGAGGACCGGATCAAGCTCGACGACACGGTGCTGAAGTACCCCTTCCGCACCGGCGACGAGCTGCTGCGCCTGGCGAAGGAGACGGGCCTGTCGATCTCCGCGCTGATGCTGGAGAACGAGAAGGCGTGGCGCACGGAGACCGAGATCCGCGAGGGGCTGCTGGAGATCTGGCGGGTCATGCAGGACTGCGTGGCGCGCGGCATGTCCCAGGAGGGCATCCTGCCCGGCGGTCTCAAGGTGCGCAGGCGCGCCGCGAACACCGCGCGCAAGCTGCGCTCCGAGGGCGACCCGCTGGCCCTGGCGATGGAGTGGATCACGCTCTACGCGATGGCGGTCAACGAGGAGAACGCGGCGGGCGGGCGCGTCGTCACCGCGCCGACGAACGGCGCGGCCGGCATCATTCCGGCCGTACTGCACTACTACATGAACTTCGTACCGGGCGCGGACGAGGAGGGCGTGGTCCGCTTCATGCTCTCCGCGGGCGCGATCGGCATGCTCTTCAAGGAGAATGCCTCGATCTCGGGCGCCGAGGTCGGCTGCCAGGGCGAGGTCGGCTCCGCCTGCTCGATGGCGGCCGGCGCGCTCGCCGAGGTGCTCGGCGGCACCCCCGAGCAGGTGGAGAACGCGGCCGAGATCGGCATGGAGCACAACCTCGGCCTGACCTGCGACCCGGTCGGCGGCCTGGTCCAGATCCCGTGCATCGAGCGCAACGGCATGGCGGCGGTCAAGGCCGTCACGGCGGCGCGGATGGCGATGCGCGGCGACGGCAGCCACAAGGTGTCGCTGGACAAGGTCATCAAGACCATGAAGGAGACCGGCGCGGACATGTCGGTGAAGTACAAGGAGACCGCGCGCGGCGGTCTGGCGGTGAACATCATCGAGTGCTGAGCCCTCCCGGACGCCCCGGGGGCCCCGTCCGGATCTTGGTGATCCGTTTTCCGGGCGGGCAGTCGGCGCGTAGGCGGACGGAGCGCGGGCACCCTGCCTGCGGGGAAAACACGTCCGCGACTCGTCTGGAGAGCGTGCATGTCTGATCAGGGGAGTGCGTCCGCGACGCACGCGATGCCCGGTGGCTGCTGAGGAGGAGGCCCTTCTCGAAGGGCTGACCGTCGACGACCGTCACCCAGAGCGGCCCGTACTGCTCGACGACGACGGGCGTCCCCTGCGGACGTGGCGGGAGAACCACCCGTACGACCGCAAGCTCGGGCGCCAGGAGTACGAGCGGAACAAACGGCTGCTCCAGATCGAACTGCTCAAGCTCCAGCGGTGGGTCAAGGACACGGGGCAGCGGATCGTCGTCATCTGCGAAGGACGTGACGCGGCGGGCAAGGGCGGCACCATCCACCGATTCACCGAGCGGCTCAATCCGCGCGGTGCCCGCGTGGTGGCGCTGGAGAAGCCCACGGAGCGGGAGTCCGGTCAGTGGTACTTCCAGCGTTACGTCGCCCATCTCCCGTCCGCGGGGGAGATCGTCTTCTTCGACCGCTCCTGGTACAACCGGGCGGGCGTCGAGCGCGTGATGGGATTCTGCACGCCGGCCGAGTGCCGCGGCTTCCTGGACCAGGCACCGCTCTTCGAGCGGATGCTGACGGACGACGGGATCCTGCTGGTGAAGTTCTGGTTCTCGGTCTCGCGCAACGAGCAGCGCACGCGCTTCGCCATCCGGCAGGTGGATCCGGTACGCCAGTGGAAGCTTTCGCCGACCGATCTGGCCTCGCTGGACCTGTGGGACGCGTACACCGCGGCGAAGGTAGACATGTTCCGGGCCACCGACACCGTTCACGCGCCGTGGACCGTCGTGAAGAACAACGACAAGAAGCGCGGCCGGCTGGAAGCCATGCGCAGCCTGCTGTGGCGGTTCGACTACGCGAACAAGGACGAGAAGGCGGTCGGAGAGCCCGATCCGCTGATCGTCGGCCCGGCGGACACCCTCCTGGAGCCCGGGGAGGAGAGCACCGCCCTGTCCCCGACGCCGCTCACCGGCCACCGCGACGGCCCGGGCGAGCACCCCTGACACCGTCGGCGTGGCTGTCGTGTGCTGGGCGGGAAGCGGCTTGTTGACCCTCACACCGTGTCAGGTGCTGAACTCGGAGACATCATGTTCACCATCGGAGACTTCGCCCGGCACGGCCGCGTATCGGTCCGCATGCTGCGTCACTACGACGCCACTGGACTGCTACGCCCGGCCCACGTCGACCCCGCCACTGGCTACCGGTACTACTCGGCTGCCCAGCTGGCCCGCCTCAACCGCGTCATCGCGCTGAAAGACCTCGGCCTGACCCTCCAGCAGGTCCAGCAGATCCTGGACGAGAAGGTCACCACCGAAGAACTGCGCGCCATGCTGCGGCTGCGGCGGGCCGAGCTGGAGGTCGCGATGACCGCCGCGGCGGCGCGGCTGATCCAGGTCGAGGCGAGGCTCCGGTCGATCGAGAGCGAGGGGCACATGCCCACGAACGACGTCGTCTTCAAGAGCGTCCCGGCTGTCCGAGTGGCGGAACTGACCGCGACCGCCGCGAGCTTCGAGCCCGAGGACATCGGCCCGGTCATCGGGCCGCTCTACGACGAGCTGTTCCGGCGTCTGGACACGGCCGGGGTAGCGCCCGCGGGGCCCGGTGTCGCCTATTACGAGGAAGCCCCGGAGGGTGGTGGCAGGATCACCATCCACGCCGCTGTCCAGGTCGCGGCCCCGCTCCAGGACGGCGCCTTCCGGGTGCTGGACCTGCCGCCCGTCGACCAGGCGGCGACAATCGTGCACCGTGGCTCAATGGACACCGTGCTGCCCACGGCCCAGGCCCTGGCCTTCTGGATCGACGAAAACGGGTACCGGTCAGCCGGATACCCCCGGGAGATCAACCTGGAGTGCCCGGACAACCGCGACGACTGGGTGACCGAACTCCAGGCGCCGGTGACCAAGCCCTGAGACCCTGGGCCATCGTCCCGGGACAAGGCCCACACCGCGGCGGCCGGCGGGATGCCCTGAGCGTCGGACAGGACGTGCAGGTTGCTGCCTTTCCTACCGCGATCGACCGGGTTCGGCCCGGTCAAGGTGCGCCCCTTTTCGCCCGCACGGACGCTGCGTCGGTGATCGCCGAAGGCCAGTCGACCTCGCCCCTGGCCCCGAGTAAATCCACGACAGCGCGGTGCAGCCGACGCCACAGGATCGCCTCCGTCCACGCCGTGAACCGGCGGTGTGCCGTCGCGAAAGACACCTCATGCGGTTCACGGGTCAAGGCGCCCGCCGGTGACGCCGGCCTGTGGACGCCGGATGCTTCGTGATCACGTTGAGGTGTCAGGCATGAAGGCACACGTCCGGAGCGGATCGAGGTGCAGCTCGTGCGGGCCCGTACAGTCCGCGGCAAGAGTGGCCACGCGTGCCCCGCACCTGCACGCCATGTTGCGGCCTCCGGTTCCAAGCGGCCCGCAGCACCCGTGGTGAATGCCCAACGAGCTGGTCAACCGCAGACTCGGCATGTCCTGTGGATGCACGACCACGGAGTTCCTGGGTCCGGCAGGCACCATGCCGGTCATGTCAGGTGGCATGAGAAGCGCGCGGCTCCCCTGCACGTCCGCGGTCTGGGCATCCGGATTTTCAAAGGGGGCGCCCCAGGGTTCGGGGTCGATGGCGTAGCTGCCTCGGGGGACTGTCGATGGCGCGAGCCGTGTCGTGCCGTGGCGGTCCTTGTCGTGCACGGAGACGTCCGGGACGCCCGGCAGCTCTTGCAGGCCCGGGGTGAGTTCGGCACCGCACTTCGCGCAGTAGAAGCCCGTCATACGAGCCGTTGTATCCCACCGACAGCGTCGGTCACGACTGCGTTTTCCCTGCTCAGTCTGCCTATCCGGCGCAGGCGGTAGGAAAGGCGATGGCTTCGTCGAAGGGAACGCATGGGTGAGGGTGGTGAAGGCACCGAGGTATCCGGCGTGGTTGAGCCGGTTGTTCTTCACAAACCGGTGACCGACGTTCTTGCGTTTGCCGGAGGCCGGATGAGGGGGGCCGCACCCGCGTAAGCCTTCAGTCCGTCGGCGGCGGAGAAGCGGGTTCGCCTGGATTCCCATGGCTTCCTCGGCTGCGGGCAGCCGGCGGGCGACCGCGTGCCGGAGCAGCGTGTGGAGCCGTTCGGCAATTCGTAAAGCTGCGACAAACGGAAAGCCGCGTGACAGCGTCCGGTCCGGGCACATTTCCTTCTGCCCGGACCGGACGCTGTCACGCGGTACGCCTTGTCGCGCGGTCAGTGCTTGAAGGTGTCCTTGATCTTTTCCTTCGCCTGACGCGCGTCGCCCTTGGACTGTTCCAGCCGGCCTTCGGTCTCCATGGGTTCGTCGCCCACCGCCCGGCCGGCTACTTCCTTGGCCTTGCCCTTGACCTGCTCGGCCTTCGCCTTCGTCTTCTGGTCCTTCTTGTCAGCCACGACACTCACGTCCTGCCGGTCGGAAGATTTGACGCTATTGCGTCTCACCGTAAAAGCGCCATTCAAACGTGCCATTGCTCCGGTGTAAGTCGCCGAATCCCGGACACCCGATGAATTGGTTACACCTCGTCGACACAAAGGAGCCATTGAGCATGAGCGACATCTGGGGCTACCAGCCGACGACCGGGCACACCGCGGGAAACACGCTGACCGGATTCAAGGTCGAGGCGACCGACGGGAGCATCGGGAAGGTGGACAAGCACTCCGACGAGGTCGGGTCGTCCTACGTCGTCGTGGACACGGGCGTCTGGATCTTCGGCAAGCACGTACTGCTGCCGGCCGGCACCGTGACGCGCGTCGACACGGCCGAAGAGAAGATCTACGTCGATCTCACCAAGGACCAGATCAAGGACGCGCCCGAGTTCGACAGGGACAAGCACATCGGCGACGCCGGTTACCACGAGCAGGTGGGCGGCTACTACGGCCGCCACCGGCGCGTCTGAGCATCCGCACGCGCGATGCGGGTGGGGCCCGGCAGGAGCGACTCCTGCCGGGCCCCACCCGTATGTGTGACCCCACCCGCATGTGTGCCGTACGGGCCGGGTGCTCCGCGGCCCGGGTGCTCCGCTTGCCACGGGCGGCGGGGAGATCAGGCGCTTTCGGCGGCGCGGAGCTTGTCCTGCGGGCGCCTGGCGAGCAGATAGACGAGACCGGCGGTGATCACGACGCCGGTGCCCAGCAGCCCGGCCCAGACCTGGTACCAGGGGGCGCCCGGCGGGGCGAGGATCGCGCGGGGCCAGCAGACGTTGGCGACCTCGAAGGCCGTCCACAGCACCGCGAGCACGTTGAGGAGGGTGCCCTTTGCCCCCTGGCGGATGTGGCCGGACGGCACCCAGGTGCCGCGCAGGCGGGCGATCAGCGCGGCCAGCGACACCAGGAAGAACGGCAGGAACGTGGCCGCCGTCCCGACCGCGATCAGGCTGCCGATCGCGGTCGCGTTCAGCCCGAGCAGCAGCGCGGAGCAGCTGACCACGGTGGAGGCGACGAGGCCGCCGATCGGGGCCTGCCGCCGGTTGACCTTGCGTACGTACCGGGAGAAGGGGAAGACGCCGTCACGGGCCAGCGAGTACACACCGCGGGCGGCGCCGCCCTGGGAGGCCATGGCGCAGGCGAGGAAGCCGATCAGTACGACGAGCACGAACGGCTTGTCTGACCAGGAGCCGAACGACGAGATCACGGCGGTCGTCACGGGGTCCAGGTCCTCCCCCGCCACCACGGCCGCCGGGTCGGGGTGGGCCAGCGCGACGGCGATGGCGTTGAGGATCACGACGACGCCGACACTCAGCAGCGCCCACCACATGGCGCGCGGCACCTGGCGTCCGGCGTCCTTCGTCTCCTCGGCCGTCGAGACGCACGCGTCGAAGCCGATGAAGCCCCAGCCGGCGACGGCGAGGACGGCGAGGAACGCCATGACGGTGGAGCCGCCGGACAGCTCCTCGGCCCCGAGCGTCCGGGTGAACAGCGCGAAGCCGTGCTCGCGGAAGAACAGCAGCAGGGCGAAGCCGACGAGTACCGACGCCACCGCCTCGGCGGCGATGCCCAGCGACACGAACCAGCTGAGGATCCTGATGCCGAAGGCGTTGACCAGCATGCAGCCGAAGAGGATGCCGGCGGCCACCGCCACCATCGTCCCGGGCGTGGGCGCGACCCCGACGAGGGCGAACACCCAGGGCGCGGCCAGGTAGGCCACGGTGGTGTTGCCGAACATCACCGCGAACTGCCACACCCAGCCGCTCATCCAGCCGAAGGAGGGCCCGAGGAGCCGTCTGCCCCACTGGTACGGGCCGCCGGTCAGCGGCCACTGGGACGCCAGTTCGGCGTACACGTTGACCACCAGGCACTGGCCCAGCAGGACGACCGGCAGCGCCCATACCCAGGCGGGCCCGGCGATCATCGTGCCGACCATGGACACGGCGTACAGGGCGACCACGGGCGAGACCACGGCGAAGCCCATGGAGATGTTCCCCAGGACGCCGAGGCTGCGGCGCAGCTCCTGCTGGTATCCCAGATCGCCGAGCCGGGCGGCGTCGGCGTCCCGGGTGGCGGCAGGGCCGGCGACGGGCTGCGGGGCGGCGGCCGGTGGGACGGTGGCCGCCGGGCCGGAGGAAGAGGGTTCTGACATGGGGGCACCTCGGAGGGCAGGGGACACGAGGGAGGCGGCCGGCATCGCACTGCCGACCTAAATCTAACGTTGTTAGGTTTACGGGCTGCGGGGACGGTAACGCGCCCCCGTCCCCTTGTGAAGCCCCTGCCGCCGAGTAACCTGACCGGCGAAAGAGGGGGAGCGCCACCATGGCCCGACCGAGTCAGCCGCTGCTGAGCCGCGCGATCATCGCGCGGGCCGCCCTGGAGCTCCTTGAGGAGGAGGGCCCCCAGGCCCTCAAGATGCGGGCGCTCGCGGAGCGGCTGGGAGTGCGCGGCGCCTCGCTGTACCACCACGTCGCCTCCAAGGACGACCTGCTGGACGCGGCCTCGGAACTCATCAACGAGGAGATCGACCTCGGCCCGCTCCAGAACCCCGAGTGGCGCGACGGTCTCGCCGAGTACGCCCGTGGATACCGCCGGGTGTACTTGCGCTACCCGAACGTGATCGCCCTGGTCGCCCGCCGCCGGGTCGAGGCCGACAAGGCCCTGCGCGGTTACGACGCCCTGCTGGCCACCCTGGTACGCGCGGGCTGCACGCCGGACCGGGCGGCGGAGGCCGCCGCCGCCTTCGACTACCTGGTCCTCGGCTCCGCCCTGGAAACGTTCGCGGCGGGATTCACCCGCGACCCGGCCGGCTACCGCCCCGCCCACCCGGCCCTCGCCGATGCCCTGGAGTCGGCGGACGCCCGTCCGGGCGGGCTCGCCGCGCTCGACGACCGGGGCTTCGAACTGGGCCTTCGCCTCATCCTCGACGGCCTCGCCGCCCGGCTCGCGGCGCCGTAGGCCGTCGGCCGGGTCCGTAGCCCGGTCCCTCGGCGCGGATCCCCCCGCCGCCGGCCCGGACCAGCCACTCGGCTCCGCCGACGGCGGACCGGGCTCCGGCGGCCGTCGACCGCCGGTCGGCCGGGCGCAGCGGGGGGTGAGGCGTGAGCCGTACGGTCAGGCCGGACGCACCGGCCACCCGGCGCAGCGAGGACACGAAGTCCTCGTCGCCGAGGAACGCGGCCACCGTACTGGGGGCGCCCGCCTGCTCGTACGCGATCGTCAGCGGCCGGACCGGGGCGCCCGCGTCGAGCGCCGCCTGGAACGCGGCCCGCCGGAACCGGCCGCCGGGCACGGAGCACCAGGTGGTGGCCTGCGGGAAGACCAGGACGGACCGACCGGAGCGCAGCGCCGACGCCAGGCCGGCGACGGCGGCGGGCAGTTCGCGCGGCCGCTCGCGGTCGATGAAGAGGGTGCCGACGCGGCGCGCGAGGGTGCCGACGACCGGCCACCGGCCGATCTCCCGCTTGGCGAGCAGGGTCACGGGCTCGGCGGCGAGTACGGCGACGGCGTCGAGCCAGGAGATGTGGTTGGCGACGATCAGGGTGCCGGGGCCGCCCTCGGAGCGAGGCGCGGCCAGTGGCTCCGGGCCCGCCACCAGGCGTACGCCGAGGGCGTCGAGGATGCTGCCGGCCTGGGCGCGCAGCACCCCGGGTCCGGCGAGCCGCTCGCCCCGGGACACGGCCCGGGCGAGCTCGCGGGCCAGCCCGGCGCAGCGGCGTACGGCTTCCGTCATGGGCACGGGCGGGGCCGCGTCGGCCGCGCAGTCCGGAGCGCAGCCGGTGTCCACGGCCCACGGGCTCACTCTCCCCGCGGCCCCTGGGCCCGTGGACTCCACGGCCCGCGGGCACACTCCCTCTCCCCGCCGCACGGCCTCCGCGGTCACGGGGTCCCGCCCAGGAAATAGCGGCGGTAGCGGTCCGAGAGACGGTCCATGTCCAGCAGGACGAAGAAGTCGGCCACCTCGAAGTCGGGGTCGTGGGCGGGCGCCCCGCACATCCACGCGCCGAGCCTGAAGTACCCCCGCAGCAGCGGCGGCAGGCCCGCGTAACCCGGCTGTGCGGACGGCAGCCCGGCGGGCGTCCACGGCCGGCGCGGGTGCACCCTCAGCCCCGGCGGCGAGGAGTGCTTCGCCGTGCCGAGCAGCCAGGCGCCGGCCGCCGCCGCGCCGCCGTCCGACAGGGGTACGGAGGTGCAGCCGGCCAGGTAGCGGTGGCCGGAGAGCAGGACGTAGCGGGCGAGCGCGGACCACATGAGGTTGATCACCGCGCCGGAGCGGTGGTCCGGGTGTACGCACGAACGGCCTGCCTCGATCATGGCCGGGCGCAGGCCGTCCAGGGCCGCCAGGTCGAACTCGCTGTCGGAGTAGGACCGTTCCGTCCGGCCGGGAGGCAGCAGCCGGTACGTGCCGACCACCTCGCCGGTGACGGTCTCGGTGACGACGAGGTGGTCCACGAGGTCGTCGTACGCGTCGATGTCGTGTCCGGGCAGCGGCGAGTCGAGGCGCGCGCCCATCTCCTCGCCGAAGACCCGGTACCGGAGCCGCTGCGCCGCCCGGATCTGCTCCGCGGAATGCGCGATGGAGGTGACGTAGGAACTGGTGGGCGTCGGGGCGGTGGCTATGGGATGCATGAGGTGCCGTACTCCGTCCGGTTCGGGGCCGATCGCGCAAGCGAGCATGGCGCCGGCGGCGGTCGTACCGGTGACAGGGAGGGCCGGTCGCCGGATCCGGCGCATGAACAGCGGGTTCGCGGAGCGGACGACTGTCGCCCCGATGCCGGGGTGGGTAATACTCGCTGTATGGGTACATGCATTACGGGCATCCGGCGCGCCACGGCGCGGGACGCGAAGCGGCTCACCAGGCTGGTGCGGACCTCGCGCGCGTACGAGGGTCCGTACGCCCCGATGGTGGCCGGATACCGGGTGGGGCCCGACTACATCGAGGCGCACCGGGTCTTCGTGGCCGTGGAGCCCCACGAGGACCGGCTGCTCGGCTTCTACGCTCTCGTGCTCGACCCGCCGGAGCTGGACCTGATGTTCGTCGCCGACTCCGCGCAGGGCCTGGGGATCGGCCGTCTGCTCGTGGCCCACATGCTCGGCCAGGCCCGTGACGCGGGGATCACCGGCGTACGGGTGGTCTCGCATCCGCCCGCCGAGGGCTTCTACCTCAGCGTGGGCGGCGAACGGACCGGAACCGAGCGCGCCAATCCGCCCGCGGTGATGTGGGACCGCCCGGAGTTGCTGATTCCGGTCGCCTGACGCCGTCCGGCCGGGCCCCGCGCTCCGTCATGCCTTCCGTCGCGCTTTCCGTGCGCTTTCCTCGCGCGCACCCGTCACGCGGCCATTCGGAGGACTGACGGGAGCGGACGGGAACTGAGCGGGCCGCACAAGCGTTGGCGGATTGGGCAAAGAGATCGTCAAAGGGCGCGGCCCGCGCCGGATTGAGCAGGGATCTTCATGGGTGTCAGTCTCTCCAAGGGCGGCAACGTCTCGCTCTCCAAGGAGGCCCCCGGCCTGACCGCTGTCACGGTGGGCCTGGGCTGGGACGTACGCAGCACGACCGGTACCGACTTCGACCTCGATGCCAGCGCCCTGCTGCTCGATGTCAACAACAAGGTCGTTTCGGACCAGCACTTCGTCTTCTTCAACAACCTCAAGAGCCCCGACGGCTCGGTCGAGCACACCGGTGACAACCTCACGGGTGAGGGCGAGGGCGACGACGAGCAGATCAAGGTCGGCCTCTCGACGGTGCCCGCCGAGGTCGACAAGATCGTCTTCCCGGTGTCGATCCACGAGGGCGAGAGCCGCGGCCAGAGCTTCGGTCAGGTGCGGAACGCCTTCATCCGGGTCGTCAACCAGGCGGACAGCAACGAGCTCGCCCGTTACGACCTCTCCGAGGACGCCTCGACCGAGACGGCCATGGTCTTCGGCGAGCTGTACCGCAACGGCGCGGAGTGGAAGTTCCGTGCCGTCGGCCAGGGGTACGCCTCGGGCCTGCGCGGCATCGCGACGGACTTCGGCGTCAACATCTGATACGCCGCCGCGCGGGCTGTCCGTGCCGGGCTTCTGGCCCGGACAGCCCGGCTCGCCGTGCCCGGGTTCACCCGGTCCGACGCGCGGGGGGCCTCACCCGGTCCGATGCGCGTCGATCGACGCGCCCGGGTCCGGTAGTCCTTGCCCGGTAGTCCTTGCCCGGCCGTCCATGCCCGGCCGTCCATGCCCGGCCGTCCATGCCCGGTTCGCCGGTGCGGCCGTCTTCCCGCCAGTCCGACCAGTCGGTACGTTCCTCGGTAACCGACTGCCGCCTGGAGGGGCCCGATGAGCCAGCCCACGCCCGTACCTGAGATCCACGGCCACTGCGACGACCGGTTCACTGCCGTGCGCACCGCGTTCGAGGAGAACTTCCGGGAGCGCGGTGAGCTGGGCGCGGCCGTGACCGTGATGGCCGGCGGGCAGACCGTGGTCGACCTCTGGGGCGGCTGGGCCGACGCCGCGCGCGGGCGGCCGTGGGAGCGGGACACCGTGGTCAACGTGTGGTCGACGACCAAGGGCCCGACGGCGCTCTGCGCCCATCTCCTGGCCGACCGGGGGCTGCTCGACCTCGATGCCCCCGTCGCGTCGTACTGGCCGGAGTTCGCCGCCGCGGGCAAGGAGTCCGTTCCCGTACGCCACCTCCTGTCGCACCGGGCGGGACTGGCCGGGCTGCGCGAGCCGCACACCTTCGCCGAGCTCTACGACTGGGAGCTGACCTGCGCGCGACTGGCCGCGACCGAGCCGTGGTGGGAGCCGGGCACGCGGTCCGGCTATCACGCGATCACGTACGGCTTCCTGGTCGGTGAGGTAGTCCGGCGGGTCACCGGCCTGCTGCCGGGTGAGTTCCTGCACCAGGAGGTCACCGGGCCGCTCGGCATCGACTTCACGATAGGGCTGCCGGAGAAGGAGGCCGGACGCGCGGCCGAACTCGTGCACGCCCGGGCCGAGCCGACCGGAGAACAGGCGGCGCTGTTCGCAGCGCTGGAGCCGGTCGCCGTAGCGGCCCTGCTCAACCCGGGCCCCGGCGCGGCCCAGGCCAACACCGCCGAATGGCGGGCCGCCGAGATCCCCGCCGCCAACGGCCACGGCACGGCTCGCGCGGTCGCCGCCCTGTACGGGATCTTCGCCCGGGGCGGGCGCTCGGGTGAGCGACGCGTCCTGTCTCCCGAGGCCGCCGAACGGGTCCGCGAGGGTCAGGGCAGCTGCCGGGACCTGGTGCTCGGCGCCGGCTTCGGCCGTGAGACGGAGATCGGGCTCGGCCTGTGGCTCAGTGGACCGCGCGGCTCGTACGGACCGAATCCGCGGGCCTTCGGCCACGACGGTTTCGGTGGTTCCTGCGGGCTCGCCGACCCCGAGGCGGACCTCAGCATGGGGTACGTCATGAACCGTATGGGCAACGGCATCGCCGACGACCCGCGCAAGATGGCACTGGTGGAGGCCGTCTACAGCGCGGCCTGACCGCGGCCCGGCCCCCGCCCAGCCGCCGCCGAGTTCGCCGCTGAGCGTGCCGTGCATCCGGGCGCTGTACTGGTTCAGGCCGACGATCTCCACGGTCCCGCCCCGGTGGACGACCACGCCGACGGCAGGTTGTGCATCACCACCACGCACAGCACGGGCACGGCCATGACGGTGGTCTCACCCAGGGGCATTCGCCTGAGCGTCCTCGGCGCGACGGAGTGCCAGTCGCACGTGGCCACCGACACCGCTGCGGCCGCACGGGGGCCGGAGGCGCGCGGTGTAGCGGAACTAACACCGTCCTTCTTTATGCAACTTGTTGCACAAGACGTCTCGCGTGGACTACACATTGCGGCATGAGTCCGACGCCTGCGTACCCCCACCTGCTGAGCCCCCTCGACCTGGGCTTCACGACCCTGCCCAACCGCGTGCTGATGGGTTCGATGCACGTCGGACTCGAAGAGGCCGAGCGCGGCTTCGAGCGGATGGCCGAGTTCTACGCGGCGCGCGCACGCGGCGGCGTCGGCCTCATGGTCACCGGTGGCATCGCCCCCAACGACCGCGGCCGCCCCTACCCCGGCGGCGCGAAGCTGACCACGCCCGAGGAGGCGGCGCAGCACCGGCAGGTGACCGAGGCCGTGCACCGCGAGGGCGGCAGGATCGCGATGCAGATCCTGCACTTCGGGCGGTACGCCTACCACCCCGACCTCGTCGCCCCCAGCGCGATCCAGGCCCCCATCAGCCCGTACACCCCGAACGCCCTGACCGACGCCGAGGTCGAGGAGACGATCGAGGACTTCGTCCGGGCGGCGGGCCTGGCCAAGTCGGCGGGGTACGACGGTGTGGAGATCATGGGGTCCGAGGGCTACCTGATCAACGAGTTCATCGCCGCCCACACCAACCACCGCGACGACCGGTGGGGCGGCTCGTACGAGAACCGCATGCGCTTCCCGGTGGAGATCGTGCGCCGGGTGCGCGAGCGTGTGGGCCCGGACTTCATCCTCATCTACCGGCTGTCGATGCTCGACCTGGTCCCCGGCGGTTCCTCGCTCGACGAGGTCGTCACACTCGCCCGCGCGGTCGAGGCGGCGGGCGCGACGATCATCAACACCGGCATCGGCTGGCACGAGGCCCGCATCCCGACCATCGCGACCTCCGTGCCGCGCGGCGCCTACGCCTGGGTGACCAAGCGCGTCATGGGCTCGGTGGGCATTCCGCTCGTGACGACCAACCGCATCAACACCCCCGAACTGGCCGAGGAACTGCTCGCCGACGGCTGCGCGGACATGGTCTCGCTCGCCCGGCCCTTCCTCGCAGACCCCGACTTCGTCGCCAAGGCCGCGTCCGGCCGCTCGGAAGCGATCAACACCTGCATCGGCTGCAACCAGGCATGCCTCGACCACACCTTCAGCGGGCTGATCACCTCCTGCCTGGTCAACCCCCGCGCCTGCCACGAGACCGAGCTGGTCCTCTCCCCCACCCGCCGCGCCAAGCGCGTGGCCGTCGTCGGCGCCGGACCCGCCGGGCTCGCCTGCACGGTGACCGCCGCCGAGCGCGGTCACACCGTGACGCTGTACGACGCCTCCGACGTGATCGGCGGCCAGCTCAACATCGCCCGCAAGGTGCCCGGCAAGGAGGAGTTCAACGAGACGCTGCGCTACTTCCGCCACCAGCTCGACGAACACGGCGTCGACGTCCGCCTCGGTACGGCCGCCACCGCCGAGACCCTCACCGCCGCCGGTTACGACGAGATCGTCCTGGCCACCGGCGTCACCCCGCGCGTCCCGGCCATCGAGGGCATCGACCACCCCAGCGTCATCAGCTACCTCGACCTCCTGCGCGACGACGCCAAGGCGGGCGACCGCGTCGCCGTCATCGGCGCCGGCGGCATCGGCTTCGACGTGGCCGAGTTCCTCACGGACACGTCCACGGGCGCCGACGACGCGGCGAGCCTCAGCCCCGAGGTCTTCTTCGCGCAGTGGGGCGTCGACATGGAGTACGGCTCGCGCGGCGGGCTCCGGGCGCCGGCCCGCCCCGCGCAGACCCGTACCGTCCACCTGGTCCAGCGCAAGGCCACCAAGGTCGGTGCCGGGCTGGGCAAGACCACCGGCTGGATCCACCGCACCGAGCTCAAGCACCGCGGCGTCACGATGGTCGCGGGCGCGGCGTACGACCGCATCGACGACGAGGGACTGCACATCACCGTCGACGGTGAGCAGCGGCTGATCCCCGTCGACACGGTCGTCCTGTGCACCGGCCAGGAGCCGCGCCGTGAGCTGTACGACACCCTGCTCGCCGCCGGGCTCCCGGTGCACCTCATCGGCGGCGCCGACGTCGCGGCGGAACTGGACGCCAAGCGCGCGATCCGGCAGGGAACGGAACTCGCGGCGGCCCTGTGACGGGGCCCGTACCTAGGATGCGGTCATGTCCCTCCCGTACGCGATCCTCACCGCCCTGCTCGAAAAGCCGTCGTCCGGGCTGGAACTGACCCGCAGGTTCGACAAGTCGATCGGCTACTTCTGGTCCGCCACGCACCAGCAGATCTACCGCGAGCTGGGCAAGCTGGAGCAGTCCGGCGCGATCCGGGCCCTGCCCCGTCCGCACCGGCCGACGCGGGGCCAGAAGAAGGAGTACGAGGTCCTGCCGGCCGGGCGCGACGAACTGGCCGCCTGGGTGGCGAAGATCGAGGACCCGAAGCCCATCCGTGACGCGCTCCTGCTGCGCCTGCGCGCGGCGGGAGTCGTCGGCACCCAGGGCCTGGCGGCCGAGGTGCGCCGCCATCTGACGCTCCACCGGGCGCAGTTGGCGGAGTACCGCGCGATCGAGGAGCGGGACTTCGGTGAGGGCAGGGACAGCGAGGGCGACCGGCTGCGGCACCTCGTGCTGCGCGCCGGGATCGACCTGGAGCACTTCTGGGTCGGCTGGCTGGAAGCGGCGCGAGCGGAGCTGGACACCATGGACCCCACGGACACCGTGGGGAGGGACACCGGCGCGGATGCGCATACGGGCCCGGAATCAGCCATCTGAGCGGATTCCGGGCCCGTACGCGAGGCGTCAGCCCTTGTTCTGGGAGGCCCAGAACTCGTCGAAGGTGAGCTTGCCGTCACCGTTGCCGTCGTGGGCGTTGATCACGGCCTGGGCCACCGTCTCGGTGACATAGGGGTCACCGAGCTGCGCCATGACGCTCTTGTACTCGGCCGCCGAGATCGTCCCGTCCCCGTTGAGGTCGTACCGCTCGAAAGCCTTGCGCGCCGACTCGATGTCCGCCATGGACCCACCCCTTCTGGTGCTGATCAGAACCCGCACAGATTATCGGTCCGGCCGGTTGCCGGTCCCCCCTGCCTTCGGCGCCCCCGGGCGGTGCTTGGATCTCCGTATGACCGACTCGGCCGGCTCCACCGAATTCACCGCCACCACTGGCACCACCAGCACCGCCGACAGCGCCGACAGCGCCGACAGCGCACTGGCGCGGATCCTCGCCGCCGTGGCGCGCGGCGACTTCCCCGCGGCCGACGGCTCCACGACCGTGGTGCCGCAGCCGAACGCGCGGGACGCGGGGGTCCTGGCCTTCACCGCGCACTCGGTGATCTTCACGGACGAGGACCCGGACTGGGTCCGGTCCGCCCTGGCCGCGACCCGCTGCGACCCGCTGGCCGCTTCGATGAATCCCGCCTTCCTCATGACCCTGATGGCGCGCACGGGCCGCAGGATGAACGACACCATCGACCTGCTGACGTACGCACCCGCCCTGCCCGGCGCCCCGGAGGTGGAGCTGCGCGAACTCGACGACCCGGAGCACCCGCGGGTCGTGCGGGCCAGGAAGTTCCGGCACGACGTACGGGTCTGGTCGGCCGACGGCGGCGTACTGATACTCGGCCGGGGCGTCGCCGGACGCCGGGAGGCCGCGATCGAGGTCGAGGAGAAGGCCCGCGGCCGGGGTCTGGGGCGGCAACTCGCGCTGGCCGCGCGCCATCTGACGCCGGACCCGGTGGTCTGGGCCCAGCAGCCGCCGGGCAACGCCCGCAGCGTACGCACCTTCCAGCAGGCGGGATACCGGCCCGTGGGATCGGAGGCCCTGATGGTCGCGCACTGAAGTATTTCTCGACAAAGCATCAGCCCGCCGGGACAGCGCGTTTTTCGCCCTGGAGTGCTGAGTTCCGGCCAATACCAGGGCCCACTTCGTCACTCTCCGCCGCCGGGCGATAACTTCATGACGTCGCCGCCACACCAGGAGCACAGGGCTCCTCGGGACTAGCGGCGCAAGGGCGTTCTCTCAGTGGACCTCACGACTGACGCATTCACGAGCGATTCCCGCACCTGGCGCATCCGCCGAACTCCGCAGCATTCCGCCCGCCTCGCCGCCAGGCAATTCGAAGCGGTCCGCCGGCGAAATCCGGCCGGGGTCGAGACGGCAGGGCCACCCGGTGTTCCGGCCCGGGCGGCGGACCCCTTCGCATTCTCCGGCCGACGCCGCGTACGAGTTGCCGCACGACGCCTACGGAAGGACCGCGGACGATGAGCGACAGGCTGCTTGATTTCCCGCTTTCGCGGCGGGGCGACGTACTCCCCGAAGAGTGCTCCTGGCTGCGCGAGCAGCAGCCGGTGGCCCGGGTGCGCACACTCACCGGTGACAGTGCCTGGCTGGTGAGCAGCTACGCGCTGGCCAAACAGGTGCTGGAGGACGACAGGTTCAGTCTCAAGGACACGACCGCTCCGGGGGTGCCGCGCCAGTACGCGCCGACCGTCCCGCCCGAGGTCGTGAACAACATGGGGAACATCGACAGCGCCGCTCTGCGCGGGGCCGTGATGAAGGCGCTCAACCCGCGAACGGGCGAGGGTCTGAACGGCTGGCTGCGCATCACGGCGGACCGGCTCATCGACGACCTGATGGCCTGGGGACCTCCGGTGGACCTCCGGGCGGGGTTCGCCGACCCCTTCTCGGCGGCGCTGCACTGCAAGGTTCTCGGAGTGCCGTTCGAGGACTGGCCGCGGCTCATGTCGAGTCTGGACATCGCGTTCATGACCAGCGCGCACCCCTTCGAGGGCGCACAGCTCAACTGGTACAAGGACGTCGGCTACATGGTGGAGCGGCTCAACGCTCCCGCGTCCGAACGGGCGGGGCTCCTGGGTGAGCTGGCCGCGCTGCGTGAGGACGCGGAGTCCTCACACCTGACGGACGAGATGCTCGCCACCGTCGCCGCCTCACTGTTCGGCGCGGGCGCGGTCTCCACGTCCGCGTTCCTGGTGCTCGCGGTGCTCGCGCTGCTCCAGCGGCCGGAACTGATCGGCTATCTGCGCGACCACCCCGACCGGATGGGCCGCGCCGTCGACGAGCTGCTGCGCTGGAACCTGTCGGTCGGCGACGGCCTGCCGCGCCTCGCTCTCGCCGACGTACGGCTCGGTGACGTGCTCGTGCGCAAGGGCGAGCTGGTCCTGGTCCTCGTCGAGGGGGCCAACTTCGACCCGGAGGTCTTCGAGGACCCGCGGACCCTGAACCTGAACCGCGAGCACAACCCGCATCTGGCCTTCGGTGCCGGCCGGCACTTCTGCCCGGCGTCCGCGCTCGGGCGCGCGCACGCCCGTGCGGCGCTCTCGGTGCTGGTGGAGCGGATGCCGCGGCTGGGGCTCGCGGTTCCGGCGGAGCAACTGGTGTGGCGTACGGGCTTCATCAAGCGGCTGCCGGAGCGGCTTCCGGTGCTCTGGTAGGGAATCCGGCGGCGGCCCGTGTCAGCGGAAGACGCCCGTGTGGCCGAGCGAGTAGCGGCCCGGCTGCGGGTAGACCGCCAGGCCGTGCGGGCCGCCGCCGACCGGGATGCGGGCGAGCTGGTCACCGGTGGTGGTGTCGATCGCGTACACCTCGGAGTCGTAACGCCCGGACAGCCACAGCACCTTGCCGTCGGCCGAGACGCCGCCCATGTCCGGGCTGCCGCCGTCCGGCAGGTGCCACTTCTTCGTCAGCTTCTTCTTGGTGAAGTCGAACACGGAGACGGACCCCTCGCCGCGGTTGGAGACGTACATCTCCCGGGAGTCGCGCGAGACGTAGAGGCCGTGGCAGCCCTTGCCCGTCGGCAGCAGCTCGGGGGTGGTGAACTTCTCGCCGTCCAGGACCCACATGCCGTGCGCCATCATGTCCGCGATGTAGATCGTCTTCCCGTCGGGCGAGATCTTCACGTCCTGCGGCATCGCGCCCTCGAACGGAAGCTTCTGCTGGCCGACCACCTTCATCTTCTCGGTGTCGACCTTGAGCAGCTCCCCGGAGAACTCGCAGGAGACGACGAAGTACCGGCCGTCGGCGGAGAAGTCGGCGTGGTTGACGCCGTAACAGGAGACCGGAACGGTCTTCCTGCGCTCCATGGTGTGCGGGTCGCGGAAGACCAGTTCGCGGTCCATCGACGCCATGACGACGGCGTACTTCCCGTTGGGCGTGAAGTAGAGGTTGTACGGGTCGTGCACCTCCACCGGCTTGCCCACCTCGCCCGTCGCCGGGTCGATCGGGGTGAGCGTGTGGCCCCGGTTGTTGTTGACCCACAGGGTCTTCATGTCCCAGGACGGGACGACGTGCTGCGGCTGGACGCCGACCGGGATGGTCTTGACGACCTTGTACGTCTTCGGGTCGATCACCGACACCGTGTTGGAGTTGGTGTTGGGGACGTAGACGCGGGACGGGAAGTTCTTGACGGCCGGTGACAGCTGGTTCGGCCGGTCGGCGGCGTAGACGTCCTTCGGGTCGAGCACCGGCGGCATCCCGGGCAGCCCGGCGGGCACGGTCTTCTCCACTTTGCCGGGCGGCGCGGCGCCCTCGGTGCCGCGCGCCTCGGCCGGGCCCTTGTCGTGGGGGCCGGCGCAGCCCGCGAGGGTGGCCAGGAGGGCGCCGGCGAGCAGTGCGGCCGTACGTCGGGTGATCGTCGTCATCGGGTCAGCAGCTCCGTGGTCGTCACCGCGCGCAGGCCACGGCGGTCGAGTTCGTCGAGGAGGGCGGGCAGGGCGGCGACCGTGTCCGCGTAGCCGAAGTGCAGGCTCACCACGGATCCGTTGCGGACCTCCCCGGCGATCCTGCGGGTGACGGCCGGGGCGCCGGGTGAGGTGAAGTCCAGCGGGTCGACGTCGTACGAGAGGACGTGCGGGTAGCCGGCCCGGCGCGCCAGCCGCTGCACGAGCGGCGTGGCGTACTGGGCGCGCGACGGCCGGAACCAGGTGCCGATAGAGCCGGTGAGCCGGCGCAGCCGGTCGGCGCAGCCGCTGATCTCGGCGTACGCCTCCCGCTCGCCCATGGCCGAGATGGCGAGGTGGCGCTGGGTGTGGTTGCCGAGGTCGTGGCCGCCGTCGAGGATGCGGCGGGCAAGCCGGGGGTGGGCGTCCAGCCAGCTGCCGACCGCGAGGACGGTGAGGCGGGCGCCGCGCCGCTCGGCCTCGGCGAGCACGGCCCGCGCGGTGGCCGGGTCGCCCTGGCCGTGGAAGGTGAGGGCGACGCGGGGCCGGTCGCGCGGGCCGTGGGTGATCTGGACGGGCAGGCCCGCGAAGCGGTGGGGCCCGGGGGCGGGGCGGGGGGCCGCGGGCCGGGCCGTGGCGGCAGGACCGGAGGGCGCGCCGGCGGACGGTGCGGGGGCGGGTGACCCGGGGCCCGCCTCGCAGCCGGTGGCGAGTGTTCCCGCGGCGGCCGCCCCGGCCGCTCCGGCTCCGGCGCGCAGCACGCTACGGCGGCATGTCAGTGTCACGCGCCCCATTTAAGGGGTAATGCGAGCAAAAGATAACGATTGAGCCAATTCGCGGCACAGCGGGTCGCCCGACACCGTGACCGCACCCAGGGGCGCTGGCTAATGATTCACCCGTCACGACCCATATTTATGCACGCATTGCCAGGCGAGTGGTTCAACTCACCTGCGATTCATTGCTTGAATGTCCGGAATTGCGACTACATGCGCCGGTAAGGGTGCTTGGCGCCGTGCTCACCTGTCTGCCATAGTCGGTGCCACGACCCCCATTGACCCGGGCCAGGTCGTCTCCACAAGCGGCCGTGGATCACACCCCCCCGTTCCACGGCGCTCCACGAAAGCCCCCGACAGTGCCGCACCCCGGCCGCAGGGGGCTTTCGTGCATGCCGGCCGGTACGCCTCAGCGCTCGGCCGTGCGGTCGCCCACCCGCATCTCGAACCAGGTGGTCTTGCCGCGCGGCAGCAGATCGACGCCCCACCGGTCGGACAGCTTGTCGACGAGGAAGAGCCCGCGGCCACTGGTGTCCATCTCGTGCACGGGCATCAGACAGGGCAGGCCGCGCGACGGGTCGCGCACCTCGATCCTTATCCAGCCCCTGCGGCGCAGCATGCGCAGGCCGAAGACGCGGGCGCCGGTGTGCCGCACCGCGTTGCCCACGAGTTCCGACACGAGCAGCACCGCGTACTCCGCCGTCTGCGCGGAGAGCCCCCACTGCCTGGCCACCACGCAGTGCGTGAGCCGCCGGGCGGTGGCCGCCGACTCCGGACGAGAGGGCAACCGCACCTCTTCGTCCGTCGGGTTCCCGTACAACTCCACAGCCCTGAACGCCTGTTCGTCCTCGACGGCCGGCGTTAACCGTGCGGCGGTCGCGCTGCCGCGCGGCCGCGGTTGCTCCACATCCTCCAGCCCCGCCATGCCCCCCATCATGGCGGTCCGGCAGGCCGCCCGGGGCCGTTCCGGGGGAATCGGCCCCCCGTCATCACCCCGTGCCGGGGTGCGGAATGGCATATGCCAAAGGCAGGAAATCACCCTCCGCACCCCACACGACCAGCGATGACGTACCGCATGCGACTGATCACACGCCGCTCGCGAAAAGGCTGCCTTCAGACTGCGTTAAGGCTGCGTTAACCGCCCGGGAGGAGTACCCGCCCGCGGAGCGCCAACTTGCCGGGCTTCAGAGGAACTTGGCCTTACCGGGACCCTCGTCGATGAAACTGCGCATACCGCGCTCGCGGT
This sequence comes from Streptomyces agglomeratus, assembly GCF_001746415.1. Taxonomy (NCBI): domain Bacteria; kingdom Bacillati; phylum Actinomycetota; class Actinomycetes; order Kitasatosporales; family Streptomycetaceae; genus Streptomyces; species Streptomyces agglomeratus. Next base: position 2,628,097 of record NZ_MEHJ01000001.1, read on the forward strand.
CCTCGGTGGCGAACAGCCCCGCGAACCAGTTGCGTTCGATGGTGAGCCCGGTGTCCAGGTCGGCCTCCAGGCCCGCGTCGACACACTCCTTGGCCGCCCGCAGCGCCATCGCGGGGCCCTGGGCCAGCTTCGCGGCCCAGGCGTGCGCCTGCTCGTACACCTCGGCGGCCGGCACCACGCGGTCGACCAGGCCGATCGCCAGCGCCTCGTCGGCGCGTACGTGGCGCCCGGTGAAGATCATGTCCTTGGCCTTGGACGGACCGACGAGCCGCGCCAGCCGCTGGGTTCCGCCCGCGCCCGGAATCAGGCCGAGGAGGATCTCGGGCTGGCCGAGCTTGGCGTTCTCTCCGGCGATGCGGAAGTCGGCGCACAGGGCGAGCTCACAGCCGCCGCCCAGCGCGTAACCGGTGACGGCGGCGACGACGGGCTTGGGGATGCGGGCGACGGCGGTGAAGGAGTCCTGGAGAGCCTTGGAGCGTACGACCATCGCCGCGTGGTCCATCGCCTGCATCTCCTTGATGTCCGCTCCGGCCGCGAACACCTTCTCGCCGCCGTAGACGACCACGGCGCGCACGTCGTCGCGCCGGGTCGCCTCTTCGGCGAGCTCGCGCAGCCGGTCCTGGGTGGCGATGTCCAGCGCGTTCATCGGGGGGCGGTCCAGGCGGATGGTGCCGACGCCCTCGGAGACTTCGAGATTCACAGTCATACGAGCGAGGTTAGCCCCCGTTAACGCCAACGGACCCGGTGCGCTCGATCACAGTGCACCGGGTCCGTACGTACGTACAGCGCGTACTACTTCTTCCACTCCGCCCAGGACATGTTCCAGCCGTTGAGGCCGTTGTCGGGCTGGATCTGCTTGTCGTGGGAGTTCTTCACGACGACCACGTCACCGAGGATCGAGTTGTTGAAGAACCAGGCGGCCGGAGCCTCCTTGTCCCATCCGCCCCGCACGTCCCGCAGGCCGACGCACCCGTGACTGACGTTCGCCGACCCGAAGGTTCCCGCGCCCGCCCAGTAGTTGCCGTGGATGAAGGTGCCCGAGGTCGACAGGCGCATCGCGTGCGGCACGTCCTTGATGTCGTACTCGCCGCCGAAGCCGACGGTGGCGCCGTTCATGCGCGTCACCCGGTACTTCTCGCTGATGACCATCTGCCCGTTGTACGTCGTCGTCGACGGGGCTCCCGCGGTGATCGGGATCGTCTTGAAGACCTTGCCGTCACGCTTGACCGTCATCGTGTGCGCCTCGGCGTCCACGACGCTGACCTGGCTGCGGCCGACCGTGAACCTCACGGTCTTCGTCTGCTTGCCGTACACCCCGGGCCGGCCCTCGACCCCGTCGAGGTTCAGCTTGAGCGTCACCTTGGTGCCCGCGGCCCAGTACTTCTCCGGGCGGAAGTCGAGGCGGTCGTTGCCGAACCAGTGGCCCTCGACCGGCACCGACGGCTCGGCCGTCACCTTGACGGCCCTCTCGACGGCCTCGGGCGCGGTGATGCCCCGGCTGAAGCGCAGCGAGACGGGCATGCCGACGCCTACCGTCGAGCCGTCCTCGGGCGTGAAGTAGCTGACGAAGGTGTTCTGCGGCACGAGCGTCGTGAAGGTGGTGTCCTTCGCGGACTCGCGTCCCTCGGAGTCCTTCGCGATCGCGTGGACCTTGTACTTGGTCGCGGCACCGAGGTGGTGGGCGGGCTCCCAGGACTTGCCGTCCCCGGTGATCTTCCCCTCGACCTCGTTGCCCTTGGTGTCCTCGACCTTGACGGACGTCAGCCGGCCCTTGTCCGCGCCGATCTTGAGGGCCCCGCTGGTGGCGATGTTCTTGGCCTCGTCCTTGGGCGCGATCGACACGACCGCCTGCGACGCCTGGTTGTCACCGGCTTTCCCGGCCCCGTCCTTCTTGCCCTTGCCGTCGCCGTCACCCGCGCCGCCTCCCGCGCACGCAGTGACGAACAGCAGCATGGCCCCCAGCAGCAGAGCGAGCAGTCCCGGTCCCCCGCGCCGGGTTCCGCGCCCCCACGGCGCTCCGGCCGATGTCCCCGGTATCGGCTGCCTTTTCACGTGTTGTTCTCCCCTCGCACGGCCTGGCCCCAGCCATGGCCCGCACCCCCACGCGCAGCAACCGCGCGCCTGGTGAATGGTAATCACACCGGGCGTGTCGCCGACTCCCCGGATATGTCACCGTTCCGTCCCAACCGTCCGGTGGGGCGCCTGCGGGCCGTGCAGGTCAGCGAGGGGTCACTGGAGCGCGGAGCCGGCCTTCCAGCTGTCCCAGTCCATGTTCCAGCCGCCGAGGCCGTTGTCGGGAGCCACCTTCCGGTCACGGGAGTTCACCACTTCCACCACGTCCCCCACGAGCGTGCGGTCGAAGAACCAGCCGCCGGGGGTGTCCGGGCTGCCGCCCTTCACATCGCGCAGACCGATGCACCCGTGGCTCGTGTTGACCGATCCGAAGGTGTCCGCCGGGGCCCAGTAGTTGCCGTGCAGGAAGGTCCCCGAGGCCGTGAGACGCATCGCGTGCGGTACGTCCGGAATGTCGTACTCGCCGCCGAAGCCGACGGTCCTGCCGTCCATCCGCGTGACGTCGTACAGCTCGGTGACGACCATCTTCCCGTTGTACGTCGTGGTCTTCGGCGCCCCCGCGCTGACCGGTACCCGCACCGGCTTCGCGCCGTCGCGGCGTACCACCATGGTGTGCGCCTCCGCGTCCACCGTGGAGACCTGGGAGCGGCCGACCGTGAAGCCGACGGTCTTGTGCTGGATGCCGAACACGCCGGGCGCCGCCTCCACGTCGCGCAGCCGCAGGTCGATGGAGACGCGGGTGCCCGGTTTCCAGTACGCGCGCGGCCGGAAGTCGAGGCGCTGGGAGCCGAACCAGTGGCCGGACACCTCCACCGGCGGCTGCGAGGTGACCTTGATGGCGCGTTCGACGGCGGCGCGGTGGGAGACCGCGCGGTTGAAGGAGAAGGAGACGATCATTCCGGTGCCGACGGTGGAGCGGTTCTCCGGCTTGAAGTACCCGATGAAGCGGTGCTCCGGGACGACCGTCGTGAACGAGGTCCGGCGGGCGGAGCGGCGGCCGTCGCCGTCGACGGCGACCGCGTCGACCGTGTACTTGGCGGCCAGCCGCAGCGGCCCGCCGTCCGGCCGCCAGCTCAGGCCGTCGCCGGCGATCCGGCCGGTGACCTCGTGCTGGTCGGCGTCCTCGACCCGTACCACCCGGACCCGCTCCAGCCGCCCGTCGGGGACCTCGACCTCGATACGGGTGTCGGGTTTGACGTCCTTGGCCCTGTCCTCGGGGGTGATCCGGATGGTGTCCCTGGGGGAACGCGGCTTCCCGCCGAACAGCGGCTCACCGCCGGGCGTGCATCCCGCCAGCCCGGCGATCAGTGCCGCCCCTGCCAGTGCGGCGGCCAGGGCCGCCCGCGCGCGTCTCACTGCGTCTCTCACGCCCGGCCCAACGACCGCCCCCCTCCAGGGGAAACGTGAGTACGAGCCCCGTTACGGGAAGAACTGGTGGGAGGACTGTGCGAGGGGGCCGCGGCCGGGACGCCGTTCGGTCTCAAGGATCCGCCGGTCCCACGAGCCGCGGGAGGCTTACAGGTGTCCAGCGCACCCGAGCAGGAGGCAGTACAGGAGGCGGTGCGGGCAGCGGTGCCCGGGGCGGCGGGCGACAGCCGCCCGTCGCCCGCACCCGCCCCGGCCGCGGTCAACGGGCGGCGCCGCCCCGGCCCCCAACCGGCCGCACCGCCCGTGTGGCCCGGCGCGCCGACCCCCCTGGGGGCACGGTTCCGCGTCGGGCCCGACGGTGTCGCGGGCACGAACTTCGCGCTGTGGGCGGGCGGGGCCGAGGCCGTCGAGGTGTGTCTCTTCGACGAGGACGGCGCCGAGACGCGCTGCCCGCTGACCGAACTGACCCACGAGATCTGGCACGGCTTCGTACCCGGCGTACGGGCGGGACAGCGCTACGGCTTCCGGGTGCACGGCCGCTGGGACCCGTGGACCGGCGCCCGCTGGAACCACGCGAAGCTGCTGCTCGACCCGTACGCACGGGCCGTCGACGGCGACTTCACGCTGCCCGGCGAGGTGTACGGGCACGTCAGGGACTGGCCGCAGCAAAACGTCGCGGACACCGTACGGGACGACCGCGACTCGGCGCCGTTCGTCCCCAAGGGCGTGGTGGTGCACGACGACGCGCCGGACGACGACTGGGTGGACGACCGGCGGCCCAAGACGCCGTGGGCGGACACCGTGATCTACGAGCTGCACGTGCGGGGATTCACCAAGCTGCACCCGGGCATCCCCGAGGAACTGCGCGGTACGTACGCCGGACTCGGGCACCCGGCGGCCATCGAGCACCTCCAGCGGCTCGGGGTGACGGCCGTGGAGCTGCTGCCGGTGCACCAGTTCGCCCACGAGGACCACCTCCTGCGGCGGGGCCTGCGCAACTACTGGGGCTACAACTCCATCGGCTATTTCGCGCCGCACGCGGGCTACGCGGCGTCGGGTACGGCGGGGCAGCAGGTCGGCGAGTTCAAGGCGATGGTGCGGGCCCTGCACGCGGCCGGCATAGAGGTCATCCTCGACGTCGTCTACAACCACACCGCCGAGGCGGGCGAGCTCGGGCCCACGCTGTCACTGCGCGGCATCGACAACCGCGGCTACTACCGCCTCCAGAACGACGCCAGACGGTACGCCGACTACACGGGCTGCGGGAACACCCTGCACGTCGTCCAGCCGAACGTGCTGCGGCTGATCACGGACTCGCTCCGCTACTGGGTGAGCGAGATGGGCGTCGACGGCTTCCGCTTCGACCTCGCGGCGGCGCTCGCGCGCTCGATGCACGACGTCGACATGCTGTCGCCCTTTCTCGCGGTCATCGCGCAGGACCCGGTGCTGCGGCGCGTGAAACTGATCGCCGAACCCTGGGACGTCGGCAACGGCGGCTACCAGGTCGGCGCCTTCCCGCCCCTGTGGACGGAGTGGAACGACCGCTACCGGGACGCCGTACGGGACTTCTGGCGGGGTGCGCTGCCCGATGTGCGGGACCTGGGCTACCGGCTGTCCGGGTCGAGCGACCTGTACGCGTGGGGCGGCCGGCGCCCGTACGCGTCCGTCAACTTCGTCACCGCGCACGACGGCTTCACGCTGCGGGACCTCGTGTCGTACCACCAGAAGCAGAACGCGGCGAACGGCGAGGGCAACCGGGACGGGACGAACGACAACCGCTCGTGGAACTGCGGCGCCGAGGGCGAGACCGAGGACGCCGGGGTGAACGCGCTGCGCCGGCGGCAACTGCGCAACTTGGTGACGACGCTGCTGCTGTCGACGGGCGTGCCGATGCTGGTCGCGGGCGACGAGATGGGGCGTACCCAGGGCGGCAACAACAACGCGTACTGCCAGGACAACGAGGTCAGCTGGATCGACTGGTCGCTGCTGGAGGAGCCCGGCTGGCGGGAACTCTTCCGGCTGACCTCGCGCCTGCTGGCCCTGCGCCACGCGCATCCGGTGCTGCGCCGTCGCGCGTTCTTCTCGGGGCGCCCACAGGCGGCGGACGGGCTGCGCGATCTGGCGTGGTTCACCGCGCGCGGCGAGGAGATGACGCAGCAGGACTGGTACGCGCCCGCCCGGACCGTGGGCTTCTACCTGTCCGGCCGCGACATCCCGGGACGCGACGCGCGCGGCGCGAAGATCGCGGACGACAGCTTTCTCGCCGTACTGCACGCGGGGGACGGCCCGGCGGATTTCGTGCTGCCGGGGCCGCCGTGGGCGCGGGCGTACGAACTGGTCGTCGACACCTCGCTGGAGAGTCAGGAGGCGGGCCCCGGGACGGTGCACCCGGCGGGCGGGACGATCACCGTGCCGGCCGGCTCGGTCCTGCTGCTGAAGGCGAGGACGGCGTAAAAGAAAGTGAGCGCTGTCAGTGGTGAACCGTACGCTCGATCCTGATGACCGGAACGGATTTACCCACCAGGAACCGATCGACCGTACGTTCACTGCTGCGGCTGTGGCCCTACGTGCGCCCGGTGCGGGCGCGCCTTGCCTGGGCGGCGTTCGTCGCCGTGCTGGCCTCCTGCCTGAGCCTGGTCATTCCGCTCGTGCTGAAGTGGATCGTGGACGGCCCGGTCGCGGAGCGGGACCCGGGCGGGGTGTGGCTGGGGGCGCTGTACCTGCTGCTGCTCGGGCTCGCGGAGGCGGGGCTCTTCGGGCTCCGGCGGTGGCTGGTGGCGCGGCCGCTGGCCGGGGTCGAGGCGGCGATGCGGGACGATCTGTACCGGCATCTCCAGCGGCTGCCGGTGGCGTTCCACGACCGGTGGCCGTCGGGGCAGTTGCTGTCGCGCGGGACCACGGACCTGATGCTGCTGCGGATGTTCCTGGCCTTTCCGCTGACGTTCCTGCTGGTCAACGCGGTGACGATCCTCGTCGGGTTCGTCATCCTGTTGCAGCAGCAGTGGTCGCTGGGGCTGGTGCTGCTGGCGCCCGTGGTGCCGCTGGTGGCGCTGTGCTTCGTCTTCGAGTCGAAGTACGCGCTGGTCGCGCGGCGCTCACAGGACCAGGTCGGTGATCTGACAACGGTCGTCGAGGAGAGCGTGCTCGGCATCCGCGTCATCAAGGGGTTCGGCCGCCACCGCAGCCAGGCGCAGGCGTTCCGGGAGCTGTCGCTGACCCTCCGGGGCACCGAACTGGCCAAGGCCCGGCTGCTCGCGGGGATCTGGGCGACCATCACAGCCCTGCCGGAACTGGCCGTCGGGGCGGCGCTGGTCCTCGGCACGGTGCAGGTGGCCGACGGCGATCTGTCCGCGGGCACGCTCGTGGCGTTCCTGTCGACGGCGCTGGCCCTGCGCTGGCCGGTGGAGTCGATCGGCTTCCTGCTCGCGATCAGCCAGGACGCGGCGACGGCGACCGAGCGGTACTTCGAGGTGATGGACGCGCCGCAGGAGACGGAGGGCGGCACGACGCCGCCGTCGGCCCCGGCGGCCGGGGACCGGGACGGGATGGTGTTCGACGGGGTCGAGTTCCGTTACCCCGACGCGCCCGAGGGGGCGCCGCCGGTCCTGTCCCGCGTCGATCTGCACGTACGGCCGGGCGAGACGATGGCGCTCGTCGGAGCCACCGGCAGCGGCAAGACGACGCTCACCGCGCTCGTGCCACGGCTGCACGAGGTGACGGGCGGACGGATCACGTTGGACGGGCGGGACATCACGGCCATGGCGCGCGAGCGGCTGCGGGAGCTGGTGTCCGTGGCCTTCGAGGAGCCCACGCTGTTCTCGGCGAGCGTCGGCGAGAACGTCCTGATGGGCGCGGGTGGCGGCGCCGGCCGGGCAGACCTGGAGCGGGCGCTCGACACCGCGCAGGCCGGCTTCGTGCACCGGCTGCCCGAGGGTACGGACACGCAGGTCGGCGAGCAGGGGCTGAGCCTGTCCGGCGGGCAGCGGCAGCGGCTCGCGCTGGCCAGGGCGGTGGTGGGCGGGCCGCGCTTCCTGGTGCTCGACGATCCGCTGTCGGCGCTCGACGTGCATACGGAGGCGCTGGTGGAGGCGGCGCTGCGGCGCGTCCTGGCGGACACCACCGCGCTGGTCGTCGCGCACCGGCCGTCCACCGTGCTGCTGGCCGACCGGGTGGCGCTGCTGTCCGGCGGCCGTATCACGGCGGTCGGCACCCACCAGGAACTGCTGCACAGCAGCGAGGAGTACGCCTGGCTGATGTCGGGGGCGGGCGACAGCGGGACGGCCGGCGAGAAGGGGGACACGGTATGACCACCACAGCGGACGACCGGGCCGGCGACCGGGCGGACGAGCTGACGGACGACCGGGCGCCCGGCGAGGGGGAGCGGTCCCCGACGGCGGCGCCGCGGAAGGCGGGAGAGCCGGCCGGCGGCGGCGATCCCTTCGACCGGGACGCGCTGCCCGCGGCCCCGGGAGCGACGGGCACGCTGCTGCGTTCGCTGTTGTGGCCCCGACGGGGGCGGGTCGCCGTCGCCTCGCTCGTCCTGCTGCTCCAGCAGGCCGCGGTGCAGGCGGGACCGCTGCTCGTCGCGTACGCCATCGACCGGGGCGTACCGGCCCTGCGGCGCGACGACTTCGGGCCACTGATCGCCGTCGCGTCCGCCTATCTGCTGTGCTCGCTCGGCGCGGGGCTGTTCCAGTACGCCTTCGTCCGGCTCGCCGCCCGCGTCAACCAGGACGTACTGCTCGAACTGCGCGGCCGGATCTTCCGGCACGCGCAGGCGCTGAGCGTCGACTTCCACGAGCGGTACACCTCGGGGCGGCTGATCTCCCGGTCGACGACCGACGTGGAATCGCTGCGGCAACTGCTCGGCGAGGGCCTCCAGGAGCTGATCGGAGTCGTCCTCTCCTGCGTCTACATCTGTGCGCTGCTGCTGTACCTGGACGCGGGCATCGGCGGCCTCGCGGTGCTGTCGTTCGTACCGCTGTATCTGCTCATCCGGCGCTACCGGAGGCGGGTGTCCGTCGTCTTCGGCAAGCGGTCGACGGCGATCGCCGCCGTCATCGTGAAGTTCGCGGAGACGATGAACGGAATCCGGCCGGTCCGGGCGTTCCGGCGCGAGCGGGCGAACGATGCGGAGTTCCGCGCGCTCAACCGCCGTCACGAGCGGACGAACGGCGACGGCCTGCTGGAGATGGCGCAGTACGTCGTCGGCTCGCGGATCGTCGCCAACACGACGGTCGCCGGGATCGTGCTGTGGGGCGCCTACCAGGTCGCGGCCGGGAGCCTGGCACTCGGCGTCCTCGCCGCCTGCGTGCTGTACCTGCGGCGCCTGTACGACCCGATCGACCGGCTGGGGATGTTCCTGAACTCCTACCAGTCGGCGGCCGCTTCCCTGGAGAAGATCGCGGGGCTGCTCGCCCAGACGCCGACCGTCCGCGAGCCCGCCGAGCCCCGCGCGCTGCCCGCTCCCGCGGGCGGCGGGCCGGGGCGCGAGGTCGTCTTCGACGGCGTCGGCTTCGCCTACCGCACGGGCGGCGAGGTTCTCCCGCGCTTCAGCCTGACCCTCCCGGCCGGACAGACCGTCGCCGTCGTCGGATCGACGGGCGCGGGCAAGTCGACGCTCGCCAAGCTGCTGGCGCGGTTCTACGATCCGACCGAGGGCCGGATTCTGCTCGACGGCACCGACCTGCGCGATCTGGCCGTGCCCGAACTGCGGCGCGGGGTGGTGATGGTGACCCAGGAGGCGTTCCTGTTCTCCGGGACGGTCGCCGAGAACATCGCCATCGGCCGCCCGGACGCCACCCGGGACGACATCGAGCGAGCCGCGAAGGCGATCGGCGCGCACGACTTCATCAGCGGCCTGCCCGAGGGGTACGACACCGACGTGCGCAAGCGGGGCGGCCGGATCTCGGCCGGCCAGCGGCAGTTGGTCGCCTTCGCCCGCGCGCTGCTGGCCGACCCCGCCGTACTCATCCTCGACGAGGCGACGTCGTCCCTGGACGTCCCCGGCGAGCGGGCGGTGCAGCGCGCGATGGACACGGTGCTGCGGGGGCGTACGGCGGTGGTGATCGCGCACCGGCTGTCGACGGTGGAGATCGCCGACCGGGTGCTGGTCATGGAGCACGGCCGCATCGTCGAGGACGGCTCCCCCGCCGGACTCGTCGGCGGTACGGGGCGCTTCGCCGGTCTGCACCGGGCCTGGCGCGACAGCCTGACCTGACGGCCGCGCGCAGCCGCCCGGCCGCCGTCGCCGGTCGGGTGCGCGCGGGTCGCCGCCTTCCGTGACGTGCGGAACCGGTCAGCGGACGACATCGTGCCCCGCCGCCCCGGACGCCATTACAGGGGCCCGGTAACAGCCCGTGAAACGTCCGCTTAACGAACATGACTATTCGGGCAACGGACGATTTCCGGCCAACTTCTTGACGCGCTCCTGACAGGAGGTCTCCGCTCCTGCCACTCTTCCCCCGTTCGGCGCTCCACCTTTCTCCGCACGGCTCTGCCCGGGCAGCCCACCCAAGCCGCCCGCCACCCCCCTTGCAGAAGGAGTTCGCGTGAGATCCACGCCCAGACGACGTGCCACCGCCACCGGCGCGCTGCTCACCGCCGCAGCACTGCTCACCGTCGGCGTACAGACCGGCACCGCATCGGCCGACGATCCCTGGACCGCCGCCCCGAAGACAGCCGCAGCGGGGAAGGCCGACCCCGGCGCCCTGCCCGCGAAGCTCTCCCCCGCCCAGCGCGCCGAGCTGATACGCGAGGCCAACGCCACCAAGGCGGCCACCGCGAAGGAGCTCGGCCTCGGCGCCAAGGAGAAGCTCGCCGTACGCGATGTCGTCCAGGACCGCGACGGGACCACCCACACGCGGTACGAGCGCACGTACGACGGACTCCCGGTCCTCGGTGGCGACCTGATCGTCGCCGAGACCAAGGCGGGGAAGACCGAGGGCGTGACCAAGGCGTCCAAGGCGGAACTCAAGTCCGTCGACACGAGCGCCGAGGTCGCACCCGCCACCGCGGAGAAGCAGGCACTGGTCGCGGCGAAGGCCGAGGGCTCGAAGAAGACCGAGGCCGACCGCGCCCCGCGCAAGGTGGTGTGGATGGGCCAGGGCAAGCCCACGCTGGCGTACGAGACGGTCGTCGGCGGCCTCCAGCACGACGGCACCCCGAACGAGCTGCACGTCGTCACGGACGCCTCCACCGGCAAGAAGATCTTCGAATGGCAGGCCATCCACAACGGCACCGGCAACACCCAGTACAGCGGCCAGGTGACGGTGGGCTCCGCACCCTCGTACACCCTGACCGACACCGGGCGCGGCAACCACAAGACGTACAACCTCAACCGGGGTACGTCGGGCACCGGCACCCTCTTCTCGGGCTCCGACGACATCTGGGGCGACGGCACTCCGCAGAACCTGGAGACGGCGGGCGCGGACGCGGCCTACGGCGCCGGCCTCACCTGGGACTACTTCAAGAACGTGCACGGCCGCAGCGGCATCCGCGGTGACGGCGTCGGCGCGTACTCCCGCGTCCACTACGGCAACGCGTACGTCAACGCCTTCTGGTCGGACTCCTGCTTCTGCATGACGTACGGCGACGGGGCCGCCAACGCCAAGCCGCTCACCTCGATCGACGTCGCCGCGCACGAGATGACGCACGGCGTCACCTCCAACACCGCCGGCCTCGTCTACAGCGGCGAGTCGGGCGGCCTCAACGAGGCCACCTCCGACATCTTCGCCGCCGCCGTCGAGTTCGCCGCCAACAACCCGAAGGACGTCGGCGACTACCTGGTCGGCGAGAAGATCGACATCCGCGGCAACGGCACGCCGTTGCGCTACATGGACAAGCCGAGCAGGGACGGCTCGTCGAAGGACGCCTGGTACTCGGGCATCGGCAGCATCGACGTCCACTACTCGTCCGGCCCGGCGAACCACTGGTTCTACCTGCTCTCCGAGGGCAGCGGCGTGAAGACCGTCAACGGCGTCAACTACGACTCGCCGACCTCCGACGGCCTGCCGGTGACCGGCATCGGCCGGGAGAAGGCCGCGCAGATCTGGTTCAAGGCGCTCACCACCAAGTTCGGCTCGTCGACCAACTACGCGGGCGCCCGCACCGGCACCCTCGCGGTCGCCGGTGAGCTGTACGGCACCACCAGCGCCGAGTACAAGGCCGTGGCCGACGCGTGGGCCGGCGTCAACGTCGGGACGCGTCCCGGCGGCGGCGACCCGGGCACGGGCACGTCGTTCGAGAACACCACCGACGTGGCCATCCCGGACAACGGCGCGGCGGTCACCTCCTCGGTCACCTCGACAAAGACGGGCGCGGCGCCCAGCAACCTCAAGGTCGACGTGAACATCGTCCACACCTGGCGCGGTGACCTGGTCATCGACCTGCTGGCACCGGACGGCACGGCGTACCGGCTGAAGAACTCCAGCGGCTCCGACTCCGCCGACAACGTCGTCGCGGCCTACACGGTCAACGCGTCGTCCGAGACGGCCAACGGCGTCTGGAAGCTGAAGGTCCAGGACGTGGCCGCGCAGGACACCGGCTACATCAACAGCTTCAAGGTGACCTTCCCGTAAGGCACCTCGAACGCAGACCAGCCCTGCGGGAGCGGACCACCGTTCCCGCAGGGCTGTTCCATGGGCCGGTACGGGCCGTCAGCGCATCAGCACGCCCGCGCCCTCGCCCGTCGCCTCCGTCGGCAGTGCCACCAGGCCCAGGTCCGCGTTGTGCGGCAGCAGGCGGTGGGACGGCAGTATCCGGACGGTGTAGCCGTAGGGACCCGTACGGTCGAGGGCCAGCGGACCCTCGTACATCCAGCGGCCCTCCAGGTCCGGGCCGCCCGCCGGTTTCAGCGGGAAGGTCCGGGCCTCGCCGATCGCGTCGTCCGGGTCGACCCGGCCGGCGACGGCCTGCACCTCCACGTCGTCGGGAGCCAGCGGGCCGAGCGCCACCCGGACCCGCAGGCTCAGCGTCGAGCCCAGCTCCGCCGTGCCGTTGACGGGGGCCGCCGCCAGCGCCTCGACGTGGTCCACCGCGACCTTGGGCCAGGCGGCGCGCACCCGCGCCTTCCACCGGGCCAGCTCCCGTGCCGCCTCCGGGACCATCGCGCGGTGCGCCTCGGCGGCCGGGGCGTACAGCCTCTCGACGTACTCCCGCACCATGCGCCCCGCCAGCACCTTCGGGCCGAGCCGGACCAGGGTCTGGCGGACCATCTCGATCCAGCGGTCGGGCAGCCCGCCGCGCCCTCGGTCGTAGAAGCGGGGCGCGACGCGCTGCTCGATGAGCTCGTACAGCGCGTTGGCCTCCAGCTCGTCGCGCCGGTCCTCGCTGGTCGCCGAGCCGTCGGCGGTCGGGATGGCCCAGCCGAAGTCCGGCTCGAACCACTCGTCCCACCAGCCGTCCAGCACTGACAGGTTGAGGCAGCCGTTGAGGGCCGCCTTCATGCCGCTCGTCCCGCACGCCTCCAGCGGGCGCAGCGGGTTGTTGAGCCAGACGTCGCAGCCGGGGTAGAGCTTCTTCGCCATGCCCATGCCGTAGTCGGGCAGGAAGACGATCCGGTGGCGCACCCGCGGATCGTCCGCGAACCGCACCAGCTCCTGCACCAGCCGCTTCCCGCCGTCGTCCGCCGGGTGGGCCTTGCCCGCCACCACGATCTGCACCGGCCGTTCCGGGTGGAGCAGCATCTCCATCAGCCGGTCGCGGTCGCGCAGCATCAGGGTGAGGCGTTTGTACGAGGGAACGCGGCGCGCGAAGCCGATCGTCAGTACCTCGGGGTCGAGCACCTCGTCGATCCACCCGAGTTCCGCGTCCCCGGCGCCGCGCTGGCGCCAGGACGCGCGCAGCCGCTCCCGTACCTCCTGGACCAGCTGTTCGCGCAGGGTGCGCCGCAGGTCCCAGATGTCGGCGTCCGCGATGTCGGCGACGCTCTCCCACCGGTCGGACCCGCCGAGCGAGCCGACCGACAGGGCGTCCTCGGCGCGACCCGCCCCGATCCGCTTCGCCCCCAGGCGCATGACTTCGGGGGCGACCCAGGTCGGCGCGTGGACGCCGTTGGTGACGGAGGTGATCGGTACTTCCTCCGGGTCGAATCCCGGCCAGAGCCCCGAGAACATCTGACGGCTGACCGCGCCGTGGAGGGTGGAGACGCCGTTGGCGCGCTGGGCCAGCCGCAGGCCCATCACGGCCATGTTGAAGAGGTTGGGCTCACCGCCCGGGTAGGTCTCCATGCCGAGCTGGAGGATGCGTCCGACGTCGACGCCCGGCAGCTCGCCGGATTCACCGAAGTGGCGCGCGACGAGTTCGCGGTCGAACCGGTCGATGCCGGCCGGTACGGGCGTGTGCGTCGTAAAGACGGTTCCCGCGCGGACCCACTCCAGGGCGGGGTCGAATTCCACCCCCTCGCCCGCCAGTTCCCGGATCCGCTCCAGGCCGAGGAAGCCGGCGTGCCCCTCGTTGGTGTGGAACACCTCGGGGGCCGGATGGCCCGTCAGGCGGCAGTACGAGCGGACCGCCCGCACTCCGCCGATGCCGAGCAGCATCTCCTGGAGCAGCCGGTGCTCGCTGCCGCCGCCGTACAGGCGGTCGGTGACGTCACGCTCGCCCGCCGCGTTGTCCTCGACGTCCGAGTCGAGCATCAGCAGCGGTACGCGCCCGACCCGGGCCTGCCAGATGTTGGCCCGCAGCGACCGGCCGCCGGGCAGGGTCAGCGCGACCTGGCTGGGGCTGCCGTCGGCCTCCCGCAGCAGGGACACGGGCATTTCGTTGGGGTCGAGGAGGGGGTAGTGCTCCTGTTGCCAGCCTTCCCTGGACAGGCTCTGGCGGAAGTACCCGTGACGGTAGAGGAGTCCTACGCCGATCAGGGGTACGCCGAGGTCACTGGCGGCCTTCAGGTGGTCCCCGGCGAGGATGCCGAGACCGCCCGAGTACTGGGGCAGGGCCGCTGTGACTCCGAATTCGGGTGAGAAGTAGGCGACGGCGGCGGGCAATTCCGGGGTCGGCGACTGCGACTGGTACCACCGCCGGCCGCGCAGGTAGTCGTCCAGGTCGTCGGCCGCGACGGTCAGCCGGCGCAGAAACCGCCGGTCCTGGGCCAGCTCGGCCAGCCGCCCGGCAGGTACGGCCCCGAGCAGCCGTACGGGATCACCCCCGGCGGCTGCCCAGCCTTCGGGGTCCACGGCCTGGAACAGCTCGCGGGTCTCGGTGTGCCAGGACCATCGCAGATTGCGGGCGAGGTCACTGAGTGGTCGTAGGGGTTCGGGAAGAACGGGGCGCACGGTGAATCGACGAATGGCCTTCACGTGTTCCACCTTCGCAGGGGACATACGAACCGGGTCGGACGCACGGCGGTGTGTGTCCGGCCTTTCCCCCACGAAGGTAGTGGCACCCCGTCCCCCGCAGCCACGGCGCACGGGAGCGCTGGAGATCAGCGCAGGGCGTGCGCCCCGGCTCCGTACGGTGATCCGCGGTTGACGGTGGCCGGGTCGAAGGCCCCGGTCGCCGCGTACCGGGCGGCGATCTCCGCCAGTTCCCCGGGCGGGATCACCTCGTCGATGTCGGTGAAACCGCCGGGTGCCCGCTCGTGCGCCAGATTGATGACGACCTCGGGCCCGAGCCGCCGGTTGGCCCGCTGGAGTTCCGTCATCGCGGGCCTGCGCTCCGCCTCGTACGCCGCCAGCGCCTCGGCCGGGTCGGCGTGGAGCGCCATGGCGTGGGCGAGGGCGCGGGCGTCGACGATGGACTGGGTCGCGCCGTTGGACCCGATCGGGTACATGGCGTGGGCCGCGTCCCCGATCAGCGTCGTACGGCCGTACGTCCAGCGTTCCAGGGGATCGATGTCCACCATGGGGTATTCGAACGCCCGGTCGGCGGCCCGCAGTACGTCCGGGACGCTGACGCCGTCGAACTCCCAGCCCTCGTAGTGCCGCAGGAACTTGCCGACCGGGACCGGCCGGTTCCAGTCGCCCCGCGCGGCGTCGTCGACGGACTCGGCGGGCATCGCGAGCGCCCAGTTGACCAGCACCTCCCCGGTCCCGGAATCGGGCTCCGTCATCGGGTAGACCACGGCCTTCTGCCGGTCGGAGCCCGCGACGAGCATGAACGTCCCGGCGCGCTCGGCGGGCATCCGGGAGACCCCGCGCCAGACGAGCATGCCGTTCCACGGCGGCTCACCCCCGGCCGGGTCGAGCGCGGTACGGACGGTGGAGCGGATGCCGTCGGCGCCGATCAGTACGTCCGGCTCCAGGGCGGCGTGCCCGCGGGTCACCTCGTCCCGGTGCTCCAGCTTCACGTGGGCGCGGCCGTCCGCAAGCGTGGTCAGCCCGGACACCCGGACACCGCCGACGATGGCGTCCGGGCCCAGCCGTTCGCGTACCGCGTCGGCCAGCGAGAGCTGGAGGTGTCCCCGGTGGACGGAGAGCTGCGGCCAGCGGTAGCCGGCGCCGAGTCCGCGCGGCTCTCGGGAGATCAGGCCGCCGGAGCAGTGGTAGTAGCGCAGCTCGCGGGTGCGTACGGCCTGCTGGTCCAGTACGCCGAGGAGCCCGAGCGCGTCGAGTTCGCGCACGGCGTTGGGCATGATGTTCAGCCCCGCGCCGACCGGCTGGATCTCGCGCGCCGCCTCGACCACGGTGATCCGGTCGAAGCCGGCCGCGTGCAGGCTGAGGGCGGCGGTGAGTCCGGCTATGCCGCCGCCGGCGATCAGGATGTGCGTCATCGGAGGGCAGCCCTTCAGGCGTGGGAGGCGACCGGGGTGCGGGACCGGCCGGTGGCGCGGCGCACGAGGGTCTCGTTGTCCCGGGTCAGGTCGAGCACGGAGCGCAGCAGCTCGATCGGCGCGCCGCCGGAGCCCACCTCGTATAGCCGCAGGTCGTCGCTGTACGCCTTGCGCGCGATGCCGATGTGGCGGGCCCGGAACGTCTTCAGGATGCGCAGTACGCGGGCGAGCGAGACGGCGGAGGCGGCGAGCTGCGGCGACAGCCGGTCCGCGTTCTCCCAGTCGACGGCGGCGGCCAGCTTGGAGACCGCGGAGGCGCCGCCGGTGTGCGCGGCGTGGAAGTCGCGCCAGGACGGGAGGGAGTACGGCACCGACTCGGCGAGGAACTCGTCGTACTCCGGGCTGCTGTGGTCGCACTGCCACAGCGTCAGGTCGATGAGCCACAGGGGCACCTGGGCGGCGGCCGGGCCGAGGTAGTCGCGGCCCGCGACGTCGATCTCCTCGAAGTACGGACGCAGGGTCCGCGCGAAGAACACCGGCGAGACGTTGGCGACGGTGAAGTCGATGGAGTCGACCATGGACTGGACGTGCTGCGCGGTGCGGTCGAGCGAGACGGCGAACCCGGGATCGTGCGGTTCGAGGCGGGCCAGCGCGGCGCAGGTGTCGAGCGACGCGGCGAGGCTGGGGAAGACCATGCGGACGGCGTCCTGGAGGTCGGCCTCCATCGCCTCCCCCGTGTACGTGCGCCGGCGCAGGCCGATGGGGTTCCACGTCGTGTAGTGGTGCACGGTGTCGCGCGGCACCATGTCGGTTCGCCGCCCCAGCGTCTCCAGGACCGGCAGGGCTTCGGGGACGGCGTCGAGCGGCTCGGTGCCGTGGCGTTTGAGCGAACCGAGGAACATGCCGAGGTCGCGCATGGCGGCGAGGGACTCGACGACGCTCCACTCGTCGGCGGCGGCGGGGAGCGGCAGGAGGGTGCGCAGGGCGACCGTGAGCGCGGGGACATCGGCGTCGCGGTTCATCGCGGGCAGTACGGCGAGCAGCGGGTCGGCGGCGAGCGGGTCGGCCTGGCGTATCTCGGATATCCGGTAACGCGGCTCGTTCAGTGCGTCAAGACCGGGCGCGACGAGCCCTACGGCGGTCCTCGGATGCGGGAAGTGCGTGAGGTGCGTGAGGTGCGTCAGGTGCGTGGTCATGGAAATGCCCTCCTCGGGCAATGAAGATGCGGTGAATGCCATGCGGTGCGGCCGACGGCGTGGGTCCGCTGCGGTGGGGGCGCGGCGGAGGTGTGCGCAGTGCGGTGGTGCGGTCCGTGGTGGCGAACCCCGATCAGTCGCGGCGGCGGCTCGTGGCCGGCGCTCGCGTGGTGCCCGGCCGGCGCCCGGGCGGGCCGCAGGCGGGGCGCACTGTCCTTCGGTACGGCACGCGGGGCGCGCCGGAGCGCGGTGAGCCCGCGCGCGGGCGGGCGGCGCCCCTCAACGCCGCACGCCCCGCGGTTACTTCGCGGCGTTCTCCACCTGCTCCCGGGGTGCCGGGAGATGGGCGGTCGCGGGGAGGCGCAACCGGGTGGAGAGGAGTCCGGCCACGCCGGCCAGAGCGGCGCCGACGAGCAGCGCGGCCCTGAAGCCCTCGGTCTCGGCCGTGGCCGCCGCGCCGGCGGACGCCTCGGTGGCGGCGGTGGCGACGGCGACGAGTACGGCGAGGCCCAGCACCGAGCCGAACTGCTGGCTGGTGTTGACGAGTCCGGAGGCGAGCCCCGTCTCCTCGGGTGACGCCTCGGCTGTCGCGGCCACATTGGTGGTGACCATGACCAGCGGCAGCGCGAGGCCGAGCACCAGGCTGGGTGCGAGGACGGTGGTGAGGAAGGCGCCCTCGGCGGCCAGCGCCAGGGCCAGCCAGGCCGTACCGGCGAAGAGCAGGCCGAAGCCGAGCGTCATGGTGGACCGCAGGCCGATGCGGGCGATGAGGCGCCCGCTCTGCGGTGCGGTGAGCACGACGACGACCGACAGCGGCAGCAGCCCGAGGCCGCCGATGAGCGGGGAGTGGCCGAGCACGCTCTGGAGATAGAGGCTGACGAGGAAGAACATCGGGAAGAGCGCCATTTGCGCGAGCGCGCTGAGGACATTGGCGAGCCGCAGGGCGGGCCGCCGCAGCACGGCGGGCGGCACCAGCGGGCGCGCGATTTTCCGTTCGAGTACGGCGAAGGTGACGAGCAGCAGCAGTCCGGCGCCGCCGGCGGCGAGCGTCCGTCCGCCGGTCCAGCCCGCCTCGCCCGCGCCGACGAGGGCGTACGCGATCAGGCCCAGCCCCCCGGTGGCGGTGAGTGCGCCGCCGAGGTCGAAGCCGCGCTCGGCGGAGCGCGTACCGCCGCCGAGGAGCCGCAGGGCCAGTACGCCGAGGAGCACCTCGACGAGCACGTTGAGCCAGAAGGTCGAGCGCCAGCCGAGCAGGTCGGTGAGGACCCCGCCGAAGACGGTGCCGAGTACGCCGCCGAGCCCGCCCATCGCGGCGAACGCGCCGAGCGCCGTGTGCCGCGCCGGCCCGTGCGGAAACAGGATCAGCAGCAGGGCGAACGCGGCGGCGGCGGCGAGCGCGGCCCCCACGCCCTGGACGGCGCGGGCGGCCACGAGCGCGCCGGAGGTCTGGGCGAGCCCGCCGGCGGCGGAGGCCGCCGCCAGCAGGCCGAGGCCGGCGACGAACAGCCGCCGGTGACCGAACAGATCGGCCGTGCGGCCGCCGAGGAGCAGCAGACCTCCGAAGGTGATGAGGTAGGCGTTGGCCACCCACGACAGTCCCGCCGACCCCGAGCCGAGATCCTCACCGATGGAGGGCAGCGCGACGTTGATGATCGCGGTGTCCATGATGAGCAGCAGCTGGGTGGAGGCGAGCAGCGCGAGCGCCGCCTTCGGGGAGCCCTTCACCGCGTCGCGCCCCGCCCCAGTGTGTAGCCGTCGAGGCAGGACCGCGCGAGCGACTCGCAGGCATCGGTGTCGCCCTCCCACGCCTGCTGCGTCAGGTAGACGTGCGGGGCGCCGTGATAGAAGCGCTCGTACTGCTCGTGCCGTCCGGCGAATTCCGAACCGAGCGCGTCCCAGGCCAGCTTGAGCAGCTTGATCCGGTCCTCGGCGGGGTGTCCGGGCGAGCGGATGTACTTCTTGACGAGCGGCCCGAGTTCGGGGTGCAGCAGGTCCTCGGCGGAGGCGGGCAACTGGATGACTCCGCCGCCCGCGAGCATCTTGATCTCCTGCACGGCCTGCGGGTAGAGCTCGCCGGCCATGATGCGCTGCGCGAAGGAGATCTCCTTGCCGGGCTTCACGCCGTGGCCGCCCTCGACGTTCTCGTACGACGCCTCGGCGGCCAGGACGAACGCCTTCGCCTGGGCGACCTTGCCCATCAGCCGGCCGACGGCCTGGGTGACGGGCGGCAGCCGGTAGGTGTTGTTGGCCTTGGTGATGAGGATGGCGAGGCCGGTGAGGAATTCCAGCTTGGTCCAGAAGCGGGTCGCCGCCTGGTGCACGAAGTTGACGTACGCGGGGGTCTGCCACCACATCGCGAAGCTCGCGTCGACGTTGCGGTAGGCGAGGACGTTCTCCCACGGTACGAAGACGTCCTCGCAGACCAGGAGCGCGTCGTTCTCGTCGAAGCGGGAGGAGAGCGGGTTGTCGAAGACGCTGCGCGCCTGTGCCTCGTAGGACGTGCGGGACAGGAACTTCAGCCCCGGGGTGTCGATCGGTACGGAGAAGCACACCGCGTGCTCGATGTCCTGCGGGGCGAGCGGCTCGATCGTCCCGACGATCACCTCGTTGCCGAAGACGGCCCCGGTGCCGATCATCTTGGCGCCGCGTACGACGATCCCGCCGTCGCGCTCGGCGACGACCCGGACCACGAGGTCGTCCTCCTCCTGCTCGGAGGCGGACCTGGTGCGGTCGATCTGCGGGTTGGTGATGGTGAAGGTGGGGTAGAGGTCGCCCTCCGCCAGCCGCCGGTGGTAGGCGAGGGCGTTCGGGGCCCCGTCGAAGGACTCCGTGGTGAAGACGTGCGGGAGCGCCGCGAAGCCGGCCGCGCCGCCGGCCATGTAGTCGGGCGTACGGCCGAGGAAGCCGAAGCTCGCCTCCGCCCAGACCTTGTACGCCCGGCGGCGGGCGACCAGGTCCTCGTACGAGTGCGGGACGTGGTACGCCCGGTGGACACCCCCGGTGGTGAGCACCGGGGTGTGCTCGGAGTCGTGCGCGAGGTCGAAGAGGCGGGCGATGGAGCCCGCGGTGTTGCGGAAGGCGGGGTGCCGGGTGACGTCCTTGACCCGCTCGCCGTCCAGCCACACCTCTCGGCCGTCTCGCAGCGCTTCCAGATAATCCTGACCGGACCTCGTCACCTTTTCTCCTCATGCGGAACGGCACTGCCGTTGCCGAGCCTGTCTGGCCGCGTCCGCCCCGGCAATGAACACCCGTCCACCGGTCCTTATGAACCGGCCAGTCGGGTCCGGGACGAACCGGCCGGCCGGGTCCGGGACGAACCGGCCGGCCGGGTCCGGGACGAACGGCCAATCGGGTCCGGGACGAACGGCCAATCGCGTCCGGCGGGGCCTACGCCGCGCCCGCCGCGGTGCGGTACTCGCCCGGCGTCGTACCGAACCACTTGCGGAACGCGAGGTGGAAGCCGACCGCGCTCTGGTAGCCGACCCGCTGCGGCACCGCCGACTGCGCGACCGTCGTCTCCCGCAGCAGCCGCGCCGCCTCCTGCATCCGCCGCCCCGTCAGGTGCCGGGCCGGAGCGTCACCGACTAGCGAGCGGAAGGCGGCGGTGAAGGCGGAGCGGGACATGCCGACCTCGCGGGCCAGCGACTCGATGGTCCACGGCTCCGCGAACCGGGTCGCGATGATCACCATGGCCCTGCTGATACCGGGGTGCCGCAGTACCGGCAGCGCGGCGGGGCTGTCGGCGAGTTCCCGCAGCAGCGGCCGCAGCGCGAGGACCAGCGCCATCTCGAAGGCGCGCAGCGTGATGAGCCGGTCGCCGGGCCCCACCGGCCGGTCCGGGGCCGCGAGCAGCCGCAGCGTGTCCCGCAGCAGCGGCTCGGCCGCGACCTGCGGGCCGTCGAGCACCAGGGCCCACGGCAGCGCCTTGTACAGCCCGGTGGCGGCGCTGGCGTCGTAGTGGAGCCCGGCGCACAGCAGCCGGCTCGCCGGCCCGCTGCCCTCGATCCGGATCTCGCCGGACGTGCCGGGCTGCCGTTCGGGCAGCACCGCGCGCAGCGGCAGGCCCTGCCGGTCCGGCCGGTCGGAGAGCCGGTGCGCGATGCCGGTCGGGAAGACGGCGAGGTCGCCCGTGTTCAGTTCGAGAGGGGTCTGGCCCTCGCCGCTGATCCAGCAGCCGCCCTCGACGATGTAGTGGAGTACGGCGCAGCTCTGCTCGGCGTCGCCCTCGATGGCCCACGGGGCGTTCACGTGCCAGCGGCTGTCGAAAACGCCGGTGAGGCGCAAGGGCTTCAGCAGCTCGCTGAGCAGATCTTCGCCGTCGTCGACTTCTCGTGCCATGCCGTCCATTGGACGATCCCTCAACCCTCGCCCCGGTTTGTTAATTGATCGGCCGAAGCCCCCGCCGCCAGCCTGGACAGACCGTTCACGGCGACAGCCTCACCCTATCGAAGGGCTCTACACACTCATGTCCGATCAGATTCCGATGCGCGTCGCGGTCGTGGGGGCGACCGGCTTCCAGGGTGGCGCGGTGGCCCGTCTGCTGGCCGAGCGCAAGCACCGCGTCCGCACCCTGACGCGCAGGCCCGAGGGCGAGCGCCCCGCCCTCGCGGGAACCGCCTTCGTCAACGGCGACCTCGCGCACGCGGACCACGTACGCCACCTCTTCGAGCGCGCCACGCACGCCTCGGTGGTGATGCCGCTGGTGTACGACGCCGAGACGGTCGGGGCGTACGCGCGCAACATCGCGGACGCGGCCCGTGAGACCGGAGTGCGCAGAGTCGTCTACAACTCCAACACCCGCGTCCCCCGGGCCTCCACCGATGTGGCGGCCTTCGAGACCCGGCGGCTGGCCGAGACGGTGCTGCGGGAGGGCCTGCGCGGCAGCGACGTGGAGCTGGTGGTGCTGCGCCCGCCGGTCTACCTCGACAACCTCTTCAGCCCGTGGAACGGCCCGGCGCTGGCGAAGGAGGGCGTACTCGCCTACCCCCTGCCCGCCGCCACCCGGACCGCCTGGATCTCGCACCGGGACCTCGCCGAGGCGGTGTACGCGGCGCTCACCGTGGACGGTGTGGCCGGCCGCACGCTGGACATCGGCGGCTCGCGGAGCCTTACGGGGCACGAGCTCGCGCAGGCGTTCGCGCGCGGACTCGGCCGGGACGTGCGGTACGTACCGCTGGACCCGCACGTCTTCGAAGAGGGGCTGGCGCGCGTCGTCGGCCCGGTCGCGGCGGCCGGTGTGGCGGGCATCTACCACTACCTGGCGAGCGGCGCGGGCCCGGACCTGATGGCGGCCGACGACGGCGCCGCCGGGGCGCTGTCCGTGCGGCCGGCTCCGGTGGACGAGTGGGTGGCCAGGCAGCCGTGGCAGATCTGGTCGGACGAGGCGACCGCGGCCTCGTAGTACCGGCGTACCCGGCCTCCCTCTTTTGGAAGACCTGCGGACGACCTGAGTGATCTCCTGCGCAATGCCCTCACCGGTACTCCCGACCATTCCGTCCCGGCGTGCGGTCTTGTAGTGCTTCACAGCGCACAGGAGCTGCCTCGCAGGTGTCTGCGGCAGCCCACCCCGGACCGGCGGAAAGTGCCGGATCAACTCCGCGGCAGGTGCGCCATGTTGAGGAGGGAACTCAGCCCATGGCTCGAACGCGACATACCCGCCCGCGCCTCGCGGGGGCCTTCACCGCGGTCACCGCGGCAGCGGTTCTCTCGGCCGTCACACTGCCCGCGCAGGCCGCCCCGGCCGAGGGGCGAATACTCGGAGCCGGTGCCCCCGGCTCGGTCGGCGACAGCTACATCGTCACGCTCAAGACCGGGCCGGGGGGAATCAAGGCTCCCTCCGAGGCCGGCAGCGACCTCGCGCGGCTGTACGGCGCGACCATCGAGCACACGTACAGCACGGCGCTCAACGGTTACGCGGTGAGAGCCGGCGAGGCGGAGGCCAAGCGCCTCGCGGCCGACCCGAACGTCGCCTCGGTGGTCCAGGACACCGAGGTCCGGCTGAACACCACCCAGACGGACCCCACCTGGGGCCTGGACCGGCTGGACCAGCCGGCCCTGCCCCTGGACACCTCGTACACCCATCCCGACAGCGCCGGCGGCGGCGTGCGGGTGTACGTCATCGACACCGGCATCCGCGCGTCCCACCAGGACTTCGGCGGCCGGGCGAGCAGCGGCTGGGACTTCGTCGACGGCGACGCCACCGCCCAGGACGGCAACGGCCACGGCACGCACGTCGCCGGGACCGTGGCGGGCGGGACGTTCGGGGTCGCGAAGAAGGCCGAGGTGGTCGGCGTACGGGTGCTCGACGACGCGGGCGCGGGTACGACGGCCCAGGTGATCGCGGGCATCGACTGGGTGACCCGTAACGCCGTGAAGCCGGCCGTGGCGAACCTGAGCCTCGGCGGATTCGCCAACGCCCAGCTCGACGCGGCCGTACGCAACTCGATCGCGTCCGGCGTCACGTACACGGTCGCGGCGGGCAACGAAGGGCTGCCGGCGAACCTCTACTCGCCGGCCCGCGTCACGGAGGCGGTCACCGTCGGCGCCACCGACGCCAAGGACGCGCGCGCGAGCTTCTCGAACTGGGGCCCGGGGCTCGACCTCTTCGCCCCCGGCGTGGCGGTCACGTCCACCTGGAACACGGGTGACACAGTGACAAAGACCCTTTCCGGTACGTCGATGGCTGCCCCGCACACGGCCGGCGCCGCGGCGCTCTACCTGGCGGACCACGCGTCGGCGACCCCGGCGGAGGTGAGCGGGGCCCTGGCCGCGAAGGCGGTCCCGGACAAGATCACCGGCGCCGGCCTCGCCTCCCCGAACCGCCTGCTCCAGGTGAACAACTGACCCAGCGGCACCCCCGCGCACCGGTTCAACGGCCGCCCCGCCCACAAGGCGGGGCGGCCTTCGTTCCGCACCCGCACCCGCGGTCCGGTTCGCGCCGGTCCGGGCCGACATTTTTCGCCACCCTTACGCATCGGTAGTTAACAAGGCCCCGGATTGCGCACCCGTAGTACGAGGGAAGGCTCCTCCGGTACGCCCCCCACGCACCCCAAGTCGGTCCAAGTCGGTCCACCCGAGTGAACGTGGACAGGAGCGGTGATGCCCGCACCCCACCAGTCGCCAACGGAGCAGATAAAAAGGACAGACCCCAAGAAAGCCCCCGAACGCGAGCCGCGCTCGACCGCGGCCGCACAGCCCCCAGGTGAGCCAATGATCGGTCGCATCCCTGTCCTGGACGTACGTCCCGCCGTCGACTGCGGCAGAAGGCCGGCGAAGGCGGTGGCCGGTGAGACGTTCGAAGTCACCGCCACCGTCTTCCGCGAGGGCCACGACGCCGTCGCCGCGAACGTCGTCCTGCGTGACCCGGCGGGCCGGGAGGGCCCCTGGACCCCGATGCGCGAACTCGCGCCGGGCACCGACCGCTGGGGGGCCCGCGTGACGCCCCTGGCCGAGGGGCAGTGGACGTACGCCGTGGAGGCATGGTCGGACCCCGTGGCCACCTGGCGCCACAACGCCCGGATCAAGATCCCGGCGGACCAGGACACCGAGCTGGTCCTCGCGGAGGGCGCGGAGCTGTACGAGCGGGCCGCATCGGGCGTGCCGAAGAAGGACGGGCGCGAGGCCGTCCTGGCCGCCGTGGACGCGCTGCGCGACACCGCGAAGCCCCCCGCCGTCCGGCTCGCCGCCGCGCTCGGCCCGGAGGCGGACGCCGCGCTCTCCCGCCACCCGCTGCGCGAGCTGGTCACGTCCTCGCCCGAGATGCCGCTGCTCGTCGAGCGCGAGCGCGCGCTCTTCGGGTCCTGGTACGAGTTCTTCCCGCGTTCCGAGGGCGCACGTACCGACAAAAGAGGGAAGTGGAAGAGCGGCACGTTCAAGACGGCCGCCGAGCGGCTGCCCGCCGTCGCCGCGATGGGCTTCGACGTGGTCTACCTGCCGCCCGTTCACCCCATCGGCACCACCCACCGCAAGGGCCCGAACAACACGCTTTCGGCGTCCGCCAAGGACGTCGGCGTGCCGTGGGCGATCGGTTCGGCGGACGGCGGCCACGACGCGATCCACCCCGACCTCGGCACCTTCGCGGACTTCGACGACTTCGTCGCACGCGCCCGGGACCTGCGCATGGAGATCGCGCTGGACTTCGCGCTCCAGTGCTCGCCCGACCACCCCTGGGTCAATGAGCACCCGGAGTGGTTCCACCACCGCGCCGACGGCTCCATCGCGTACGCCGAGAACCCGCCGAAGAAGTACCAGGACATCTACCCGATCGCGTTCGACGCCGACATGCCGGGCCTGGTCAGGGAAACGCTCAGGGTGCTGCGGCTGTGGATGAGCCACGGCGTACGGATCTTCCGCGTCGACAATCCGCACACCAAGCCGGTGGTCTTCTGGGAGAAGGTCATCGCGGACATCAACCGCACCGACCCCGACGTCATCTTCCTCGCCGAGGCGTTCACGCGCCCCGCGATGATGCACACGCTCGGAGCGATCGGCTTCCAGCAGTCGTACACGTACTTCACCTGGCGCAACACCAAGCAGGAACTCACCGAGTACCTCACCGAACTCACCGGCGACGCGGCTTCGTACATGCGCCCGAACTTCTTCGTGAACACCCCGGACATCCTGCACGCCTACCTCCAGCAGGGCGGCCGTCCCGCCTTCGAGGTACGGGCCGTGCTGGCCGCCACGCTGGCTCCCTCGTGGGGGGTGTACGCGGGCTACGAGCTGTGCGAGAACGCGCCGGCCAAGCCGGGCAGCGAGGAGTACCTCGACTCGGAGAAGTACCAACTGCGCCCGCGCGACTGGGAATCGGCCGAACGCGAGGGCCGCACCATCGCCCCGCTGATCACCACCCTCAACCGCGTGCGCCGCCGTCACCCGGCGCTTCAGCAGCTGCGCGACCTGCACTTCCACCACGCCGACAACGACGCGGTCATCGCGTACTCGAAGCGCTCCGGTTCGAACATCGTTGTGGTGGTCGTCAACCTCGACCCTCACCACACCCAGGAGGCCACGGTCTCGTTGGACATGCCGGAACTCGGCCTCGACTGGTCCGATTCCGTCCCGGTGCGCGACGAGCTCACCGGCGAGACCTACCACTGGGGCAGGGCCAACTATGTGCGCCTCGAGCCGGGCCGTACGCCCGCGCACATCGTCGTCCTGCGACCGTCCCCGCCGATCGGAGGGTCACCCACATCATGATCGTCAATGAGCCCGTCCACGACACATTCGAGGACACTCCCGCCAAGGACCGCGACCCCGAGTGGTTCAAGCGCGCGGTGTTCTACGAGGTGCTCGTCCGATCCTTCCAGGACAGCAATGGAGACGGCGTCGGCGACCTCAAGGGCATCACCGCCAAGCTGGACTACCTCCAATGGCTCGGCGTCGACTGTCTCTGGCTGCCGCCGTTCTTCAAGTCACCGCTGCGCGACGGCGGTTACGACGTATCCGACTACACGTCCGTCCTCCCCGAGTTCGGTGACCTCGCCGACTTCGTGGAGTTCGTGGACGCCGCACACCACCGCGGCATGCGCGTCATCATCGACTTTGTCATGAACCACACGAGCGACCAGCACCCGTGGTTCCAGGAGTCGCGGTCCGACCCGGACGGCCCCTACGGCGACTACTACGTCTGGGCCGACGACGACAAGCAGTACCAGGACGCCCGGATCATCTTCGTCGACACGGAGACGTCCAACTGGACCTTCGACCCGGTCCGCAAGCAGTACTTCTGGCACCGCTTCTTCTCGCACCAGCCGGATCTCAACTACGAGAACCCGGCCGTGCAGGAGGAGATGATCTCCGCCCTGCGCTTCTGGCTGGACCTGGGCATCGACGGCTTCCGCCTCGACGCCGTTCCCTACCTCTACCAGGAGGAGGGAACGAACTGCGAGAACCTCCCGCGCACCCATGAGTTCCTCAAGCGGGTCCGCACCGAGATCGACGCGTCCTACCCGGACACCGTGATCCTCGCCGAGGCCAACCAGTGGCCGGAAGACGTCGTCGACTATTTCGGCGACTTCAAGAAGGGGGGCGACGAGTGCCACATGGCCTTCCACTTCCCGGTCATGCCCCGCATCTTCATGGCCGTACGCCGTGAATCCCGCTACCCGGTGTCGGAAGTCCTGGCCAAGACCCCGGCCATCCCGTCCAACTGCCAGTGGGGCATCTTCCTGCGCAACCACGACGAGCTGACCCTCGAAATGGTCACGGACGAAGAGCGCGACTACATGTACGCGGAGTACGCCAAGGACCCGCGGATGCGCGCCAACATCGGCATCCGGCGGCGGCTCGCCCCGCTCCTCGACAACGACCGCAACCAGATCGAGCTGTTCACGGCTCTGCTCCTGTCGCTTCCCGGCTCGCCGATCCTGTACTACGGCGACGAGATCGGGATGGGCGACAACATCTGGCTGGGCGACCGGGACGCCGTGCGCACCCCGATGCAGTGGACCCCCGACCGCAACGCCGGTTTCTCGTCCTGCGACCCGGGACGGCTCTTCCTCCCCACGATCATGGACCCCGTCTACGGGTACCAGGTCACCAACGTCGAGGCGGCGATGACCTCGCCCTCCTCGCTGCTGCACTGGACGCGGCGGATGATCGAGATCCGCAAGCAGAACCCGGCCTTCGGCCTCGGCTCGTACACCGAGCTGCCGTCGACCAACCCGGCCGTGATCGCGTTCCTGCGCGAGTACAAGGACGACCTGGTGCTGTGCGTCCACAACTTCTCGCGCTTCCCGCAGCCGACGGAACTCGATCTCCAGACCTTCAACGGCCGTCATCCGGTCGAGCTGATCGGCGGGGTGCGATTCCCGGCCATCGGCGAATGGCCGTATCTGCTGACCCTCGCAGGTCACGGCTTCTACTGGTTCCGGCTGCGCAAGGACCCGACGCCGCCGCCGGCCAAGCGCGCCTGAAGTACCGTCCGGCGCGGGGCGGTTTCCACCGCCCCGCCCTGGGCACTCTCCCCCTCATATCGGGTCCGTACGGACGATCCCCGACCCGACACTTCCCGCGTTTCGACTGCGGGGAGAACCCCACGCACCGCCCGGACAGCTACGGTCGCAATCCGGGACACTCTGCGCATCCTGTGGCGTGCCCGGGGAAAGGACGCGATGCCATGTCGGAGGCTGCATCCACCCGGAGTACGGTCGCCCGCCGCGCCACTCCGCCGGCCCCACCCCCGGCGCTGCTCCCCTCGCTGGCGCCGCTGCTGCACGAATGGCTGCCCAGGCAGCGGTGGTTCGCCGGAAAGGGACGCCCGGTCACCGGGTTCTCGCTCGTCGCCGCCACGGAGTTGCTGCCCGCGGGCGGCGGCTCCGGTGGCGGTGCTCCGGGCGCTCCCGGGCTGCTGCATCTGCTGGTGAGCGTTCAGCAGCCCGCCGGTTCCACCCACGGTCCGCCGGCGCCGCCGGTGGCCGACTGCTATCAACTGCTGCTCGGCGTACGGTCCGCGCTGCCGCCACGGCTGGCACCGGCCCTGATCGGGCACGTACAGGAGGGCCCGCTGGCCGGTCTCACCGTCTACGACGCGCTGCTGGACCCGCGGCTGGCGGGTCTCCTTCTGGAGCGGCTGCGCAACACGGGTGCGCCGGGGGCGCTGCGCTTCGAGCGCGACCCGTCGGTCGTCATCCCGCCCGGCCTCACGCCGAGGCCGCTGGGCGCGGAACAGTCCAACTCGTCCCTCGTCTATGGAGATTCGTTCATTCTCAAGGTCTTCCGACGGGTCAGTCCCGGCTCCAATCCGGATCTGGAGCTGCCGCTGGCCCTCGCCCGCAAGGGCTGCGAGCGCGTGCCGGCGCCGGTCGCCTGGTACGAGGCCGACAACGCCGACGATCCGTACGAGCCCTACACCCTCGGAGTCCTGCAACCCTTCCTGCACGGCTCGGAGGACGGCTGGCAGCGCGCGCTGCGGGCCCTCGCCGTCGGAAACGACTTCACCGCCGACGCGCAGGCGCTGGGCCGGGCCACCGCCGAGGTGCACACCGCGCTCGCCGACGCCCTGCCGACGGTGACGCTGCGCAGGCAGCAGACGGAGGCACTGGCGGCGGCGATGACCGAACGGCTCGACGCGGCGGCGCAGGCGGTGCCCGCCCTGGTTCCGTACGTCCCGGCCCTGCGCACCGCGTTCGACGCGTTCGCGGCGCGGGGGCGGGCAGGGCGGGCGTGGCCGGCCCAGCGGGTGCACGGCGACCTGCACCTGGGGCAGACGCTCCGGGCGCCGGGCGGTGAGTGGTCGGTGATCGACTTCGAGGGGGAGCCGTCGCGCCCGCTCGCGGAACGGCGCCGCCCGCAGCCGGTCGTACGCGACGTGGCGGGGATGCTCAGGTCCTTCGACTACGCGGCGCGCTCGCACCAGCCGTGGGACGCGGAGTGGGCGACACGGTGCCGGGAGGCGTTCTGCGACGGCTACGCGAAGGCGTCCGGCAGCGATCCGCGGGACGAGCCGGAGCTGCTGCGGGCGTACGAGACGGACAAGGCGGTGTACGAGGTCCTCTACGAGGCCCGCCACCGCCCGGACTGGCTCCCGGTCCCCCTGGCCGCCATCCACCGCCTGGCGTCGGCGACCCCGACCGGCCTCGCGGCGGCGCCCGCCGGCTCGGTCGGCCACCGCCACGGGACCACTTCGGGCGGCGTGTCCGGCCACCGCCCGGAGAGCTCCGCGCACCGCACCGCCGGCCCGTTCCACGGGGCGGCGCAGCGGCACGGCGGCGGGGCGGGTTCCACCCGGCCCCCGGGGACGCCCCCGCACAGCCACCCCGCACCGCCCTCGGACCCCACCGGCCACCGCGCAACCGAACCGCCCCCGGACACCGACCACACCCCGGGACCGACGCCATGATCCGACACCGGTCAGCACGACCCTCCGCACGCCCGCGCGGCCTGGCCGGCCCGTGGGCGGCCGGGGGCGGCCGCGGGCGCCTGTGGCTCCGGCGCGCGGCCGGACCACCGGGCCCGCGCGCCCCCGCGCCACGCGATTCAGCCAATCTCCCCCCGTCCACCGCACCCGACCGGATCCTCCCGAGGAGGCCGCACCCGTGACCCCCCGTCCACCGTCCCGCAAGTCCGCCGAGTCCCCGAACGCGCCCACGCCGCCCGAGGCGGCGCAGCCCGAGGCGGCGCAGCCCGAGGCCGCGCCGCCCGCGGCGCCGCGCAAGCGGGCCAAGTCCGCCAGGGCTCCCAAGCAGGCAGAGGCGATCGAGCCGACCCAGGCTCCGCAGGACGCTCCGCAGCCCCTGAAGGCCGCCGAGACCCCGCCGCCGCGCAAGCCCGCCAGGGCGGTGAAGCAGCCCAGGCCGGCCAGGACCGCCAAGGTCACGCAGTCCCCGGCCGCCGCGGGTCCTCCCGACTCCGCCGCCAAGGCCGCTCAGGACGCGGAGTCCGGCAAGCCGCAGGCCGCCGCGCGCGCGGCCAGGAGCGCCAAGAACACGAAGGCCGACAAGGCCGAAAAGGCCGCCACGCCCCGGCGGACCAAGGCTCCCCAGCCGCAGCCGGACGGCCCCGCCCTCCACGGCAGTGACCGGGACCGGCTGCTGGCCGGCGGTCATCACGACCCGCACGGCCTGCTCGGCGCCCACCCCGTTCAGGGAGCCGCGAAGGGCGTCGTCTTCCGTGCGCTGCGGCCCTTCGCCCGGGCCGTCACCGTGCTGGCCGACGGGCACCGCACGCCGCTGCACGACGACGGCGACGGCCTGTTCTCCGGCGTGCTGCCGCTGGACGCCGTGCCGCCGGAGTACAGCCTGGTCGTCACGTACGACGACAACGAGCTGGAGGTGCAGGACCCGTACCGCTTCCTGCCCGCGCTCGGTGAACTCGACCTGTACCTCATCGGCGAGGGCCGCCACGAGGAGCTGTGGCGGGCGCTCGGCGCGCAGCCGATGGTCCACCAGGGCGTGAGCGGCACCCGCTTCACCGTCTGGGCGCCGAACGCGCGCGGCGTGCGCGTCGCGGGCGACTTCAACTACTGGAACGGCACCGGGTTCCCGATGCGTTCCCTCGGCTCGTCGGGTGTCTGGGAGCTGTTCGTGCCCGGCGTCGGCGAGGGCACGCTCTACAAGTTCGAGATCATGCGCCCGGACGGCAGTCACACGATGCGCGCCGACCCGATGGCCCGGCGCACCGAGTGCCCGCCCGCCAACGCGTCCATCGTGACGGCCTCGCACCACGAGTGGCGCGACCAGGAGTGGATGGAGCACCGGGCCGACCGGCCCGTGCACAAGGCTCCGTTCTCGGTCTACGAGGTGCACCTGGCCTCGTGGCGGCCCGGACTGTCGTACCGCGAGCTCGCCGAGCAGCTTCCCGCGTACGTCGCCGATCTGGGCTTCACCCATGTCGAGCTGATGCCGGTCGCCGAGCACCCCTTCGGCGGCTCGTGGGGCTACCAGGTCACCGGCCTGTACGCCCCGACGGCCCGCATGGGCACGCCCGACGACTTCCGGTTCCTGGTGGAGTCGCTGCACCGGGCCGGCATCGGCGTGATCATGGACTGGGTCCCGGCCCACTTCCCCAAGGACGACTGGGCGCTGGCGCGGTTCGACGGCGCGAACCTGTACGAGCACGAGGACTGGCGGCGCGCCGAGCACCCCGACTGGGGCACGCTCGAATTCGACTACGGCCGCCCGGAGGTGCGCAACTTCCTGGTCGCCAACGCCACGTACTGGTGCGAGGAGTTCCACATCGACGGCCTGCGCGTCGACGCGGTCGCCTCGATGCTCTACCTCGACTACTCGCGCGAGGACGGCGAGTGGGCGCCGAACGAGTTCGGTGGCCGCGACAATCCGGACGCCGTGGCCTTCCTCCAGGAGATGAACGCGACCGTCTACCGCCGCAACCCCGGCGTCGTGACGATCGCCGAGGAGTCCACGGCCTGGGACGGCGTGACCCGCCCCACCGACAGCGGCGGCCTGGGCTTCGGCCTGAAGTGGAACATGGGGTGGATGCACGACTCGCTGGTGTACATCAGCAAGGAGCCGGTGCACCGCAAGTACCACCACAACGAGATGACCTTCTCGATGGTGTACGCGTACAGCGAGAACTACGTGCTGCCCATCTCGCACGACGAGGTGGTGCACGGCAAGCAGGCCCTGGTGAGCAAGATGCCGGGCGACTGGTGGCAGCAGCGCGCCAACCACCGCGCGTACCTCGCCTACATGTGGGCGCACCCCGGCAAGCAGCTCCTGTTCATGGGACAGGAGTTCGCCCAGGGAGCGGAGTGGTCGGAGGGGCACGGCCCCGACTGGTGGCTGCTCGACCCGTCGTACTCGGCGGAGCCCGACCACCGCGGTGTACGTGACCTGGTGCGCGACCTCAACCAGGTGTACACCGCCACGCCCGCCCTGTGGGAGCTGGACACGTCGCCCGAGGGCTTCACGTGGGTGGCGGGCGACGCCGCCGAGGACAACGTCTTCGCGTTCCTGCGCTTCGACGCGAAGAGCGGTCCCCTGCTGGCCGTCTCCAACTTCTCGCCGGTCGTCCGGCACGGGTACCGGCTCTGCGTGCCGGACCTGATCCCGGCCTGGACGGAGGTCCTGAACACGGACGCGGCCCAGTACGGGGGCAGCGACGTACGCAACACCGAGCCGCTCAAGCCCGAGCCGGCCGGGGCGCACGGGGGCCGGCCGAGTCTGGAGCTGACGCTGCCGCCGCTTGCGACGGTGTGGTTCAGGCCGGCCTGACCGCTTCCTGGATCTGCTGCGTCTCCTGCGTCTCCTGCGTGAGCCCTTCCCGGAGGCATTCGGGAAGGGCTCCCGTGTGGACGACGGCGAGCTGCTGCGTGGCCCGGGTCAGGGCGACGTAGAGATCGTTCGCGCCGCGCGCGGAGCCGGCGAGGATCCGTCCCGGTTCGACGACGACCACCGTGTCGAACTCCAGGCCCTTCGTCTGCCGGGGGTCGAGGAGCACGACGTCCCGGGTGAGGTCGGGTGTGGTGCCGTACGACGCGCCGGGCAGCGCGGCGACGAGCTCCGGGTGCAGGGCGGCGGGGGCGACGACGGCCAGCCGGCCCTCCCGCGGCGCCTCGTCGGCGACCGTCTCGGCGACGGTACGTGCGAGGTCCTCCGGCCGCGCCCCGCGCGCCCGGGGCCGTACACCGGTGGAGCGGACGGAGCCCGGCGGTTCGAAGGAGGGGTCCTCGGCACGCCGTACACCTGCCGCGACCTCCATGATCTCGGCGGGCGTACGGTAGTTGACGCGCAGGCGGGTGTGCTCCCAGCGGTCCCCGACGTACGGGCCGAGGATCTGCTGCCAGGAGTCGCAGCCCGCCTCGTCACCGGTCTGCGCCGGGTCGCCGACCAGCGTCATGGAGCGGGTCGGGCAGCGGCGCATCAGCAACCGCCAGGTCATGGCGGACAGTTCCTGCGCCTCGTCGACGATGATGTGGCCGAAGGCCCAGGTGCGGTCGGCGGCGGCCCGTTCGGCGGCGCTGCGGTGGTCGGCCTCCTCGTGGCGCTCGGCCATCCGCTCGGCGTCGACGATGTCGTGGGCGCCCAGCACCTCGGACGCGTCCTTGTCGACGTCCTCCTTGTCCTCGAACTCGTAGGTACGGGAGGCGTACGCCATGTCCAGCACGCCCTGGGCGTAGGCGATGCGCTGCTGGCGCTCGGCCTCCTCGGCGGCCCGCGCGGCCGAGTCGTCATGGCCGAGCAGTTCGGCGGCCTCGTCGAGGAGCGGCACGTCGGCGGGCGTCCAGGGGCCGCCGGTGCGCCGGATCAGCTCGGCGTCGATGTCCGGCAGGTACACGGGGTCGGCGAGGTACTCGGTGACCAGCTGCTGCGGGGTGAGCATCGGCCACAGCTCTTCGATGGCCGCGTGCACCTCGCCACTGAGCGCGATGGCCTTGCCGAGCTGCGCGATGTCGTCGGGGCCGAGGAAGTTGGGGCCGCCGTACGGGTCGGCGCCGATCCGATCGGCGAGCTGCTCGGTGAGCGCGTCGATGATCCGGAAGGCGAAGTGGGGGCGGGCCAGATTGTGCGGCAGCCCGGTCTGACGGGCGGCGGCCCGGGCGTCCTCCGCCATCGCCCGGTCCAGTACCAGCCTGCCGTCGTCGTGCTCGATCTCGATGCCCGGGTCGGGCGCGGTCTGACGGTCCCGTACGAAACGGGCGAGGGCGTCCGCCATGGTGGCCCGGCCCTTGACCTCGGCGGCCGCCGAGGTGTCCGTTCCGGTGGCGGTGACGCCCGGGAACAGCTCGCCCACGGTCGCCAGCAGCACGCCGGTCTCACCGAGCGAGGGCAGTACTTCCCCGATGTACGCGAGGAACGCGGGGTTGGGCCCGACGATCAGCACGCCCCGGCGGGCGAGCAGGTCGCGGTACGCGTACAGCAGGTACGCCGCCCGGTGCAGCGCGACGACGGTCTTGCCGGTGCCGGGTCCGCCCTCCACGACGAGTACGCCCTGGTGCGGGCCCCGGATGATGCGGTCCTGCTCGGCCTGGATGGTCCGCACGATGTCGTGCATCCGCCCGGAGCGGGCCGCGTCCAGCGCGGCGAGCAGCACGGTGTCGGCGGCGGAGCCCTCGTGGCCGGTACGGGTGGTGTCGGTCAGATCGAGGATCTCGTCGTGCAGGGCGGTGACGGTCCGGCCCTCGGTGCTGATGTGCCGGCGGCGTCGCAGGCCCATCGGGGAATATCCGGTCGCGAGATAGAAGGGGCGGGCGATGTCGGCACGCCAGTCGATGACAAGAGGAGTACGGTCGGCGTCGCTCTGCCGGATTCCGATGCGCCCCATGTGGTACTGGCGTCCGTCCTGGAAGTCCAGGCGCCCGAAGCAGAGCCCGCTCTCTCCCGCATTGAATGCGGCGAGCAGTCCGGACTGCTCGGCCACCAGCACGTCGCGCTCCAGCTTCGCCTGGTGGTGGCCCGTGCCCACCTGCGTCAACGCGCCGCGCACCGTGGACTCCGCCTCTTCGCGCAGGTCGTCGAGGCGCGCGTAGAGACCGGTAATGAATTCCTGCTCCTTCTGAAATTCCTCGGTTGACAATTCAGCTCCCAACAAGCTATGCTGTGTTCATGCGGCACCTCTGTGACCAATTTAATACAAGGTCGCAGAAACGCTCAATATACACAGAGAAATACCCCGGGTGTCAATTTCCCCGGGGTATTTCTTTTGCCCTGTCCGCAGCCGGTCGCCTACCTCTCCGCCGGCTCCAGCTCAAGCTCCTGCTGGAGCTCCGCGAGGAGCCGGCGCTTGGGGCGGGCGCCGACCATCTGCTTCACGGGCTCGCCGTCGCGGAAGACGATGAGCGTCGGCATGGACAGCACGCCGTACCGCAGGGTCGTCTCGGGGTTCATGTCCACATCGAGCTGGACGACCTTGAGCCGGCCGGCTTCCTCCCGGGCCACCTCGCTCAGTACGGGCGCGAGCTGACGGCAGGGCCCGCACCAGTCGGCCGTGAACTCGACCAGGACCGGCAGCCCGGATTTCAGTACGTCGTCGCCGAAGGTCGCGTCCGTGACCTCGTCCACATCCACTGCTCGCACCATCAGGCTCTCCTCAGTCCGTCGTTACGTCGGTCGTCGTCAGCCGCCGGTCCGGCAGCCGTCAGTTCGGCAGTCGACAGTTCGCAGCGCGGCTCGGGACCGCCCGGCAGCGCCGCCCCGGCTTCGAGTTCGGCGCGGGCGAGCTGGGCCCCCACCTGGACGCGGACGTCGTTCAACTGGCCGATCAGCACGTCCAGTTCGGCCAGCTTGCGCCGGTACACGTCCAGCGAGGCCGGGCAGGAGTCCCCCGCCGGATGGCCGGCCCGCAGACAGTCCACGAAGGGCCGGGTCTCCTCCAGGTCGAACCCGAACTCCTGGAGGACCCGGATCTGCCGGAGGAGCCGCAGGTCGTCCTCGTCGTACGTGCGGTAGCCGTTCACCGCGCGCCGGGCGGGGAGGAGCCCGCGGGACTCGTAGTAGCGCAGCGCCCGGGTGGTCGTCCCCGCCCGCTCCGCCAGCTCGCCGATTCGCATGGCCCGACGGTAATCGTTGACGTCGGCGTCAAGGCAAGGCAAGGCAGCAGGCGGCAGGCGGGGACGACGGAGGCGGGGGGCCCGGCCGTCACCGGCCGCGCCCCCCGCCTCCGTACACACGTCGCCGCTCCGGCGGCGGTCAGACCCGCGCCGCCGCCTTGTCGGCGTCACGCGACTCCGGCAGGCCATTCGGCTGCTCGCCGGCCGCCTCGTCCGCGTCGTCCCCGTCGGCCGGGTCGTGGTCGTCGACCAGCGTCTTCTCGTCGAAGGGGACCTGTCCGGCCAGCACCTGGTCGACGCGGCCCTTGTCGATCTCCTTCGTCCACGTGCCGATCAGGACGGTGGCCACCGCGTTGCCCGCGAAGTTCGTGAGGGCGCGCGCCTCGCTCATGAAGCGGTCGATGCCGACGATCAGGCCGACGCCGTCGACCAGTTCCGGGCGGTGCGACTGGAGGCCGCCCGCCAGCGTGGCCAGTCCGGCCCCGCTGACACCCGCCGCACCCTTGGAGGCGACAAGGAGGAAGAGGAGGAGCGGGATCTGCTCCGCGATCGACATCGGGGTGCCCATGGCGTCCGCGATGAACAGCGAGGCCATGGTCATGTAGATCATGGTGCCGTCGAGGTTGAAGGAGTACCCGGTCGGAACCGTGATGCCGACCACCGGCTTGCTCACGCCCAGGTGCTCCATCTTCGCGATGAGCCGCGGAAGGGCGGACTCCGAGGAGGAGGTGGACAGGATCAGCAGGAACTCACGGCCCAGGTACTTGAAGAGCGTGAGGATGTTGAGCCCCGCTACGACGCGCAGCATCGCGGCGAGCACGATGAAGACGAAGAGGAAGCAGGTGACGTAGAAGCCCAGCATCAGCACGGCGAGGCTCTTCAGGGCGTCGAGTCCGGCCGAGCCGGTGACGGCCGCGATCGCGCCGAAGGCACCGATCGGCGCCGCCCACATCACCATGCCGAGGATGCGGAAGACGAGTCGCTGGATGTGCTCCACGCCGCGCAGGACGGGCCGGCCGGCCGGACCCATGGCCTGTAGCGCGAACCCGGCGAGCAGCGCCACGAGGAGTGTCTGGAGGACTTCGCCCGTGGTGAAGGCCGAGACGAACGAGGTGGGGATGATGCCGAGCACGAACTCGACCGTGTCCTTGGCCTCGGCCGTGACCTGGCCCTGGCCCGCCTCCTTGATCGCGTCGGTCACCGCCAGGCTGTCACCGGGGTGCAGCACGTTGCCGACGAGCAGGCCGATGGAGAGCGCCACCAGTGACATCACCGTGAAGTAGCCGAGCGCGATGCCACCGACCGCGCCGACCTTGGCGGCCTTGCGGACCGAGCCGATGCCCAGCACGATCGTGCAGAAGATGATCGGCGAGATCATCATCTTGATCAGATTGACGAAGCCGGTGCCGAGTGGCTTGAGCTCAACGGCCACACCGGGGGCGGCGAAGCCCACCACGATGCCGAGAATCACGGC
The DNA here is from genome assembly GCF_001746415.1 of Streptomyces agglomeratus. Lineage (NCBI taxonomy): Bacteria > Bacillati > Actinomycetota > Actinomycetes > Kitasatosporales > Streptomycetaceae > Streptomyces > Streptomyces agglomeratus. Next base: position 2,665,869 of record NZ_MEHJ01000001.1, read on the forward strand.
GACGATGACGGCGATGTAGAGATAATGCGTGCGGTCCCGTCTTGCGGCTGCTGTCCCTGCCACGGGGTCCTCCTCGGATTGTCCTGCGATGCCCACGTCCCGTTGGGTCCCGGCGACTATCCATCACGCCTGTGACGGCCGTCACTGTTGCGTGCATTTCGTTCACGGGTTTTCGGACAGGCACACTTGCCGCATGCGCCTTCCCCGCCCCCGCAGCCTGGCCGGCCAGCTCTTCGCGATGCAGGTCGTCCTGGTGACGGCGATCGTCACGGGATGCGCCCTCTTCGCGTACGTCTCGGACCGCTCCCAGGCCGAGGAGACGGCGCGGCGGCAGGCGTACGCGACCGCCACCGCCGTCGCCAAGTCCCCGGCGGTGATCGAGGCGGCGCGCTCCGACCACCCGACGGGGCTCCTCCAGCCGTACACGGAGGCGCTGCGCAAGGAGGCCGGCGTCACCTTCGTGACGATCATGGCGCCGGACGGCACCCGCTGGACCCACCCGGAGGCGCAGCAGATCGGCCGGACGTATCTGGGACACACCGGGCCGGCGCTGGCGGGCAGCACCTTCGACGAGACGTACGTGGGAGTCCTGGGGCGGTCGGTGCGCGTGGTGGCGCCGGTGCGGGACACCGAGGAGCGCGGCGAGCGGATCATCGGGCTCGTCAGCGCGGGCATCACCATCGAGGCGATCAGCGCGCAGGTGCGGCAGCAGGTGACGGCGCTGCTCGGCGTGGCGTCGGGCGCGCTCGCCCTCGGCGGTCTCGGTACGTACGTCATCAACGCCCGGCTGCGGCGGCACACCCACGGCATGAACGCCGGCGAGCTGAACCGGATGCACGACTACCACGAGGCCGCGCTGCACGCGGTGCGCGAAGGGCTGCTGATGCTCGACGGGCAGCGGCGCATCGCCCTGATCAACGACGGCGGCCGCGAGTTGCTCGGGCTGGGGCCGGACGCCGTCGGCCGCCCGGTGGCCGAAATCAACCTGCCGGGCCCGCTGACGTCGGCGCTGCTCGCACCGGAGCCGCGTGTCGACGAGGTGCATCTGACGGCGGACCGGGTGATCGTCGTCAACAGCCGGCCGGTCACGGGCGGCGAGCGGCGCGGCACCGTCGTAACCCTGCGCGACCACACCGAGCTCCAGGCACTGTCCGGCGAGCTGGATTCGGAGCGGGGCTTCACACAGGCACTGCGCTCGCAGGCGCACGAGGCGGCGAACCGCCTGCACACCGTCGTCTCGCTCATCGAACTCGGCCGGGTGGACGAGGCCGTGGAGTTCGCCACGGCGGAGCTCGAACTGGCGCAGGCCCTGACCGATCAGGTCGTCGGCGCGGTCGGTGAGCCGGTGCTGGCGGCGCTGCTGCTCGGAAAGGCGGCGCAGGCCAACGAGCGCGGTGTGGCGCTCGTCCTGGACGAGGACAGCCGGATCGACGACGGCCTGCTGCCGCGCGCCGTGCCGGCCCGGGACCTGGTGACGATCCTCGGCAACCTGATCGACAACGCGGTGGACGCGGCGCAGGGCAGCGACGGCGCGCGGGTCACCGTGTCGGCCCGCACGGACCAGGGCTCCGGGCTGCTGCTGCGGGTGGCGGACACCGGTCCGGGGATCGCGCCCGCCTCGGCGGACGCGGTCTTCGCCCGCGGCTGGTCGACGAAGAGCCCGGGGCGCGGGCTGGGGCTGGCGCTGGTCCGGCAGGCGGTGCACCGGGCCGGCGGCTCGGTCGAGCTGACCGCGGCGCAGGGCGGCGGCGCGGAATTCACCGTACGACTGCCGCTGCGCGCGGAAGCGGCCACGGCATGAGCTCCGCCGGGCCGCCCCCGATCCGCGTCCTCGTCGTCGAGGACGACCCCGTCGCGGCCGACGCCCACGCCCTGTACGTCGCCCGTGTCCCCGGCTTCACCGTCGCCGGGGTCGCCCATTCGCGGGCGCAGGCGGTCCGGGCGCTCGACCGCGGCCCGGTCGACCTGCTGCTGCTGGACCTCTACCTCCCCGACGGGCACGGCCTGCATCTCGTACGCGCGATCCGCGGCGCCGGGCACAGCGCCGACGTCATCGCCGTCACCTCGGCCCGCGATCTCGCCGTCGTACGGGAGGGGGTGTCCCTGGGGGTCGTCCAGTACGTCCTCAAACCCTTCACCTTCGCCACCCTGCGCGACCGCCTCGTCCGCTACGCCGAGTTCCGCGCCACCGCCGGCGAGGCCAGCGGCCAGGACGAGGTGGACCGCGCGCTCGGCGCCCTGCGCACTCCCCAGCCGGCCGCGCTCCCCAAAGGGCTGAGCGCCCCGACGCTGGACGCGGTGACCCGTACCCTGCGCGCGTCGGCCAGCGGCACCACCGCCGCCGCGGCCGCCGCCGCGCTGGGGATCTCGCGGATCACCGCCCGCCGCTATCTGGAGCACCTGGTCTCGGCCGGCCGCGCCGAACGCAGTCCGCAGTACGGCCAGGTCGGCCGCCCGGAGCTGCACTACCGCTGGATCGCCGTGCGCTGAGGGCGAGTTGACCGTCCCGCCCCTCCCTCACGCGCCACCCGCGCGGCCTTTCGCGCCGGGCGGGGGCGGTCCCGGGGGTGACCGGAGGGTAACCTGAGGATGGCAGGAGAGATCGTAGGAACGTAGGACGTTCCTACGAGTTGTGATCTTGGGTGAACGCACCGTAGTCATGCAAGCGCTTGCCTCCATACGGTGTGCCCGTGCACCCCTCTCCGCCTTTCAACGCTCTCGCCTCTCGCCAACTGCGCGAGGCCCTCGGCATGGCGCCGGGCCATGTCGCCTACGGGCTGCGTGCGCAGTACGGCCTGAACATCGGTCCCGACCTCGTCGTCGCGTGGGAGCGCGGGCAGCGCGCACCCTCCATGCAGGAGATCAGCGCCCTCGCCGGAGTCCTGTGGTGCGCGGTCGGCGACCTGATCGCCGCCCCGGGCACCCTGCGCGAGCACCGGATGGCGCGGGGCCTGGCGGCGCCTGACCTGGCGCGGATGGTCGGCGTGGACCCGAACGCGTACCAGCGGATGGAGGACACGGGACGGTGGCGCGGCAACGAGCGGCAGTCCGCCGCGCTCTCCGAGATCCTCGGCCTCACCCCGCAGGAGTTCGTCACGGCGACGGGCCGCGACGAGGACCTGGCCGAGGTCCTGAGCAGCGCGGTGACGACGCGCTGGCAGGCGTACGTACGACCGGCGGCCAAGCTCGTTCCGGTGCCGCGCCACCAGCTGGAGGAGGCGCTCCAGCGCCTGCACTCCGACTACCAGTCACGGATGGTGTCGACGCTGAGCTGGAGCGGCGGCGGCTCGGGGGACGGCGCGAAGGGCCGGGAATTCCTCGACGGGATAGTCAGCTACTTCTGGCGGCTGATGCCCTGACGGGCGGTTCGAACCGGAAGATCTGCCGCGCCGCGTCCGCCGCGCACTCCGTCTGGACGACCTCGGCCCAGAGCCTGTCCGCGGTGTCCGCGCCGGCGTCCGGGCCGCCGTCGTCGACTCCGAGGCAGAAGCCGGTGTGCAGGGGCCTGATCCGGTAGCCCTCGACGGGGCGTGCGACCGGCTCCAGCCGGAAGGTCTCCGCCTTGCCGCGCCTGCCGCAGTAGTCGTTCTCCAGCGGCGCGGGCGTCTGCCGGGACGACCGCTGGACGCCCATGCAGCCTTCGCCGTACGTCGGGTGCAGTGTGGCGATGCGCCAGGTGCCGCCCGCGCGCGGGACGAGCGTGAAGCGGGGGATCGCGCCCGCGCAGGGCCCCTGGTAGAGGTGGCCGCTGGAGCCCGAGCGCTCGGTCAGGCAGAGGTCCGACTCCCCCACCTTCACCAGCCGCTCCCCCGCGACCGGCCGGCTTACCGGCCCGCCGCCCCGCCTGCCCGCCGGCTCGCTCGCCGCCGTGCTCCCCCGATCGCCGCCCGGTCCGCCGCCCTGCTTGTCCTCGTCCCCGCCGCCCCACGCGAACAACCAGGCCGCCACCGCCGCGACCAGCGCGAGGACCACCGGTACGGCCGGCACGGTCCGCCGCTTCCCCGCACCCGCACCACCGGAACCGCCGCCGGCGCCGTCCGCCGCCTCCGTACCGCTGTCGCGCGCCTCTTCGGCACCCCGGACACCCGCGGCGGCCAGCTCCTTGCGGACCTTCAGCCAGCTGTCGACCGTGCCGGGTCCGCTGCCGCACGCCCGTACGTACGCCGCCACCAGTTCCTCGCGGGGCAGTGTCGTGCGCGCCAGCATGTTGGCGACCGTACTGCGCGGCAGTACGTCGCCGACCGCCTCCGCCCGCGCCGTCAGCTCCCGGTAGGTGAACCCGGACCATTCCCTGAGCGCCCGCAGGCCGGCGATGAACTCGCCGGCGTCGCGTATCGCGCCCGGATCCGGGGACTCCCCCGCCCCGGGCCCGCCGGTCACGTCGGACATGCGCGTGCTCCCGCCTCTCCCGCCCCGCCGGACAGAGTTGGGACATGTCCGGGACAACGAAGAGCCTTGTTGAAAGCGGCGGGCAACTCAAGAGTGGGAACCGGCAACTCCGGCCGGAACGGACCGGACGCGGCCGAGCGGCCCTGATCGTCCACGGGGGAGTCGATCAGGGCCGCTCGAAGGTCAGGCCGGCCGCTGTGCGGGGCACGCGGGGGCGGTGCGGCTCAGAAGACCGATTCGGCCTCGTACATCCGCTCGTCCGGCACCGTCTTCAGCTCCTCCACACCCGCCGCCAGCGGCACCATCGTGATCTCGGTGCCGGTCAGCGCCGTCATGTTGCCGAAGTCGCCGCGGTGCACCGCCTCCACCGCGTGCCAGCCGAAGCGGGTGGCGAGGACGCGGTCGTACGCCGTCGGGGTGCCGCCGCGCTGGACGTGGCCGAGGATGACGGGCCGCGCCTCCTTGCCGAGGCGCTTCTCCAGCTCGCTGGCGAGCCGGTTGCCGATGCCGGTGAACCGCTCGTGCCCGAACTGGTCGATGGCGCCCTTCTCGTACGGCATCGAGCCTTCGGCCGGACGCGCGCCCTCCGCGATGCAGACGACGGCGAACTTCTTGCCGCGCGAGAAGCGTTCCTCGACCATCTTCACCAGGTCGTCGACCTCGAAGGGCCGCTCGGGCAGGCAGATGCCGTGCGCGCCGCCCGCCATCCCGGACTCCAGCGCGATCCAGCCCGCGTGCCGGCCCATGACCTCGACGACCATCACGCGCTGGTGCGACTCGGCGGTGGTCTTGAGGCGGTCTATGGCGTCGGTCGCGACTCCGACGGCCGTGTCGAAGCCGAAGGTGCGGTCCGTACCGTTGATGTCGTTGTCGATGGTCTTCGGTACGCCGACCACCGGCATTCCCGCGTCCGACAGCATCCGGGACGCGGTGAGCGTGCCCTCGCCGCCGATCGGGATGAGCGCGTCGATGCCTGAGCGCTCCGCCAACTCGTGCCAGTTCTCTGCGGCTTCGCGCAGCCGGTCGCGCTCCAGGCGCGCCGAGCCGAGGATCGTGCCGCCGCGGGCCAGGATGCCGCTGACGGCGTCCAGGTCGAGAGGGCGGAAATGGCCGTCGAGCAGGCCCTTGAATCCGTCCTCGAAGCCGATGACTTCGTCGCCGTGACCTGCGACGGCGCGGTGCACGACCGACCGGATCACTGCGTTCAGCCCGGGGCAGTCTCCGCCTGCGGTGAGAACTCCGATACGCATCGTGCTGTGTCTCCTGCTCGCTAGTGGTACATGTGAGCCAGAATCCGATTGTTCCACGGTCCGCATGGCCTCCGCGCTTCCGGCTACTCCTCCATCAGGGCCTGATCCGGGCCGTACGGAGGCATCGCGGAGGCGCTGCGGAGACCTTGCGGACATGCCGTGCGAGGTCGTCGGTACCGGGCCGCACAGCCCCCGCCCGGCGGGCGCCCTATCCACCCGCACAGGTATTGTCAAGAGGGCAAGACCACCCTATCTGGACGGAGAGCACGCGTGACGCGCAGCGTGTACGTGACCGGGATCGACCGGGGAGACGGCCGGCAGGTCATCGAGCTGGGAGTCATGGAGCTCCTGACGCGCCAGGTGGACCGGGTGGGTGTCTTCCGCCCCCTGGTGCACGACGGGCCGGACCGGCTCTTCGACCTGCTGCGCGCCCGGTACCGGCTGTCCCAGGATCCGGAGACCGGCTACGGGATGTACTACCGGGAGGCGGCGGCGCTCCAGGCCGAGAGGGGCACCGACGAACTGGTCACCCGTGTCGTCGACCGCTTCCACCGGGTGGCCCGGGACTACGAGGTCGTCCTCGTCCTCGGTACGGACTTCGCCGACACCCAGCTTCCCGACGAGCTGGCCCTGAACGCCCGCCTGGCCAACGAGTTCGGCGCCTCGGTGATCCCGGTGGTCGGCGGCCGGAAGCAGCCCGCCGACGCCGTGCGCGCCGAGACCCGCAACGCGTACCGCGCGTACGAGGCACTCGGCTGCCAGGTCCTCGCCATGGTCGCCAACCGGGTCGCCCCGGCGGACCGCGCGGAGATCGCCGAGCGCCTGGAGGCCCGCCTCCCGGTGCCCTGCTACGTGCTGCCGGACGAGCCGGCGCTGGCCGCTCCGACGGTCGCCCAGATCACGCACGCCCTCGGCGGCAAGGTGGTGCTCGGGGACCACGCGGGCCTGGCGCGCGACGCCCTGGACTTCGTCTTCGGCGGCGCGATGCTGCCCAACTTCCTCAACGCCCTGACCCCCGGCTGCCTCGTCGTGACCCCGGGCGACCGCGCCGACCTGGTGGTGGGGGCGCTCGCGGCGCACAGCGCCGGGACCCCGCCCATAGCGGGCGTACTCCTGACCCTCGACGAGCGGCCCGGCGACGAGGTCCTCACCCTGGCATCGCGCCTCGCGCCGGGCACCCCCGTGGTCTCGGTGGCGGGCGGCTCCTTCCCCACCGCCGGTGAGCTGTTCGCCCTGGAGGGCAAGCTCAACGCCGCGACCCCCCGCAAGGCGGAGACCGCGCTCGGCCTCTTCGAGCGGTACGTCGACACCGCCGACCTGCTGGAGCGCATGGCGGTTGCCCGCAGCGGCCGTGTCACGCCGATGATGTTCGAGCACGAGCTGCTGGAGCGGGCCCGCGCCAACCGCCGCCGTGTCGTACTGCCCGAGGGCACAGAGGAGCGCGTGCTGCGCGCCGCCGACGTACTGCTGCGCCGCGACGTGTGCGACCTGACGCTGCTCGGCGACGTCGACGTACTGCGCAAGAAGGCCGCCGACCTGGGCATCGACCTCAGCAAGACCCAGCTCATCGACCCGCAGACCTCCGAGCTGCGGAGCCGTTTCGCGGAGAAGTACGCGAAGCTGCGCGCGCACAAGGGCGTCAGCGTGGAGCTGGCGTACGACGTGGTGGCCGACGTCAACTACTTCGGCACGCTGATGGTCCACGAGGGTCTGGCCGACGGCATGGTCTCCGGCTCGGTGCACTCCACCGCCGCGACCATCCGCCCCGCCTTCGAGATCATCAAGACCAAGCCGGACGCGAAGATCGTCTCCTCGGTCTTCTTCATGCTGCTCGCCGACCGGGTGCTCGTGTACGGCGACTGCGCGGTCAACCCCGACCCGGACGCCGTGCAGCTCGCGGACATCGCCGTGCAGTCGGCGGCCACGGCCGAGAAGTTCGGTGTGGACCCCCGGATCGCGATGCTGTCGTACTCCACGGGCAGCTCCGGCACCGGTGCGGACGTCGACAAGGTCCGCGACGCCACCGAGCTGGTGCGCGCCGGCCGTCCGGACCTGCTGGTCGAGGGGCCGATCCAGTACGACGCGGCCGTGGAGCCGTCGGTCGCCGCCACCAAACTGCCGGGCTCGGAGGTCGCCGGCCAGGCCACGGTGCTGATCTTCCCCGACCTGAACACCGGCAACAACACCTACAAGGCCGTCCAGCGCTCGGCCGGCGCCGTCGCCGTCGGCCCGGTCCTCCAGGGCCTGAACAAGCCGGTCAACGACCTGTCGCGCGGCGCGCTGGTGCAGGACATCGTCCAGACGGTCGCCATCACGGCGATCCAGGCACAGGGTGTGAACCTGTGACGGCCGACCCCGCGCCCGCGAACGCCCCGCGTGCGGCGAGCACCCCGAGCATCCCTCCGAGCCCCGAAGGCCCCGCACCCGTGACCGCTTCCGCCACCCGCGTCCTCGTCCTCAACTCCGGCTCCTCGTCGGTGAAGTACCAGCTGCTCGACATGCGCGACAGCGCGCGTCTCGCCGTCGGCCTGGTGGAGCGCATCGGCGAGGAGACCTCCCGGCTGGTGCACACCCCGCTCACCGACGGCGGCGGGAAGCGCGAGCGCACCGGGCCGATCGCCGACCACGAGGCCGCGCTCAAAGCCGTCGCCGAGGAGCTCGCGCACGACGGGCTCGGCCTGGACTCCCCCGAGCTGGCCGCCATCGGCCACCGCGTCGTGCACGGCGGCCTGAGGTTCAGCGCGCCGACCGTGATCACCGACGAGGTGATGGCGGAGATCGAGCGGCTCGTCCCGGTCGCCCCGCTGCACAACCCGGCGAACATCACCGGCATCCGCACCGCCCAGGCGATGCGCCCGGACCTGCCGCAGGTCGCCGTCTTCGACACCGCCTTCCACACGACCATGCCGGAGTCGGCGGCCCGCTACGCGATCGACGTCGAGACCGCCGACGCCCACCGCATCCGCCGGTACGGCTTCCACGGCACTTCGCACGCGTTCGTCTCGCGCGAGACGGCCAAGCTGCTGGGCAAGGACCCCTCCGAGGTCAACGTCATCGTGCTGCACCTCGGCAACGGGGCCTCGGCGTCCGCGGTGCGCGGCGGGAAGTGCGTGGACACGTCCATGGGACTGACCCCCTTGGAAGGGCTGGTCATGGGTACGCGCTCCGGTGACGTCGATCCCGCGGTGACGTTCCACCTGGAGCGGGTCGCCGGGATGAGCACGGACGAGATCGACGTATTGCTGAACAAGAAAAGCGGGCTTGTCGGCCTTTGCGGTGACAACGACATGCGGGAGATACGCCGTCGTATCGACGAGGGTGATCAGCGCGCATTGCTGGCTTTCGAGATCTACATCCACCGGCTGAAGAAATACATCGGCGCTTACTACGCCGTTCTCGGCCGGGTCGACGCGGTGGTGTTCACCGCGGGAGTCGGCGAGAACGCGGCCCCCGTGCGCGCGGCCGCGGTCGAGGGCCTGGAGGAGCTCGGACTGGTGGTGGACGCGGATCTGAACGCCGTACGGTCGGACGCGGCGCGGCTGATCTCGCCCGGGTACGCCCGGGTCGCGGTCGCCGTGGTGCCGACCGACGAAGAGCTGGAAATCGCCCGGCAGACGTATGCGTTGGTCAACGCCTGAGCGGCATCCCGCCCATTTGTACATTCCACCAGACGGAATATTCCGCAGCGAAACAAACCGATAGGATCCGCCTCATGCGCCGTTCCAAAATCGTCTGCACACTGGGTCCCGCCGTCGACTCCCATGACCAGCTCGTGGCTCTGATCGAAGCCGGCATGAGCGTGGCCCGATTCAACTTCAGCCACGGCACCCACGCCGAGCACCAGAGCCGGTACGACCGGGTCCGCAAGGCCGCCGAGGAGACGGGCCGCGCGGTGGGCGTGCTCGCCGACCTCCAGGGCCCGAAGATCCGGCTGGCGAAGTTCGCCGAGGGGCCGGTCGAACTGGTCCGCGGGGACGAGTTCGTCATCACCGTCGAGGACGTCCCCGGTGACAAGTCGATCTGCGGCACGACCTACAAGGGTCTGCCCGGCGACGTCTCCAAGGGCGACCCGATCCTGATCAACGACGGCAACGTCGAGCTCAAGGTCGTCTCGGTCGAGGGCCCGCAGGTCCACACCATCGTGATCGAGGGCGGTGTGGTCTCCGACCACAAGGGCATCAACCTGCCGGGCGCGGCGGTCAACGTCCCCGCCCTGTCCGAGAAGGACGTCGACGACCTGCGCTTCGCCCTGCGGATGGGCTGCGACATGGTCGCGCTGTCCTTCGTGCGGGACGCCGACGACGTCAAGGACGTCCACAAGGTGATGGACGAGGAGGGCCGCCGGGTCCCCGTCATCGCGAAGGTCGAGAAGCCGCAGGCCGTCGAGCACATGGAGGGCGTCGTCATGGCGTTCGACGGTGTGATGGTCGCCCGCGGCGACCTGGCCGTCGAGTACCCGCTCGAAAAGGTCCCGATGGTGCAGAAGCGGCTCATCGAGCTGTGCCGCCGCAACGCCAAGCCGGTGATCGTCGCGACCCAGATGATGGAGTCGATGATCACCAACTCGCGTCCGACGCGCGCCGAGGCGTCCGACGTCGCCAACGCGATCCTGGACGGCGCCGACGCCGTCATGCTGTCCGCCGAGTCCTCGGTCGGGGCGTACCCGATCGAGACGGTCAAGACGATGTCGAAGATCGTCGTCGCGGCCGAGGAGGAGCTTCTCTCCAAGGGCCTCCAGCCGCTGGTGCCGGGCAAGAAGCCCCGTACGCAGGGCGGTTCGGTCGCCCGCGCGGCCGCCGAGATCGCGGACTTCCTGAACGGCAAGGCCCTGGTCGCCTTCACCAAGTCCGGCGACACGGCCCGCCGGTTGTCCCGCTACCGCGCGGCCCAGCCGATCCTGGCCTTCACCACCGACGTCGGCACCCGCAACCAGCTCGCGCTGAGCTGGGGCGTCGAGTCCTTCGTCGTGCCGCACGTCGACAACACCGACGCGATGGTCGACCTGGTCGACGCCGAGCTGCTGAAGCTCCAGCGCTACAACAACGGCGACACCATGGTCATCACCGCCGGTTCGCCCCCCGGCGTACCCGGCACGACCAACATGGTCCGGGTGCACCACCTGGGCGGCGGCGGGCACGACGCGGCCTGACGCCCACCGCGCGACACGCGAAACGGCGGCGGCCCGCCCCCCGGTGAGAGGGGGCGGGCCGCCGCCGTTCGCCGTACCGCCGGGCGGATCAGCCGGTGTAGAAGTTGTGCAGGCCGGGGACCTTGAGCGTGCCGCCGAACTGGCCGGCCTGGGTCACCTTGACCTTCGTGAACATGGCGATCGGGACATTCAGCGGGGGCGGGGTCTCCGGGCTGAACGTGATCGGGATGAGGCCGAAGAGGTTGCCCTTCAGCTCCTCCGTGTACATGGTGACCGTGCCGTCGCGCAGGGTCGACTTGGACCCCGCGGCCGCCTGCACGTGCGCCGTGGTGCCGTTGGGGCCGACGACCTTCTGGTGAAGGTCCATGATGTCGGTCTGCTCGGCGGTGAACTTCAGTACCTTCTTGATCTTTCCGCTGCCGGTCCTGACCTCGACGATGCCCTTGTAGTCGAGCCCGCGCAGGGTGAGCATCGAGCTCTCCAGGATCCACGGGTCGTCCGGCAGGTCGGGGATGCCCTGTTCGAGCTTGGCGTTCGCGAGCGCCTCCGGGTCCGCCGTCGGGCAGGGGAAGGGCTCCTTGCCGTCGGCCCCGGCGGCGGGGTCGTCCGCCTTGCCGTCCGCCGCGTCGTCCGCGTCGTCCTTGGTGCCCTTGGCCTCGTCGCCGAGCTCTTCGACCTTCGCGCCCGCCTTGTCCGCCGCGTCCCTGATGGCGTCGGCGGTCTTGTCGGCCGCGTCGTCCACCGGGTTGTCGGCGGCCGGGTCCTTCGCCTCGTCGGCGCCGGGCCGCTGCGCGTCGGGCTTGGTGGCGTCCGGCTGCTCGGCGGCCGGCTGCTGCGCGGCCGGCTTCGTGTCGTCCGGCTGCTCGGCGGCCGGCTCCCCGGTCGCGCTGTCGCCGGCGGCCTCCGTCTCCGAGGGCTCCGGAGCGGCGGTCTCCTTGTCCGGCCCGTCGAACACGTCCTTGATCGCTTCGCCCACGCCCAGCGGGTCGAGCGGGTTCTTGGTCTCGCTCTCCGTCGGATCCGGCGTCGGCGTCGTGGGCTTGCCCGCCTCCGGCTCCTTGGTGGGCTCGGTGGCCGGCGCGGTGCTGCTCGCGTCGGCGTCCGGGGTCTCGCCGGGCTTCGGCGTCTCTCCGGTGCCGGGCGTCTCGGCCGGCTTGTCCGGCGTGGTGCCCGCACTCGGGGTGACCGACGGGGTGGGCGTGGCCGAGGGGGACTTGGACTCGGAGGCGTCCGGCTCAGGCGTGTCCGAGCGGGTGACGCACGGGCCGGGGGCGAACGGGTTGGTCACCTGGTCGTCGGCGAGCGCCAGCTTCGGGGTGAGTCCCATGCCCACGAACACCGCCGTGGGCATCGCGGCCAGGGCCATCGCCTTGCCCGCGGGTATTTGCAGCTTCGTCAGGAGCGACTTCCTGGGGGCCGCGTGACGCGGCCCGCTTCTTTCCCGCGTCCGGTCGCCCCCGGCCGCGGTCAGCTCCGCCTCGTCACCCCGCACTGTTCCTCCCGCCATTGGCGTCAACAGATGTGTCGGTTGCGTACGTGTGGTCCGTGCCGTCCGCGACTCCGGCCGGCCGGTCGCCCACGGGCGGGGCCTCGTCGGTCTTCGTCCCGTACTCGACAGGCGCGTCCGGCTTGGCCGGCGCCCAGGAGATGGACAGGGCTCCGCCGGTCAGCGCCAGCAGGAAGCCGACCCCGAAGCCGCCCAGATTGGACACGGGGATCGAGACGAGCGCCAGCAGAATCGAGGCGACGCCCGCGAAGATCCGGACGATGTGGTGGTACCACATGGTCAGGCCGAGCGTGACGAGCAGTACGCCGATGATCAGCGAGCCCGCTCCCGCCGTGGTGGCCATGGCCATCGTGAGGTGGCCGATCTTGATTTCGGCGTACGGAAGCCAGGCAATGGGCACACCGCCCACAAGGGTGAGCAGGCCCGCCCAGAACGGCCTGCCGCCCCGCCAGGCACGGAAGCGCAGCCGCCAGTAGTGGAAATCGCGGCTCGGACCCGAGGACTCGGCGCTCATGGAAAACAGCTCCCTGGAACCGGTGTTGCTGTGCAGAGATGAGGGAGGGGCAGCGGGCGGGACGCGCGACGCGTCACGCGTCCCGCCCGCAGAGGGGGTGCTTAGTAGCACTCCTTGACGCCCTTGTGCAGCTTCATGCTCAGACCACTGAGCTTGAAGGTGCCGGCCGTGGTGGCCCAGGCCTTCTGCTTCACGTCGGTCAGCACGGCCGAGTCGGCCTGCTGCGAGAAGCCGTACGGGTTGGCCCTGGTGCCCGGCTGGATACCCGGGCCCTTCGTGGCCTTGCCCGCCGCCACACCGATGTCGATGTTCTTGAACTCGGCGTTCGCGCCGAGCTCCTCGACGTCCAGGTACAGGTTCTCTGCCTTGACCGGCGTACCGTTCCCGCCGGCGGTGAGCTGGAGGGAGATGTTGCCGAAGATCGGGACGTTGGGCGTCACGACCGACTGACACATCTTGGTGATCTCGGCGGTCTTGAACGCCGACACGGCGACCGGGTGGGCAGCCTTGTTGCCCTCGAGGTCGGTGCCTTCGGCCATTCCTCCGTACTGGAAGAAGCCCTTACCTTCGAGCTTCTCCGCGCTGACCTTGAAGCTCTGGCCAGAAACGCTGAACGACGCCGCGAGCGCGCCCTGTGCGAGGGCGACACCTATCGCGGCCGTCGCGGCCACACTCGGCACCATGACGACGGCGAACCGCTTCCATCTGGTCCCGCCACGAACTGCAGACTCCATGACTTTCCTCCTTCTCGGACGTACATCTCCGGTACGGGCGAAGCCCGCAGGGGGATGGGAGAAGTGCTACGTCCTCGGGAAGGAGAGCGCCCGTATCGGAGGCGCAAACGACTTCCGAAACACCGGCGATCACCCCCGAGCGACAACCACTGGCCACGCATTCGCGCAACCTGTTGGACAGGCCCCGCCGTTCGGCAGAGACCCCCCTGTCCACGGTCGGCAGCTCTGCCGCCGGCCGGCTCGGTGGGGACCCACGGGACCGCGGCACGATTGGCTGTCGGGCTGGTGCGGTATTGGACCGAGCGTGGCCGATCGTGGTGCATTCAAGGCCGGTACACAAGGGGTTCGTTACTGGCTAGTAACGGCTGGATAACCGAAGCGCGACCGCCCGGTATCGAGGAACCACGGACGGTGCCGTCAAGTGACGGGAAATACCCAGTGATTGTCGCCCAGAAACGGGCAGAACACCTTGATCGACTTACTGCCAGTAACAGCGGCCGCGATTACCAAGTTTCGGTAAAACGCGGCCGCCTTTTGTCACTGTGTCGCCAAATCAACCCTGCCGGTCGCAGGAGCACCACCGGTGTTACCGGGCCCTATGGGGCCCTTCCGGGCACCAGTGACTACAACCGGCTACGACTGGTCAGAACAGCACCCTCGCGAGCGCGGCCCGTGCCGGCGCCACGCGCGGGTCGTCGCCGCCGATCACCTCGAAGAGCTCCAGCAGCCGCACCCGCGCCGCGTCGCGGTCGTCGCCGACGGTGCGGCGCACCGTCTCGACCAGACGCCCGAAGGCGTCCTCCACATGGCCGCCGACCAGATCCAGATCGGCCGCGGCGATCTGCGCCGCCACGTCGTCCGGATTCTCGGCGGCGTCCTGGCGCACCTTCTGCGGGTCGAGGTTCTGGACGCGCGCGAGGAGTTCCGCCTGCGCGAGACCGAGCTTGGCCTCGGTGTTGCCCGGGTCGTCGACCAGTACGTTCTTGTACGCCTGGACCGCGCCGCCGAAGTCGTTCGCGTCCAGCGCCCGCGCCGCCGCTTCGAGCAGTGCGTCGTACGGACCGGCGGGCGCCTCTGCCGCTTCCGCCGCACCTTCACCGGCGCCCGCCGCCGGGTCGACGGCGATACCCGTCAGCCCGAAGCGCTCCTCGGCGACCTGGATGAGCTGATCCAGCGTCTCGCGGATCTGCGCCTCGGGGGCCGCGCCCTGGAAGAGCGGCAGCGCCTGCCCGGCGACCACCGCGAAGACCGCCGGGATCCCCTGGATCCCGAACTGCTGCATCAGCATCTGATTGGAGTCGACGTCCACCTTGGCGAGGACGAAGCGACCGTTGTACTGGAGGGCGAGGCGTTCGAGGAGCGGGCCGAGCTGCTTGCACGGCTCGCACCACTCGGCCCAGAAGTCGATGACGACCGGGACTTCGGCGGAGCGCTGGAGGACATCGCGCTCGAAGCCGGCCTCGTCGACATCGATCACCAGACCGGACGGGGCAACGGCACCGCCACCGCCGCCGCTCCTGGCGGCCTCGGCACGCGCCTGCTCCGCCTTCTGCCGGGCTTCGCCGGCCGCCTTCACCGCGGCGAGGTCGACGACGCCGCTCATGGACATGTTCCTAGGCTGCATGCGTACATCCTCCCCCTTTCGCGCGCGGTAAAGAAAAACTTGTGCCGGTCCGGTGCCTGTACGGTCGCCGGACAGCCACCGCGAGGACACCGGATACACGAACCGCGCCCGCCCGCAGCCCCCCGCCGGTTTGCGAGGCGTACGGACGAACACGGCCCAAGGTCCCGAGGAGGACCGGTTCGGCGCGGGGTCCCCACCCTCGCGCCAGGGTTTGTCGCTTTGGTTGTCGCTCTTTCGCTACTGGTCGTAGCGTAACTGGAAAGCCGGTCCGCCCGGTAGGCGGCCACCGTGATCTGGCTCACCGGCACCTGACACCTACCGGCCGGTATGGTCGCGGGCATGTCCAGCCACCCCCCGCTCCCCCCTCCCAGCCGCACGGGCCGCCCGCGCAGCGTCGAGGCCCACGCCGCCATCCTCAGGGCGACGAGGGCCGCGCTGGTGGACCTGGGCTGGTCGAAGCTGACGATGGGCGACGTGGCGAGCCGGGCGGGAGTCGCCAAGACCACGCTGTACCGCCGCTGGGCGAACAAGAGCGAGCTGGTCGTCGACGCCGTGGCCGTCCTCTTCGACGAACTGCGGCTGCCGGACCGGGGAAGCCTGATGGCCGACGTCGAAGGGGTGGTGCTCCAGTTCGCCGCGCTGCTCGACCGGCCGGAGGCCAAGACCGCGCTGATGGCCGTCGTCGCGGAGTCGACGCGCGACGAGGCGCTGCGGAAACGTATCCGCTCGGCGATCGTCGACCGCCAGAAGTGCCTGGTGCTGCTGGGCCGGGAGCGCGCCCAGGCCCGCGGCGAACTGCCGTACGAGGACGACCCCGCCCAGGCGGCCCGTAACGCGGACCTGATCTTCGACATCATCGCGGGCGCCGTCGTCCACCGGGCCCTGGTGAGCGCGGAACCGGTGGACCGGGAGTGGGCCCACAGCTTCTCGCTCCTGCTGGTGAACGGCCTGACGTCGGGAGTCGCTTCGGAATCGGAGTCATAGGCCGGGCCCACGACGGCGGCGACGGACCACACCGCACGGTGGCGCCCGCCGCACATCCGTCCGGTCGGTGATGTCGCGTCAACTCCTGCTGCCCGAACCGGAACCCGTGGTCATGGAGCTGCGGGGACCGCATCCGCGCCCCGTTCCACCGCGACTACGGCCATCACATCGCCACCGGTACGGGCACGTTCGTCAACCGTCTGCCCCGGCGTGACCATC
Source organism: Streptomyces agglomeratus (assembly GCF_001746415.1). NCBI lineage: Bacteria > Bacillati > Actinomycetota > Actinomycetes > Kitasatosporales > Streptomycetaceae > Streptomyces > Streptomyces agglomeratus. Next base: position 2,682,239 of record NZ_MEHJ01000001.1, read on the forward strand.
GGCCGCGCGAACGCGATGGTGGGCGCGGGCTCCGTGGTCACCAAGGGTCTGCTTCCCCCTGGCGTGCCGGCCGCCGGAAGCCCGACGCGCGTCGTCCGCACGCTGTGACCCCGGCCGCCGGGCGGGCGCGCGCCCGTCCCCCTGGCGACCGACGCCCGGGGACGAGGACACCCGCGTGGGAAGCCTCCTCAGAACCCCGGCGGCTCCGTGTAGACCCCCCACTCGTCCCTCAGGACGCCGCAGATCTCGCCCAGGGTCGCTTCGGCACGTACCGCCGTGAGCATCGGCTCTATCATGTTCGACCCGTCGCGCGCGGCCGCGAGCAGCGCGTCCAGCGACGCTCGTACCTTGGCGTCGTCCCGCGCCGCCTTGCGCTCCGCCAGCGTGCTCACCTGCACGCGCTCGACCTCGTGGCTCACCCGCAGGATCTCCAGGTCGCCCGTCACCGAGCCGTGGTGGCAGTTCACACCCACCACCCGCTTGTCGCCCTTCTCCACCGACCGCTGGTACTGGAAGGCGGATTCCGCGATCTCCCCGGTGAACCAGCCGTCCTCGATCCCGCGCAGGATTCCGGAGGTGATCGGACCGATCGGATGGCGCCCGTCCGAGTGCGCCCGTGTCCCCCGCTCCTTGATCTGGTCGAAGATCTTCTCCGCGTCCGCCTCGATGCGGTCGGTCAGCTGCTCGATGTACCAGGAGCCGCCCAGCGGGTCCGCCACGTTCGCGACGCCCGTCTCCTCCATCAGCACCTGCTGCGTACGCAGCGCGATCTCCGCCGCCTGCTCGCTCGGCAGCGCGAGCGTCTCGTCCAGCGCGTTGGTGTGCAGCGAGTTCGTTCCGCCCAGCACCGCCGCCAGCGCCTCGACCGCCGTACGCACCACGTTGTTGTACGGCTGCTGAGCGGTCAGTGACACACCCGCCGTCTGCGTGTGGAACCGCAGCCACTGCGCCTTGTCCGTCCGCGCGCCGTAGACGTCCCGCATCCACCGCGCCCAGATCCTCCTGGCCGCGCGGAACTTCGCGATCTCCTCGAAGAAGTCCACGTGCGCGTCGAAGAAGAACGACAGGCCCGGCGCGAAGTGGTCCACGTCCATGCCCCGGCTGAGGCCCAGCTCGACGTATCCGAAGCCGTCCGCCAGCGTGTACGCGAGCTCCTGCGCGGCCGTCGCTCCCGCCTCGCGGATGTGGTAGCCGGAGACCGACAGCGGCTTGTACGCCGGGATCGAGCGCGCGCAGTGCTCCATCAGGTCGCCGATCAGGCGCAGGTGCGGCTCCGGCTGGAAGAGCCACTCCTTCTGCGCGATGTACTCCTTGAAGATGTCGGTCTGGAGCGTGCCGTTGAGGACCCCGGGGTCCACCCCCTGCCGCTCCGCCGCGACCAGGTACATGCAGAAGACGGGGACGGCCGGCCCGCTGATCGTCATGGACGTGGTGACGTCGCCCAGCGGGATGTCCTTGAACAGGACCTCCATGTCGGCGGCGGAATCGATGGCCACACCGCAGTGCCCGACCTCGCCGAGCGCCTTCGGCTCGTCCGAGTCGCGGCCCATCAGCGTCGGCATGTCGAAGGCCACGGACAGGCCGCCGCCGCCGTTCGCCAGGATCATCTTGTAGCGCTCGTTCGTCTGCTCGGCATTGCCGAAGCCGGCGAACTGGCGGATGGTCCAAGTCCGGCCCCGGTAGCCGGTCGGGTGCAGGCCGCGGGTGAAGGGGTACTCCCCCGGCCACCCGATGCGCTCGAATCCCTCGTACGTGTCACCGGGCCGCGGCCCGTACACGGGGTCGACCGGGTCTCCGGAGAGCGTGGTGAAGTCCGCGTCGCGCTTGCGGGCCTTGTCGTAACGGGCCTGCCAGCGGCGGCGGCCTTCCTCGATCGCTTCAGCGTCCATACTTCGAATTTACTAGGACGTCCTAGTAAATGTCGATGGCCGACCGCCACAAGCCACGCTTGTGGCGGTCAGAACGCGTGGATGATCAGACCTTCGCCGTCACCGGGCGCGCGTCCGTGATCAGCGCACGGGCCTCGCGGGTGATCTTCGGCTCGACAAAGAACGAGGCCAGGGGGATGCAGCCGGCCGCCAGCACCCACAGCAGCTTGCCGAACGGCCACTTCGCCTTGGTGCCGAGATCGAAGGCGAAGACGACATAGATGATGAACAGCACACCGTGGATCTGCGAGATGAGCATGGTGTCGCCGACGTGGAACACGTACTTCGCGACGATCGCCACGGTGAAGACCAGCAGCCACACGGCGGTGATGTACGCCATCACCCGGTATCGGGACAGCACATTCGACTTCATGGCGTCGAGCGTAGCGGGGCCGGGCGGGCGATCTTCGCGCGGGTTGCCGGTTCTGGACCGTTTCGCCCCGGCCCTCCCGCGCCGCCCCCGGAACCGGCGCCTACTTCTCCTCGAAGTCGTGGGCCGCCACCCGCAGCGGACGCAGCATGGCGAAGATCTCCGCGCACTCCTCGGCGTCGTACACACCCAGCCCGAAGTCCATCGCCATCAGGTCGCGGGTCGCCGCCTCCACCACCTCGCGGCCCTTCCCGGTGATCGAGGCGAGCGTGCCGCGACCGTCGTTCGGATTGGGCCGTTTGTCGACGAGACCGGACTTCACCAGCCGGTCGACGGTGTTCGTGACGGACGTCGGGTGGACCATCAGCCGCTCACCGATCTTGGACATCGGCAGTTCGCCCTGCTTGGAGAAGGTGAGCAGCACCAGCGCCTCGTACCGCGCGAAGGTCAGTCCGTACGGTCTGACGACGGCGTCGACCTCCGCGAGGAGGATCTGGTGCGCGCGCATGATCGACGTGATCGCGGACATCGAGGGGACGGGTCCCCAGCGCTGCCGCCAGAGTTCGTCGGCTCTGGCGATGGGATCGAACGGGAGGCTGAGCGGCTTCGGCACGGCGTCGACCTTACCGGCCGGTCATATCGCGGACATCCCCGTCTCGCGCTTCGGTCGAATTCGAAGCCGGCCACGCGTACGCGAACCCTCCGCCGCCACGGGCACGGCCACCACGCCCCCCACCACCCCACCGGTGTCGCAGCCGTACCCGATATGCGCACTATGCAACGATTGCCCGGTCCCTGGCGTCGCCCAGCCGACGTCGCCCAGTCGAACCGTTCAAGGGGGCTGGATGTCCGGCCGCAGACCGACCCGCTCGCTCACCGCTGCCGCGCTCGCCTGCCTCGCACTCGCCGCCGGCTGCTCCGGCTCCGGCAGCTCCGGGCCCGGGTCGGGGCAGGCGGCCGGCACGGCCGCCACCGCGCGGGACCAGGCGCCGGGCCGGGACTCGTCCCCGTACTGGGTCGACCCTCGGAGCGACGCCGCCCGCCAGGTCGCGGAGTGGGAGGCGCAGGGCCGCAGCGCCGACGCGGACGTGCTGCGGCGGATCTCCGAAAGGCCGGTGGCCGACTGGCCGGCCGGGGACGATCCCGCGCCCGACATCGAGAAGGCCGTGCGCGGCGCGGCCCGGGACGGCCGGACCGTCGTACTCGTCGCGTACAACATCCCCCACCGCGACTGCGGCCAGCACTCCGCGGGAGGCGCCGACGACGCCGAGACCTACCGCCGCTGGATCGGCTCCTTCGCCGACAGCATCGGCTCCGCCCCGGCCATCGTCATCCTGGAGCCGGACGCCGTGGCCCACATCGTGGACGGGTGCACGCCGGCCGAGGAGCACGACGAACGCACCGAGCTCCTCTCCGGTGCGGTCGACCGGCTCAAGCAGCAGCCGAAGACCAAGGTGTACCTGGACGCGGGCAATCCGGCGTGGATCGACGACCCCGGCAAGCTCGTGGAACCCCTTGAACGGGCCGGCGTCGACCGGGCCGACGGCATCTCGCTCAATGTCTCCAACTTCCAGGCGAACGACACCGTCAGATCGTTCGGCGCCCGGCTGTCCGGCCTCCTCGGCGGCGCCCACTTCGTGATCGACAGCAGCCGCAACGGCAATGGCCCCCTGCCCGGCAGCCGCACCGACGCCTGGTGCAACCCCACCGGGCGCGCGCTCGGTACGCCGCCCAGCGACCGCACCGGAGACCCGCTGCTCGACGCGTACCTGTGGATCAAGCGGCCCGGCGACTCGGACGGCGAGTGCCGGGGAGGCCCGGCGGCCGGCACCTGGTGGCCGGACTACGCGCTGGGGCTGGCCCGCCGCGCGAAGGCGTGAGGGGGCGGGGCAGCGGGGGATGCGGGGCAGCGGCCGCACTTACTTCACGTGGATCCACTTCGCCTCCGACGGCGTCCCCTCGGCGTCGGTGACGAACAGCATGTACCAGCCGGGCGGCACCAGGGACTTGTCGCCCGGCACCTCCACCGTGACCCGGCCGCGGCCCTTGCGCAGGCCGAGTTCGATGGAGCGCTGCTCGACATCCGTCGTGTGCGTCACCGCGCTCGGCCGCATCAGCCGGGCCCGCGCGATCCGCTCGGGGTGCGCGGTCCGGTACGTCGCCCTCCCCGACGCCCCCAGCTCGCGCGGCCCGGCCCCCAGCACCGGACGCAGTGCCTTGTCCCGGAAGAGGTACGGCGGCGTGTAGACCTCCATCCGCTGCTCGAACTTGCCGAGCTTCGTGTTGTCCTTGTCGCCGAAGAGCGAATCGGAGCCGAAGGTCACCACCCGGCCGTCGGGCAGCAGCAGCGCCTCGGAGTGATAGTTGCGTCCCACGGTCGGGTCGGCCGCCGCCTTGAAGGCGTTCGTCTTCGGGTCGTAGAACTGCGCCTTGAGGATGTTGCTGGCGCCGCGCCCCCGGTAGTCCCCGGAGCCGCCGCTGGTGAAGACCGTGTCGTCCGGCATGATGACGCTGTTCAGGTACCGCGTGCCCTGCGGGAGCCGGGGTCCGGGCTCGAAGGCCGGGCTCTCCTTGTTCAGGTCGATGACCGCCGTACGCCCGGTCGCCTTCTCGGACTCCCCGACGCCCCCTCCGCCGAGGATCATCACCCGCTGGTTCTGCGCGGGCGGCAGGACCAGTGACGCCGCAGTCTCGGTCTGGTCGAGATCGGTGAGCCCGCCGACCTTCTTGAAGGTGTTCTTCTCCAGGTCCCAGATGCCGGGATCGCGGCCCTTGTCGGCCGGTCCGTAACCGGCGTTCGCGCCGGAGTAGAAGAGCTTGCCGCCCTTGGTGAGGAAGAGCGCCGGGTACGTCGGGAAGTACCGGAAGGGCGCCTTCGACCACTTCTTCGTCTTCGGGTCGTAGTACTCGTTGTCGCCGGCCAGGATGGCGCCGACGTCGTCGAGGCCGGAGACCGCGAGCACCTTGCCGTTCTGGAGGGTGACCAGCGTCGGGTACCAGCGGGCCTCCTTCATGGGGTCGACGGGTATGTACCGCTCCGCCTTCGGGTCGAACTCGTACGCCGCCCTGATGCCCTGGTAGTCCTGCTTGTCCATGGTGATCGCCTCGGCGAGGCCGTACGCGTTGTCGGCGTCCTCGCCCTTGAGTCCGAGGATCTCGTACTGCGCGGACTGCTTGGTGACCGCCTTCGGCCCTTCCTCGACGGCCTCGACGAATACCCGGGCCTCGGCCGCCTTGACGCTGGTCTTCCAGGGCAGCATGCGTCCGCTCTTGGCGTACGAGATCTTGAACTGGCGCTTCGCCTTCGGGACGGTCACGTCGAACCGCGACACGTACGTGATCCCGGAGGGCGAGCGGAACCGGGTGCCCTTCTTGAAGGTGATGGGCTTGTCCGGGTTCTCGTTCTTGACCCGCATCCCGCCGCCGGCCCGCATGACCTTGTCGCCCATCACCTCGTAGCGTGCCGTGCCGCCCGCCACCAGCAGCCGCCCGTCGGGCAGTTGCGCGTGCCCGGCGCAGAAGAAGTCCTCGGGGGTCGGTACCAGCTCGAAGGAGTCGTCCCGCGGGTCCCACAGGACGGTCTCGAAGGTGCCCTCGTCGAACTTCTTCTGCTCGTTGCCCGAGCCCGCGATGATCAGCACCTTGCCGGTGTGGAGCAGGGCCGCGTGGATGGCGTTCGTGCGGTACTTCTCGGGGATGTCGACGGTCGACCAGGAGCCGTACTGCGCCTTGTAGCCGGGCTGCGCGATCTTGTACGCGTGGTACTTCTCCTCCACGAAGGTCAGCGCCGCCGGGGCGTTGAGTCCCGCGAGCACCACGACGGCTCCGCCGCCCAGCAGCGTCTTCTTGAACTTCTGCGTCGGCCGGTAGGCCATGGGTCAGTTCCCTCCGGTCGTCGTCGCGAACGCGGGCTCCGGCTCCTCACCCGGCACCGCGCTGCCTGCGGCGCCCTTGACGGCCCTGGCGCTGACGGTCCTGGTGGCGGCGCGCTCACGTGCGGAGGTCCAGCACCACACCGCGACCGGCGCGAGTGCGATGACCAGGGCCAGTACGGCCCATGTGCGCATCGCCGCATGGGTGTGACCGAAGTGGACGGACGCGACCAGCGAGGCCAGCAGCACCACCGCCCAGGACAGGTGGATACGGAAGGTCAGCAGCCGGTCGGGGCTCGCCTCGCCGCCCTTGGGCGTGACCACGAACCTGCCTCGGGTGCGCAGCACCGCCGAGCCGAGGGACTTCGCGTAGATCGGTGCGCAGAGCGCCGACATCGCCATGCCGGCCAGGCCACCGGAGCCCTCGGGTTCGTGCGGCGAGACGTTGTGGCGCCTGTTCCACAGGTAGAGCCCGATCTGGAGGGCGGCCGCGTCGCTGTAGAGCATCAGCCACACCGACGAGGAGACCTGAGTGCCGGACGCCCCGAACCACAGGAACAGGACGCAGCTGAGAATGCCGAGCAGCCAGTTCACGGCCGTCATCGGGTAGTAGACGAGCATCAGCGAGTACGTGAGCAGCCGGCCCGGCGGCACGCGCAGCGGCGCTTTCCAGAACTGCTTGAACAGCGTCTCGTACGTGCCCCGCGACCACCTCAGCTGCTGCGTGAAGAAGTCGGTCCAGGAGGCCGGGCCCTCGCCGACGGCCAGCACGTCCGGGGTGTAGACGGACCGCCAGAAGCGCCCGGTGTCCGGGTTCCTCCTGCGGTGCAGTTCGAAGCCGGTGGCCATGTCCTCGGTGATCGAGTCGTACAGGCCGCCGACCTGCTTGAGGGCCCGGACGCGTACGACGTTGTTGGTGCCGACGAACATGGGCGCGCCGTAGCGGTTGCCGGCGCGCTGGATCAGGGCGTGGAACAGGAACTGCTGCGACTCGGCTGCCTTGGTGACGCACCGGTCGTAGTTGCCGTAGACCTGCGGGCCGACGACGAAGGCGACGTCCGGGTCGCGGAAGTAACCCAGCATCCGTTCGAGGAAGTTGGCCAGCGGCACGTGGTCGGTGTCGACGGAGGCGAAGAAGTCGTAGTCGTCGCCGTGCATGGCGAGCCAGGCGTTGTAGTTGCCGTGCTTGGTCCTCGCCCGGTGCGGGCCCTTCCTGGTGTTCCACTCCGGTATGCCGCTGCGGGTGAAGTGCCGTACGCCCAGCTCGGCACAGAGCGCGCGGGCCTGCTCGTCGTCGCCCTCGTCGAGGAGCCAGATGTCGAGCGGTCCGTCGTGCCGCAGCCCGACCGCCCCTTCGAGCGTGGCGCGCACCATGGACAGGGCTTCCTTGCCCGGCACGTACGTCGTGAGGAACGCGACCCGGGTGCCGGGCTCGGGCGTCACCGGTACGGGGTCCCTGGCGACCAGCGTGGCGTGTGCGATCGACACCACGTTGACCAGCATGAAGAACATGATCAGGCCGATCGAGGCCAGCATCACCTGGTCGAGCCGGACCAGCCAGCGGTCGCCGCCCTCGCGTTCGGTCCAGTGGGTGGGCCAGACGAGGTAGACGAGCAGCAGCGCCGAGAGCAGCGGAGCCAGCGTCATCAGCAGCACGGCGCGTATTCGGTGCGGTTCCTGCGCCATCAGACTCCGGTACTGAACCCGGTACGCGGTGGTGCCAGGTTCCGTCAGCGGCCCGGCGAGCCGGCTGTGGGTCTCGTAGTCGTAGCCGTCCGGCCGCACTGTGCCTCCCGCAGTCGAGGGCGTTCGATACCCCCACATAAAGGGACATTTGGCGGTGTGTCGAACTGGGTCGTCCGAGCGGGCGGTTTTCCGCGTCCGGCGGTTTGAACGACGAAGCCCCCGACCGCGCCGGGGCGGTCGGGGGCTGTCGTACGGCCGGTTCAGGCACTCAGATGGCGCTCCACGGTCTCGACCTTGGAGGTCAGCCCGTCGGTGACGCCGGGCCGGATGTCGGCCTTGAGGACCAGCGACACGCGCGGGGCGCGGGCCTCGACGACGGCGACGGCGCGCTTCACGACGTCCATCACCTCGTCCCACTCCCCCTCGATCGAGGTGAACATCGCGTCGGTGCGGTGGGGCAGCCCGGACTCGCGGACCACGCGCACCGCGTCGGCGACGTACTCCCCGACGTCCTCGCCCACACCCAGCGGGCTGACGGAGAAGGCGACGATCATGCGCCGACCACACCCTGCTTGCGGGCGCGGCCCGCGATGACCGCGTCCTCGGCCGCGCGCTTGAGGCGCTTGTCGGCGAAGAAGCCGCCGGTCGGCAGGACCGACATGGCGAGGTAGAAGGCCGCCGTCCCGAGGGACCACTTCGTCCGGTTCCAGGCGTCCGCCCAGAAGAGGACGTACAGGACGAAGAGGAGGCCGTGGACGGCGCCCATGACCGGGACGGCGTTGAACTCCGTGGTGCGCTTGAGCACCGAGCAGACGAGCAGCAACAGGAAGGAGACCGCCTCGGGGACGGACACCAGGCGGAGGCGGCGGAGTGCGGAAGCGGTCTTGATGTCCACGGAGGGGCAACCTTCGTCGTCGCAGGGAACGGTCGATCTTGTGAACGGACGCACAAGCTCGCACCCCATTGTGGCAGCCCTCCCCCGCCGCCCTTTATCAGGGTCGGGGTCACGGGATACCGTCACCCACGTGGCTCAGTTCCGACTCCAAGGCAGCAAGGTGCTCGCCGTCGACATGACCGGCGACGCCGTCAAAGCGAAAAACGGCTCGATGGTCGCGTACGACGGCCAGATGGCCTTCAAGAAGATGTCCGGCGGCGGTGAGGGCGTGCGCGGCATGGTGACCCGCCGCCTGACCGGTGAGCAGATGACCGTGATGGAGGTGAAGGGCCACGGCACGTGCTATTTCGCCGACCGCGCGAGCGAGATCAACCTCGTCTCGCTGCACGGCGACAAGCTGTACGTCGAGTCCAGCAATCTCCTGTGCACGGACGCGGGCCTGCGCACCGGCACCTCCTTCACCGGACTGCGCGGCGGCGCGACCGGCAACGGCCTGTTCACCACCACGGTGGAGGGCACCGGCCAGGCGGCGATCATGTCGGACGGTCCGGCGGTCGTGCTGCGCGTCTCGGCCCAGTACCCGCTCCAGGTCGACCCGGGGGCGTACATCGCCCACCAGGGCAACCTCCAGCAGCACTTCCAGTCCGGGGTGAACTTCCGCACGCTCATCGGCGAGGGCTCGGGCGAGGCGTTCCAGATCCGCTTCGAGGGTGAGGGGCTCGTCTACGTGCAGCCGAGCGAGCGCAACACCGTCGGGGGCGACGTCTGATGCCGTTCCGCGAGATCAATTCGAAGATGGTCGAGGCGCGGGTCGTGCCCGGCCAGAAGATGTTCAGCCAGCGGGGCGCGATGCTCGCGTACCAGGGCGACGTGTCGTTCACGCCGAACATCCAGGGCGGCCAGGGCGGCGTGATGTCCATGATCGGCCGGCGGGTCGCGAACGAGTCGACCCCGCTCATGACGGTCGAGGGCTCCGGGACGGTCATGTTCGGTCACGGCGGCCACCACATCCAGGTGATCAACCTGGCCGGCGACACCCTGTGCGTCGAGGCGGACCGCCTGCTGGCCTTCGACGGCACCCTCGCCCAGGGCACGATGTTCATGGGCTCGCAGGGCGGCGTCATGGGCATGGTGCGCGGCCAGGTGACCGGCCAGGGCCTGTTCACCACCACGCTCAAGGGCCACGGCGCGGTCGCCGTGATGGCACACGGCGGCGTGATCGAACTGCCCATCACCCCGCAGCGCCCGGTCCACGTCGACCCGCAGGCGTACGTCGCGCACCACGGCGAGGTACGCAACAAGCTCTCCACCGCACTCGGCTGGCGCGACATGGTGGGTCGCGGGTCGGGCGAGGCGTTCCAGCTGGAGCTGTCCGGCAGCGGCGCGGTGTACGTACAGGCCTCGGAGGAAAAGCTGTGACCGGTCCCGTGGTCTTCGACCCGCACACGCTCCCCTCCGACGACAACGTGAACCCCTACACCTTCTGCGTGGAGCTCAAGGGGAGCCAGTGGTTCCTCCAGAAGGGCAAGATGATCGCCTACTACGGGCGCATCGACTTCAACGGCATCGGCCACGGCCGCTTCGACCGCCTGCTGCGCAGCAGCTTCCACTCGCCGCTGCACGCGAGCGACTGGGTGGTGGCGGAGGGCCAGGGCAAGATGCTGCTCGCGGACCGGGCGTTCGACGTCAATTCCTTCGACCTCGACAACGGCAACCTCACGATCCGCTCCGGCAACCTCCTGGCGTACGAGCCGACACTCGCGCTCAAGCAGTCGATCGTCCCGGGCTTCCTCACCCTGATCGGTACGGGCAAGTTCGTGGCGGCCTCCAACGGCCCGGTGGTCTTCATGGAGCCGCCGATCCGGGTGGACCCGCAGGCGCTGGTGGGCTGGGCGGACTGCCCGTCGCCGTGCCACCACTACGACCACCAGTACATGACAGGCGTCATGGGCGGGATCAGGTCACTCACCGGCATCGGAGGTACGTCGGGCGAGGAGCACCAGTTCGAGTTCGTGGGAGCCGGCACCGTACTGCTCCAGTCCACCGAAGTCCTCATGGCGGAGCAGGCCACGGGCACCGTTCCGGCCCAGGCCGGAGTGCCCGGCGGGCACGGCTCGGGGCAAGGTCATCAGGGCGGCGCACCGCGTCTTCCCGGTCAGCTGGGGGACCTCCAGCGTCGCTTCGGGCTGTGAGCGGTAGTCTGCGGAGTGTGACATCGAACGCGTGCACCCTTGTCGCGTGCCCGGCGTCACATTCCGCAACTTCGTCCAGAATTCAACTTCTTAGGTAGAATCCATACATGGAGACCGAGACGGCCACCCCCTGGCTGACCGATGCCGAACAGTGCGCCTGGCGGACCTACCTGGACGCCAACAGGCTGCTGACCTATCAGCTCGAAAAGGATCTTCAGCCGTACGGGCTGACCATCAACGACTACGAGATCCTCGTCAACCTGTCCGAGTCGGACGACCGCCGGCTGCGGATGAGCGACCTCGCGGCAGCGACCCTCCAGTCCAAGAGCCGGCTCTCCCACCAGATCACCCGCATGGAGAACGCGGGACTGGTCCGCCGGGCGAGCTGCGAGTCCGACCGCCGCGGCCTGTACGCCGTGCTGACCGAGCAGGGCAGCGAGACCATGAAGCAGGTCGCGCCGCACCACGTGGAATCCGTACGCCGCCACTTCATCGGCATGCTCTCCCCCGAGGCACTCGCCGACATGAAGGCCGCCCTCACCCCGGTGGTCGAGCAGCTGCGCGGCCGGCGCGGAAGGATCTAGCCGGCCGGCAGACGCAGCGTGAAGAGAGCACCGCCGCGCTCTCCTTCACGCACGGACAGCGAACCGCCGTGCCGCGTCGCGACATCGCGGGCGATCGCCAGCCCCAGCCCCGCGCCACCGTCGTCGCGGGCACGGGCGTCGTCCAGCCGTACGAACCGCTCGAAGATCCGCTCGCGTTCCCCCACAGGCACCCCCGGACCGTCGTCAGCGACCTCCACCATCACAGCGCCGCCCTCGGCCCGCAACCGGATTACGACCGAACTCCGCGCGTGCCGCTGCGCGTTGTCAAGCAGGTTGCCGAGCACCCGGGCCAGCTGCCCGCGCGACCCGGCCACCTCGAACGCGCCCGAGCCCACGACCGTGACCGGCAGCCGGTCCGCGCGCTGCGAGACCTCTTCCCGCACCAGCGCGCCGAGATCGACACGCCCCTGTCCGGGGCGCTCCCCCGCGTCCAGCCGCGCGAGCAGCAGCAGATCGGCGGCCAGCCCTTGGAGCCGTACGGTGTCCCGCACCGCGCCCTCCACGTCAAGCAGCTCCGGATGCGCGGCCCCGACCTCCAGCTGGGTCCGCAGCGAAGCGATCGGACTGCGCAGCTCGTGCGAGGCGTCGGCGACGAACCGCCGCTGCCGCTCCACCGACGCCTCCAGCGCCGCGAGCGTCTCATTGGTGGTCACGGCCAGCCGCGCCACCTCGTCGTGCGCGTCCGGTTCCGGCACCCGCCGCGACAGATCCTCGGACGCGGTGATCGCCGCCATCTCGCGCCGGATGCCCTCCACCGGCCGCAGCGCCCGCCGCGTCACGAGCCACGTCACCCCGCCCACCACCACGAGCAGCGCGGGCAGCCCGATGAGCATGGCCTCCCGTACGGTGCCGACGGCGTCCTGCTCGGTGGCCAGCGGCGCACCGGCGTACACCGTGACGGTCTGCCCGCGGGGCGTCGTCGCCTCGACGCCGGCGAACCGGTAGTCGGCCCGCTCACCGTCCACGGCCGCGCTGCCCGACGACATCCGCGGCTCGTCGTCCGACACCTCTCCCCGCCCGGGATCGTCGTCGTCCTCGCCCGCCCCCCCGCGCCCGGCCCTCACCTCGGGGCTCCCCGTCCCCTCGATGCTCTCCAGCTCCTCGCTCACGGCCACCACCCGGCCGTCCTCGCCCACGATCTGCACGGGCCGGTCGTCAGGCCACTCCACCTCCCCGTACGCCCGTCCCACAGCCACCTGCGAGGCGACATTGCGCGCGTCGACCTCGGCCTGGAGGCCGGCCTGGTCGATCAGATTCGCGCGCAGCACCAGCAGCACGGCCAGCCCGGCGGCCACCAGCGCCACGGCGACGACCGCGGTGGCCCCGAGCGCCGCCCTGGCCCGTACGGACCCGAAGAGCCGCCTCATCCCGCCACCAGCCGGTACCCGGCGCCGCGCACCGTCTGGATCCGCCGGGCGCCGAGCTTGCGCCGCAGAGCGCTGACGTACACCTCGACGATGTTGGGGTCACCGTCGTACGCGAAGTCCCACACGTGCTCCAGGATCCGCGCCTTGCTGACCACCTCACCGGCCCGCACCGCGAACTGCTCCAGCACGGCGAACTCCTTGGCGGTGAGTACGACTTCTTCCTCACCCGCGTACACACGCCGGCTGGCGGTGTCCATCCGCAGGTCCCCGACGGCCAGCACGGGCGAGGCCCCGGCACCGGCCCGTCGCCGCAGCAGCGCCTTGACCCGCGCGACCAGCACCACGTACGAGAACGGCTTGGTCAGGTAGTCGTCCGCCCCCGTGTCGAGCCCCTCGGCCTCGTCGTACTCCCCGTCCTTGGCGGTCAGCATCAGGATCGGCACGTCATTGCCCGCCGCCCGCAGGGCCGCACAGACCCGGTAGCCGTTCATGCCGGGCAGCATGATGTCGAGAAGCACGAGATCGTACGAGCCCTCCCCGGCGCGGTGCAGCCCTTCGAGCCCGTCGTGCACCACGTCCACGGCGAAGCCCTCGGCGGTGAGGCCCTTGGCCAGGGCCACCGCGAGCCGCCTCTCGTCCTCCACGATCAACAAGCGCATGCGCCAAGGTTCGCAAACCGAACCTGAAGAAGCCTTCAGCAGGCTTCAGGTCACCTTCAGCGTCCCTCGGCCAGATTGATCCCCGAAGCAGCCAACCGCTCGGGAGGAACCTCATGAAGCGCAAGCTCGTCATCGCCACCGCCGTCACGGCCCTGCTCATCGGCGGCGGAACAGCGACAGCGTTCGCCACATCGGACGACGACAAGCCGGCCACCAGCACGATCACCCTGGAGGAGGCGACGAAGGCGGCCACCGGGTCCGCGCCGGGCACGGTCACCGGCGCCGAACTCGACGACGACCGGCCGACGTGGGAGGTCGACGTCTACGGCAAGGACGCCAAGTGGCACGACGTCGACGTGGACGCCAAGACGGCGAAGGTACAGGACACCCACTCCGAAGACGACGCGGACGACCGCGCCCCGCGCAGCCCGAAGGTCACCCTGAAGGAGGCCGCAGCGGCAGCCCTGAAGGCGCAGCCGGGCACGCTGACGTCCATCGACCTGGACGACGACGGCGGCTGGGAGGCGGAAGTCCGTTCCAAGGACGGCAAGCACCACGAGCTGAACGTGGACGCCAGGACAGCGAAGGCAACAGCGGACCGGGACACGGACGACGCGGACGACGCCACCGACACCGACTGACGACCGAACGCCGCCGGCCGGACGGCACCCCACCTCGGCTCCCACCACCCACCGGCGAGAGAGGACGGGACAGCGACCCTCCCGGCGGGGCGGGGAGACCCACCCACCGGCGTGAGGGGGCGGGACGCGCAGGGGGTGGTGTTCGGGACGTAAAGCGTGATTTGTGGGCAGGGCGCGGGTTACGCATCCCAGGGGCGGTGGCGGCGCGCCTAAATCACGCAGTCCCGAACGCCGCCCCGGAGCGGCCCGCCCCGCCCGCATCCCCGCCCGCACCCCCGACCGGTACACCGACCCCGTACAACCGACCCGCTACGCCGAAGACTCGGTAATCCCCGCCACCAGCTCGTCCGCCGCCGCGTAGGGATCCAGCTCGCCCGCGACGATCCGCTCCGCCAGCGCCCCGAGCCGCCGGTCCCCCCGCAGGTCCCCGATGCGCTCCCGCAGCGCGGTGACGGCGATCGTCTCGACCTCGTGCGCCGCCCGCTTGGCACGCCGCTCCCCGAGAACCCCCCGCTCCTCCATCCACGCGCGGTGCTTCTCCAACGCCTCGACGACCTCGTCGATGCCCTCGCCCCGCGCCGCCACCGTCTTCACGATCGGGGGCCGCCAGTCCCCGGGCCCCCGGGACTCCCGAGCCCCAGCATGTGATTGAGCTCCCGCGCGGTGGCGTCGGCCCCGTCCCGGTCGGCCTTGTTGACGACATACAGGTCCCCGATCTCCAGGATCCCCGCCTTCGCGGCCTGGATCCCGTCCCCCATGCCCGGTGCCAGCAGTACCACCGACGTGTCGGCCTGCGAGGCGATCTCGACCTCGGACTGCCCGACGCCCACCGTCTCCACCAGCACCACGTCGCACCCGGCGGCGTCGAGCACCCGGATGGCCTGCGGCGCCGCCCAGGCCAGTCCGCCCAGATGTCCGCGCGTGGCCATGGACCTGATGTAGACCCCGGGGTCCGAGGCGTGCTCCGACATCCGGACCCGGTCACCGAGCAGCGCGCCACCGCTGAACGGCGACGACGGGTCCACCGCCAGCACCCCGACCCGCTTCCCGGCCCGCCGGTAGGCCGAGACCAGCGCCGAGGTGGATGTCGACTTGCCGACGCCCGGCGATCCCGTGAGCCCCACCACGTACGCGTTGCCGGCGAGCGGAGCCAGCGCCGCCATCACCTCACGCAGTTGCGGGGACGCCCCCTCGACCAGCGAGATCAGCCGGGCGACGGCACGCGGCCGGCCCTCTCGCGCCTGAGCCACCAGCTCGGGGACGTCCTGCATCACAACTCCGCTCCTCGATCAAGCACTACGGAAGGGTTACGCGCCCGAGACCGCGACGCCCGCGACTACGCGCTCGCGACTACGTGCCCGCAGCCACGTGCCCGCAGCCACGCGCCCGCGACTACTTGCCCGCGACCCTGATGATCAGCGCATCGCCCTGACCGCCGCCACCACACAGCGCGGCAGCGCCCACGCCTCCACCGCGCCGCTTCAGTTCGAGCGCCAGGTGCAGCACGACGCGCGCACCGGACATCCCGATGGGGTGCCCGAGGGCGATCGCGCCACCGTTGACGTTCACCTTTTCCGGGGACACCCCGAGGTCCTTCATTGACTGCACGGCGACGGCCGCGAAAGCCTCGTTGATCTCGATGAGGTCAAGATCGTCGACGCCGATCCCTTCCTTCCCCAGCGCGTGCGCGATCGCGTTCGAGGGCTGGGACTGGAGCGAGTTGTCCGGACCGGCCACGTTCCCGTGGGCGCCGATCTCGGCGATCCACTCCAGGCCGAGCTCCTCGGCCTTGGCCTTGCTCATGACCACCACGGCCGCCGCACCGTCCGAGATCTGCGAGGCGGTGCCCGCGGTGATCGTCCCGTCCTTGGCGAAAGCGGGCCGCAGCTTGCCCAGCGACTCCGCCGTCGTCTCCGGCCGGATCCCCTCGTCCTTCGAGAAGAGGACCGGGTCGCCCTTGCGCTGCGGGATCTCGACGGGCGTGATCTCCGCCTCGAAGAGGCCGTTCTTCTGCGCGGCGGCGGCCCGCTGGTGCGACTGCGCGGCGAATTCGTCCTGCGGACCGCGGGCGATGCCGAGGCGGGTGTTGTGCTTCTCGGTCGACTCCCCCATCGCGATGCCCTCGAAGGAGTCGGTCAGACCGTCGTGGGCCATCGAGTCGAGCATCTCGATCGCCCCGTACTTGAAGCCGTCACGGGACTTCGGCAGCACGTGCGGCGCGTTCGTCATGGACTCCTGGCCACCGGCCACCACGATGTCGAACTCACCGGCACGGATCAGCTGATCGGCCAGCGCGATCGCGTCGAGCCCCGAAAGGCAGACCTTGTTGATGGTCAGAGCGGGCACATTCATCGGAATCCCGGCCTTTACGGCCGCCTGGCGGGCGGGGATCTGCCCCGCGCCGGCCTGGAGCACCTGGCCCATGATCACGTACTGGACCTGGTCACCGCCGATCCCGGCCCGCTCCAGGGCGGCCTTGATGGCGAAGCCGCCGAGGTCCGCGCCGGAGAAGGACTTGAGCGAGCCGAGCAGCCGGCCCATGGGCGTACGGGCACCAGCGACGATGACGGACGTTGTGCGGTTCGTTCCGGACATGAGGCACGGCCCCTTGGGATGAGGAGTGAACGAGGGTTTACCTCAATGTACTGAGCGGTACCGGCCCGGTCACCGGGCAGCAAGTGTGATCGCGCGCACGTTGCGTAACCACCTCCAACCGCGCTGCACTGGACCCATGCTGACGCGAATCGACCACATCGGGATCGCCTGTTTCGACCTCGACAAGACCATCGAGTTCTACCGCTCGACCTATGGCTTCCAGGTGTACCACTCGGAGGTCAACGAGGAGCAGGGCGTACGTGAGGCCATGCTCAAGATCAACGAAACGTCCGACGGCGGCGCCACCTACCTCCAGCTCCTGGAGCCCACCCGCGAGGACTCCGCGGTGGGAAAGTGGCTGGCCAAGAACGGTGAGGGGGTCCACCACATCGCCTTCGGCACCCCGGACGTGGACGCCGACGCGGCGGACATCCGGGACAAGGGTGTGCGGGTCCTCTACGACGAGCCGCGTATCGGTTCCATGGGCTCCCGCATCACGTTCCTGCACCCCAAGGACTGCCACGGAGTACTCACGGAACTGGTCACTTCGGCACCCGCCTCCACCTCCGAGCACTGACCGGAGCACTGTCCCCCTGATCCCACGCCGGTAGAGTGGGCGGTTCCGGTCCGGGGCCGGACCGGGGCCTGTGACTCATGCCTCACTGTTGATCTGAGACCATTCCCCCGGGGGCCGCCCGAACTCTGGGCGGTGCTTGTTTCGGAGAGTCGGAAGAGTTGCGACCAGGGGACGGATGGGACCGCGCAGTGCGGGGCTACGAACGGCACGAGCCTGACGACCATCTCTCGCGGTTCGAAGCCGAGATGGAGCGGCTGAAAACCGAGCGGGAGAAGGCGGTTCAGCACGCCGAGGACCTCGGCTACCAGGTCGAGGTATTGCGCGCCAAGCTCCACGAGGCGCGGCGCAACCTCGCGTCCCGCCCCGCCTACGACGCGGCGGACATCGGTTACCAGGCCGAGCAGTTGCTCCGTAATGCCCAGATCCAGGCGGAGCAACTGCGCACCGACGCCGAGCGCGAACTTCGCGACGCCCGGGCGCAGACGCAGCGGATCCTCCAGGAGCACGCCGAGCACCAGGCAAGGCTCCAGGCCGAGTTGCACACGGAGGCGGTCACCCGTCGCCAGCGGCTCGACCAGGAGCTCTCCGAGCGCCGCCAGACCGTCGAGGCCCACGTCAACGAGAACGTGGCCTGGGCCGAGCAGCTCCGCGCCCGTACCGAGGCGCAGGCCCGCCGGCTCCTGGAGGAGTCCCGCGCCGAGGCCGAGCAGTCCCTGGCCGCCGCCCGCGCCGAGGCCGAGCGCGTCGCCCAGGAGGCCCGCCAGCGCCTCGGCGCCGAGGCCGAGAACGCCCGCGCCGAGGCCGAGGCGATCCTGCTGCGCGCCCGCAAGGACGCCGAGCGCCTGCTGAACGCCGCCTCCAACCAGGCGCAGGAGGCGACGACCCACGCCGAGCAGCTGCGTACGTCGACGACCGCCGAGTCCGACCAGGCACGCCGCCAGGCCGCAGAACTGAGCCGTACCGCCGAGCAGCGGATGCAGGCGGCCGAGACGGCGCTGCGCGAGGCGCGCGCCGAGGCCGACAAGGTGCTCACCGAGGCCAGGGAAGCGGCGGCCAAGCAGCTGACGACGGCCGAGTCCGTCAACGAACAGCGGACCCGTACGGCCAAGTCCGAGATCGCCCGGCTGGTCGCCGAGGCCACGAAGGACGCCGAGGCGCTCAAGGCGGAGGCCGAGCAGGCCCGCGCCGACGCCCGCGCCGAGGCGGAGCGGCTGGTCGCCGAGGCCGCCGAGAAGGCCCGTACCGCCGCCGCCGAGGATTCCGCCGCCCAGCTCGCCAAGGCGGCCCGTACCGCCGAAGAGGTCCTCACCAAGGCGTCCGAGAACGCCAAGGAGACCACCCGCAAGGCGTCCGAGGAGGCCGAGCGGATCCGCCGCGAGGCCGAGGCGGAGATCGAGCGGCTGCGCAGCGAGGCGGCGGCCCAGGCCGATCAGCTCAAGGGCGCGGCGAAGGACGACACCAAGGAGTACCGGGCCAAGACGGTCGAGCTCCAGGAGGAGGCACGCAGGCTGCGCGGCGAGGCCGAGCAGCTGCGGTCCGAGGCGGTCGCCGAGGGCGAGCGGATCCGCGGCGAGGCCCGCCGCGAGGCCGTGCAGCAGATCGAGGAGGCGGCCAGGACCGCCGAGGAGCTGCTGACCAAGGCGCGGGGCGACGCCGACGAGCTGCGTACGTCGGCCACGACCGAGAGCGAGCGCGTCCGCGCCGAGGCCATCGAGCGCGCCACGACCCTGCGCAAGCAGGCCGAGGAGACCCTGGAGCGCACCCGCGCCGAGGCCGACCAGCTGCGCGCCGAGGCCGAGGAGCAGGCGCAGCGGACCACCACCGACGCCGAGGAGGCCGCCCGCGCCCTGCGCGAGGAGGCCGAGCGCGCCATCGCCGCCCGCCAGGCCGAGGCCGCCGAGGACCTGACCCGGCTGCGCACCGAGGCCGAGCAGCGCGTCGCCGCCGCCGAGCAGGCGCTGGGCGAAGCCAGGGCCGAAGCGGAGCGGCTGCGCCGGGAGGCCGGCGAGGAGATCGAGCGGCTGCGGACCGAGGCGGCCGAGCGGGTACGTACGCTCCAGGCGCAGGCGGAGACCGAGGCCGAGCGGCTGCGGACCGAGGCGGCAGCCGATGCCTCGCAGTCGCGCGCCGAGGGCGAGGCCGTCGCCGTACGGCTGCGCAGCGAGGCGTCGAACGAGGCCGAGCGGCTCAAGACGGAGGCGCAGGAGAGCGCGGACCGGATCAGGTCGGAGGCCGCAGCCGCGGCCGAGCGCGTCGGGGCCGAGGCCGCCGAGGCACTGGCCGCCGCCCAGGAGGAGGCCGCGCGCCGCCGCCGGGAGGCCGAGGAGACGCTGGCCGCGGCCCGCGAGGAGGCCGAGCGGGAGCGTACGCAGGCCCGTGAGCAGAGCGAGGAGCTCCTCGCGTCCGCCCGCAAGCGCGTCGAGGAGGCCCAGGCCGAGGCGCAGCGCCTGGTCCAGGAGGCGGACTACCGGGCGACGGAGCTGGTCGCCGCCGCCGAGCAGACCGCGCAGCAGGTGCGGGACGCGGTGGCCGGGCTGCACGAGCAGGCCGAGGAGGAGATCGCCGGACTGCGCAGCGCCGCCGAGCACGTGGCGGAGCGCACGCGGACCGAGGCGCAGGAGGAGGCGGACCGGCTCCGCGCCGACGCCTACGAGGAGCGGGAGCGGGCCACCGAGGACGCGAACCGGCTGCGCCGGCAGGCGCAGGAGGAGACCGACGCGGCGAAGGCGCTCGCGGAGCGCACGGTCGGGGACGCGATCACGGAGGCGGAGCGGCTGCGCGCCGACTCCTCGGAGTACGCGCAGAGGCTCCGTACGGAGGCTTCCGACGCGCTGGCCTCGGCCGAGCAGGACGCCGCCCGTTCGCGGGCCGAGGCCCGCGAGGACGCCAACCGCATCCGCAACGAGGCGGCGGCGCAGGCTGACCGGCTGATCGGCGAGGCGACCGGCGAGGCCGAGCGCATGGCGGCCGAGGCGGTGCAGTCGCTGACGGCGGCCGGACAGGACGCGGCCCGGATGCGGGCCGAGGCGGAGCAGATCAAGGCGGACGGCGAGGCCGGGGCCGAGCGGCTGCGGGCCGAGGCGCGCGAAGAGGGCGAGCGGGTGCTCGACGAGGCGCGCGAGGCGGCGGACAAGCGGCGCGGCGACGCGGCGTCCCAGGCGGACAAGCTGGTCTCCGAGGCGAGCGGCGAGGCGGAGCGGCTCGTCGCCGACGCGAACGCCGAGGCCGAGCGGCTGCGCGCGGAGGGCGAGCGGGTGCGGGCCGAGGCACGCGAGGAGTCCGACCGGATCCTGGACGAGGCGCGCAAGGCGGCGGACAAGCGGCGCGCCGACGCGGCGGCGCAGGCCGACCAGCTCGTCGCCGAGGCGAGCGGCGAGGCCGAGCGGCTGCGCGCGGAGGCCGCCGAGATGGTGGGAAGCGCCCAGCAGGCGGCGGAGCGCATCAGGTCCGAGGCCCAGAAGGTCAAGGCGGACGCCGAGGAGGCGGCCGAGCGGATGCGCGCCGACGCCCGTACCGAGGCGGACCGGCTGCTCGACGAGGCCCGTCAGGCGGCGTCCAAGCGCCGCGCGGACGCGGCAGAGCAGGCCGACCAGCTGATGGCGAAGGCCCAGGAGGAGGCGCTGCTCGCCGCGACCAAGGCGGAGGAGCAGGCCGACACGATGGTCGGTGCGGCCCGCAAGGAGGCCGAGCGGCTGGTCGCGGAGTCGACCGTCGAGGGCAACTCGCTGGTGGAGAAGGCCCGTACGGACGCCGACGAGCTGCTGGTCGGTGCCCGCCGGGACGCGACCGCCATAAGGGAGCGCGCGGAGGAGCTGCGGACCCGTACCGAGGCCGAGATCGAGGAGCTGCACGAGCGGGCCCGCCGGGAGACGTCCGAGCAGATGCGGACGGCCGGCGAGCGCGTCGACAAGCTGGTGAAGGCCGCGACGGAGCAGCAGGCCGAGGCCGAGGCGAAGGCGAAGGCGATGATTTCCGAAGCGAGTTCGGAGGCGGGCAAGGTCCGTATCGCCGCGGTGAAGAAGGCCGAGGCGCTGCTCAAGGAGGCCGAGCAGAAGAAGGCCGAACTGGTACGTGCGGCCGAGCGGGTGCACGCCGAGGCCGAGGCCGAGGCGGCCCGCATGGTCGAGGAGGGCCGGCGGGAACTCGATGTGCTCGTACGCCGCCGGGAGGACATTCAGGCCGAAATCAGCCGTGTCCAGGACGTACTTGAGGCGTTGGAGTCCTTTGAGGCACCGACCGGGGGCGGCAAGGCGGCATCGAACAGCGGCTCAGGCGGGGGCGCGGTCAAAGCCGGCGCGGCAGCGGGTTCCACTCGTTCGGGTGGCAAGTCATCCGACGGTTAGCCACTCAAAAGGGGTGTCATTCTCCAGATCAAACCGGCATTGACTCGATGACACGCCGCTTCGGCCCCTAGGATTCCCCCTAACACCTCACCGGTCACATTCGACAGGAACCCAGGAACCCCATGAGCGACACTTCCTCCCCCTTCGGCTTCGAGCTCGTGCGGCGTGGTTACGACCGCGGTCAGGTGGACGACCGCATTACCAAACTCGTCGCCGACCGTGACAGCGCTCTGGCCCGAATCACTGCTCTGGAAAAGCGCATCGAGGAACTCCACCTCGAGACGCAGAACGCCCAGGCCCAGGTGAGCGACGCAGAGCCGTCGTACGCCGGACTCGGTGCGCGCGTCGAGAAGATCCTCCGCCTCGCCGAGGAGGAGGCGAAGGACCTGCGTGAGGAGGCCCGTCGCGCCGCCGAGCAGCACCGCGAGCTGGCCGAGTCGGCCGCGCAGCAGGTGCGCAACGACGCCGAGTCGTTCTCCGCCGAGCGCAAGGCGAAGGCCGAGGACGAGGGCGTTCGTATCGTCGAGAAGGCCAAGGGTGACGCCTCTACGCTGCGCAGCGAGGCCCAGAAGGACGCGCAGCAGAAGCGTGAGGAGGCGGACGCCCTCTTCGAGGAGACCCGCGCCAAGGCCGCCCAGGCCGCCGCGGACTTCGAGACGAACCTGGCCAAGCGCCGCGAGCAGTCCGAGCGGGACCTGGCTTCGCGTCAGGCCAAGGCCGAGAAGCGTCTGGCCGAGATCGAGCACCGCGCCGAGCAGCTTCGTCTCGAGGCCGAGAAGCTGCGTACGGACGCGGAGCGCCGTGCCCGTCAGACGGTGGAGACCGCTCAGCGCCAGGCCGAGGACATCGTGGCCGACGCGAACGCCAAGGCCGACCGGATCCGCAGCGAATCGGAGCGCGAGCTGGCGGCGCTCACGAACCGCCGCGACTCCATCAACGCGCAGCTGACCAACGTCCGCGAGATGCTGGCCACGCTGACCGGTGCGGCTGTCGCCGCCGCCGGCGCCCCGGCCGACGACGAGCCGATCACCCGCGGCGTCCCGGCGCAGCAGACCCGCTAGTCCGAAGCGGAAGCAGTCACGCCGCAGAGGGACTCAAAAGCCCCCCGTCATTCCGGTGGCGGGGGGCTTTGCGCGCCCTTAGCGTGGCCGCATGATCGAGCTGTCGGGGCTGACGAAGCGTTACGGCGAGAAGGTGGCCGTCGACCACCTGACCTTCACCGTGCGGCCGGGCGTCGTGACCGGCTTCCTGGGCCCGAACGGGGCGGGCAAGTCGACGACCATGCGGATGCTGCTGGGCCTGGACAACCCGACGGCCGGCGACGTCCGTATCGACGGCAAGCACTACGCCGACCTCAAGGACCCGCTGAAGTACATCGGCGCGCTCCTGGACGCCAAGGCGATGCACGGCGGTCGCAGCGCGTACAACCACCTCCTCTGTCTGGCGCAGAGCAACGGCATCCCCCGCAGCCGGGTCTCCGAGGTCCTGGAGACGGTGGGCCTGACGTCGGTGGCCAGGAAGCGCGCCAAGGGCTTCTCGCTCGGCATGGGGCAGCGTCTGGGCATCGCGGGAGCGTTGTTGGGCGACCCCGAGATCCTCATGTTCGACGAGCCGGTCAACGGCCTCGATCCCGAGGGCATCCACTGGATCCGGAATCTGATGAAGTCGCTGGCGTCCCAGGGGCGTACGGTCTTCGTCTCCTCCCACCTGATGAGCGAAATGGCGCTCACCGCCGACCACTTGGTCGTGATCGGCCAGGGCAGGCTGCTCGCCGACACGTCGATGGCCGGCTTCATCCGGGAGAACTCGCGCAGTTACGTACGCCTGCGCTCCCCGCAGCAGGAGCGGCTGCGTGATGTCATCCACGAGGCGGGCATCAAGACGGTCGGCGCGGCCAACGGATCGATGGAAGTGGACGGCGTGAGCGCGGAGCAGCTCGGCGAGCTCGCCGCCCGGCACCAGCTCGTACTCCACGAGCTGAGCCCTCAGCAGGCATCGCTGGAGGAAGCCTTCATGCAGCTGACCGCCGAGTCCGTCGAGTACCACGCGCATTCGGGCGGCGCGGCGGGCGCGCCGCCCGGGGCGGGCTGGGGCGCCGGAGTGCGGCAGCGGCACGAGAAGAAGAACGGGAAGGGGGTTTGAGTCATGGCTGCCACCCAGGTACTCAAGTCGGAATGGACCAAGATCAAATCGGTTCAGTCCACTGTTTGGACACTCGGCCTTGCCGCGATCGTCACAATCGGCCTCGGCGTACTCATCAGTATTCTTTCCAAGAACGAATTCAAGAAGATGAGCGCGGAGGACAAGCTCGCCTTCGATCCGACGTTCGTGAGTTTCGCGGGCACGAGTCTTGGGCAGCTTGCAATGATCGTTTTCGGTGTTCTCGTCGTGTCGAACGAATACAGCACCGGAATGATCCGCATGTCGCTCGCCGCCGTCCCGCAGCGCGGCACCTACCTCTTCGGCAAGCTCACCGTCGCCACGGCTCTCGCGCTGGTGGTCGGCATGGTCACGAGCTTCGCCGCCTTCTTCCTCGGCCAGGCGATGCTCGGCGACCTGAGGGCGGACATCTCCGACCCCGGTGTACTGCGCGCGGTGATCGGCGGCGGTCTCTACATGACCCTGATCGCACTGTTCTCGATGGGCGTGGCCACGATGCTGCGCAGCCAGGTGCTCGCCCTCGGCGTCCTGATGCCGTTCTTCTTCCTGCTGGCGCCGATCCTGGGCAACGTCTCCGCGACCAAGAAGGTCGGCCAGTACCTCCCCGACCAGGCGGGCAGCAAGATCATGCAGGTGGTCCCGCCGATCGACGACGAGGCACCGTACGGCCCCTGGGGCGGACTGCTGATCATGGCGCTGTGGGTGGCCGCTGCGCTCGTGGGCGGTTACGTCCTGCTGAAGAGGCGGGACGCGTAGGCCCGGTGCCTCCCCGGCGCTTAGCAGGAACCGTCAGCTCCTGGTTATCCTCCTAACCCTTACGGGGGCGCGTTCGGCCATGAGGTCACAGCCCCGACGACCCGAACTGTCGATGGGGCTGCACACAATGATCGAGGCAGTCGGCCTGACGAAGCGCTACGGCGCCAAGACAGCCGTGTACAACCTTTCCTTCCAGGTTCGCCCGGGCACGGTGACGGGCTTCCTCGGCCCCAACGGTTCCGGCAAGTCCACGACGATGCGCATGATCCTGGGGCTCGACGAGCCCACCTCGGGTCATGTCACCATCGGCGGCCATCCCTTCCGCCGCCTCCCCAACGCCCCCCGGCAGGTCGGCGCCCTGCTCGACGCCAAGGCCGTGCACGGCGGCCGCAGCGCCCGCAGCCACCTCCTGTCGCTGGCGCAGCTCTCCGGCATCCCCGCCCAGCGGGTCGACGAGGTACTCGGCGTCGTGGGCCTCCAGGAGGTCGCCAGGCGGCGCTCCAAGGGCTTCTCGCTCGGCATGGGGCAGCGCCTGGGCATCGCGGCGGCGCTCCTCGGCGATCCGCAGGTACTGCTCTTCGACGAGCCGGTCAACGGTCTCGACCCCGAGGGCATCCACTGGGTCCGCAATCTCATGAAGACGCTGGCCGCCGAGGGCCGTACGGTCTTCGTCTCCAGCCACCTCATGAGCGAGATGGCGGTCACCGCCGACCACCTGATCGTGATCGGGCGCGGGCAGCTGCTCTCCGACATGAGCGTCAAGGACTTCATCTCCGCCAACTCCGCCGACTTCGCCCGGGTGCGTACGCCGCAGACCGAGCCGCAGCAGCGCGAGAAGCTGTCCTCGGTACTGACCGAGGCCGGGGCGCACGTCATGACCGAGCAGGACGGGGCGCTGCGCGTCACCGGGCTGCCGCTGCCGCGGATCAGCGACCTCGCGAACGACGCCGACGTACGGCTGTGGGAACTCTCGCCGCACCAGGCGTCGCTGGAAGAGGCGTACATGCGGATGACCCAGGGCGCGGTGGACTACCGGTCGACCGCCGACCAGCTGGCCGGTTTCCAGCAGCCGCAGCAGCCCGGTGGTTACGCCGAGCCCGTAGCCCAGCAGGGCTGGTACGCCCCGCCGCCGCCCCAGGCGGGCGG
Organism: Streptomyces agglomeratus; assembly: GCF_001746415.1. Taxonomy (NCBI): domain Bacteria; kingdom Bacillati; phylum Actinomycetota; class Actinomycetes; order Kitasatosporales; family Streptomycetaceae; genus Streptomyces; species Streptomyces agglomeratus. Next base: position 2,708,031 of record NZ_MEHJ01000001.1, read on the forward strand.
GCAGCCGCCCTTCGCGGGCGCCCCGCTGCCGGGCGGCCCCGGCTACGCGGTCCCGGGCCAGGCACCGGGCGGCCCCGGTTACGCGGCCTCCGGCCAGGCCCCCGCGCCGGGCCACAACCCGTACGCGACGCCGGCCGCCCCGGCGGCGCCTCCGGCTCCCGCCGCCGCCCCCGCGCCCGGCGTGAGCGCGCCCGCCCCCGACCTGACCAAGCGCGACAGCGACAGCCCCGAGGACGCCCGATGACGACCCCGTACCAGCAGCAGGCCCCTCAGCAGGCCCCCCGGCCGTACGCACCGCAGGGCGTCGCGCCGTACGTCTCCCCCATCCCGGTGCGCAGGGCGACCCTGGGGGACGCCCTCGCCTCCGAGTGGACGAAGATCCGGTCGGTGCGCTCCACGATGTGGACGCTCGGCGTGATGATCGTGCTCATCGTCGGCGTCGGCCTGCTCGGGGCGGTCGCCGTCGGCTCGTCCGGCGCCGACCTCGGCGAGACCCCGGTGCTGAGCCTCGGCTTCTTCGGTGTGCTGCTCGGCGCCATCCCGGTGATCACACTCGGCGTGATGACCGTCGCGTCCGAGTACGGCACGGGCATGATCCGTACGACCCTCACGGCCTGCCCCAGCCGTTCCCGCGTGCTGACCGCCAAGGCGATCGTCTTCTTCCTGCTGGCCTTCGCCATCACGCTGGTCACCACCGCCGCCGTCGGCGCGCTGCACACCGCGATGCTGGACGGCTCCGAGCCCACCGGCACGGCCTGGCTGCGCGCGACGGTCGGCGTCAGCCTCTACGTCGCGACGCTCGGCCTGCTGTCGCTCGCCATCGGCTCACTCATCCGGCACTCGGCGGGTGCGATCACCATCATGATCGGCCTGGTGCTGCTCCCGCTGGTGCTGGCGATGTTCATGTTCTCCGAGACGCTGGCCGACCTTCAGCAGGCGCTCTTCGAGTACTCGATCCCCAACCAGCTCAGCGTCTTCTACGACGCCTCCGTCACCACCTCCGGCCCCTCCGGCTGGGAGCCGCTGTGGATCCTGCTGGGCGTCACGGCCGCCGCTCTGGGCGGTGCCTTCCTCGCCCTGGAGAAGCGCGACGTGTGACGGCGCGGGCCGCGCGGGTCAGTAGCGCGGGGCGTTACGGGACCGCTGCACCTTCGTGGTGCGGCGGTCCCGCGCGTTCCAGCACGCCTTGTGCCAGTGTCTGCGGTCGTCGACACCGCCGTACTCCGGCCAGGCCACGAGGTGCGGAACGCCGGACGGGATCTCCTGGTCGCAGCCCGGGCAGCGGTAGCGCTTGCCCGCCGCGCTCGCGCCGGCGACGTGCCGCACCGACCATTCCTCGCCCTGCCACGACTCGGTGCTCTGGAGCCCGAACCTGTCTCCCGCCGCGCCACTTGGGGACTCGGCGGGCTTCTCGCCGCCCTTGGGGCGGTTGCGACGCGGGGACACCTGGAACCTCACGGATCGGACGGCACTGGTTCACCCCAGCCTAGGGCCATCCGGCATGGGTACACGTACCGCAGCGCGCGGGGCCCACCGGGCCCGGCTTACCGGAAAATCGCAACAACTTCACGCGTGCCCGTGCCTTTGGCACGTGTCAGGCGTTGTTGCCAGTAAGGGGGATGCCGCGTCGGCCGCAAGGAGGCAGAAGGCGATGCGTGTCGGAACGTTTGTACTGGCGGCCCAATTCCCGGGCCAGGGCCAGGGGGAGGCGCTGCACCGGGCGGTGCGGTCGGCGGAGGTCGCCGAGGAGGCCGGACTGGACTCGGTGTGGCTCGCGGAGCACCACTTCGTACCGTACGGCGTGTGCCCCTCCGCGGTGACGCTCGCCGCGCTGCTGCTCGGGCGCACCCGGCGCATCCGGGTGGGCACGGCGGTCAGTGTCCTGCCGACGGCGCATCCGGTCGCCCTGGGCGAGCAGGCCGCGCTGCTGCACCTCACCTCGGGCGGGCGCTTCACGCTCGGCGTGGGGCGGGGCGGTCCGTGGGTGGACCTGGAGGTGTTCGGGCAGGGCCTCGCGGCGTACGAGCACGGCTTCCCGGAATCTCTGGATCTGCTGCTGCGCTGGCTGCGCGAACCGCGCGTCGAGGCGCGGGGCGAGCGGTTCGACTTCCGCGAAGTCGCCGTCGTACCACGGCCGGACGAACTGCTGCGCGAGGGGCCCGAGGACAGGGACGGCCCCGAGGTCGTGGTGGCGTGCACCTCACCGAAGAGCGTACGGATGGCCGCCGAGCGCGGGCTGCCGATGCTGCTCGGCATGCACTGCGGAGACGAGGACAAAGCGGAGATGGTCGCGCTGTGGCGCCGGCTCGCGCTCGCCGCCGGACATGAGCCGGAAACGGTCGCGCGGGCGGGTCATGTTTCGGCCGGAGTGGCTCAGATCGCGGACAGCGCGGCCGACGGCACGGAGACACTGACGAAGGCGATGCCCGGCTGGCTCAAGCAGGGGCTCGACGCGCACGTCACGGTCGACGGCCGGCACCGCGCGATGCGGGACCCGGTCGCGTACACGGAGATGCTGTGCGAACTGCATCCGGTGGGCCCGCCGCGGCTGGCCGCCGACCGGCTGGCGGCCACCGCGGAACGGACCGGGATCACGCGCTTCGCGCTGCTCGTCGAGGGGTCGGGCGACCTTGCGGCCACCGAGGAGAACGTACGGCGGCTGGGGTCCGAAGTGCTGCCCCTGCTGTCCTGATGATCACGCCGGCTCCGCGGCGGGCACGCCGCCGCTCCGCATCAGTGCGAGGTCCGCGATACGGAGCGGCGAATGCCTCAGCAGTCCCGAAGTTCCGGCGACTGGTTGAGCAGCTGCCCCCTGATCGAGGTGAAGCGGCCGAGCCGCTCGTCGGAGGACGAGTCCATCGGGAACACCGCTACGCGGTGGCAGTTCTGGAATGCAAGACGTACGCCGAAGTGCCGCTGCAGCGCACCGCGAATCGCATCACTCGCGAGTGCACGCAGGAGCTGACCACGTGCCTGCTCGTCCGGCGGAGGCGTCTGGTTGTCGGCGAACTCGCCACCATCGACCTTCAGCTGTGCCACCAGAGAGCTGATCATCTCCCATGCGTAAGGCAGGGAGGTCCGGACGCAGTCGACGAAGGCGGCTTCGTCGACATCGCCTCGCTCGGCCTGTTCCAACAGTGCCGGTGAGACGTCGAGCGACATGGGTTCTCCTCTCGCGACCCCGGGGCCGGGGTCTTACGGGCAGGGAAGACGGACGACGACGCAGAGTGCACGTACGACGACCTCCTGCATCCAAGTTAAGCGTGCGATCCGGGCCGCACCAGGAGATTGGGAACACAACCAGCCAACAACGAAGGGGGTCTTACTGGGCGAATCGCGTAGAGCACTCGTCGTCGAGTAGCGTTGCGCCCCATGCGTCTCGTCATTGCCCGCTGCTCCGTGGACTACGCGGGCCGGCTCACCGCCCACTTGCCCTCCGCCCCCCGTCTGATCCTGGTGAAGGCGGACGGCAGCGTGTCGATCCACGCCGACGACCGGGCGTACAAACCGCTCAACTGGATGTCCCCGCCATGCACCCTCAAGGAGGGCACGGGCGACGACGCCGGCACCTGGACGGTGATCAACAAGGCGGGCGAGAAATTGATCATCACCATGGAGGAAGTCCTCCACGACTCGTCCCACGAACTGGGCGTCGACCCCGGTCTCATCAAGGACGGCGTGGAAGCGCACCTCCAGGAGCTGCTGGCCGACCGCATCGACACGCTCGGCGAGGGCTACTCGCTGATCCGCCGCGAGTACCCGACGGCCATCGGCCCGGTGGACATCCTGTGCCGCGACGCGGACGGCGCGACGGTCGCGGTGGAGCTCAAGCGGCGCGGTGACATCGACGGCGTGGAGCAGCTCACCCGCTACCTCGAACTGCTCAACCGCGACCCGCACCTGGCGCCGGTGAAGGGCATCTTCGCCGCGCAGGAGATCAAGCCGCAGGCGCGCGTACTGGCGACCGACCGCGGCATCGGCTGTGTCGTCCTGGACTACAACGCGATGCGCGGCATCGAGGACGACAAGCTCCGCCTGTTCTGACGGCGGGGCCGGGGGCCGGGCGGACCGCACTCCGCCGAGCCCGAGCGGGACCGCTCGGGCTCGGCGGCCGCCCTGCGCCGGCGGACGGGCCGCAGGACGGCCGTGGGCTCAAGGGTGTCCTTGTGCCGGCCTGGTGGCCGCCCCGCGACCGGGCTCAAGGCCGTCGCCTGCGAGCGGGCTCGCGGCCGTACCTACGCCGGGCTCAAGGCCGTCCTGCGACCGGGCTCGCGGCCGTACCTACGCCGAGCTGGTGGTTCCGGAGGCACTGGACGCGGCCGGGGCGCTGTCGCTCGGGCCGCTGCCGCTCGTGGTGGTGCCGCCGTCCGCCGTGCTGCCCTCGGTGGTCCCGCCCTCGGCGCCACTCGTCGTACCGCCGGTCGCGCCGCCGTCCGTGGAGCCGCCGTCCGTCGTCCCACCGTCCGTCGTCCCACCGTCGGTGGTGCCGCCGTCCATGGTTCCGCCGTCGGTCGTGCCACCGTCCGTCGTGCCGCCGTCGGTCGTGCCGCCGCTCGTGGTGGGACCGCCGGTCGTCGGGCCACCCGTGGTGGGACCACCGGTCGTCGGGCCGCCAGTGGTCGGACCACCGGTCGTGCCGCCGCTCGTGGTGGGACCGCCCGTGGTCGGGCCCCCCGTCGTCGGGTCGTCCGAGGCGGGCGGCCTGCTGCCCGGCGACGACGCGTCGTCGTCCGTCGGCCTGCCGCTCTTCGAGGGTTCTTCGCCGGCGGCCCCGCCGCCCCCGCCGCTGCCCGGCCGCGGCTGTCCCGAGGTGCCGGGACCGGACGGACGGTCCGGGTCGACCGGGCGCTTGGTCGAGCCCTGCGTCGGCTCGTCGGCGACGAGCCCGTCCCCGGTGTCGTCCTCGTTGGCCGACTGCTCGGACGTGACCCTGTTCCGCGGTTCCTCGTTGTCCGACGTCGCGCCGAGCGTCACCACCGTGCCGAGTACCGCGACGAGCAGCGCGCCCGCGCCCGCCGCGACCATGTTGCGCCGGGCGCCGCTGAGCACGGCGAGACGGCCGCCGCCGGCCTCCGGCGAGCGGTGCGTGACCAACGTGCTGTCGTCGCCGGGCCGTTCGGGGCGGCCGGGCAGCGACAGGGGCACGACGGCCGCCGGTACGCCACCGGGCGGCGACGCCGACTCCTCGTACCGCGCGGCCGGTACCTCCTCGCCCGCGGGCGTACGTCCGCCGAGGACCAGAGCCCCCGCACCCGCTCCCGCGGCGGCACGGTCGGCTACCAGCGCCAGCGCCCTGCGGCCGGCGACGGTGCCGCTCTTGTCCGCCACGGCGCCACGCATCGCGACGGACGCCTCCAGCTCGGCCCTGGCGCGGTCCAGATTGCCCGTACAGAGCGCCAGTACGCCCAACTCGTGGTGGAAGTAGGCCTCCTCGGCCACCTCTCCGGCGATGCGCGCGGCTTCCAGACCGGTGCGCAGCGCCCGCTCCCAGGCGCCCCAGCACAGCCCGGCGGCGAACGCGGGCGCCGCCGTACGGGCCAGCAGGACCGCCGCACTCGCGTGGCCCGCCTCGGTACCCGGCACCAGGGCGCCCATCGCCGCGAGAATCGCGTCGGCCTCCGCCGCTGCCCGCTCGGGGGTGACCGAGGGGTGCCCGGCCCACCAGGCGTAGTGCTGGGCGGCGGTGTGCGCCTGCTCCGGGGCGTCGTCCGCGAACCCGGCCGCCTCCAGCTGTACGGCCACACCGGCCGCCAGCCGGAAGCGCGCCCCCACCGGCGAGAGCAGCCCGCAGCTCATCAGCTCACCGAGCGCGGCGTCCGCGTGGGTGTCCCCCACGAGGGCCGGCAGGTGCGCCTGGTGCGGCACCTCGCCGCCGAGGGCGAGGGCGAAGCGCAGGGTGGCGCGGGCGGACTCGCTCAGCCGGGACGCGAGCAGCGGCGCCGGCATCGCGCCCTCGGCGAGCGACGGCATAGCTACGTCCGGGCCGTCCTCGGCGTCGAAGGGCGCGTCGATCGGCTGCTCGTGGAAGTAACCGTGCGCCTCGAAGGCGTGCGGATCGGCGCGCAGCCGGTCGCGCTGGCGCAGCAGCGCACCGGCCTGGGTGAAGCGCAGCGGGAGCCCTTCGGACTCGAACCACAGGTCGCCCGCCCAGTTGGCCTCGTCGTCCGTGAGCGGCCGGTCCACGGCCCGTTCCAGGAGCTCCAGGCTCGCGCCGCGGCCGAGGCCGGCGAGGAACACCTCCTCGACGTGCGACTCGGGCGAGGGGGCGGGCACGCCGGGCGTCGCGGCGAGCAGGAAGGCGCACTCGGGCGTGGCCTCCAGCAGCTCGTCCAGGGCCGCCCCGCCGAACTCCAGGTCGTCGACGACGACGACGGCGCCGATCTCGTGGACGAGGCCGAGCAGCCCGGCCCGGTCCGGGCGGTGCAGGGGCGCGCTGTAGACGGCGGCGAAGAGGTCGTGGAGCAGCTCGTCGGGGGTGCGGTGGGCTCCGCAGAGCCGTACGACTCCGTCGGGCGCGAGGTCCGCGCAGTCCGCCGCGACGGCGTCGAGCAGTGCCGTACGCCCGGAGCCCGACGGCCCGGTCAGCCGGACCGAGCGGCCGCGTGCGAGCAGCCGTGCGAGCCTCTCGCGCTCCTCCTGACGCTCCAGGAGCGGCAGCTCGGGGGCAGGGGGGCCGGGCGGTACGGGCGGCGTCGCCGCGCGCATCAGCTCGGCGCGGTCGTCGGCGCTGTGCCTGACCGGCCGCTCGGGGCGCCCGGCGGGCGGGCAGACCTCGATCTCGCTGCCGTCGACGGGGTTGACGGTGAGCAGGAAGTCGCCCGCGACGACCCGCACGGTGCGGGCGGGGGCGGACGAGCTCTGCCCACCGCTCTTGCCGGGACCGCTGGGGCTGCCCGGACCGGCGGGGCCCGTGGGGCCGGGACTGTTCCGGCCGCTCTCAGCGCTCTGTGCGAGGGCCGGCGGCAGGGCGTCCCGCGGTGGCCGGCGCGGTCCGTCACCGGTGCCGCTCTCGGCGGGCCGGTCGTTGTCGTGACCGTGCTCTTCCGGTCCTCGGTTCATCGGGTCCATGGTCAGCCCCCCAGATGCGTCGCGTGCGGATGCCCCTCCCGGCCTTTCACACGCTCGCTGTCGCTTCTGGTCCGGTGCCCGCCGTACTCGGGTTCGCCAATCGGCAGGCGACCGAACCCTAGACCTTCGCACAGTATCCGGGAACCAGAGGGGTGCCACCCAGCCCGGGACGTCACAGTCTCGTGAGGATTGTGCGTCCGCCGTACGGATCGCGCCGCTTCGCGCCGTAACGCCGTGCGCTCAAGTGCGCCGTGCGGCTCAAGTGCGCCGTGCGGCTCAGACGCGCGGCAGCGACTCGGCGGCGAGGCCGCCCTCGATGGCGAGAATGCGGTGCAGTCTGGTCGCCACCAGCAGGCGCTGCATCTGGGCCGGTACGCCGCGCAGCACGAGCCGCCGGCCGGCCCGCCCGGCCCGCCGGTGGGCGCCCATGATCACGCCAAGCCCGGTGGCGTCCCAGGAATCCAGCTCGGTCAGGTCCAGCACCAGATCGCCGACACCGTCGTCGACGGCCGAGTGCAGAACCGTACGGGCGTCCGCCGCGCTGCGGACGTCGAGGCGGCCCCCGACGACCAGCTCGACGTGGTCGCCCCTGATGTGCATATGCGCTCCCCGAGAGTGCGTCAGTTCTCCGTGTCGTGTTTCATTCCCTGCACCCAACTGACTGCCTGACGGGCCAGGAAGTTGCCGTCCGTAAGCGAACCGATACCGAATTCACCCCTGGGAGTGACCCCCAGGGGCTGACACGGCATCAGTGCTTGTAGAAGCCCTGCCCGCTCTTGCGGCCGATGTCACCGGCATCAACCATCCGGCGCATCAGCTCCGGCGGAGCGAACTTCTCGTCCTGCGACTCCGTGTAGATGTTGCTGGTCGCGTGCAGCAGGATGTCGACGCCGGTCAGGTCCGCCGTCGCGAGCGGGCCCATGGCGTGCCCGAAGCCCAGCTTGCAGGCGATGTCGATGTCCTCGGCCGAGGCCACGCCCGACTCGTACAGCTTCGCGGCCTCGACCACGAGGGCCGAGATGAGGCGCGTGGTGACGAAGCCTGCCACGTCGCGGTTGACGACGATGCAGGTCTTGCCGACGGACTCGGCGAACTCCCGCGTCGTCGCGAGCGTTTCGTCACTGGTCTTGTAGCCCCGTACGAGCTCGCAGAGCTGCATCATCGGCACGGGCGAGAAGAAGTGCGCGCCCACGACCCGCTCCGGACGCTCCGTCACGGCCGCGATCTTGGTGATCGGGATGGCGGAGGTGTTGGACGCGAGCACCGCGTCCTCGCGCACGATCTTGTCGAGCGCGCGGAAGATCTCGTGCTTGACCTCGAGCTTCTCGAAGACGGCCTCGACGACGATGTCGGCGTCGGCGACCGCGTCGAGGTCGGTGGTCGTGGTGATGCGGCCCAGCGCCGCCTCGGCGTCCGCGGCGTCCAGCTTGCCCTTGGACACGAACTTGTCGTACGAGCCCTTGATGCCGTCACGGCCGCGGGTCAGCGCCGCGTCGGTGACATCGCGCAGCACGACGTCCCAGCCCGCCTGCGCCGAGACCTGCGCGATTCCGGACCCCATGAGTCCGGCTCCGATGACGGCGAGCTTCCTGGCCACGACACACCCCTTGATTCCTTCGGCCTTAACACCTGTTTACTTCAGGCTCTCCGGCGGAGATTAGCGTCCGTGAGGGGTCGTGTGTCGGCGAAGAGATGCGCGTCACGTCTCAAATGACGGACATCACACCGGTACGCCTCATTCGGCGGCCCGTACCGCGTAGTTGAGCGCCTTCTCGCTCAGCAGTTCCTCCATCCCGTCGAGCAGGACGAGAGCTTCACGGGAGACCTCCACGGCCTTGCGGCCCTTGACCATCTCGCCACCGATCCACCCCATGAGGGTGGACTGGAGCCAGGCGAGCTGCCCGGCCATCAGGGCCGGCAGCGGATCGCCGTCGACCGCGCCCGTCTCCTCGCGCAGGGTCCGCTCCAGGCTCTCGACGACCTCCTGCTGGATGGCCCAGAGCCGGGAGCGCAGGGCCTGCGCCTCCAGTACGACGCGCATGAAGCCGGCGTAACCGTCGATCAGGCCGATGGACGGGGCGACCTCTTCGACCTCGCGGTGCAGTTCGCGCAGGACGGCGGCGGCCGCCGACTCGCCCTTGTCACGGCCGCGCACATAGCGCGGCAGCCGGTCGACGATGCCCTTGCTGCGGTCGAAGAAGAGATCTTCCTTCGCCGGGAAGTAGTTGTAGACGGTATTGACGGAGACGTCCGCCGCCTCGGCGATCTCGGCCACCGTCACCGCGTCGAAGCCCCGCTCCAGGAAGAGACCCGTGGCCACATCGGAGATGTGCTGCCTGGTCTGCCGCTTCTTGCGCTCTCTCAGTCCCTCGGCCATGCGCCCATCGTAGCTTCGCTGGGAGCGAATCAAACTTGGAGTCATTGCAAACTTTAAGCGCCTCTGCTTTTCTTGGGGCATGGCAATCATCAGTACGGCCGGACTCACCCGGACCTTCTCGGCCAAGGCGGGTCCCGTCGAAGCCGTCCGCGGCATCGACCTGACCGTCGAACCCGGCGAGATCCTCGGCTTCCTCGGCCCCAACGGCGCAGGCAAGACGACCACCCTGCGGATGCTCACCACGCTCCTCGCACCGACCGGCGGCGCGGCCACCGTCGCCGGTCATGACCTCCTCCTGGACCCCGGGGGCGTACGGCGGAAGATCGGTTACGTCGCCCAGTCCGGCGGCCTGGACCCACAGGTGTCCGTACGGGAGGAACTGGTCACCCAGGGCCGCCTCCACCGGCTCTCCAGGGCCGAGGCGACCGCCCGCGCCGGGGAACTGGCGCGGGATCTCGGTCTCACCGAGCTGATGGACCACAAGTGCGCGGCGCTGTCGGGCGGTCAGCGGCGGCGGCTCGACATCGCCATGGGCCTCACCCACCGGCCCGAGGTGCTCTTCCTCGACGAGCCCACCACCGGGCTGGACCCGGGCAGCCGGGCAGCGCTCTGGCAGCTGGTGCGCCGGCTGCGCGACGAGTACGGCACCACGGTGTTCCTCACCACCCACTACCTCGACGAGGCCGACGCGCTCTCCGACCGACTGGTCGTCGTCGACAAGGGCCTGGTCGCGGCCGAGGGAACGCCGAGCGCCCTCAAGCTCCGGTACGGCGGCTCCATCGACGCCACCCTCCAGGACACCTTCCTCGCCGTCACCGGACGCGTCCCCGCGCCCGTGGACCCCACTCCCCTCGCCGTTCAGGAGATCCGGCCATGAGCGTTCTTCTTTCCGACACCGCGCTCCTCTTCGGGCGCTACGCCCGCCAGACGCTGCGCTCGAAGTTCCAGATGCTCTTCGGCGCCCTGATGCCGCTGCTCTACCTCGTCTTCTTCGGGCCCTTGCTGACCAATCTTCCACTCGGCTCGCAGGGCGATTCGTGGCAGGTCCTCGTTCCGGGCCTGCTCCTCCAACTCGGTTTGTTCGGCGCCCTGTTCGCCGGTTTCTCGGTCATCATCGAGCAGCAGCACGGCGTACTGGAGCGGATGCGGGCCACCCCCGTCAGCCGGCTCGCGCTGCTCCTGGGGCGCGTACTGCGGGACGCCGCGCTCTTCGTGTTCCAGGCGGTGCTGGTGGTGCTGGCCGCGACCGCGCTCGGGCTGCGCGCTCCGCTGGGCGGCATCCTGACCGGCTTCGCGTTCGTGGGCGTACTGACGATCGCGCTCGCCTCGCTGTCGTACGCCCTCGCGCTCAAGGTGTCCCGGCCGCAGGACTTCGGGCCGCTGATCAACGGGGTGAGCATGCCTTCGATGCTGCTCTCGGGCCTGATGCTGCCGATGGCGCTGGCGCCGGGATGGCTGGACGTGCTGTCGCACTTCATGCCGTTCCGGTATCTGGTGGACGCGATGCGGGCCGGGTACGTGGGGGACTACACCGGTACGGCGATGCTCTACGGCGTCCTGATGTCCGCCGCGCTGGTGGTGGCCGCCGTGACGGTGGGCACACGGGTCTTCCGGAAGGCCGGAGCGTAACTAGGCTGGCCGCATGGTCAACCTGACGCGCATCTACACCCGTACCGGCGACAAGGGCACCACCGCCCTGGGCGACATGAGCCGCACCGCCAAGACCGATCTGCGGATCTCGGCGTACGCCGACGCCAATGAGGCCAATGCCGCCATCGGGACGGCGATCGCCCTCGGCCAGCTCGACGAGGCCGTGGTCAAGGTCCTCGTCCGGGTCCAGAACGACCTCTTCGACGTGGGGGCGGATCTGTCGACTCCGGTGGTCGAGGACCCCAAGTACCCGCCGCTTCGCGTCGAGCAGTCGTACATCGACAAGCTGGAGGCGGACTGCGACCGCTTCCTGGAGGAACTGGAGAAGCTGCGCAGCTTCATCCTGCCGGGGGGTACGCCGGGAGCGGCGCTGCTGCATCAGGCGTGCACGGTGGTGCGGCGGGCGGAGCGGTCGACGTGGGCGGCGTTCGAGGTCCACGGCGAGGTGATGAACCCGCTGACGGCGACGTATCTGAACCGCCTGTCCGACCTCCTTTTCATCCTGGCCAGGGTGGCCAACAAGGAGGTCGGGGACGTGCTGTGGGTACCGGGCGGCGAGCGGTAGAGGCGGCCGCCGGCGGCGGGCCGCGGGAACCCCCGCGGCCCGCCTACCCCACCCGCTCCCGGTCCCCCGCCGGCTCCTGCTTCGGGAAGAGCGTGTACGACGCGGCGATGACCGCGTTGATGCCGATCACGAACAGCATCTTCTGCTGCCACGCCCGCAGCGACCCGGTCTCCCCGTCCCCGCCGACGTACCAGATCGCCGCCTGGAGCAGCCCCGTCGCGATCGCCGCCGCCAGCATCCACAGCCCCGCGGTCTTCCACTCGTGCACCGCGCGCGCCGTCCCGTACTTCGGCGGCCGCACCGGAGCGGGTCCGCCCGCGAAGCGGTGGGCGAACTGGGCGTCGACCCACTTGATGGTGCGGTGGCCGAGCGCGACCGTGAAGCCGATGTAGACGGCGGCGAGCCCGTGCTTCCAGTCGGGTTCCGCGCCGTTCTTCAGGTCGACGGCCGTGACGACCAGCAGCACCACCTCCAGCAGCGGCTCCATGAGCAGTACGGCCGCCCCGGCGCGCGGCATCTTCGCCAGGTAGCGCAGGGCCAGGCCCCCGGCCAGCAGTACCCAGAAGCCGACTTCGCAGATGATGATCAGCGTGACGATCACGGTGTTCACTCTCCTCCCGTTGTGCTTCCCACCCTCCCGTCCGCGGGCCCCCGAAGCGTCGTCGCCAGTGACGAACCGGCACTGCATCCTTCGATGTAGCCCCGGCTCACCCCGCGCGGGGACGACGAGCCGGTGCGCGCTGTGTTGGATGGTGACGTGACCCGCTTCCCCCGCCCGCACCGCGTCGGCGTCCTGCTCGCGGTGATCGGCCTGCTCGGCGGAGTCCTGCTGTGGGGCCTCGGGCTGCACACCTCCGCCGTCCGCGACCTCCTGCCGTCGTGGGTGACCCTCGTACCGCTCGCGGTGATGTCCTTCCTGGAGCTGCTGCGCAGGTCGTGCCCCCGCACGGCTCTGCTCGCCAGCACGGTCGCCGTGATCGCGAACGAGTTCACCGACGGCAATCTGGCGACGATCCTCATGTACACGGACCTGATGTACGCCGCCGTGGTGTACGGCACCCCCGGCGCGGCCCGCCGCATCCCCGTCATCACCGGCCTGATCACCGTGGCCATGACGATCGCGGCCCTGGCCTGGCTCCGCCGGCCGGAAGCGCTGCTCATCGGCGTCGTCACCGGACTGGTCTCCTTCGGGCCCGCACTCACCGGCGCCACCCTGCGCAACCACCGCCAGGCGGCGGAGGCGGCCCGGCTGCGCGCCGAGCAGACCGCCCTGCTGGCCGAGATCGACCGCGCCCAGGCCGTCACGGCCGAGCGCTCCCGGATGGCGCGCGAACTGCACGACATGGTCGCCAACAACCTCTCCGCCATCGCGATCCACTCCACGGCCGCACTGTCCATCGACGAGCCCGGGGCGTCGGCGGAAGCCCTGGCCGTCATCCGTGAGAACAGCGTCCAAGGCCTGTCCGAGATGCGCCGGCTCATCGGACTGCTCCGGGACACCAGCGGCGACCAGGAACCCGCGGTGGCCCCCTCGCTCGACGGGCTCGACGCGCTCGTCGCCCAGGTCCGTACCGTCGGCGCCGACAGCGGGCTCGTCTTCGTCCTCGACGACACCCGCGCACCGGGCGTCCGGCTGCCGGCGCCGGTCGAGATGGCCGCGTACCGCATCGTCCAGGAGTCCCTCACCAACGCGCTCAAGCACGCCTCGCCCGGCCCCGTCACCGTCACGCTGGCCCACCGCGACCACACGCTGACCGTGGGCGTGAGCAGCGCGTACGGCGACCGGCCCGGCCCGCGCGCGCCCGGCTCGGGAGCGGGCCTGGTGGGGATGCGCGAGCGCGTGACGCTGCTCGACGGAACGCTGGAGGCGGGCCCGGTCACCGCCGCGGACGGCACGAAGATCTGGCAGGTACGGGCGCGGCTGCCCGCAGAGGACGATACGGAGCTCTACGCATGACGATTCGTGTGCTGGTCGCGGAGGACCAGTCGGCCGTACGGGCGGGCCTGGTGCTCATCCTCAACAGCGCGCCGGACATCGAGGTCGTCGGGGAGGCCCCGGACGGCGAGGCGGCGGTCGCGATGGCGCGCGAGCTGCGTCCCGACCTGGTGCTGATGGACGTGCAGATGCCGCGCCTCGACGGTGTGTCGGCCACCCGCCAGGTGGTGGCGGAGCAGCTCGCCGACGTCCTGATGCTGACGACGTTCGATCTCGACGAGTACGTCTTCGGGGCGCTGCGCGCCGGGGCGGCGGGCTTCCTGCTGAAGAACACCGACGCGAAGGACCTGATCGAGGCGGTACGGACCGTGGCGCGCGGCGAGGGCATGATCGCGCCCGCCGTGACGCGCCGGCTGATCGCGGAGTTCGCCTCGCCCGCTCCCGTACGGCCGGCGAACGCGCCGGGCCCGGAGGCCCTGGCTTCGCTGACCCGGCGGGAGCGCGAGGTGCTGTCGTGCCTCGGTGAGGGGCTGTCGAACGCGGAGATCGCCCGGCGTCTGACCATGGCCGAGGCCACGGTGAAGACCCATGTGAGCCGTCTGCTGGGGAAGCTGGAGCTGCGGAGCCGGGTGCAAGCGGCCGTACTGGCTCAGGAGTTGGGTATCTGACGGCCCGATGTCCGGCGGGTGTCCGCCACAGGGACTCCTCTGGTCCAGACCTCTTGACGATTGGTCCAGACCTTCCTACGCTCGCCGCACCGCAGTGGTGAGCGTGTCATGTCAAGAAGTGCTCGCCAGGCGGCGCAGGTCCCATCCCCGTTCACCGCCGGACCTCTCTCTTGGGAGCACCCTTGAGTACAACCACCCCCCTACGCACCCGCTTCAGAACCAGGGCGGCAGCCGGTCTCACCGCGCTGGTCGTCCCGCTGGCCGCCATGGTCGGCCTGGCCTCCCCCGCGCAGGCCGCCACGTCCGCGACCGCCTCCTACACGAAGGCGTCCGACTGGGGCACCGGCTTCGAGGGCAAGTGGACGGTGAAGAACACCGGCACCACCACCCTCAGCACCTGGACCGTGGAGTGGGACTTCCCCGCCGGTACGGCCGTCACCTCCGCCTGGGACGCCGACGTCACCAACTCGGGCAACCACTGGACCGCCAAGAACAAGTCCTGGGGCGGCAACCTCGCCCCCGGCGCCAGCGTGTCCTTCGGCTTCAACGGCACCGGCACCGGCTCCCCCAGCGGCTGCAAGCTCAACGGCGGCTCCTGCGACGGCGGTTCCGTACCCGGCGACACCCCGCCGACCGCGCCCGGCACCCCCTCCGCGAGCACCATCACCGACACGTCGGTGAAGCTGTCCTGGACAGCGGCCACCGACGACAAGGGCGTCAAGAACTACGACGTGCTGCGCGACGGCGCCAAGGTCGCGACGGTCACCACCCCGTCGTACACGGACACCGGCCTGAGCGCGGGTACCGACTACTCGTACTCGGTCCAGGCCCGTGACACCGCCGACCAGACGGGCCCGGTCAGCGGCGCCCGCGCGGTCAGGACCACCGGCGGCGGCACCGACCCGGGCCCCGGCCCCGGCGACCAGGTCAAGCTCGGCTACTTCACCGAGTGGGGCATCTACGGACGCAACTACCACGTGAAGAACCTGGACACCTCGGGCTCCGCCGCGAAGATCACGCACATCAACTACTCGTTCGGCAACGTCCAAGGTGGCAAGTGCACCATGGGCGACAGCTTCGCGGCGATAGACAAGGCGTACACCGCCGACCAGAGCGTCGACGGCAAGGCCGACACCTGGGACCAGCCGCTGCGCGGCAACTTCAACCAGCTGCGCAAGCTCAAGGCGAAGTACCCGCACATCAAGGTGCTGTGGTCGTTCGGCGGCTGGACCTGGTCCGGCGGCTTCACCGAGGCGGTCAAGAACCCGGCCGCGTTCGCCGACTCCTGTTACAAGCTGGTGGAGGACCCGCGCTGGGCCGACGTCTTCGACGGCATCGACCTGGACTGGGAGTACCCGAACGCCTGCGGTCTGTCCTGCGACACCAGCGGCCCGGCCGCGTTCAAGAACATGATGCAGGCGATGCGCGGCAAGTTCGGTACGAACAACCTGGTCACGGCCGCGATCACGGCCGACGCCTCGGCCGGCGGCAAGATCGACGCCACCGACTACGCCGGAGCGGCCGCGTACTCCGACTGGTACAACGTGATGACGTACGACTTCTTCGGCGCCTGGGCGGCGAAGGGCCCGACGGCCCCGCACTCCCCGCTGACCTCGTACGCCGGCATCCCGCAGGCCGGCTTCAACTCGGCGGAGGCCATCGCCAAGCTCAAGGCCCAGGGCGTCCCCGCGAAGAAGCTGCTGCTCGGCATCGGCTTCTACGGGCGCGGCTGGACCGGCGTCACGCAGAAGGAGCCGGGCGGCACCGCGACCGGCGCCGCCGCCGGTACGTACGAGTCGGGCATCGAGGACTACAAGGTCCTCAAGACCAAGTGCCCGGCGAACGGCACCGTCGCCGGCACCGCCTACGCGCACTGCGGCACCGACTGGTGGAGCTACGACACCCCCGCCACCATCGGCTCCAAGATGAGCTGGGCGAAGGGCCAGGGCCTGGGAGGCGCGTTCTTCTGGGAGTTCAGCGGCGACACCGCCAACGGCGAACTGGTGACCGCGATCAACAACGGGCTGAAGTAGTAGAGATCTACAGCATAAAGGCTTGAAATAGTCGGGGGGACGGGCCGCGGCCCGTCCCCCGATTGCGTTTCGCCGTCTACGCCACGTTGACGCGCTGGCCCGGAGGCGCGGCCTCCAGCCAGGCGAGGAAACCGGTGAGGGCGTCCTCGCTCATCGCCAGCTCCAGCCGTGTACCGCGGTGCGCGCAGCCGAGGATGCAGGCGTCGGACAGCAGCGCCAGCTCCTCCTCGCCCTCGGGGACGCGGCGCGAGAGCACCTCGATCGCCGAGCGTTCGAGGACGCGGCGCGGGCGGGGGGCGTAGGAGAAGACGCGGAACCAGTCGATGCGGTCGCCGCTGTAGCGTGCGACGCCGTACACCCACCCCTTGCCGGAGCGGTCGGGCTCCTCGGGGATGTTCCAGCGCAGACTGCAGTCGAAGGTGCCGCCGGAGCGCTGGATCAGCCGCCGGCGCAGCCCGAAGACGAACAGTCCCACCAGTACCAGCGCGACTACCGAGCCGCTCACGAGCAGAGCGAGGAACATCTCCACCGACCTCCTCGCATCATCCAGTGCCAGTACCAGTTACGGAACCGAAGTTCCCGATGTATCGCTTCAGCCGCGACCCGCCCTGGAGAGTCCAGTACGGGCCGCGGCTGAGGTCAAACTCGTCGCTGCGGGACTCAGTGTCCCGCAACCGCGCTCAGTCGTACGGCGGCGCGGCGCTCGGCGGCGGCATCAGCCTCCGCCTTCGCCCGCTCCAGCGCCCGCTCGGCGCGCGCGGGGTCGATCTCGTCAGCCAGCTCGGCGATCTCCGCGAGCAGAGACAGCTTGTTGTCGGCGAACGAGATGAACCCGCCGTGCACAGCGGCGACGACAGTGCCGCCGTCGCTCGTACGGATCGTCACCGGGCCCGACTCCAGCACACCCAGCAGCGGCTGGTGACCGGGCATGACGCCGATGTCGCCGGACGTGGTGCGCGCGACGACCAGGGTGGCCTCGCCGGACCAGACGTTACGGTCCGCCGCGACCAGCTCGACGTGCAGCTCAGCAGCCAAGGTGGCTCCTCGGGTCACCACCCGGCGGTTGTGCCGGGTGTTGGGTCAATTCTAGGGGGCGTACGGAGAGGGGCGGGACGCACCCGCCCCTCTCCCACGAGTCACGTGAGTCACTTCGACTCGCGCGGCTCACTGCGTTCAGGAGACGCCGAGCTCCTTGGCCTTGGCCTTGAGGTCGTCAATGCCACCGCACATGAAGAACGCCTGCTCGGGGAAGTGGTCGTAGTCGCCGTCGCAGATCGCGTTGAACGCGGCGATCGACTCGTCGAGCGGAACGTCCGAACCGTCCAGGCCGGTGAACTGCTTGGCGGCGTGGGTGTTCTGCGACAGGAAGCGCTCGACGCGACGGGCACGGTGGACAACGAGCTTGTCCTCCTCGCCCAGCTCGTCGATACCGAGGATCGCGATGATGTCCTGGAGGTCCTTGTACTTCTGAAGGATTCCCTTGACGCGGCTGGCCGCGTCGTAGTGGTCCTGCGTGATGTAGCGCGGGTCCAGGATGCGGGACGTCGAGTCCAGCGGGTCGACCGCCGGGTAGATGCCCTTCTCCGAGATCGGACGCGACAGAACGGTCGTCGCGTCCAGGTGGGCGAAGGTGGTCGCCGGCGCCGGGTCGGTCAGGTCGTCCGCGGGGACGTAGATCGCCTGCATCGAGGTGATCGAGTGACCACGCGTCGAGGTGATGCGCTCCTGGAGCACACCCATCTCGTCAGCCAGGGTCGGCTGGTAACCCACCGCGGACGGCATACGGCCGAGCAGCGTGGAGACCTCGGAGCCGGCCTGGGTGAAGCGGAAGATGTTGTCGATGAAGAGCAGCACGTCCTGCTTCTGCACATCGCGGAAGTACTCCGCCATGGTCAGGGCGGACAGGGCGACGCGCAGACGCGTGCCCGGCGGCTCGTCCATCTGGCCGAAG
This sequence comes from Streptomyces agglomeratus, assembly GCF_001746415.1. Classification (NCBI taxonomy): domain Bacteria; kingdom Bacillati; phylum Actinomycetota; class Actinomycetes; order Kitasatosporales; family Streptomycetaceae; genus Streptomyces; species Streptomyces agglomeratus. The sequence continues at coordinate 2,726,279 of NZ_MEHJ01000001.1, forward strand.
ACCAGCGCGGTCTTGTCCAGAACACCCGAGTCGGTCATCTCGTCGATGAGGTCGTTGCCCTCACGGGTGCGCTCACCGACACCGGCGAACACCGAGACACCCTCGTGCAGCTTCGCCACACGCATGATCATTTCCTGGATGAGGACCGTCTTGCCGACGCCCGCACCACCGAACAGACCGATCTTTCCACCCTTGACGTACGGGGTGAGAAGGTCGACGACCTTCAGGCCGGTCTCGAACATCTCGGTCTTGGACTCGAGCTGGTCGAAGGCCGGGGCCTTGCGGTGGATCGGCCAGCGCTCGGTGATCTGAGCCTCGGCCTCCGGCACGTTCAGGATCTGACCAAGGGTGTTGAACACCTTGCCCTTGGTGATGTCACCGACGGGGACGGTGATGCCCTCGCCCGTGTTGGTCACCGGGGCCTGGCGGACCAGACCGTCGGTGGGCTGCATCGAGATCGCGCGGACGAGGCCCTCACCCAGGTGCTGGGCTACCTCGAGGGTCAGCAGCTTGCGCGCGCCCTCCTCGGCCGGGTCGTCAACGGAGACGTGCAGCGCGTTGTAGATCTCCGGCATCGCGTCGACGGGGAACTCCACGTCGACGACCGGGCCGATGACCCGGGCGACGCGGCCCGTGGCGGCGGCCGTCTCAACAGTGGTCGTCATTACTTGTCACTCCCCGCGGTCGCGTCGGCCAGAGCGCTGGCGCCACCGACGATCTCGCTGATTTCCTGGGTGATTTCGGCCTGGCGGGCCGCGTTGGCAAGCCGGGAGAGGCTCTTGATGAGATCCCCGGCGTTGTCGGTCGCCGACTTCATCGCACGACGACGGGCGGCGTGCTCGGAAGCGGCGGCCTGAAGCAGTGCGTTGTAGATACGGCTCTCGACGTAGCGCGGCAGCAGGGCGTCGAGGACGTCCTCCGCCGACGGCTCGAAGTCGAACAGCGGAAGGATCTCGCCCTTCGCACCGTCCTCCTCCGAAGCCTTGTCGAGCGAGAGCGGCAGCATCCGGTTGTCCACCGGGTTCTGCGTCATCATCGACACGAATTCCGTGAAGACGATGTGCAGCTCGTCCACACCGCCCTCGGCCGTCTCCGTCTGGATGGCCTCGATCAGCGGTGCGGCAACCATCTTGGCGTCCGCGTAGGTCGGGCTGTCGGTGAAGCCGGTCCACGCTTCCGCGACCTTGCGCTCGCGGAAGCCGTAGTAGGCCACACCCTTACGGCCGACGATGTACGTGTCGACCTCCTTGCCCTCGCCGCTGAGCCGCTCACGGAGCCGCTCCGCCGCCTTGATGGCGTTGGAGGAGTAGCCGCCGGCCAGACCGCGGTCGCTCGTGACGAGCAGAACCGCGGCGCGGGTCGGCGCCTCGACCTCGGTGGTCAGGGGGTGCTGGGTGGTGGAGCCGGTCGCCACCGCGGTCACCGCACGGGTGAGCTCGGTCGCGTACGGCATCGATGCCGCCACCCTGCGCTGTGCCTTGACAATGCGCGAGGCGGCGATCATCTCCATCGCCTTGGTGATCTTCTTGGTCGCGGTGACGGCTTGGATGCGACGCTTGTAGACCCGGAGCTGCGCTCCCATGAGTCAGGTCCCTTCCGTCGTCACTTGGAGACGTTGACGGCCGGCGCGTCCTCGCCCAGGAGCTGGCCGTCCGAGGTCTCGAACTGCCGCTTGAAGGCCGCGATGGCGTCGCCGACGGACTGGAGCGTGTCGTCCGACATCTTGCCGCCCTCGCGGATCGAGGTGAGGAGGTCCTTGCGCTCGCGGCGCAGGTACTCCAGCAGCTCGGCCTCGAAGCGACGGATGTCCTCGACCGGTACCTCGTCCATCTTGCCGGTGGTGCCGGCCCAGACGGAGACAACCTGCTCCTCGACCGGGAACGGCGCGTACTGCGGCTGCTTCAGCAGCTCGACCATGCGCTTACCGCGCTCCAGCGACGCCTTGGAGGCCGCGTCCAGGTCGGAACCGAAGGCGGCGAACGCCTCCAGCTCGCGGTACTGGGCCAGGTCCACGCGGAGTCGGCCGGAAACCTGCTTCATGGCCTTGTGCTGGGCGGAGCCACCGACACGCGAGACCGAGATACCGACGTTCAGCGCCGGGCGCTGGCCCGCGTTGAACAGGTCGGACTCCAGGAAGCACTGGCCGTCGGTGATCGAGATGACGTTGGTCGGAATGAACGCCGACACGTCGTTCGCGCGGGTCTCGACGATCGGAAGACCGGTCATCGAACCGGCACCCATGTCGTCCGAGAGCTTCGCGCAGCGCTCGAGCAGACGCGAGTGCAGGTAGAAGACGTCGCCCGGGTAGGCCTCACGGCCCGGCGGACGGCGCAGCAGCAGCGACACGGAGCGGTAGGCGTCGGCCTGCTTCGACAGGTCGTCGAAGATGATCAGGACGTGCTTGCCGGCGTACATCCAGTGCTGGCCGATGGCCGAACCGGTGTACGGGGCGAGGTACTTGAAGCCGGCCGGGTCGGAAGCCGGGGCGGCGACGATCGTCGTGTACTCGAGCGCGCCCGCCTCCTCCAGCGCACCGCGTACGGACGCGATGGTGGAGCCCTTCTGACCGATGGCGACGTAGATGCAGCGAACCTGCTTGTTCACGTCGCCCGAGCGCCAGTTGTCGCGCTGGTTGATGATCGTGTCGACGGCCAGAGCGGTCTTGCCGGTCTGACGGTCACCAATGATCAGCTGACGCTGGCCACGGCCGATCGGCACCATCGCGTCGACGGCCTTGTAGCCGGTCTGCATCGGCTCGTGGACCGACTTGCGGACCATGACGCCGGGGGCCTGCAGCTCGAGGGCGCGACGGCTTTCGGTCGCGATCTCGCCGAGACCGTCGATCGGGTTGCCGAGCGGGTCGACGACGCGGCCGAGGTAACCCTCGCCGACGCCGACGGAGAGCACCTCACCGGTGCGCTGCACCGGCTGGCCCTCCTCGATACCGCTGAACTCGCCGAGGACGATCGCACCGATCTCCCGCTCCTCAAGGTTGAGGGCGAGACCGAGGGTGCCGTCCTCGAACTTCAGCAGCTCGTTCGCCATGGCCGAGGGAAGACCCTCGACCTTCGCGATGCCGTCGCCGGCAACGCTTACCGTTCCGACCTCCTCGCGCGAGGCCGCGTCCGGCTGGTACGACTGGACAAAGTTCTCCAGCGCGTCCCGGATCTCCTCCGGCCGGATCGTGAGCTCCGCCATCTGGGTTCCCTGCTCTCCTTGTTGGGCCCGAAGTTCTTGGGGGTCTGGGGGCCGTCCCCCAGGAATCTTCTGCAATCTCTGCACGGCCCAACCGGGCCGCTAGTGATACGTGTTCAGTTGCTGGCTGGTCAGCCGGCCATGCGACGGGTCGCCTCTTCGAGGCGGTCCGCGATGGTGCCGTTGATGACCTCGTCGCCGACCTGTACCTGGATCCCGCCGAGGACCTCGGGGTCCACTTCGAGGTTCAGGTGCATCTGGCGTCCGTACAGCTTGGCCAGTGCGGCGCCGAGGCGCTGCTTCTGCTGGTCGGTGAGCGGCACCGCCGTGGTGACAACGGCGACCATGCGGTCGCGGCGCGCCGCGGCGAGCTTGGACAGGGACTCGAGTCCCGCCTCCAGGCTACGTCCACGCGGCTGAACCACGAGACGCACCACAAGACGCTCGGTGACCGGCTGGGCCTTGCCGCCGAGCAGGCTGCGCAGCAGCTCGCTCTTGGCGGACACCGTCGCCGACCGGTCGGTCAGCGCGGCCCGCAGCCCGGTGTCGGACGCGACGATCCGGCCGAACCGGAACACCTCGTCCTCCACGTCGTCGAGCACACCGGCCTGCTGCGCCGCGGTGAGGTCGGCGGTGTCCGCCAGTTCCTCGAGCGCGTCGACCAGGTCACGCGACCGCGACCAGCGGGTGCGGACCATGCCGGAGACCAGGTCGGCGGCTTCGCCACCCACCTGACCGCTCAGCAGTCGCGCGGCCAGCAGGGCCTTGGCCTCGCCGGCCTGCGCCGGGTCGGTCAGGACCCGACGCAGCGACACCTCGCGGTCGAGCAGCGCGGTGACGGCGGCCAGGTCGCCCGCGAGCTTCGTCGCGTCGACCGACGTGTTGTCGGTCAGCGCGTCGAGACGCCCACGTGCGGCGGCCAGTGCCTCGCGGCTCGCTCCGTTCATCGGGCGGCCTCGGCCTTCTCCTCGAGCTCGCTGAGGAAACGGTCGATGGTGCGGCTCTGCCGGGCGTGGTCCTCGAGGGACTCGCCGACGAGCTTGCCGGCCAGGTCGGTGGCGAGCTTGCCCACGTCCTGACGCAGCGACTGTGCGGCCTGCTTGCGGTCCGCCTCGATCTGGGCGTGGCCGGCGGCGATGATTTCCTCGCGCTGGCGCTGACCCTCTGCCCGAAGTTCTTCCTTCAGGACAGTGCCCTGTTCCAGCGCCTCCTGGCGCAGGCGGGCGGCCTCGTGGCGGGCCTCGGCGAGCTGAGCCTTGTACTGCTCAAGCACGCTCTGGGCCTCGGTCTGAGCTGCATCGGCCTTCTCGATGCCGCCCTCGATCGCCTCGCGACGCTCGTCCAGGACCTTGTTGATGGCCGGGAGGAGCTTCTTGGCGAGGAAGAAGAAGACGACGGCGAAGGCGATCAGCCCGACGACGAACTCTGGACCGGGCGGAACGAGGGGATTCTGCTCCTCGGTCGCCGCCAATACCAGCGCGTTCACATCAATGCCTTTCGTCGAAAAGAGCTGTTCGTAGCGATACGTCAGCTGCCGTAGACGAACGGCATGACGATGCCGATCAGGGCGAGCGCCTCACAGAAGGCGAAGCCGAGGATCTGGTTGGCGCGGATCAGGCCGGCAGCCTCGGGCTGGCGGGCCAGGGCCTGGGTGCCGTTACCGAAGATGATGCCGACGCCGACGCCGGGGCCGATGGCGGCGAGACCGTAGCCGATGGAGCCGAGGGCCTTGAGGTTGCCGGACACCTCGGCGAGGTTCGTGAGAGCAGCGGACATGCCGGTTCTTCCTTCTCTTTCACGGACCGGTGGGGGTTGGCCACCGGACATCTATGGGGTGGGTGGGACAGGCGCTCAGTGGTGCTTGGCGAGCGCGCCCTGGATGTACGTGCAGGCAAGGAGCACGAAGACGTACGCCTGCACAAGCTGCACGAAGAGCTCGAAGACGATCATGACCATCGTCATGACGAACGAGACACCGGCGGCCGGGATCATCCAGCTGTTCAGCAGGTACCAGCTGGAGACGGTGAACATCACCAGCAGGAGGTGACCGGCGAACATGTTCGCGAACAGTCGGACCATGTGCGTGAACGGCCGGACGAGGACATTCGAGAAGAACTCGATGACCACGACGAGCGGCAGGACCGCGCCGAGCGACTTGTCGTAGCCGGAGACGTTCTTCAGGCCGCCGACGAAACCGTGCTTGCGGAAGGTCAGCGACATCCAGAGCACATAGACGATGAGCGCCAGCGCGGCCGGGAAGGCGATGATCGAGCTCACCGGGAACTGCATGAGCGGGACGACCGACCAGATGTTGATGATCCAGATGAAGAAGAACAGCGACACCATCAGTGGCACGTACTTCTCACCGTCCCTCTTGCCGAGGGTCTCGTAGACGATGCCGCGGCGTACGAAGTCGTAGCCCGCCTCGCCGATCATCTGAAGCTTGCCCGGCACGAGCTTGGGCTTGCTGAACGCCGCCCAGAAGAAGCCGACGACCAGGACGGTCGAAATCAGCGCCAGAAGCATCGGCTTGTTGAACTCGTAGCCACCGACGGTGAACATCGGCTTGAAGAGAAAGGAGTGCAGGCCCGGGGCCGGGAATCCACAGCCGTTGTCGGCGAGGATGCGGCAGCTCCAATCGAAGGCGAGCGTCGTCTTTTCAGCACTCACCGCGGGCTCCTTCAGCGTGGCGCATAGGTACGGCAACCTCGTTGTGTCGGCGCGGCAAGCGGCCGCGGTTCGGCACTGGACTGGTGTAACGGATGTGGGGGCGGCTGTCAGGCATTGAGCCTCGCGATGGAACAGGCGTCAGCTCGGATGCCCGCGCCCGCAGTGCCGCAGTTGGCACCGGACGATAGCAGGATCTCGAACGCGCCTTTATACCGGCCCTACCCTTCACGACGAAGACCCCGAGTTCTTCGGCTTCTGCGCCTCGGAGGATTCCGGTTCGACGTAAAGAATCTTGGCCTTCATGTGCGCACGCGCCTGAGCGGCGATCCACACAAGGGTCGTCGCGACCAATGTGATGGCAAACGCCTTGGGATTGAACAGAGTGGTGTCCTTGAACAGCGCCACGAAGATGAACAGCAGCAGCAGCTGGGCGGTGTAGAGCATCAGCCCCATCGCCTGGAAAAGCTGCGGCAGCGACTTCGCGGTCCGCTGGAGTACGACGAGACCGACCCCCATGAAGAGGATCACCACGAGCGTCGCGACAACGGCTCCGAGCGCTCCCTCGCCGCCCGCGACCGCAGCGCTGACGGCAGCGGCGATCGCGCCGGCGGCAGCGGTGGGTACGGCGGTCTGGAGGAGACTCCGGACGTCGTTGGACGGCATGGCGGCAGCTCCGCTTGCTGGTGGGGGCAGTAGGTGTCGTCATGGACGAGCGTAAGCCGGGACCGAGGTGTCACCTCACGTCCGAAAAGCCGTCGCACTGCGGCCCTTCGGCTCTGTCGCCGGGTCTCGTGAACGGTATCACAAACTATTTGATGAGGTCTTTACCAAGGAGTGTGCCCACTGTCACACATGAGAGTGACTCCGCCCGTCTGTGCACGACAACTCAGCACTTTGTCTGCTATTGGGGCCAGTCGCGGCAATTCGTCAGCGGGGCGTTCCGGCCTTACGCCGCTCGGGGAAGCGCGAACGGGGCCCGATGGCGGTCGCCCCGTTGACGCCCGCCGGCAGCGGCGTGCGCTCCTGCGGGTCCTCGGCCGTCCCACCGGCCTCCGCCGTCGCACCGGCCTCGTCCGTACCGCCCCCGTCGGTGAAGGCCCTGGTGCTCCTGCGGTAGCGGGGCGGGATGAAGGACTCCGCCCATCGCGGGGCGCGGGGAGTGAAGCGCGGGAGGAGCAGCAGCACCAGGCCGACCGCGCTCAGCGCGACGATGCCGAGCACGATCCACATGCTGGCCGAGTGCACGGAGTACGCGACGGCGCCGAAGGCGATCAGGGCCGACCAGAAGTACATGATCAGCACCGCGCGGCTGTGCGAGTGGCCGATTTCCAGGAGCCGGTGGTGCAGGTGCCCCCGGTCCGCCGCGAACGGCGACTTGCCCTGCCAGGTACGCCGCACGATCGCCAGCAGCAGGTCCGCGAACGGGATCGCGATGATCGTCAGCGGCAGCAGCAGCGGGATGAAGACCGGCAGCATCGCGTGGGTGACCTCGCGGGTGCTGGCGCCCGGGAAGAGCTTCATCGCGTCCGGGTCCACCTGGCCGGTGACCGAGATCGCGCCGGCCGCCAGGACGAGGCCGATCAGCATCGACCCGGAGTCGCCCATGAAGATCCTGGCCGGGTGCATGTTGTGCGGGAGGAACCCCATGCACATGCCCATCAGGATCGCGGCGAAGAGGGTGGCGGGCGCGGCTTCCTCGATGCCGTACCCGTACCAGATTCGGTACGCGTACATGAAGAACGCCGCGGAGGCGATGCAGACCATGCCGGCGGCCAGGCCGTCGAGGCCGTCCACGAAGTTCACCGCGTTGATGGTGATCACGACGAGCGCGACGGTGAGGAGATTGCCCTGCCAGGCCGTCACCGAGACCGGGCCGACGCCGGGCACGGGGAGCCACAGGATCGTCAGCCCCTGCGCGACCATCACGCCGGCGGCGATGAACTGGCCGCCCAGCTTGATGAGCGCGTCGATCTCGAACTTGTCGTCCAGTACGCCGATGAGCCAGATCACCGCGGCGCCCGACAGCAGGGCGCGCGGCTCGTTCGACAGCTCGAAGACGCTGCTGAGGTTCCGCAGGTGGTCCGCGACCAGCAGACCGGCGCACAGACCGCCGAACATCGCGATGCCGCCGAGCCGCGGTGTCGGCTCCCGGTGCACATCGCGGGCTCGGATCTCGGGCATCGCGCCGGTGGCGATGGCGAACTTCCGCACCGGTCCGGTCAGGAGGTAAGTCACCGCCGCCGTAACGCAGAGCGTCAGCAGGTATTCACGCACGGGCAGCCCCACAGGTATCGCCGGCCATCTCAGCCCCACACCCTAGCTTCGCGGCCACATGCTCCAGGACATTCGGGTACCGGTTGATGGTTGCACGACGCGGGATCAGGCGGGATACGGCGGAAAATCGCCGGCCAGATCACGTACTTCCGCCGCGACCTTGGGGCCCTCTCCCCGCAGAGCCGACGAGAAGAGTTCCGCGATGCGCGGCATCTCACTCTCGCGCATGCCCTGGGTGGTGACGGCGGCCGTGCCGAGGCGGATGCCGCGCTCGTCGCCGTACGGCAGGGCGCAGCAGTCCACCACGAGGCCGGCGGCCGCCAGCCGGCCGCGTGCGGTGCGGCCCTCGACACCGAGCGGGGACGGGTCCGCGGTGATCAGGTGGGTGTCCGTGCCGCCCGTGGTGACGGCGAAGCCCTGCCCTTCCAGGGCGTCCGCGAGTGCGCGCGCGTTGGTGACGACCTGATGGGCGTACGTCCTGAACGCGGGGGTCGCCGCCTCACCGAAGGCGACCGCCTTCGCCGCCACCGAGTGCATCTGGGCGCCGCCCTGGGTGAAGGGGAAGACGGCCCGGTCGATACGCGTGGCGAGCTCGGCGCCGCACAGCAGCATGCCGCCGCGCGGGCCGCGCAGCACCTTGTGCGTGGTCGCGCAGACGACGTCGGCGTACGGGACCGGGCTGGGTGCCGCTCCCCCGGCGACCAGGCCGATGGGGTGCGCGGCGTCGGCGATGAGGTAGGCGCCGGTCTCGTCCGCGATCTCGCGGAAGGCCGCGTAGTCGGGGTGCCGGGGGTAGGCGATGGAGCCGACGACGATGGCTCTGGGGCGGTGCTTGCGGGCGAGGAGGCGCACCTGCTCGTAGTCGATGAGGCCGGACTCGTGGTCGACGCCGTAACCGATGAAGTCGAACCAGCGGCCGGAGAAGTTGGCCGGGGAGCCGTGGGTGAGGTGTCCCCCGTACGGGAGTCCCATGGCCAGCACCTTGTCGCCCGGTCGCAGCAGCGCGGCGTACGCGGCGAGGACGGCGGCGGAGCCGGAGTGCGGCTGGACGTTGGCGTGCTCGGCGCCGAACAGGCGTGTGGCGCGGTCGACGGCGAGGCGCTCCGCGACGTCGACCAGCTCGCAGCCGCCGTGGTGGCGGGCGCCGGGGTACCCCTCGGCGTACTTGTTGGCCAGCGGCGAGCCGAGGGCGGCGAGGACGGCGGGCGAGCAGAAGTTCTCGGCGGCGATCAGCTGGAGGCCGGCGGCCTCACGGCCCATTTCGCCGAGGACGACGTCGGCGATCTCGGGGTCCTGGCGGCTCAGCGCTGCGAAGCCCGCCCCGAGGACGGCGTGCTCCTGCTGAACGGGTGAGGCGGTGACCGGCATGGCTGGCTCCGGGCCTGGCGAAGGGGTGCGGCCCCTCCAATGTAGGACGCCCCGGGCGCCGCTGCCCGTCGTACGGGCGACCGGGTTCCGCGCCCCGGCCCGCCCCGACCGCAGGGGGCGCGGGCGCGGAGGGTCAGGTGCGGGCCGAGGTCCCCGTGAGCGCCGTGACGACCGGGTCCAGCGCCGTGTTGATCTCGTCGCCGATGGAGCGGAAGAAGGTGATGGGGGCGCCGTACGGGTCGTACACCTCGTCGGCCTCCACGCTGGGGGCGAGCAGCCAGCCGCGCAGGGCCGCCGCGGCCCGTACGAGGGCGCGTGCGCGCTCCACCACGCCGTCCTGGAGTGGATCGGGCAGCGTGGCCGGGTCGATGGCCCGTACGAGCCGTGTGAACTCCTTGAGGGTGAACGTGCGCAGGCCCGCCGAGTGCCCCATGGAGATGACCTGCGCCCGGTGGTCGCGCGTCGCGGTCAGCACCAGGTCGGCGCGGATGACGTGCTCGTCGAGCAGTTCACGCCCTGTGAACCCCGCCGCGTCCGCCCCGAAGTCGGCGAGCACGGCGGCGGCGTTGGCCTCCATGGGCGCGCCCTCGTGCCCCCACGTGCCCGCGCTCTCCACGACGAGGCCGCGGGTGAGCGGGTCGCCCAGGCGGTCGCTGAGGGCATGGCGGGTCAGCCGCTCGGTGATCGGCGAGCGGCAGACGTTGCCGGTGCTGACGTGGAGGATACGGAAGGTGTGCCCGGATATACCTTCGGCTGTGCCACGCCCGTCAAGGGCGGTCAACTGGCCACCTCGAGGTCGGGTACGACCTTGCGCAGCTCCTCGGCGTCGAGAGCGCCGGCCCGCAGCAGGACAGGGACCTTGCCCGTGACGTCGACGATCGACGACGGGACGATGCCGGGGGTCGGGCCGCCGTCGAGGTACACGGAGACCGAGTCGCCGAGCATCTCCTGGGCGGCGTCGCAGTCCTCGGGAGCGGGGTGTCCCGTGAGGTTGGCGCTGGAGACCGCCATCGGGCCGAACTCGGTGAGCAGCTCGATCGCGACCGGGTGCAGCGGCATGCGGACGGCGACGGTGCCGTGCGTCTCGCCGAGGTCCCACTGGAGGGACGGCTGGTGGCGGGCGACCAGGGTCAGCGCGCCGGGCCAGAAGGCGTCGACGAGCTCCCACGCCTGCTCGGAGAAGTCGGTGACCAGCCCGTGCAGGGTGTTCGGGGAACCGATGAGGACGGGCGTGGGCATGTTGCGGCCGCGCCCCTTGGCCTCCAGGAGGTCGCCGACGGCCTCCGCGCTGAAGGCGTCGGCCCCGATGCCGTAGACGGTGTCGGTCGGCAGGACGACCAGCTCGCCACGACGGACGGCGGCCGCGGCTTCGCGCAGACCGGTCTTGCGGTCCGTCGCGTCGTTGCAGTCGTATCGCCGTGCCATTTAAGGGGCCTCCTCGTGCGGGAACTGGTTTCTGCGGCCGGCGGTCACGGCATGGCCTTGCGGGCGGTCGCGAAGCGGGGCCGGTTGTTGAGGTCGGGGTGGTCGGCCGCGTCGGCCCAGCCACGTTCCTCGGTGAAGATCCACGGCACCTGGCCGCCCTGGGTGTCGGCGTGCTCGATGACGACGACGCCGCCGGGCCGCAGCAGGCGGTGTGCGGTGCGCTCGATGTGGCGGATCAGGTCGAGACCGTCCTCGCCGGAGAAGAGGGCCATCTGCGGGTCGTGGTCGCGGGCCTCGGGGGCGACGTACTCCCACTCGGTGAGCGGGATGTACGGCGGGTTGGAGACGACGAGGTCGACCTGGCCGTCGAGCTCGGGGAGCGCGTCCCGGGCGTCGCCCTGGTGGATGGTGACGCGCGAGCCCTCGGCGTTCTTGCGCGTCCACTTGATCGCGTCGTCGGACAGCTCGACGCCGTGCACGCGCGAGCGCGGGACCTCCTGCGCCATGGCGAGCGCGATGGCGCCGGAGCCGGTGCACAGGTCGACGATGAGCGGTTCGACGACGTCCATGGCGCGTACGGCGTCTATGGCCCAGCCGACGACCGATTCGGTCTCGGGGCGGGGCACGAAGACGCCGGGGCCCACCTGGAGCTCCAGGAAGCGGAAGAAGGCGCGCCCGGTGATGTGCTGCAACGGTTCGCGGGCCTCGCGGCGCGCGATCGTCTCCCAGTAGCGCGCGTCGAAGTCGGCGTCCTTGACGTTGTGCAGCTCTCCCCGCTTGACGCCGTGCACGAACGCGGCGAGCTCCTCCGCGTCGAACCGCGGTGAGGGCACGCCGGCGTCGGCCAGCCGCTGGGTGGCCTGAGCCACCTCGGCGAGCAGCAGATTCATCCCGGTCCTCCGACTTGCAGGGGGCGTACTGGCTTTGCTGGCTTACTGGCTTTCCTGGGCCGCCGCGAGCTTCGCGGCGGAGTCGGCGTCGACGCACGCCTGGATCACCGCGTCCAGGTCGCCGTCGAGTACCTGGTCCAAGTTGTACGCCTTGAAGCCCACGCGGTGGTCCGAGATCCGGTTTTCCGGGAAGTTGTACGTACGGATCTTCTCCGAGCGGTCAACCGTACGGACCTGGCTGCGGCGTACGTCGGAGGCTTCCTGCTCGGCCGCTTCCTGGGCCGCGGCGAGCAGCCGCGAGCGCAGGATGCGCATGGCCTGCTCCTTGTTCTGGAGCTGGCTCTTCTCGTTCTGGCAGGAGGCGACGACGCCGGTCGGCAGGTGCGTGATGCGGACCGCGGAGTCGGTGGTGTTGACGGACTGGCCGCCGGGGCCCGACGAGCGGTAGACGTCGATACGGAGATCGTTGGCGTGGATCTCGACGTCGACCTCTTCGGCCTCGGGGGTGACGAGCACGCCGGCCGCCGAGGTGTGGATGCGGCCCTGCGACTCGGTGGAGGGCACGCGCTGCACGCGGTGCACGCCGCCCTCGTACTTCAGCCGCGCCCAGACGCCCTGGCCGGGCTCGGTCGCGCCGTTGCCGCCCTTGGTCTTCACCGCGACCTGGACGTCCTTGTAGCCGCCCAGCTCGGACTCGGTGGCGTCGATGATCTCGGTCTTCCAGCCGACGCGCTCCGCGTACCGCAGGTACATGCGCAGCAGGTCGCCGGCGAACAGGGCCGACTCGTCGCCGCCCGCGCCCGCCTTGACCTCGAGGATGACGTCCTTGTCGTCGCTGGGGTCGCGCGGGACGAGGAGCAGCCGCAGCTTCTCCGTCAGCTCGTCGCGCTGCTTCTCCAGCAGCTTGAGCTCGGCGGCGAAGTCGGGGTCGTCGTGGGCGTATTCGCGCGCGGTGACGATGTCCTCGCCGGTCAGCTTCCAGGCCCGGTACGTCCCGATGATCGGGGTCAGCTCGGCGTAGCGCTTGTTCAGCCTGCGCGCGTTCGCCTGGTCGGCGTGGACCGAGGGATCGGCCAGCTTCTTCTCGAGATCGGCGTGCTCGCCGATCAGATCCTCGACCGCCTCGAACATCTTCGGGCTCCTGGGTAGCGAAAAACGAGTGGGAAGTGCGGACTGTGCGTCACGACAAAGCGCCGGTCCTTGCCACCCCTGTACGGAGCGGCCGAGGACCGGCGCAATGGCTCGCTACTTCGCGGCGGCAGCCTTGCCGAAGCGGGCCTCGAAGCGGGCCACGCGGCCACCGGTGTCGAGGATCTTCTGCTTGCCCGTGTAGAACGGGTGGCACTCGGAGCAGACCTCGGCGCGGACGGTGCCGCTGGAGATCGTGCTGCGGGTGGTGAACGTCGCGCCACAGGTGCAGCTGACCTGGGTCTCGACGTACTCGGGGTGGATTTCGCGCTTCAAGGTGTCTCCTAGTTTCGGGAGGGCGCCGGGTCGCCCGCGCGGATTGCGCGTACGTGAACCGGGGCCGACGTACCAGTCTGCCAGCACTGGCCGCATCTCCCAAAACCGGGGACGGGCCGGAACTATTCCCCGGCCGCTACCGGCTCGCGACGACCTTGCCGGCGCTGCCCTTGTCGCCCGCGGAGTCCTTGGTCGCGGAGGCCGGTACGGGCCTGTCCCGGCGCAGCGCTTCCCAGACCTGACGGGACTGGCGCTGGAGCGGGAGGACGCGGTTGGGGTCGGCGGGGTCGTACTGCACGGGCAGGGTCACCATCTTCATGTCGCCCGCGCCGATGCCCTTGAGGCCGCCCGCGAAGCCGGTCAGCTCCTTGACCGACGCGAGGTCGGAGTCGGTGGTGACGGACTTGGTGGCGCTGTCGGCCAGGTCGTACAGCTTCTTGGGGTTCGTGAAGACACCGACGTCCTTGACCTGGTCGATCAGTGCCTTCATGAAGGCCTGCTGGAGCTGGATGCGGCCGAGGTCGCTGCCGTCGCCGACGCTCTTGCGGGTGCGTACGAGCCCGAGCGACTGCTCGCCGTCGAGCGTGTGGGTGCCGGGCTTGAGGTGGAGGTGGCTCTTGCCGTCGTCGATGGCCCGGTTGGTGGTGATCTCCACGCCGCCCAGGTCGTCGATGAGCTTCTTGAATCCGGTGAAGTCGACCTCGACGTAGTGGTCCATGCGGATGCCGGACATCTTCTCGACGGTCTTGACCGCGCAGGCCGGTCCGCCCACCTGGTACGCCGTGTTGAACATCTGGTGCTTGCCGCCGGGGACGGCCGCGCCTCCGCTGTCCGACGCGCACGCGGGGCGCTCGATCAGGGTGTCGCGCGGTATGGAGACGACGCTGGCCTTCTTCCGGCCCTCGTACACGTGCATGACCATCGCGGTGTCGGAGCGGGCGCCGCCCTCGTCCTCGCCGTACTTCGCGTTGTCGCCCGAGCGGGAGTCGGAGCCGAGGACGAGGATGTCCATGGAGCCGTTGTCGACGTCGTCGGGGCGGTCGCCGCCGAGCTGGGTGTTGATGTCGACGCCCTTGAGATTGCCGTTGAGCTGGAAGTAGACGTAACCGAGTCCGGTGCCGCCCAGCAGCACCACGCCCGCCGCGGCCCACGCGGTGACGGTGAGCGCCCTGGGGCGGCTGGTGGGCTCCGGTGCTTTCCGGCGTCTGCCGGTGCCCCGTATTCGGCTGCTCCTGCTCTGCTGCTCGGCCATGCTCTCCCCAGCGCTCGTTGGTTCCGGAACCCCCTGCCGTGATGATCAGGCACGGTTTGTCGGCACTTACGACACATGTCAGACGCCGGATCACCGTGAAGGGTTGCACAACGCCCTGTGGCCCCTGCTGGGGGCAGGGGCCACAGGGCGTTGGCGGGACGTCCGGGCGAGAGGGACCAAAGTCCCCGCTCACCAGGGTTTTCAGCCGAAGAGGTTGTACTGCTGCCAGCCGGTGCCGATCTTGACGCGTGTGGCGAAGATCTCCGACGACGCCTTGCCGGTGCCCGGGTAGAGGTAGAGCGTGCCGCCGGGCGTACGGGCCAGGTAGTCGGCCTTGCCGTCACCGGTGACGTCACCGGCCGCGTCGAAGGCGTTGTAGTCGCTCCACGTACGGACCTTCACCCGCGCGGAGAAGGCGCCGGTGCCGGCCTTGGCCGTGCCCTTGTAGAGGAACATCTCCGACGTGCTGCCCTTGCGGGCGATCAGGTCGGCCTTGCCGTCGCCGGTGAAGTCACCGTTGCCGCGTACCGAGTTGTACTGGCTCCAGCCGGTACCGACCTTGACGCGGGTCGAGAACGTGCCGTTGCCCTTGCCGGGGTAGATCCACAGAACGCCCGCGGAGTCGACGGACAGCAGGTCCGGCAGGGCGTCGCCGGTGACGTCTCCGGGGACGACGATCTGCTTCCTGGAGCCCCAGCCGGACGCGATCTTCGTGTTGGACCACTGCTGGGTGGACGGCACGTAGTGCGACCACATGACGTCCCCGGACGTGGTCCGGATGACGAGGTCCTCGTAGCCGTCCCGGTTGAGGTCGGTCTGGAGGATCACGTTGGTGCCGCTGTAGTTGCCCTGGTTGACGCGCGCGGCGAACGAGGTGCCCTTGGAGGCGTACGAGTAGAGCGTGCCGCCGGAGGTGCGGGCGATGACGTCGGACCGGTGGTCACCGGTCAGGTTGCCGTCGTCGACGCGCGGGACGACGGATCCGGCGTACGAGCTGACCTTGGCGTAGACGCTGTACGCGCCCTTCTTCACGCAGTTCTGGATGCCCCACGAGACCACGCCGACGATCTTGCCGCCGACCACCAGGGGGCCGCCCGAGTCGCCGTTGCAGGCGCTCTTCGTACCGCTGTCCTGACCGCTGGCGGGCTTGCCCGCGCAGACCATGTGGCCCTTGACGAACTGGTCCCCGAGCTCCCAGTCGGCGCACGTGGCGTCGGAGTTGATGGGCAGCTCCGCCTTGCGCAGCGTCTCCGAGATCTCGTTGTTCCGGGACGTGGTGCGGCCCCAGCCGTAGACCGTGGCGAGCGTCCCGGGCTTGTACGACGTGGTGTCGTGCGACTTCGTGATGTTGATCGGCTTGGCCTTGACCGGGGAGGCCAGGGTCAGCACCGCGATGTCGTTGTCGAGCGTGTAGTCGTTGTACTTCGGGTGGCTCCACTGCCGCCACACGCCCGAATTGGTGCCGCCGGTCGCCAGCTTGTCGGTGCCGGTGACGACGACGCCCTTGCCCTTCCAGTCAAAGCCCTTGACGCAGTGCGCGGCGGTGAGGATCTTCGTCGGCGCGATGACGGCGCCGCCGCAGAAGAAGGAGTCCGGGCCGTCGTTGTAGAAGAGCTGGGCCATCCACGGCGCCGTGCTGATGGCCGTTTCCGTACCGCCGATGACCATCGGGTCGATCGTGCCGCCCGACGAGAACCTCGACGTCTCGGGCTGCTGCGGCTGCCCGGCCGACTTGGCCGCGCCCGCGAGGCGTGCTTCCAGCTCTGCCGGGGAGGGCGAGGTGACGGCCGGCTTGCTCGTGGGCGAGGGCACCGGCGAAGCGGCGTTGGCCGGGGCCATCAGCATCACGCCGGCCACCGCGGTGGCGATCGCCGCGGCTGCCGCCGGCACGGCTGTCCGTATCCGGCGGCGGTGTTTGCCGCCCTGCTTGCCAGAGATCACTCGGGACTCCTGTTTCAGAGATAAATGAAGGCGCCCCAAATGGATCCCCCCACCTGCGGCCGAACGATCGTACGACCGACTCCCCTATCTCCACAGTCACTTGTGACCAAACAGTGAACACAACTTGGCAACACCTGCGCAGTAACCGGGTTTAGGACAGGCGGACATGACGAAACCGCCCCGCCACTTTCGTGGCGGGACGGCTCAGTTGACGCTGTGGACGCTGTTGGGCGCCTCGGCGTCAGTCGCTGCCGTTGCCCGAGGGAGTCGTCTTCGCGATCTGCATCAGGAACTCGGCGTTCGACTTCGTCTGCTTCATCTTGTCCAGCAGCAGCTCGATCGCCTGCTGCGAGTCGAGCGCGTGCAGCACCCGGCGCAGCTTCCAGACGATGGCGAGCTCTTCCGCGTTGAGGAGGATTTCCTCCTTGCGGGTGCCGGACGGGTCGACGTCGACAGCCGGGAAGATGCGCTTGTCGGCGAGCTTCCGGTCGAGCTTGAGCTCCATGTTGCCGGTGCCCTTGAACTCCTCGAAGATCACCTCGTCCATGCGCGAGCCGGTCTCGACGAGCGCGGTGGCCAGGATGGTCAGCGAGCCGCCGTCCTCGATGTTGCGCGCCGCACCGAAGAAGCGCTTCGGCGGGTAGAGCGCGGTCGAGTCGACACCACCGGACAGGATGCGTCCGGAGGCGGGGGCCGCGAGGTTGTACGCACGGCCCAGACGGGTGATCGAGTCCAGCAGGACGACCACGTCGTGACCCAGCTCCACGAGGCGCTTGGCGCGCTCGATGGCCAGCTCGGCGACGGTGGTGTGGTCCTCGGCCGGGCGGTCGAAGGTCGAGGAGATGACCTCGCCCTTCACCGAGCGCTGCATGTCGGTGACCTCTTCCGGACGCTCGTCGACCAGGACGACCATCAGGTGGCACTCGGGGTTGTTGACGGTGATCGCGTTGGCGATCGCCTGCATGATCATGGTCTTACCGGTCTTCGGCGGGGCCACGATCAGGCCGCGCTGGCCCTTGCCGATCGGCGCGACGAGGTCGATGATCCGGGTCGTCAGGACGCCCGGGTCGGTCTCGAGGCGCAGCCGGTCCTGCGGGTACAGCGGCGTCAGCTTGTTGAACTCCGGGCGCCCGCGGCCGGATTCGGCCGCCATGCCGTTCGCGGAGTCGAGGCGTACGAGCGCGTTGAACTTCTCGCGGCGCTCGCCGTCCTTGGGCTGGCGGACGGCGCCGGTGACGTGGTCACCCTTGCGCAGGCCGTTCTTGCGGACCTGGGCCAGCGACACGTACACGTCGTTCGGGCCCGGCAGGTAGCCGGAGGTCCGGATGAACGCGTAGTTGTCGAGGATGTCCAGGATGCCCGCGACGGGGATCAGGACGTCGTCGTCGGAGACCGGCGGCGCGTCGCTGCCGAACTCCTCGCGGCCACGACGGCCACGGCGGTCGCGGTAGCGGCCGCGGCGGCCACGGCGGCCACCCTCGAAGTCGTCGTCGTCCTGCGGCCCGGCGCCCTGGGGGCCACCCTGGCCGCCCTGGCGCTGCTGGCGCTGGCCGCCCTGGTCGTCGCCCTTGCCGCCACGGTCACGGCGGTCGCCGCGGTCCTGGCGGTCGCCGCGCGCGCCGTCACCGCGGTCGCCACGGTCACCGCGCTCGCCGCGCTCGCCGCGGTCACGCTGGCCGCGCTCGCGACGGTCGCCGCGCTGACCGCGCTCCTGGCGGTCACCCCGGCGGCCTTCGGCGGTGTCGACGGCTGCCTCGGCCTTGGCCTCGGGCTGCGCGTCGGCTCTGGCCTCGGTCTTGACGTCGGTCTTGGGCTCGGCCTTCACCTCGGTGGCGACGGCCGTCTCCGGGCTGCCCGCCTGGGCGGTGGCGCGGCGGCGGCGGCGCTCGCCGGCCGGCTGGTCGTCGCTGGCCGGCTGACCGGGGATGTCGATCTGCTGCTGCGCGACGGCCTTCTCGGCGGCGGGCGCGGCGGCCGGGGCCGCGGCGGTGTCGTCGCCCGTACGGGCCTTGGAGGTGGCGCGGCGCTTCGGCTTGGTCTCGGCGGCGGCGCCGGCCGTGTCGGCGCTCTTCGCCGGGGCGGAGCCGCCGGCCTGCGCTTCCTTGATGACCTCGATCAGCTGGCTCTTGCGCATACGCGCGGTGCCCCTGATGCCGAGGCCGGACGCGACCTGCTGCAGCTCGGCCAGGACCATGCCGTCGAGGCCGGTGCCGGAGCGGCGGCGCCGTGCGGCACTACCAGTGGCAGCACCTGCGGCGGACGCGGTGTTGTCGACATTCTTGTCGGCAGTCACGCCCATCAGATCGGTGGTGTCGCTCACGAAGGGTCCTTCCCTGGAGCGGACGTCGGCCTGTCTGGCTCGGCGACCGGTTGAGCTGTCCGACTGCGGTCTTGGTAAACCGGGCCGGGGCGGTGGTCCGCCGGATACGGCGGAAGAATTAACGTGCTGGGGGTCCGGCTCTTGCAATGCCGGTTCCGGAGCGTGCTCGAAACTGCTCAGGCAGGCTGCTCAGGCAGTTGGGGAGGCTCCCGGAAGAATGTGGTCCCTAAGGGGGACACGATGCACCGCGCCACGAGGACGCCGGGTGCAGACTTGAGATTAACACTACCGGATCCAACAAATATTCCCCCTCTCGTTCACCGGCAATCGCGTGTCACTGCGCCCCGAGGGGCAGGACACTCGCTCCCGCGGCGTCGAGAGCCAGCCGGTTGGCCGCCCACCCCTCGCCCGCCAGCTGTGCGACCTTGTCGGCCGCACTGTCCTCGACCAGCGCGAGCACCGTGGGGCCCGCGCCGGAGATGACCGCGGGGACGCCGTCCGCGCGCAGTCGGTTGACCAGGGCCAGGCTCTCCGGCATCGCCGGGGCGCGGTAGTCCTGGTGGAGTCGGTCCTCGGTCGCCGCGAGCAGCAGCTCGGGGCGCCTGGTCAGGGCCTCCACGAGAAGGGCGGCGCGGCCCGCGTTGGCGGCGGCGTCCACATGGGGGACGGTGCGCGGCAGCAGTCCGCGAGCGGTCTCGGTGAGCACCGGCTTTCCGGGCACGAAGACCACCGGAACGACGGAACTCGCCGGGTCCATCCTGATCGCCCTGGCCGCTCCCCCGTCGGTCCAGGCGAGCGTGAAGCCGCCGAGGAGGCAGGCGGCGACGTTGTCGGGGTGCCCCTCGATCTCGGTCGCCAGCTCCAGCAACGCGGCCTCGTCGAGACGCGCGTCGCCGCCTATGGTCACGGCGCGCGCGGCGACGATGCCGGCGCAGATGGCGGCGGAGGAGGAGCCGAGTCCGCGGCCGTGCGGGATGCGGTTGGCGCAGACGACCTCCAGGCCGCGCGGCTGTCCGCCGAGCAGGTCGAAGGCGGTACGGAGCGACCGTACGAGCAGGTGACTCTCGTCGCGGGGCAGCGTCTCGGCGCCCTCACCTGCGATGTCGACGTGCAGCCCGGAGTCGGCGACCCGGACGACGACATCGTCGTACAGCCCCAGCGACAGGCCCAGGGCATCGAAGCCGGGACCAAGATTTGCGCTGGTGGCGGGGACGCGCACCCTTACGGCGGCGGCGCGGAACGCGGGACCGGCCATCGCTCGACGACTCTCCTTGTGAAACTGCGGGATTTTGCGGACTGCCGACATTCTGAAGGACCTGCGAACACCCAAAGGCCATGACGGCAGCAGCACCGCGGCATATGCGGCGGGGCGGGTTCAGTACAGCCTATCGAAGGAAGGTTCTGTGACGACATAGGGCGCACAGGAGGCGCACGATGCGTGTCGCGGGCCGTCCTGTGCGCCTATGTCTGGTCTTACGGGGCCTTACGGGGCTTTACGTCGCCGTCCGGCCCCCGCCGGGCGCTCTACGCCAGGCCGAGGCGCTCGGCGGCCGTGGCGGCGTCCACGGGCACCGTGACGGGCTGCGGCGCTCCGGCCACCGCCCAGTCGGGGTCCTTGAGGCCGTTTCCGGTCACCGTGCAGACGATCTTCTGGCCGGGGTCGACCTTGCCCTCGTCGGCCGCCTTGAGCAGACCGGCGACGCTCGCCGCCGAGGCGGGCTCGACGAAGACGCCCTCCTGGGAGGCCAACAGACGGTAGGCGCGCAGGATCTCACGGTCCGTCACCTCGTCGATGAAGCCGCCCGACTCGTCCCGCGCCTCCAGGGCGTACTGCCACGAGGCGGGGTTGCCGATGCGAATCGCGGTGGCGACGGTGTGCGGGTCCTTGACGACCTCGCCGCGCACGATCGGCGCCGAACCGGATGCCTGGAAGCCCCACATCCGGGGGTTGTGCGTGGAGATCTTGTCCGCCGCGTACTCGCGGTAGCCGCGCCAGTACGCCGTGATGTTTCCGGCGTTGCCAACGGGAAGTACGTGAATGTCCGGGGCGTCACCGAGCCGGTCGACGATCTCGAAGGCGGCGGTCTTCTGGCCCTCGATGCGGACCGGGTTCACCGAATTGACCAGCGCCACCGGGTAGTTGTCGGAGAGGCTGCGGGCGAGCGTGAGGCAGTCGTCGAAGTTGCCGTCGACCTGGAGGATCTTGGCGCCGTGCACGAGCGCCTGGCCCATCTTGCCGAGCGCGATCTTGCCCTGCGGCACGAGGACGGCGCAGACCATTCCGGCGCGTACGGCGTAGGCGGCGGCCGAGGCCGACGTGTTGCCGGTGGAGGCGCAGATGACCGCCTTCGCGCCCTCCTCCTTGGCCCGGGTGATCGCCATGGTCATGCCGCGGTCCTTGAAGGAACCGGTCGGGTTGGCGCCCTCGACCTTGAGGTACACCTCGCAGCCGGTGCGCTCGGAGAGGACCTGCGCCAGTACGAGCGGCGTGCCACCCTCGCCGAGCGTGACGACGGGCGTCGTCTGCGTCACCGGAAGACGGTCCCGGTACTCCTCGATGATGCCGCGCCACTGGTGGGTGCCGATGCTGGTCATGGGTCCTTACTCCCCTTCAACACGCATGATGCTGGCGACACCGCGCACGGTGTCGAGCTTGCGCAGCGCCTCGACGGTCCCCGAAAGGGCGGCGTCGGGCGCGCGGTGGGTGACGACGACGAGGGATGCCTCGCCGACTCCGTCCTGCCGGCTCTGCTGGCGCACGGTGTCGATGGAGACACCGTGCTCGGCGAAGACCGTCGCGACCTGGGCGAGAACACCCGGCTTGTCGGCCACATCCAGGCTGATGTGGTACCGCGTGACGACCTCCCCCATGGAGCTGACAGGAAGTTGGGTGTACGCGGACTCGCCGGGCCCGGTGGTCTCCGCGACCAGGTTCCGGCAGACGGCCACGAGGTCGCCGAGGACGGCGGAGGCGGTCGGAGCGCCGCCGGCGCCCGGGCCGTAGAACATCAGCTGCCCGGCCGCCTCGGCCTCGATGAAGACCGCGTTGTACGCCTCGCGGACCGAGGCCAGCGGGTGGGTGAGCGGGATCATCGCCGGGTGGACGCGGGCGGTGACGGACTTGCCGTCGGCCGCGCGCTCGCAGATGGCGAGGAGCTTGACGGTGCAGCCCATGCGCTTGGCGGAGGCGATGTCGGCGGCCGTGACCTCGGTCAGACCCTCGCGGTGCACGTCGCCGATCCGCACCCGGGTGTGGAAGGCGATCCCGGCCAGGATGGCGGCCTTGGCGGCGGCGTCGAAGCCCTCGACGTCGGCGGTCGGGTCGGCCTCGGCGTACCCGAGGGCGGTGGCCTCGTCGAGCGCTTCGGAGTAACCGGCTCCGCTCGTGTCCATCTTGTCGAGGATGAAGTTGGTCGTGCCGTTGACGATGCCGAGCACCCGGTTGACCTTGTCCCCGGCGAGGGACTCGCGCAGCGGGCGTACGAGCGGAATGGCGCCGGCGACGGCGGCCTCGTAGTACAGGTCACGCCCGTGCTGCTCGGCGGCGGCGTGCAGGGCCGCGCCGTCCTCGGCGAGCAGCGCCTTGTTCGCGGAGACGACGGAGGCGCCGTGCTCGAACGCGGTGGTGATGAGGGCGCGGGCCGGCTCGATGCCGCCGATGACCTCGATGACGACGTCGATGTCGCCCCGTTTGACCAGGGCGGTCGCGTCGGTGGTGATCAGGGAGGGGTCGATGCCCTCACGCACCTTGGAGGGGCGGCGCACGGCGACCCCGGCCAGTTCGACCGGGGCCCCGATGCGGGCGGCGAGGTCGTCGGCGTGCGTCGTCATGATGCGCGCCACCTCTGAGCCGACCACACCACAGCCCAGCAGCGCCACCTTCAGCGGACGCGTACGCATCATTCGACCTACGCCTTTCATTCGGCCCAGCGTTTCTTGCTTGAGTGTGAACCAGTCTCACTCACCGGACGGGAGTTTCTGTCCCCGGTCCAGATTGCGAGACGTCTATTTCATCAGCCGACATCGAGACGCAGGAGATCTTCCTCCGTCTCGCGCCGGACAATCACCCGCGCCTCACCGTCGTTCACGGCCACGACCGGCGGGCGCAGCGAGTGGTTGTAGTTGCTGGCCATGGAACGGCAGTACGCGCCGGTCGCGGGCACGGCGATGAGATCACCGGGCGCGAGGTCGGCGGGCAGGAAGGCGTCCCGCACCACGATGTCACCGCTCTCGCAGTGCTTGCCGACGACGCGGACGAGCATCGGCGCGGCGTCCGAGGTGCGCGAGACGAGCGCCACGCTGTACTCGGCGTCGTACAGGGCGGTGCGGATGTTGTCCGACATGCCGCCGTCGACACTGACGTACGTACGCAGCCCCTCCAGCGGCTTGATCGTGCCGACTTCGTAAAGCGTGAAGGCGGTGGGGCCCACGATGGCGCGTCCGGGCTCGACGGAGATGCGGGGCGTGGCGAGCCCGGCGGACTCGCACTCCCGGCTGACGATCTCGTTGAGCGCCTTGGCGATGTGGTGCGGCTCGCTGGGGTCGTCCTCGGAGGTGTACGCGATGCCGAGGCCGCCGCCGAGGTCGATCTCGGGCAGTTCGACGCCGTGTTCGTCGCGTACTTCGGCGAGCAGCTGCACCACGCGCCGGGCGGAGACCTCGAAGCCGGCCATGTCGAAGATCTGCGAGCCGATGTGCGAGTGGATGCCGATGAGCTCCAGCCCGTCGAGCCGCAGGGCGCGCCGTACCGCTTCGGCGGCCTGGCCGTCGGCGAGCGCGATGCCGAACTTCTGGTCCTCGTGGGCGGTGGCGATGAACTCGTGCGTGTGGGCCTCGACGCCGACGGTCACGCGGATCTGCACGCGCTGGCGCTTGCCCATGCTCTGCGCGATGTGGGCGACGCGGACGATCTCCTGGAAGGAGTCGAGGACGATCCGGCCGACCCCGACGCGTACGGCCCGCTCGATCTCCTCGACCGACTTGTTGTTGCCGTGGTAGGCGATGCGCTCCGCGGGCATACCGGCGTCGAGGGCGGTGGTCAGCTCCCCGCCGGAGCAGACGTCGAGGTTGAGCCCTTCCTCCCGGAGCCAGCGGACGACGGCGCGGGAGAGGAATGCCTTGCCCGCGTAGAAGACGTCGGCGTCCGGCCCGAAGGCGTCGGCCCAGGCGCGGCAGCGGGCCCTGAAGTCGCTCTCGTCGAGGAAGTAGGCGGGGGTGCCGAACTCCTCGGCGAGGCGGGTCACCGCGAGGCCGCCGACGGACACGACACCCTCGTCGTCGCGCCGTACGGACCGCGCCCAGACCTTCTCGTCGAGGAGGTTCAGGTCGGCGGCCGGGGCGGTGTAGTGGCCCTCGGGGTACACATCGGCGTGACGGGGCCCGGCGGGGTGTGCGGAACGGCTCATGGTCCTTCTGTCTCTCTCACAGATGTTCGGGTGCGGTGATGCCGAGCAAGGACAGGCCGCCGGCGAGCACCGTTCCGGTGGCCTCGGCGAGGGCCAGCCGGGAACGGTGGGCGACCGAGGGTTTCTCGTCGCCGAGAGGCAGGACGGGGTGGGTGTCGTGGAAGCGGAAGAACGCCTCCGCCGTCGTGTCCAGGTGCCGCGCGAGCCGGTCGGGCGCGCGGTGGCGGGCTGCGGCTTCGAGGACGGCGGGGTAGTCGCCGAGGGCACGCAGCAGCTCACCGTGCCCGGCGCCCGACGCGCCCGCACGGCTCACTCCGCCTTCGCCGCCTGGTCGTCCTTCGTCCCGGCCCGGTGCGACTTCGGCGCCCGGTGCGACTTCGGCGCGGGGTGCGACTTCGGCGCGGGGTGCGAGAGGCTCGGCCGGTGCGACTTCGGCGCCCGGTGCGAGGGGCTCGGCCGGTGTGAACCCGAGCCGGGCGGCGCTTCGGAGCAGGGCGCGGGTACGGGCGTGGGCGTACCGGACCCGGAAGAGGGGGTTGGTCTCTCGCTGGACGAGGAGGTCGTCGGGGGTGGCGGTGGCGGTGGGCCAGATGAGGTGCCACACGGCGGCGTCACGCCCGAGCCGGGCGACGAGCGGGTCGGTGTGAGCGGGCTGGGCGTGGGCGTCGCGCCGGGGGGCGGGACGGCCGCCGAACCGGGGGGCGGGATGGCCCAACGGGGCGGAGGGGTGGACATCCGGCCGGGGGCCGGGGTGGACGTACACCTGCGCCTCTCCCTCCGGGCGAACGACGCTCGCACCCATCGCATGGGCCAGCCGGGCGACCGCGTCGGCGAGGGGCCCGCTGCCGACTTGGACGACGTGGGTGTCGAGGGCACTGCCGTGCCCGTAGGCGGGGCCCTGGGCGAGGACGGTACGTACGACGGAATCGTGCGCGTCCCGCGCGAGGGTGAAGTTCAGGAATCCGGGCCCGGTGACCTCGACGGCAACGATGGCCTCCTCCCCCACGAGCCGCGCGCGGAGGATCTCCGCGACCTCGCGGGCGGGCCGGCGGGCGGGGCCGGCGAGCTTGAGGGCGACGTTGGTGGCGTAGTCACCACGGCCACCGGGCCGCGGCCGCTCGACGGCTGCGAGCTCCGGCACCGGCGCCCGCAGCCCGTCCTCGTCCGCGGCGCGACGCACGGCGCGCAGCACGGTACGAGAGAGCTCTGCGGGGGTCACGGCACAAGCGTATGGGAGAAGGGGGGGCCTCACGCGAACCGGTTTCGCCATGCGGGCACCCCAGGGACCGCTGATCACCCCGGCCACAAGCTCACCGTCGATTAAGCCGACGCCCCTCACCGGGCCGGACCGACGACGATCGCCGACGGCGCACCCCCACCAGGGCGGCGGGCAGCGTGTACGTCAACGGTCGCGGGCAGCGCGTACTCCCCGAGTCGGGCAGCGGCCTCCGGCCGGTCGCCGGGAGGTCAGCCGACCGAACGCCCGGCCGGTCCGGCTTGCTCGGCCTGCTCGGCCTGCCCCACTTCGTGTCGCCCGTCGGCGGACGGTGGGTTGGCCTGGCGCATCAACTGCCGTACGAGCCTGACGAGCTCGGCGGGTTCGAAGGGCTTGGAGAGGAAGACGTCGACCCCGGCGGCGAGGCCGCTCTCCACCTCGTACTGCGTGCACGCGCTGATGATCGCGACGGGCAGATGGCTGGTCCGGGGGTCGTCCCGCAGCCGCGCGGCCGTACGCAGCCCGTCGAGCCGTGGCATGACCACATCCAGGGTGACGACATCGGGGCAGACGCGATGAACGATGTCCAGCGCCTCGGCACCATCGGCCGCGGTCACCACCTCGAAGCCCTCCAGCTCGAGATTGACCCTGATCAACTGCCGGATGACCTTGTTGTCGTCCACAACAAGCACGCGGCCGGACACGCCTGGCACAACTCGAGAGTAGGTCGCCCCCCACCACCGCGTCCGGCTTTTGCCGACTTCCACCCCGGAGGAGGGACGGCGAGGCCCTCGCCCCACCGAGCCCCACCACCCCGGAGGCCCCGGCCTGCTCAGGAACCTACGACCGACCCACCACCGACCCACCGCCGGCTCCCAAAACCTGTTCATGAACACCCGGCCGGAGCTGGTAGTGTTCAACCCGTCGCCGCTTAACCACGGCGGTACGCCCCCGTAGCTCAGGGGATAGAGCAACGGCCTCCGGAGCCGTGTGCGCAGGTTCGAATCCTGCCGGGGGCACTTCGCAGGAAGTGCCCAAAGACCCCGCCATCAGCGCTTCGCTGAGAACGGGGTCTTCGCGTATGTGCGGCCGCATGCCGCTCGGAGCGGTGGGGTGACGGACTCCTTGGACTGTTCGTGGACGAGTCTTGGCGCGTCCGCGCAGGTCGGGGCGCGTCATGGCGAGAGCCTCGGAGTGTGCCGGCGTGAGCGCGTCACTGGTACTCGCGTAACAGGTTGTCGGTCCGGAAGTCCTCAGCCCGTGGCTTTGGCGATGATGCGGTCCATCTCCTCCCGGTCGAAGGCCCGCAGCGTCGTGGTACGGACGTTGCCCAGCCCGCCCACTTGCAGGAGCATCGCCGTGGCGGTCTCGTCGTCGGGTGCCTCTACGACGGCCACGAGGTCGTACGAACCGACGGTCCAGTAGATGTTCAGGAGCTTCGCCCCGAGCTTTTGCGCCGCTGCGGCGAACGCCTCGGCGCGCTGCGGGGTGTCCCTGTAGGCCCGGATCCCCTGATCGGTCCAGTTCAGCAACGTGACGTACGTCGGCATGGTCTTTCACTCCCAAGGTTCGGCACAACACATCGTGTGTCAATTCTGGGCATTGTGTGCGCACCGCGCATAAGGAGCGCGCCATAACGAGTGATGCGAGCGGTCGACGTCCAACTCCCTCAGCGGTAGGCAGGCCGATCGGGATCGTGGGGGCCCCCTTGGTGCGTGCTTCCCTGGGCCGCTTTGTGCGTCGCCGTGCCCAGTGGGGGCGGTGTGGGTCAGCGGTGTGTGTGGTGGCCTGCGGCTGCCAGTAGTGCGCCCACGCCCAGCACGCCGGCGATCGCCGCGAAGACGGTGGCGTAGCCGCCGGCCGCCGTCGCCAGTTGCGGGCCGGCGCTCGCGCCGGTGAACAGGGCGAAGGTGTAGAGGGCGACCGCCGCGCCGCGCGCCGGGCCCGCCTGCGCGCCGATCGCCTCGACCAGCGCCGGCGCCGTCACCGCGATGGCGAAGACGAAGACGAACAGCAGCGCGCCCAGCAGTACGACGCCGAGGTCGCCCCCGCGCGCGAGCGTCGCGGAGGCCGCGCTCACCGTGGCGGCGAGCAGCAGGGCGCCGACCACGCGGCGTACGGCCGGCAGCCGCACGAGGAACGGGGTGACCAGCGGCACCAGCACCATCGCGGGCAGCGAACCGGCGCGCAACAGCAGCATCGCGTCCGGGTCGCCGGTCAGTCGGGCCGGGCCGGCCACCTGGAGCCCCGTGTAGACGGCTACGAAGCCGCACAGCAGCGTGACCGTGGACAGCAGCAGTAGGACGAGGGACGGCTTGGTGAGCAGTCTTCCCATCGCGCGGTAGGCGTCGAGCGCGGAGGGGGTGGCCGAAGCGGTGTCCTCGTCCAGTACGCCGCGCAGCAGCAGCGCGCCGCCGACCATCGCCGCCGCGCAGGTCAGGAACACCGTTCGCCAGCCGGCCCCGTCGGACACCGACTGTGCGTACACCTGGCCGAGCACACCCGCCGAGAGGAACGAGCTGGTGAGCCAGGTCATGGCCGCCACTCGCCGGGCCGGCTCGATGCGCTCGGCGATGTAGGCGAAGGCGGGTGGCGCGAAGGTGGCCGCACTCAGTCCTTGTACGACGCGGATGGTGCAGCCCACTGCCAAGTTGGGCGCGGCGGCCACTGCCGCCGTCGTGAGCGCGGTGAGGAACAGGCCGAGGACAATCAGCTTCCGGCGTCCGAAGCGGTCCGACAGCGGACCCCAGAAGAGGAATCCGGCGGCGTAACCGAAGCCGAAGGCGGTCGTGGTCCAGCCCGCGGCGGTGGCCGTCGTCGACCACGACTCCGCCAGCAGGCCGAGCACCGGGAGCACCGTGTAGAGCTGACCGACCATCAGGACGCCCACCGCGCAAAGGGCGGGCACCGTTCTGCGGAATGACGCGGCCTCGACCTGGACATCGGGCCGGGGCGCGGCGGCCTGCGTGGACGGCTTGGTCGTGGGGAGCGGCTTCGCCGAGGGTGTGCCGGTCGAGTCGGTGACCTCGGTGGAGTCGGTCGAGTCGGTGGAGTCGGTGATCATGGCCGCCATGCAACCAACCAACCAGTTGGATGTCAACGTGTTCCAACTGATTGGTTGGGTAGTGTGGGGTCATGGCAAGAGACACAGCAGTGACGAGGCAGAAGCTCCTGGGAGCGGCTCGCCAGGAGTTCGCCGCCCTGGGCGTGGCGGGGGCCCGCGTCGACCGCATCGCGGAGCTGGCCGGGGTCAACAAGGAGCGCGTCTACGGCCACTTCGGCAGCAAGGACGGCCTGTTCGCGGCGACCGTCGGCGCGGCCATGGACGAGCTCACGGAAGCCGTCGGCACACCGGGCGACGACGTGGCGCAGTGGGTGGGCTCGGTGTACGACTTCCACCGCGAGCGCCCGGAGCTGCTGCGGCTGCTCCTGTGGGAGGCACTGCACCACCCGGAACCGGACGTCGTCGGCGAGCAGGACCGCGCGGCGGGCTACTCGCTGAAAGTCGACGCACTCGCGGAGCGGCTGGGCCTCGCGCCGGGGCCGGAGGCCGCCGTGACGCTGCTCTCGCTCATCGGCCTGGCCGCCTGGCCGAGTGCCGTACCGCAGCTGTCCCGCCTCATCGTCGGATCCCACGTGGCTGAAGGGGAGTTGGGGTCAGTCGTACGCGACTGTGTTGTCCAGCTGGCCGGGCGCATGGCAGGCGGCGGGTCGGCGTCCGAGCGGGCTGGCAGCGGACATGAAACGGCCGTCGCGGATCGGTGAGGACCCAGCCCCAGTGCGCCCTCACCGCGGGGCGAGGGGAGGGGTACGTAAGGGGATGGCCGTCCGTCGAGGGTTCCGCCGGATGTTCACCCCGTCCGGCGACGGCGCCGGAGGTGCAGCGCGGGCGTCACCGGCCCCGGGCGGCGGTCCCGGCCACCGCACGCAGGCACCCACCGTCGCCCCGGCGAAGACCGCCACCAGCGCCGCCCGGCCGACCGCGCCTGTAGCCCAGCAGGTTGCAGGCGCAGGCACGCAGGCAGACCACCAGAGTCGGGAGGAGACGGGACGGGGCCGAACGGGACGGGAGCAGACAGCCGGGCCGGGTCAGTGCCCCCCACATGTCGTGGGGGTATGGCCTGCCCCTGCTTGCCTACCCCCCGCTTGTACGTCCCTACCTGCCCGTCCTACCCGTCCTCCATCCGGTCGCCCGTCAAACCGTGTGGCATTGACGCACGTCAGACCGTGCGCGTCGCCGGGTCGCTCACCCCCGGGGCGCCGGTCTCCACGTGGCCGGCGAAGCGGCGCAGGAAGGTGGCGTGGGTGTCGGAGACCACGGTCACGTCGTACCAGCGCTTGGTGGCACGCAGGTCCACGGTGTGCGTCACCGTGGCGCCCGCGCGCACCGCGAACGTCTGCGGCTGGCCGCCGTAGGCGTTGCTCACCGTGAGGTTGGCGGTGGTGGCGCCCGGGTTCGTCAGCGTCAGGTCGAGGCTTCCGGTGGTCGCGTTGTGGCGGGCGGTGGCCTCGGGGCACGCGGTCTTGGCGGGGCTGCGGAAGGTGCGCAGGAAGCCGTTGGGGCCGTGGACGGTGAGGTCGTGCGTGCCCTTGGAGTACGCCGAGTTCCACGTGTCGGAGATCTTCTTGCCGGCCTCGGCGGTGTACGTCCACGGCGCGTCGGTGCGGTTCGCCGAGGTGACGTAGAACTGCGCCCCGGCCGCCGCGCCCGGGCTGAAGGTGAGGGCGATCCGGCCGTCGGCCGTGTTGACCGCGCCGTCCACGTACGGCGCGTAGGGCAGCGCGCGGGCCGGGCGCGCGCCGGGCTCCTGCCGGGGCAGGGTGCCGACGGCGGGCGGGGTCGGCCGGTAGTCGGGGTGGCGCTCGCGGTCCGGCGGCTCGTACCCGGCGGCGTCGGGCAGCTCGGCGGGGCGCGCGTCGGGAGTGGCGAAGTCGAAGGCCGAGGTGAGGTCGCCGCAGACGGCGCGGCGCCACGGCGAGATGTTGGGTTCGTTGACGCCGAAGCGGCGTTCCATGAAGCGGATGATCGAGGTGTGGTCGAAGACCTCGGAGCAGACGTAACCGCCGGTGCTCCAGGGGGAGACGACGAGCATGGGGACGCGCGGGCCGAGGCCGTAGTTGCCGGCCGCGTACGACGTGCCCCCCGCGTACTGCTCGGTGGTGGTGTCGACGGTCGACTTGCCCTGCGCGGCGGAGGCGGGCGGGTACGGCGGCACGACGTGGTCGAAGAAGCCGTCGTTCTCGTCGTACGTGATGAACAGGGCCGTGCGGCTCCACACCTCGGGGTTGGAGGTCAGCGCGTCGAGCAGCTGCGCGATGTACCAGGCGCCGTAGTTCGAGGGGAAGTTGGAGTGCTCGGTGAATGCCTCGGGAGCGGCGATCCAGGAGATCTGCGGCAGCTCGCCCGCCCGGACGTCGGCCTTCAGGTCGTCGAGGTAGCCGTCGCCGTTCTTGACGCTGGTGCCGGTACGGGCCTTGTCGTAGAGCGGGTCGCCGGGCTTGGCGTTGCGGTACTGGTTGAAGTACAGGAGCGAGTTGTCGCCGTAGTTGCCCCGGTAGGCGTCGTTGATCCAGCCCCAGTGACCCGCCGCGTCCAGACCGTCGCCGGTGTCCTGGTAGATCTTCCAGGAGACACCGGCCTTCTCCAGCCGCTCGGGGTACGTCGTCCAGCCGTACCCCGACTCCTCGTTGCCGAGCACCGGGCCGCCGCCGGCGCCGTCGTTGCCCGTGTAGCCCGTCCACATGTAGTAGCGGTTCGGGTCGGTCGCCCCGATGAACGAGCAGTGGTACGCGTCGCAGACCGTGAACCTGTCGGCGAGCGCGTAGTGGAAGGGGATGTCCTCACGCGTGAGGTAGGCCATCGTCGTCGGCGTCTTGGCGGGCACCCACTGGTCGTACTTGCCCTTGTTGATCGCCTTGTGGCCGCCGGCCCAGTCGTGGTTGAGGCCCTGGAGGAACTGCATGCCGAGATCGTCGGCCGTCGGGTGGAACGGCAGCGTCACCTTCTTGCTGCCGTCCGCCTGGTGCCAGACCGACTTGCCGCTCGGCAGCGTCACCGGGCGCGGGTCTCCGAAGCCCCGTACGCCCTTCATCGCGCCGAAGTAGTGATCGAAGGAACGATTCTCCTGCATCAGTACGACGATGTGGTCGACGTCCTGGATCGTGCCGGAGACGCTGTTGGCGGGAATCGCGGCGGCCCGGTCGATGCTGCTCGACAGGGCGGCGAAACCGGCGGTCGCGCCGGCGATCTGGAGGAAGCGGCGCCTATTGAGTTCTGGCATGGGTGTGGGGCCTCTTGGGGTGTGAGGAGACAGAAGCGCTCAGAATGTTCCAAGAGGACCCGGTGGAAAGGAAGAGGCGGTGACGTCACCGTGAAAAGTGGCGGTATACGTCGCCAACACGGCTGCGGGGGCAACGGAATTCGGAGACCGAAGGTCGCGGACCGGAGCGCATTCGACCGGCGGTCAGGCCGATGTGCGCTTCCTGGGGGCTGCCTTCTTGGCGGTGGTCTTCTTCGCCGCGGCGGCCTGTGACTGCTTCTGCCCCGCGGACTGCTTCTGCCCGGACGACCGCTGTTCCCGGGCAGCCGAAGCGGTCTTCTTCGCCGCGGTCGTCTTCTTCTCCGGCGCGGTCTTCTTCTCCGCCGCGGTCTTCTTCGCCGCCGGCTTCCTCCCGGTGTCCGCCGAGCCTCCCGCCGCCCTGCCCCTCCCCTTGCCCGCCATCTGCGTGACCTCGGCGACCCCTTCGGCCGCGGGCTCCTCGCCCTCCTCGCCGCGCGACTCCTTCGCCGCCCGCACGCTCTTCTCCAGCGCCGCCATCAGGTCGATCACCTGGCCGCCGCCGGCCGCCGGAGCCGACTCGGCCGGGAGCTCGCCGCCGGACGCCTTGGCGGCGATCATCTCCTCGACCGCCTCGCGGTAGTCGTCGTGCAGCGATTCGAGTTCGACGTCCCCGAGGGTGTCCATCAGGGCGTCCGCCAGGTCCAGTTCGGCGTCGCGGACCGTCACCTTCGCCTCCGGGGCCACCCCCTCCGGTTCGCGTACCTCGTCGGGCCAGAGCAGGCCGTGCATGGCGATGACGTCGTCCACGACGCGCAGCATGCCGAGCCGCTCCCGCCCGCGCAGCGCGAACTTGGCGATGGCCACCTTGTCGCTGCGCTTGAGCGCCTCGCGCAGCAGGACGTACGGCTTCGCGGCGGGCGCACCGCTCGCGGACAGGTAGTACGCCGAGTCCATCTGGAGGGGGTCGATCCGGGACGCCGGTACGAAGGCGACGATCTCGATCGTCTTGGCCGTGGGCAGCGGGAGTGCGGCCAGGTCGTCGTCCGTGATGGGCATGATTCCGCCGCCCGGCTCCTCGTACCCCTTGCCGATCTCGGTGGCCGGGATCTCCTCGCCGTCGAGCTCGCAGACCTTGCGGTAGCGGATCCGGCCACCGTCGGCGGTGTGGATCTGGCGGAACGAGATCGAGTGGTGCTCGGTGGCGTTGACCAGCTTGATCGGGATGCTGACCAGGCCGAAGGAGATGGCGCCGTTCCAGATGGATCGCACGTTTCGCCCCCTTGAGACGCATTTATTGATGATTACGTGGGATTCTCATCGTATGTCGCCTATCACGGAGGTGGAGGGGCGGCGCCTGGCGCTCAGCAATCTGGACAAGGTCCTCTATCCGGCCACCGGGACCACCAAGGGCGAGGTGCTGCACTACTACGCCACGACCGCGCCCGCGTTCCTCCCCCATCTGCGCGACCGGCCCATCTCGTTCCTGCGCTATCCGGACGGCCCCGACGGGCAGCTGTTCTTCACCAAGAACCCGCCGCAGGGTACACCCGACTGGGTGCGGACGATGGAGGTCTGGCGCTCCGAGGGCCAGCTCGCGCGGCAGGTGATCATCCAGGACCTGCCGACGCTGATGTGGGCCGCGAACCTCGTGGTGGAGTTCCATACGCCGCAGTGGCTCGCCCCCGAGCCGGGCATCGCCGACCGGCTGGTCCTCGACCTCGACCCCGGGGCTCCGGCGAGCGTCGCGGAGTGCTGCGAGGTCGCGCTGTGGCTGCGGGAGCGGCTGGCGGCGGACGGCATCGAGTCGTACGCGAAGACCTCCGGCTCCAAGGGGCTGCATCTGCTCGCGGCGCTGGAGCCGACGCCGTCCGAGGACGTCTCCGCGTACGCGAAGGCGCTCGCACTGGAGGCGCAGGAGGCCCTCGGGGAGCTGGTCGTGCACCGGATGACGCGGGCGCTGCGCCCCGGGAAGGTCTTCGTCGACTTCAGCCAGAACGCCGCCGCGAAGACGACCGCCGCCCCGTACACCCTCCGGGCGCGGGTCGAGCCGACCGTGTCGGCGCCGGTGACCTGGGACGAGGTCGAGGAGGGCCGGGCGGCCCCGGCGGGGCTCGTCTTCCGGGCGGCGGACATCGGCGTACGGCTGGAGCGGTACGGCGACCTGCTCGCCCCGCTGGTCGACCCGGACCACGCCCATCCGCTGCCGGGGGTGTGACCGCCGTGGTCACGGTCGTACCGCCCGTGGACGTCATGCGGCCCCGGGCGATCCCGGAGATCCCGGCGGCGGACGGGCTGCCGGGCGGAGTGCAGTACAGCGTCAAGCTGGACGGTTTCCGGTGCGTGGCGTTCGCGCGCGGCGGGCGCGACGGCGCGGCCGGGGCCGTGCTCCAGTCCCGCTCCGGGCGGAACATGGCGCGGGACTTCCCGGACATCACGGCCGCGATCGGCGCGCTGCCGGCCGGGCTGGTGCTGGACGGGGAGGTGTGCGCGTGGGCGGACGGGGCGTTCGCCTTCGCACAGCTGATGCGGCCGCACGCGGCGCGGGTGGCGGACGGGGTGGTCGTGGCGTACGTCGCCTTCGACGTACTGGCCGTGCCGGGGCGCGATGTGCGCGAACTGCCGCTGGTCCAGCGGTGGGAGCTGCTCGGCGCCGCGCTGGAGGGGGCGGGCCCGCAGGTGCAGAGGGTGCTGGCGACGACCGACCGCGAGCAGGCGGCGCTCTGGTACGAGGCCCTGGTGGGCCAGGGGGTGGAGGGGCTGGTGTGCAAGGGGCTGGCTTCGCGCTACCGGTCCCGGGACACCAAGTCCTGGGTGAAGGTGCGGCATTCGGACACGCGTGACGCGGCCGTCGTCGGTTACACCGGGACCGCGCGGCACCCCCGGGCGCTGGTCCTCGTACTGCCGGGTGACGCGGACCCGCTGCTGTCGACCCCGCTGACACCGCCGGTGCGGGCGCAGGCGCGGGAGGCGCTGGCGGGGGTGCCGGACGAGGGGGAGGAGCGGATCGCGGCGATCGGGCTGGGGGACGTGCCGTACCGGCGGGTGGGGGCGGGACTGGTGGCGGAGGTCCGCCAGAACGTCGGGCGCCACGCGACGTCCGCCGTCCAGCGTCTGCGGTACTCGGACCGCTGAGCGGGGCGGCCCGCGCGGGGCGGGGGCGGTGCTCCTTCCCGGTCCGCTTGGTGCAGACTCGACAGCAGGGCACGCACTGATCACGGCACGGAGGGACCATCGATGATCATTTTCGGCACCAAGAGCTACCTCTACCAACTGGCCATACTCACCCTCGTGTGCGGGCACTGCGGCAACCCCGCCGCGCACACGCTCAAGAAGCGCGTCAGCAAGTTCACGCTGTTCTTCGTCCCCCTGTTCCCGTTCTCGACGAAGTACACGACCCAGTGCACCTTCTGCGGCACCCAGCAGCAGGTGAGCAGGGAACAGGCGGAGCAGCTGGAGGCCGCGCAGACGCAGGGTGGCGGCGCCGGCCGGGACCACCTCCAGGCACCTCAGCCCGGGCAGAACCCGTATCAGCGCTGATCCGGGCCGCCCCGCGAAGCAGAAAAGCCGCTTTCTCGTACATAAGGTTTACAGCCATAAGGTCTACGGACATTAGGTTTACGGACACAAGGTCTACGGAACGACCGCACGACCTCGGCCCGCCGGGAGGGGAGCCTTGAGCGCGCACCGCCCGGCCCGTGCGGCCCTGCTGCTGCTGACCGCTGCCGCGGTGCTGGCGGCCGTGCCCGCCCTGACCGGCTGCGCCGACGCGGGCGAGCTGGAGAGCGCCGGGCCCACCCCCACCGCCGTCGGCCCCACCCGCCTGTGGCCCGACCGCCCTGCCGCCACCATCCCTCCGGTGGACTACGGCGAGGGCGAGACGGAGACGGTGCGCGGGATCAGGGTGCCGGGCGACGACGTGCGCAGGGTGCGGCCGGTGGCCGTCGCCCAGGCGGAGCAGGCGGCCCACCCGGACGCTCTCAGCGGGCCCGACGGGATGTACGAGGAGACGGCCGGGCAGCTGGAAGCGTGCGACACACGGCCGAAGACCTGCCCGGTGCTCAAGGCGTACTACCGCGACCTGACGGGCGACGGAAAAGCGGAACTGATCCTCGGCGTCTCCCTGCCCAAGGGCCAGCTCGTGGTGCGCTGCTACCTGGCCGAGAAGGGCCGGCTGACCCGCATCATGGGCACCAGCGACGCCGTCATCGGGGTCTCGCTCGCGGGCCGCGACCTCATCATCCGGGCCCCTTCGAACCTCCCGGGGTACGAGTTCAGGACGGCCTGGTCCTGGGACGGTCACCAGCACGCCATGCTGCCCACGCGCGACGAGATCCTGCGGGTGCACAAGGAGGGCGGCGAGCCGCTGCCCTCCCACACCCACTCCCACACGGCCCCCGACCCCAACCCCGCCCCCGCCACGTCCGCGCCCACCCCCACCGGGCCGGGCGGTACACCGTGAGGCACTCGTGAAGCCCCGCCTGCCCGCCTGGACCGTGCGCCTCACCTGGAAGGCCGCGGCCTTCATCACCGTGATGTGCTGCGCGCTCGCGGCACTCCTCGGCGCGCTCGTGCACGTCTCCGTGACGCACCAGACGCTCAACCAGGCCCGCGAGAAGGCGCTCACCCGACTGGAGGAGGCGACGCGGGCGTACGAGGCCGGTGATCCGCTGCCGCCGGACACCGGCATCGACCCGGAGGGACTGCCCGGCTCGCTGCGCGAGCTCGCCCTGTCCGGCCGGCACGGGACGCTCGTCAGCGAGCACGACGGCCGCCCCACGATGTGGGCGGCGGCGCCGGCCGGCCGGCGCGCCATGGCCGCCGAGATCGACTACAGCCAGGGCGTCGCCACGATCATGGGCCTGGACCGGGCCATCGTCGGCTCGTCGCTCCTCGCCATCTCCGCGACGCTGCTCGTCGGCGTCTTCGCCGTCACCCGGGTGACCCGCCGCCTGCACCAGACCGCCGGGGTGGCCCGCCGGATCAGCGCGGGCGACCTCGACGCGCGTGTCAACGACCCGCGTACGAAGGACCCTTCGCGCCCCGAGGACGAGGTGGCCACGGTCGCCGGCGCCCTGGACGCGATGGCCGCGACCCTCCAGGGAAAGCTCCAGAGCGAGCAGCGGTTCACCGCCGACGTGGCCCACGAACTGCGCACCCCGCTGACCGGTCTGCACGCCGCTGCGGAGCTGCTGCCGCCCGGCCGGCCCACCCAGCTCGTCCAGGACCGGGTGCGGGCGATGCGGCTGCTGACCGAGGACCTGCTGGAGATCTCGCGGCTCGACGCGGGCAGCGAGCAGATCAGCCCGGAGGCGCACCGGATCGCACCGCTCGCCGAGCGGGTGGCGCGGGGTCCGGGACGGGGGCCGGGGGTACCGACGGAGGTCCGGATCGTACGGGACGCCTGCGTGGAGACCGACCGGCGGCGACTGGAACGGGTCCTGGGCAATCTGATCGGCAACGCGCACCAGCACGGCCGCGAGCCGGTCGTCCTGACCGTGGACGGGCCTGTAGTGACCGTACGCGATCACGGCGACGGCTTCCCCGAGTACCTCGTGCGGCACGGCCCGCAGCGGTTCAGGACCGAGCCGCACAGCGGCGGCAAGGGGCACGGTCTGGGCCTGACGATCGCCGTGGGGCAGGCGGAGGCCATCGGCGCGGAACTCACCTTCGCGAACGCGCCGGACGGCGGGGCCGTCGCGACGCTGAGGCTGCCGGAGGTGCCGCAGGACGCGGCAGACGGCGCGAGCCCGGCGCACCCGGACGGCCCGGCACACGCAGAGTGACGGATTGCGATCAGTCAGTGTCGAAATTAGTGTGAATCGGGCGAGTCGAGGACCGGTTCGTCACGGACCGGAGTCCCCCGCCGCCCTTCGCCGCGGCGAAGGCCGCTCACCCCGTCAGGAGCCAACATGCCCCTGCTCCCCCGGTCTCCGCTCCCCAGGCTCGGCCTGTACGCAGCCGCCGGCGCCCTCGCCGCACTCACCGCGGCGAGCCCCGCGCTGGCGGCGGCGGAACCCGTGCAGCCCCCGACCGAGACGTCCCACACGTACAAGGGGCGCGTCATAGCCAGGTCCGGGCTGCTGCTGCGCGACAAGCCCACCCGCAGCAGCCGGGTCATCGGCAGCAAGCCGTACGGCGCGATCGTCCACATCTTCTGCAAGACCCGCGGCGGCAGCGTGCACGGGAACGACCGCTGGTACCTGCTGACCGACGGCACCTGGGCCTGGGGCTCGGCGCACTACATCGCGAACATCGGCGCCGCCCCGCGCTGGTGCTGACCGGCCGTCACCGCGCACCGCTCACGCCCGGAGGGTTCGCCGCACCCACGCGAACTCCTCGGGCGTGAGCCGACATATACGTACATACGGCCCGCTCGCTTGCTACGTTGCCTGACATGACCGCAACGACGGTGGACGCTCCCCCGCCCGAGGTACGCCTGCCCAAGCGGCGCGGCGTGGAATTCTCGCTCCTCGTCGGCGCCGTCCTCATCGCCGTGTTCGGCTACATCGACGTGGGCCTCACCAAGAACGGCGCAGTGCCCCCCGACGCCGCGGGCTACGGCGCGGGCCTCGGCGTCCTCGCCCTCCTCGCCCACCTCGCGGTCCGCTTCCGCGCCCCGTACGCCGACCCGCTGCTGCTGCCCATCGCGGTCCTCCTCAACGGCCTCGGCCTGGTGCTGATCTACCGCCTGGACCTCGAAACGCCGAAGGACCAGGCGGCCCCCACCCAGCTCATCTGGTCCACCCTCGGCGTGGCGCTCTTCATCGGCGTCGTGGTCCTGCTCCGCGACCACCGCGTCCTCCAGCGCTACGCCTACCTCTCGGTCGCCGCCGCCCTGGTCCTGATGACGGTGCCGATCTTCTTCCCCGCCATCAACGGCGCGAAGATCTGGATCCGCGTCGGCGGCTTCTCCTTCCAGCCGGGCGAGTTCGCGAAGATCCTGCTCGCCGTCTTCTTCGCCGCCTACCTCGCCGCGAACCGCAACGCCCTCGCCTACACCGGCCGCAAGATCTGGAAGCTCCAGCTCCCCACCGGCCGCGTGCTCGGTCCGATCGTCGCGATCTGGCTGCTCAGCGTCGGCGTACTGGTCCTGGAACGCGACCTCGGCACCTCACTTCTCTTCTTCGGCCTCTTCGTGATCCTGCTGTACGTCGCGACCGGCCGCACCGGCTGGATCGCCGTCGGCCTGCTCCTCGCGGCGGTCGGCGCGTTCGTCGTCGGCTCGCTCGAACCGCACGTCCACAGCCGCGTCCAGGACTGGCTGCACCCCTTCGCCTCCATCGACGCCGGCCAGGGCCCCGGCCAGCTCGCCCAGTCGCTCTTCGCCTTCGCCGCGGGCGGCATGCTCGGCGCGGGGCTCGGCGCGGGCCAGTCCGTCCTCATCGGCTTCGCCGCCAAGTCCGATTTCATCCTGGCGACGGCGGGCGAGGAGCTCGGCCTGTCCGGACTCACAGCGATCTTCCTGCTGTACGCCCTGCTCGTCGCCCGCGGTTACCGGGCGGGCCTCGCGCTGCGCGACCCGTTCGGGCGGCTGCTCTCGATCGGCCTCGCCTCCATCCTCGCGCTCCAGGTCTTCGTGATCGCGGGCGGTGTCATGGGGCTGATCCCGCTGACCGGCATGGCGATGCCGTTCCTCGCGCAGGGCGGCTCGTCCGTCGTGACCAACTGGATCATCGTGGCGCTGCTGATGCGGGTCAGCGACTCGGCCCGCCGTCCACAGCCCGAGCACGTCGAGACCGGCGTCATCGCGCCCATCGTGGAGGTCGACCAGTGATCCGCTACATCAGACGGGCGGCCGGGTTCTGTCTGCTGCTGCTCGTCGCGCTGTTGCTGAACGCCGCCCGCGTCCAGGTCTTCCAGGCGGAATCGCTTGACGACAATCCCGCCAACCGGCGTAAGACGATCGGCCGTTACGAGCAGAAGCGCGGCAACATCGTCGTGGACGGGAAGCCGGTCACCGGGTCCAGGGACAGCGGCGAGCAGCTCCGGTACGAAAGAACGTATCTGCACGGACCGTTGTACGCGCCCGTCACCGGCTACGCCTCCCAGACGTACGGCACGACCTTCGTCGAGAACGCCGAGGACGACGTCCTCTCCGGCACCGACCCGCTGCTCGCCCCGCTCCCCCTGTGGAACGAGATCACGCGCTCGCGCCAGCCGGGCGGCAACGCCGTGACGACGATCAGGGGCGCGGTGCAGCGGGCGGCGTACAGCGGGCTGGGCGGCAGGAAGGGCGCCGTCGCCGCGGTCGAGCCGTCGACGGGGAAGATCCTCGCCCTGGTCAGCAGCCCGTCGTACGACCCCGAGCAGATCTCCGGGACGGGGCGGCGGGTCACGGACGCGTGGGCGCGGCTGAACGGCTCGCCGAGTCAGCCGATGCTCAACCGGGCGATCCGGCAGACGTACCCGCCGGGGTCCACCTTCAAGATCGTGACGGCTGCGGCGGCGCTCGACACCGAGGTGGTGACGGACATCGGCGCCCCGACGAAGACCCCGGAGCCGTACGTCCTGCCCGGCACCAGCACCACCCTGCCCAACGAGGCGAGCGGCTGCCGGGACGCGTCGCTGGAGTACGCGATCCGGGTCTCGTGCAACACGGTGATGGCGGAGCTGGGCGTGCGGGTGGGCATGGCCGGAATGCTCGACACGGTGCAGAAGTTCGGTTTCAACGACGACGGCCTGAGGGTCCCGTCCCGGGTGTCCGCGAGCAGTTTCGACACCAGCATGACCGCCGACCAGCTCGCCCTGTCCTCCATCGGCCAGTACGACACGAGGGCGACACCGCTCCAGATGGCGATGGTGGCCGCCGCGGTGGCCAACGGCGGCGAGCTCAAGTCCCCGTACCTGGTGGACAGGACGACGGACGCGGACGGCGACGTCGCCTCGCAGTACAGCCCGAAGTCCCTGCACCAGGCGATGAACCCGTCCACCGCCACCCAGCTCCAGCAGATGATGGTCGACGTGGTGGAGAACGGGACGGGCACGAACGCGGCGATCCCGGGCGTCCGGGTGGGCGGCAAGACGGGCACGGCGCAGCACGGGACCGACAACACGGGTACGCCGTACGCCTGGTTCATCTCCTGGGCGCACGAGGACGGCGACAGCCAGCCGGCGGTCGCTGTGGCGGTCGTCGTGGAGGACGCGTCGGCGGACCGGGCGGACATCAGCGGCGGCGGCAGCGCGGCGCCGATCGCGCGGGCGGTGATGCGGGCGGCGCTGGCCGACTGACCCGCCGCCGAACCGCCGCCGTCTCAGTCGGCGAAACGGCCGGAGTGCGCCGCTCGTACGCCTTTATGGTGCGGGCCATGACTACCGAACCCGCAGCCGGCCCCGCCTACGAACTCGCCCAAGTCAACATATCCCGCCTCAAGTTCCCGCTCGACTCGCCCGAGCTGAAGGACTTCGTGGACGCCCTCGACCCGGTGAACGCGGCCGCCGACAGCGCCAACGGGTTCGTGTGGCGGTTGCAGAGCGACGGGGGCGACGCGACGGACCTGCGGATCTTCGGGGACGACTGGCTGATCGTGAACATGTCGGTGTGGCGCGACACCGACGCCCTGACCGCCTTCATGTACCAGGGGCGGCACCGGGAACTGCTCGGCCGCCGCAACGAGTGGTTCGAGCGCGTCAAGGAGGCGATGACGGCGCTGTGGTGGGTGGAGGCGGGCCGCCGTCCGACGGTGGCGGACGCCGAGAAGGCGCTCGTGCGCCTGCGCGAACAGGGCCCGACGCCCGATGCCTTCACGCTGCGTACGCCGTTCCCGCCCCCCGGCGGCGCTCCGGCGTGATCAGCCGATCGGCTGCCGTGATTCCTCGCGCACCTTGAGTGTCGTCTCGGCGATCTTTTCGAGGTCCACGGACGCGGGGTCCTGCTTCGAGGTCTCGGGGGTGACGACGGCAACCGAGGCGCCCGTGTTCTCGTCCGCCCAGGCGCACATCGGCATGGTCACCGTGGCCCCGCTCTGCGTCGAGGTGAGCACCTGGCAGGTCAGCGTGATGCCGGAACCTGCCGGGGTGACGTCCTTGGCCGGAACGGCCACAGCGGCGCCCTCACCTTCCTCGGCGCCCGCCATCATCTTCGCGCGGGCGCTCTCGGGGTCCTTGAACTGCCCGTACATCCCCGAGATGACCAGCACGCCGAGCTCGGCCGGCGTACCGGACGTGTACTGGCCGACGACCGGCCGGGGATTGCGGATCTTCGAGTCGTACGTCCCGGCCAGC
This sequence comes from Streptomyces agglomeratus, assembly GCF_001746415.1. Lineage (NCBI taxonomy): Bacteria > Bacillati > Actinomycetota > Actinomycetes > Kitasatosporales > Streptomycetaceae > Streptomyces > Streptomyces agglomeratus. The sequence goes on from NZ_MEHJ01000001.1 coordinate 2,768,201, forward strand.
GCCTCCTTGCCCTTGGTCTGCGACAGGTCCTGCGCCAGCTTGAACTCGCCGTCCAGCATGGTCTTGGGCACGGTGAGCCTGTACTTCGCCGCCGGGAAGCCGGCACCGGTGGTCACGGCGTTGGCCTCGAGAACGCGGGGCACGACGAACCCGATGAGCCCGATGCCCACCAGGCAGGCGGCGACGATCGCGATCACCTTGCCGGCCCCGCTCTTGCGCGGCGGCGGCATCATCGGGGGCTGCCCCATCGCGGGCTGCCCCATCGGGGGCTGCCCCCATCCGCCCTGGCCGGGGTACTGCTGCGGCGGATGGGGCTGGCCCGGGTACGACTGCTGCTGCGGAAACTGCGGCTGCTGCGGCTGCGGGTACGGCTGCCCACCGTACGGATTCGGCTGCTGCGGGGGCCCGTACGGGCTGGGGGGCTGCTGGGGCGGCGGCATGCTCATGCTGGGAACGCTACTTCACGTACGCGCGCACGCCCGCGCCGCCCGATCCCCCGGCCACGGGCGCCCGTTCAGGCCGCGCCGTCGGCCATCGCCTTCTCTATCTCCGCTACCCGCGCCGCGTCCTCGGCCTCGAAGCGCTGCCGGTCCAGCGCTTCCGCGATCTCCTCGTCCTGGGTCATGAGGAGATCCAGACTGGAGTCGCCCATCTCGAACACCCCCATGTCGAGGTACGCCCTCTGCAACCGCTCGCCCCACAGCCCGATGTCCTTGACGCACGGCACGATGCGGCTGAAGAGGAGCTTGCGGAAGAGGTGCAGGAACTCGGACTGCTCGGAGAGCTCCTGCGCCTCCTGCCGGGGGATGCCGAAGTTCTCCAGCACCTCCACGCCGCGCAGCCGGTCGCGCATGAGGTAGCAGCCCTCGATGACGAACTCCTCGCGCTCGCGCAGTTCGGCGTCGGACAGCTCCTTGTAGTAGTCGCGCAGCGCCATCCGGCCGAAGGCCACGTGCCGGGCCTCGTCCTGCATGACGTACGCGAGGATCTGCTTGGGCAGCGGCTTGTCCGTGGTGTCACGGATCATGCCGAACGCGGCGAGTGCGAGGCCCTCGATGAGGACCTGCATGCCGAGGTACGGCATGTCCCAGCGGGAGTCGCGGAGGGTGTCGCCCAGCAGGCCCTGGAGGCTGTCGTTGACCGGGTAGAGCATCCCGACCTTCTCGTGGAGGAAGCGGCTGTATATCTCCGCGTGCCTGGCCTCGTCCATGGTCTGCGTCGCGGAGTACAGCTTCGCGTCGAGATCGGGGACCGACTCGACGATCCGGGCCGCGCACACCATCGCGCCCTGCTCACCGTGCAGGAACTGGCTGAACTGCCAGGAGGAGTAGTGCCGGCGCAGGTCGCCCTTGTCCTTCTCGGTCATCTTCGCCCAGTGCCGCGTGCCGTAGAGGCTCAGTGCCTCGTCGGGCGTGCCGAGCGGGTCGTACGGGTCGACCTCGATGTCCCAGTCGATGCGGGTGGCGCCGTCCCACTGTTTGTCCTTGCCCTTCTGGTACAGCGCGAGGAGGCGGGCACGGCCTTCGTCGTACTCCCAGCTGAAGCGCGCGGCACCGGAGGCCGGTACCTGCCAGAGCGGGTCCGACGGGGCATTCGTGTAGAGCTCCTGCGTCGACACTGACGCCTCCCTGACTCATATCCCTTGAGACACCGGACAATTGGCAGACTCACACGTTGGTAGACGACGGGTCAACAAGTCGTGCACGGGGGATTGACTGCCTTGCTGACAAGCAGTCTCATAAGACGTATCCGCCGGGCAGCAGCCACCCGGGGGACGACCCCCGGACCCCCGAACACCACTCGTGAGGTGCCCCCGCCATGACGACAGTGACCGAACGCGACGTACTCAGGGACGCACTCGGCCTCCTCAAGGACCGTGAGCAGGTCGCCGAGCGCCTGCTGGAGTCGTCCGCCAAGCACTCCTTCGACCCCGAGACGGAACTCGACTGGGCCGCCCCGGTCGAGGAGGGCAAGTGGTTCTGGCCGCCCGAGCTCGTGTCGCTCTACGACACCCCGCTGTGGCGGAAGATGTCCGAGGAGCAGCGCATGGACCTGGCCAGGCACGAGGCCGCGTCGCTCGCATCGCTCGGCATCTGGTTCGAGATCATCCTCATGCAGCTGCTGGTCCGGCACATCTACGACAAGTCCGTGACCAGCAATCACGTGCGCTACGCGCTCACCGAGATCGCCGACGAGTGCCGGCACTCGATGATGTTCGCCAAGATGATCCAGAAGGGCGGCGCCCCCTCGTACCCGGTGCCGCGCCTCTACCACAACCTCGCGCGCGTCCTGAAGACCGTCTCGACGACGCCGGGTTCGTTCGCGGCGACGCTCCTCGGCGAGGAGATCCTCGACTGGATGCAGCGGCTGACGTTCCCGGACGAGCGCGTCCAGACCCTCGTACGCGGCGTGACCCGCATCCACGTGGTCGAGGAGGCGCGCCACGTCCGGTACGCCCGCGAGGAACTGCGCCGCCAGATGGTGACCGCCCCGGCCTGGGAGCGCGAACTGACCCGGGTGAGCTGCGGTGAGGCCGCCCGCGTCTTCTCGACGTGCTTCGTCAACCCGAAGGTGTACGAGAACGTCGGCCTCGACCGCCGGGAGGCCGTCGCCCAGGTGAAGGCGAGCGGCCACCGCACGGAGGTCATGCAGAGCGGCGCCAAGCGGCTCACGGACTTCCTGGACGACATCGGCGTGCTCCAGGGCGTCGGCCGCCGGCTGTGGAAGAGCTCGGGACTCCTCGCGTAATCGGTCAAATGGGGGGCTACGCTGCCGACATGACCCCGGCAGCGACCACCCCAGCCACCCCCGCGTACCGCCGACTCAGTGTCGAGGAGCGTCGCCGTCAGCTCCTCGGCGCCGCGCTGTCCCTCTTCGCGCACCGCGCGCCCGAGGACGTCTCGCTGGACGACGTGGCGGAGGCGGCCGGGGTGTCCCGGCCGCTTGTGTACCGCTACTTCCCGGGCGGCAAGCAGCAGTTGTACGAGGCCGCGCTCGGCTCCGCCGCCGACGAGTTGAAACTGTGCTTCGCCGAACCGCAGACCGGGCCGCTCACCCGGCGGCTCATCCGGGCCCTGGACCGCTACCTGGCCTTCGTCGACCAGCACGACGCGGGGTTCAGCGCGCTGCTCCAGGGCGGCAGCGTCGCCGAGACCTCCCGTACGACCGCGACCGTCGACGGGGTGCGGCGGGCAGCGGCCGAGCAGATCCTCACCCATCTCGGCGTCGCGGGAACGGCCGGGCCCCGGCTGCGGATGATGGTCCGCACCTGGATCACGGCCGTCGAGGCGGCCTCGCTCATCTGGCTGGACGAGGACAAGCAGCCGCCGGCCGATGAGCTGCGGGACTGGCTCGTCGACCACTTCGTCGCGCTGCTCACGGCGACGGCGGCGACGGACCCCCAGACGGCGGCCGTGACCCGCGCGGCGCTGGCGACGGAGACGGCCGACGGCCCCGCCGGGGTGCTGGCGCGGCGGGTGATCCCCGTGATCGCCGAGGCGACGCACCTCCTCTGACCCGTGTGCGGCGGGTGATCCGGGCGGGCACGCGGGCGCCGCACGTCCCGCGACGGCCGTCCCTGCGAGACTGGGCCGGTGAGAAGCGAGAACACGCCCTTCGTGGGCGGCCCCCTGGACGGGCGGGTGCTGCCGGTCCTCGTCGGGCCGACCGGACATCCGCCGAAGTGGTACGAGGTGCCCGTACCGGACGACGACGGCGGGCCGCCGACCGTGCACGCCTACGTCCGGGTTCCCGCCGGGTACAGCAAGCGGCTCGGGCTCCAGCGCGGCTGGAAGTACGAGTACGCGCCGGGCGGCCGGGAGCGTCAACGGCCCAGGTGGCCCTGGTCGAAGCCGGACAGCACCGCATAAGATCGGCGGTTGTGCCGGACGTGGCCGCTGTGACCGGAGGAGCGGCCACGGCACGGTGACCACGGTTACCACAGGGGGTGCGCCTTGGAGGCGCTGCGTCAGGACGATCCACGCCGAATCGGGCCGTACGCCCCGCTGTTGCGCCTGCGCGAGACCGCGAGCGCCGTGCAGTACCTGGCGCACGGCCCCGACGGCGCCACGGCCGTGGTCGCGGTGGCCCGGCCGGAGCTGGCCGGCCTGCCCGCCTTCCGCCGCCGCTTCCAGGCGGAGGCGCAGACGGCCGAACGGCTGGCCGGTGGCTGGGTGCAGCCCCCGCTCGGCTCCCGTACGGACGCACCCGGCGGCCCGGACGCCCCTGACGGCCCCGGCCAACACCCGGACGGCTCCGACGGCCCGGCTCTCTGGACGGCGACCGCCTACGTTCCGGCGCTGACCCTCGCCGAGGCGGTCGCGCTGGCCGGGCCGCTGCCGGAGCGGACGGTACGCGTCCTGGGCGCCGCGCTCGCCGAGACGCTGTCCCGGGTGCACGCCACCGGCGCCGTACTCCACGGCCTCGCCGCCGACACCGTGCTGCTGGCCTCCGACGGGCCGCGCCTGGCGGCGTTCGGCGCGCTGGGTGCGGCGGCGGCCGCCGAGGCGGGCCCCGGCGGGCAGCTGTCCGTACGCCTGGGCTACCTGACCCCGGAGCAGCTGGCGGGCCGGGAGCCGGGCCCCGCGTCCGACATCTTCGTCCTCGGACTGCTCCTGGCGTACGCCGCCACCGGGGCGATCCCGTGGGCGGCGGGCCCGCAGGACGCCGCCGCCGACCGCATCGCGCACGCCGAGCCCGAACTCGCCGCCGTACCGGAGGAGTTGCGTGCGCTGATCGCCAGGTGCCTCGCCAAGTCCCCGGCGGACCGGCCGGCTTCGGGTGCCCTGGCGGCGGACCTCGCGCTGGAGGGCGCTGCGGCCGTGGCGCGGCCCGGCTGGCTCCCGCACCCGGTCACCACCGCCCTCGCCACCCAGGCGTCCCAGGCGTCGTGGGCCCGCCCCGGACCCCTGACCACGCCCCCGGGACCGCCGCCGGCCGGCGCCACCGTGGGCGGCGCCGCGGTCCTCGAACCGGTGGGGCGGCCGGCGGTCGCGCCGGCCGGCGCCGTGCGGGGCGGGGCGCCGGAGTCGGCGGTGCGGCGGAGCGGCGAGGTCCTCGCGACCGGCCGCGACGCGGGGGCGGATGTCTCCGGTGGGCTGACGCGGCGTCTCGTGCCCCGGCGCGGGGCGGACGCGCCCGCGGAGGAACTCGGCCGCGTGCCCCGGCCCGGCGCGGACGGATCCACCGAGGACCTCAGCGGCGCGACCCGGCGTCTCGTGACACGACGCGAGGCCGGACTCCCCGTGGAAGGGCCGTCACCCGGGGACACCGCCGGGCAGGCGCCGGGCGCAGGCGGCGCGGCGGCGCTCGTCCCCGCGCCGTCACCTTCCTCGTCGCACCCCGCCGCCGCGCTCACGCTGCCGCCGGCCACCGTGGGCGCGTACGCCCCCGCCCCCACGCGGCTCACTCCTCCCACCCCCCACACCCCTTCCGCTCCCACGCGCCCCACCGCTCCCGCCGGAGCGGTGCTGGGCGGCCGGCTGGGCGGGCTCAGCAGGCGTGGCCTGTTCGCCGGGCTCGCGGCGGGGGCCGCGGGACTGGTCGTGGGCGGGGCCGGAGCGCTGGCCCTCTCCGGTGGCGAGGACGACGCCCCGCCGCCCCCGACGGCCGACCCCAAGCCCGCCGCCCGCCGCACGGCGCTGCCGGGCGTCGCCCCCGACCCGCTCTGGCACTACCAGCACCCCGTCGCGCTCCCCGCCGGCGGCCCGCCCGCCCGCCTGTGGGGCGACCGGCTGCTGCTGATCCCGGGCGAAGAGACGACCACCGCGCTGGATCTGCGTACCGGCCGACCGGTCTGGGAACAGAAGGCCGCCGGCACGAAGTACGGCCCCGAGGCCGCCGACGACACCCACTGCTTCGTCGTCACGTCAGCCGACTTCGTCTGGCTGTCCGCGAAGGACGGGCGGGCCGTGCACCGCGTGCCGCACGCCGCCCTCCTGACGAAGGGCCGGAAGGACACCAGAGCCACCCTGGGCGGGCGCGTGGCGGCGGAGGGCCCGGTCGTCTGGTTCTCCGGGCGGGTCGAGACCCTCGGCAAGGGCGGAAAGGGCGGGAAGAAGGACAGGGTGACGCGTACGCGGACCTACCTCCTCGCGTACGACATGGCCGCACGCAAGGAGCTGTGGCGCACGGAGATGCCGAACGGGCGGCCCGGCCCGGTGCCCCGCTACGAGGCGGTCGGCACCCGCCCGGACAGCCTGCTGGTCCGCCAGGACACCGGCTCCCTCACCGCGGACCAGCGGAAGAACGCGAAGGGCAGGTCGGCGTTCGTCCTCGTCGACCGCAGGACCGGCAAGACGCTGTGGCGCAAGTTCCTGCCCGGCGTACGCCTCGACGCGGGCGCCACCGACGACCCGTCCGGCCGGCTCTACGCGGCGGTGGGGGGAGAGCTTCAGGCGTACGACACCCGTGGCGGCAAGAAGCTCTGGAAGCTCAGGAACGCCTCCGGCCCCGCGGACGACGCGCCGTTCGGCTTCGGCCGCGGCGTCGTGGCGGGCAAGACGCTGTACGTCCCGAGCGGTTCGAACAAGGTGTACGCCGTCGACACGGCATCCGGCGCCCAGCAGTGGAAGCGCGCCACCGAGTACCCCGGCCGGGCCACTCCCCGCGTCGCCCTCAGCGGCAGCGGCCGCACCGTGCTGGCGCTCAACGACACGCAGGCCACCGCGATCGGCGCGCGCGACGGCCGGCGGCTGTGGAAGTTCCAGGACTCCGGCGTGACGGCGCCGGGCGCGGAGGACGCCTGGGCGTCGTACCGAGCGCAGACCTCCGGCAACCGGGCCGTGCTGTGGCGCGGTCGCAACTTCTACGCACTGCCCCTCGACTGAGGCCACCGGGGCGCGGAAGGCACCCGGGCCCCGCGTTCACGGCGTCCCCGGGCGCGGGAGGCACACGTGCCGCGCGTTCCCGGAGCGCGGGAGGCACGCCGGTCGCTGTTCTCATTGGCCCTCGACGGGTGATGGTGTTGGACCATCCCGCCCAGCAGCCCGCCCCTCGCCCGGGCGGTGACGCACATCATCACGTAGGGGCCGGACCGCCCGGCCGCGAACCGGAGGTGATGACGTGTCGGGCAGACTCTCCCAGTCCGTCTGTACGGTGGCGCTGGCCGCCGCCACAGTGCTCACGGCACTGCCGGTACCGGCCACCGCCGCCGTACCGGGCGCCCCGGTCCCCCGGCCTCCCTCCCCACCGTCGCCCGCGCCCGCGCCCCCCGCGCTGTCCGGGCGGGCGACGACCGTTCCCCAGTTGCTGACGGAGCTCCAGAAGCTGTACCAGCGGGCCGAGGAGGCCAGTGAGACGTACAAGGCGACGGAGGAGACCGTCAAGGAGCAGCTCACCGAGGTCAGGAAGGTCACCTCGGGCCTCTCCAGGGCGCGGGTCGTGCTCGCCGAGAGCCGGGGCGCGGCGGGCCGCCTCGCCCGCGAGCAGTACCAGGGAACGACCGGCCTCTCCCCGTACCTGCGGCTGCTGCTGGCCAGAAACCCGCAGCACGCGCTGACGCACGGCCACGTACTCCAGCGGGCGGCCGAGGACCGGGCGGCGGCCATCGCGCGGCTGGAGAGCCGTGAGCGGCGGGCGGACGAACTGGCGACCAGGGAGCGCGCGGCGCTCGACAAGCGGCAGACGCTCGCCAGGAAGCAGCGGGAACAGCGCGACGAGGTACGGGCTCGGCTGGGCGAGGTCGAGGAGCTGCTGGCCACGCTGACGGAGGAACAGCTCGAAGAGGTGGCGCGGCTGGAGGAGCGCAGAACCGGCGCCGCCCAGCGCGACCTGCTCGCCTCGGGCGCGCTCGGCAGCCCCGGCTCGGCCGCCGCGCGGGCGCCGTCGCGGCTGGGCGGGCGGGCGCTGGAGTACGCCGTACGGCAGATCGGGAAGCCGTACGTGTGGGGGGCGGAGGGGCCGGGCTCCTTCGACTGCTCGGGTCTCACGTCGCAGGCGTGGGCGCACGCGGGCCGGGAGATTCCGCGCACGAGCCAGGAGCAGTGGCGGCGGCTGCCGAAGGTGGCGTTGCCGGACCTGCGCCCCGGTGACCTGGTGGTCTACTTCCCCGAGGCCACCCACGTGGCGATCTACCTGGGCGACGGCCTGGTCGTACAGGCGCCGCGCCCCGGCGCCCGCGTGAAGGTCTCACCCATCGCGGCCAACCCCGTGCTGGGCGCCGTCCGCCCGGACCCGAGGCTCAAGCCCCTGTCGTCCTACACCCCGCCGAAGCTTCCGCGCGGTGCCTCGGCGGGCTCGGACGCGGGTTACGCGTCGCAGGCGGCCCCGGTTGCCGGATGATCCGGCCCGTCCGGGACCTGAGGACAGGCCGGCAGCCGGCGGGGCATGCGGAGGGACGGCGCCTCGGGGGTACGGGAAGGCAGTGGTCAGCACCCGCGTCATCGACACGGCGCGCCGCGACGGCGCCGAGCCGCGTCACGTCTGGTACACGTCCTACGGCTCCAACACCCACCTGGACCGTCTGACGTTCTACCTCGCCGGCGGACGCCCACCTGGAGCCTCCCGGACGTACCCGGGCTGCCGGGACCGGCGCCCTCCGGCGGCATCCGTCCCGGTGCGGCTGGACGGCGCCCTCTACTTCGCCACGCGGTCTCCGGTGTGGGCCGGCGGGCGGGCGTTTTACGACCCCGAGGCCGGCGGGCGGGTTCTCGCGCGGGCCCACCTGGTCACCGTGGAGCAGTTCTCGGACATCGCGGCCCAGGAGATGTACCGGGAACCGGGCGTGGACCTCGACCTGAGCGGCGTTCTCAGCAGCGGCAGGGCCGTGCTCGGAGCCGGGCGCTACGAAACGCTCATCTGCCCCGGCACGGTGGACGGCGTACCCGCCCTCACTTTCACGGCCCCCTGGGGCGTCAACGACGTCCCGTGGGTCAAGCCCTCCGCCGCCTACGTCCGTTACCTGGCCACGGGGCTGCTCGGCGCGGGCGGGTTCGACGGAGCGACGATCGCGAGCTACGTGGCGAACTGCCCAGGTGCGGCCGGTCACTGGACCGCGAGAGAGGTCGAGCACCTCATCGGGCGGGGACGACCGGGCCCGTGAGAAGACCCCCGGCCCAAAGGGGGCCGGGGTCTTCGCCACCCTGGGTCAGATGGCCGGTCAGCGGCCCGTCACGCGCCGCCGTACTTCTCGTCAGTGGTGGACATGCTCGTCGGTGCTCAGCAGCGCCTGCTGATCTACCCAGAACAAGGGTTCATGATCCGACAGGAATTCCCCCATTCAGTCACGGCGGCTTACGAGCGGCTGCGCGCCCAAGGGTTCACGAGCTGCCTTGTTCCCACACTCTGATCACGCCCGCAACCATCTGTTAGCCATCCGCCACTGCGGCCAATAACGAGCCGGGCGGCGGTCCACTCGGCGCCCCTAAGGATCCCCACCGGGCTGCTTGTATGCCTTCCATGAGTAATTCTCGGCGCCTTGGGGACCCAAGTTCATGATGTCACTGAAGTAGTCCGTGAAGTCGAGGGGTGGGCTGAATACTACTTCTGGATAGACTCGAAGGACCATTCCATCCGGGATGAGTGCAGAACCAAGCGGGACTTGGGGGCGCGTTTCCTCGAAAGGAAAATTGTACGGCCCGACGACCCGAGCCGCACCAGCCATTTGCGGACCTTCGTAGAGAACGATCTTTCTGATCTCGGGAGGAGGATCGGACGTTTTGTAGACGACGGCCGAACTTGCTGTCCTTGCCCACCCACCGAGATCCGGGGCATCTTGATCGACGTCCAGATGGCCACCCTGGAAGTGCCAGTGTTCATAGAGGCGCACCACCAAACCCGAGGGCACCTTGACGGAACAAATGACGTCGTTTCCGATGCTCAAGTCCGATGAATCATAGAACCCTTCGGCGAGGAACTGGCCCAGGCCGAGGAAGTTCTTGTCTGCGAAGAGAATGACACGGTCGCCGGATTCGCTGCCAGGCATACCGATGCTCCTAGCGTGGGATACTGCTCGCGAAGACGGTCAGGTCTTTTTCTCGGGCGCGACCGCCCAAAACGACTGCTGCTCTGCTGCACCCCGCCGGCTTGCTTCAACCCGCGGCCCTCTGACAGGAAGCCCTCCATCTCAGGATACGTTGCGGGTTCTCCGATGTCGCGGGCGCCCTTCGGGCCGTCAGACACAATTGACCAAATGAGATGGCCTCTAATTAAGTGAGGCTGGCGACGCGCCTGGGCGAACTTACAAGGCGGATGTCGGCGGTCCGGAACCAACCGCGCCCCACCAGCGCAAAGACCCCCAGCCGATAGAGGCTGGGGGTCTTTGCCGCTAGGACTCACATCAACAGCCGCAGTCACTCACGGCCGGGCCGCCTGTGGGCCGTCCGTGACCGGCCGGCAACAGCCGGCAACGACCAATGACGACTACCCAGCCGCTGGTCAGAAGCCCTTCAGGCGCCGGCGACCGAGGCCAGGTAGGCGTTCGTCTTCTCCGGGTCGTAGAAGAAGTTCTCGAAGTCCGCCGGGTCGTTGAACCCGTTCGCGAAGCGGTCGGCGACCGGCTGGAGGCCGCCCGCCGCGCCGATCAGGTTCAGGACGTGCTCCGGCGGGACGCCCAGCATGGCGTTGGTCCACTTGGTGACGTGCTGCGCGGTGTCCCAGTACCGGTCGAACGTCGACCGCATCCACGCCTCGTCGAACGGCTGGTCACCGTGCGACGTGATCGACGAGAGGTACGACGCGGCACACTTCGACGCCGAGTTGGAGCCCTGCCCGGTGATGGGGTCGTTCGCTACGACCACGTCGGCGACGCCCAGGACGAGGCCGCCGGACGGCAGCCGGCCGATGGGGTTGCGCACCGTCGGGGCGTACCGGCCCGCCAGGGTCGCGTTGGCGTCGGTCAGTTCGACCTTCGTCGCGCGCGCGTACTCCCAGGGCAGGAACTTCTCCATCAGTTCCAGCGTGAGCGACAGGTGCTCCGCCGGGTCCTTGACGCCCTTGAACGCGTCCACCGGGCCGCCCGGGACGCCCTCCCAGAAGAGGATGTCCGCGCGGCCGGAGGTGGTGAGGGTCGGCATGACGAAGAGTTCGCCGACGCCGGGCACCAGGTTGCAGCGGACCGCCTCGAAGTCGGGGTGCTCGGGGCGCGGGCCGAGCCCGTGGACGTACGCCACGGCGAGAGCGCGCTGCGGGGCGTCGTACGGCGAACGGGACGCGTCGCGCCCGAACATCGAGACCAGCTCGCCCTTGCCGGCCGACACCATGACCAGGTCGTACGTACGGGAGAAGTAGTCGAGGTCGGAGACGGCCGCGCCGTGGATGACGAGCTGGCCGCCGCGCTGCGCGAACGTCTCCATCCAGCCGGCCATCTTCACGCGCTGGTCGACGGACTGGGCGTAGCCGTCGAGCTTGCCGACCCAGTCGACGGCGCGGGACGAGTCCGGGGCTGCGACGGAGACGCCCAGGCCCTCGATCTTCGGGGCCTGCGACTCCCAGAAGTTGATCTGGAGGTCGCGCTCGTGCTGGAGGGCGGTGTGGAACATGCACTGCGTCGACATGACCCGGCCCGACCGGATCTCGTCCGCCGTGCGGTTCGACATCAGGGTGACCTCGTACCCACGGGTCTGGAGTCCGAGGGCGAGCTGGAGACCGGACTGACCGGCTCCGACTATGAGTATCTTCCGCATGGCGGGGTTCTCCGTTGAGTAGCTGTTCGGGGGTGCGGCGCTATTCGGGCGTGACGGCGAGCGCGTGGCCGACGAGGGCGAGCAGCGACTCGACCACCGTGATCCGCTTGCGCGCGTCCATGATCACAACCGGTACGTGCGGCGGCACGGTCAGGGCTTCCCTGACGTCGTCGGCCTCGTACGCCGTCGTTCCCTCGAAGTGGTTCACGGCGACGATGTACGGCAGCCCGCAGCTCTCGAAGTAGTCGAGCGCGGGGAAGCAGTCGGACAGCCGGCGCGTGTCGGCCATGACGACCGCGCCGATCGCGCCGCGCACCAGGTCGTCCCACATGAACCAGAACCGCTGCTGGCCGGGCGTGCCGAAGACGTACAGCACGAGGTCGTCGTCGAGCGTGACGCGGCCGAAGTCCATCGCGACGGTCGTCGTGGTCTTGTCGGGCGTCGCGGAGAGGTCGTCGGTCTCCTCGCTGGCGGTGGTCATCACCGCCTCGGTCTGGAGCGGGGTGATCTCCGAGACGGAGCCCACGAACGTGGTCTTGCCGACGCCGAAGCCGCCCGCGACCACGATCTTGGTGGCTATGGGGGCCCGGGTGCGGTCGGTCTGCCAGTCCCGGGCGCCTTCGTCCGCCTGCGGCGGGAGGGCCGGCAGCCCGTGCTGCTCCGGCAGGGGCGCCCCGGGCTGCGACGGGATCGCGGACGTGTGCCCGGTGCGGGCGGGGAAGGTCTCGGTCTCAGAGACGACGGAGTCCACTCAGCACCCTTTCGAGCAGCGCGCGGTTCGGCTGGCCGGGCGTGTGCCCGGTCCCGTACACACGGATCTTTCCCTGGTCGGCCAAGTCGCTGAGGAGCACGCGGACCACGCCCAGCGGCATCTTCAGCAGTGCGGAGATCTCCGCGACCGTACGCATACGGCGGCACAGCTCGACGATGGCGCGCATCTCCGGCATGACACGGGTCTGGAGGCCGCCGTTGGTCAGCTCGCGCCGCTCCTCGGCCGCCTCGATCGCCGCCACGAAGGTCTCGACGAGCAGGACGTGCGTGAAGCGGGTACGGCCGCCGGTGAGCGAGTACGGGCGTACGCGGGCGGGCCTGCGGCCGTCGCCCCGTACCGGAAGTTTGGCGGTGGTGGACGGCGTCACAGGGCGCTCTCCAACGATTTGCGCAGCTCACTGCGGAGTTCGGGGGTGAGGACGTGGCCGGCACGGCCGACGAAGAGCGCCATGTGGTACGCCACGACGCTCATGTCGCAGTCCGGCGAGCCGTGCACGCCGAGCAGCGAGCCGTCGCTGATCGACATCACGAAGACGCTGCCCGACTCCATCGCGATCATCGTCTGCTTGACGCCGCCGCCGTCCATCAGCTTCGCCGCGCCCTGGGTGAGGCTGGCGAGTCCCGAGACGATGGTCGCGAGGTCGGCGCTCGAACCCTTCGGGCCGTCCTGGCGGACGGCGGGGGTGGCCGGTCCGAGGTTCTGCTCCGGGTCGGAGGACAGGAGGAGCAGCCCGTCGGACGAGACGACGGCGACCGAGAGGAGACCCGGCACCTCGTCCACGAGGTTGCTCAACAGCCAATGGAGATTGCGGGCTTCGCTACTCAGCCCGAACGTGCTGGACGCAGTCAACTGCGTGCCTCCTCAACTGTGTCCCCCTTGGTTTCTGTCTCTGGATCGGTGACTTCTTCTGTGTCTGTGCGGTCCTCGCTGGCCGAGATCTCCGCCTCGACATCGCGGCGGCCCTTGATCGCGCCCTGGTGGAAGCCACCGAGCCGACGCCGCAGGGCGTCGGCGTCGACGCTGCCGGAGCGCTCGGCGGGCTCCGCCGGGCCGGACTTGACGACCTTGGGGGTGCGCTTGGGCAGCCCCTTGTCGGTGACGGGCTCGATCCTGGTCGTGGCGGGGGTGACCGATGCGGCTGTTCCGGCCTCGGCGGCGGCGTCGGTGTCGTCGGCACTACGGGCGGCCACCTCCGAGTCGGCGTCCATCTCGCCCGCGGGCGCCGTGGACTGCTGGGGCAGCCGCATGGTCCACGTCGGTTCGTCGACCGGCGCCCCGGTGTCCGCGTTCCCGTCCGCGGCGCGTTCATGTGCGTCGGGGCCGATGGCGTAGGGGTCGGGCACGGTCGGCGTCGCAGCGGCGGGCACGGCGGGCCGGGTGACTTCGGTGGCTTCGCCGGCTGCGGAGGCTCCGGTGGCTGAGGTGGCTCCGGTGGCTTCGGTGCCACCGTCCGCCGCTTCGGCCCGCTCGGCCTGCGCCTCGGGCGCGTCGTCGGCCGCCGGCTCCACCTCGGGCTCGACCTCGGCCTCGGCCTCGGGCCGGGCGTCCTGCTCCGACTGCTCCACGTCCTCACGGATCGTCCGCTCGGCCGCCTCCACGAGCGGGTCCTTCCGGCCCTCCCGCAGCGGATCGTCGAGCGCCGAACGTCCGGGCAGAGCATTGGAGTTGGCCTCGGCGACCGATCCCGGCAGGTTCAGCGTGGGCGCGTCCCCCGCCACCGGCACTGCGGGCGGCGCGGCCATCGGCGGGGCGGAGGGCAGGAGGGCGTCGGGCAGTACGACGACAGCGGCGACGCCACCCTGCTTCTGCTCGCGCAGTGTCACCCGTACGCCGTGCCGGGCCGCCAGCAGCGCGGCCACGTGCAGGCCGATGCCGCCGTCGGTGCCGTCGCCCGGCTCGTGCGAAGCGGGTTCGGCGAGCCGCGCGTTCAGCTCGGTGAGCCGGTCCGGCGGTACGCCGATGCCCTCGTCCTGGACGGAGAGCATGACCTCGCCGCTCTCCAGGAGCCAGCCGGACAGCTCGACCTTCGCGTCCGGCGGGGAGAACGAGGTGGCGTTCTCCAGCAGTTCGGCGAGAAGGTGGCTGAGGTCGTTGGCGGCGAAGCCCGCGACCTGGGCGTGCGGCGGAATGGACTGGATCGCCACCCGCTCGTACCGCTCGATCTCACTGACGGCGGCGCGCAGCACGTCGACGAGCGGCACCGGGCCCTGCTGTCCCTGGCCGTGCTCCGTACCGGCCAGGACCAGCAGGTTCTCGCCGTGGCGGCGCATGACAGTAGCCATGTGGTCGAGCTTGAAGAGGGTCGCGAGGCGCTCCGGGTCCTGCTCGCGCTCCTCCAGGCTCTCGATCACGCCGAGCTGGCGCTCGACGACGCCCAGCGTGCGCAGCGAGAGGTTGACGAAGGTGGAGTGGACGGTGTGGCGCATCCGCTCCAGCCGCGCGGCGGTTTCGGCGACCTGCTCCTGGAGTTCGGCGCGCTGGGTGGCGAGGGTCTCGCGCTGGCCGATCAGGTGCGTACGGTCACCGGACAGCTTCTCCGCGCGGGCGCCGACCTCGGCGAGCCGGGCGTGGAGGGTGTTGAGGGAGCGTACGACCTGGGCGAACTCGTCGTTCCGGCCGTTGAAGCGCACCGGTTCGACGGCCTCGCCACCGGGCTCCGGTTCGGCGGCCAGGCGCGCGGCGCCGAGGCGCAGTACGGCCAGCGGGCGGGTGAGCGTACGGGCGACTGCTGTGCTGACGCCGACGGCGAACAGCAGGCAGGCGCCGGCCAGGGCGATGCGGATCTCCAGCTCCGTGACGTCGTCGTCGCGGAGCTGGGAGAGCCGGTTGACCTGCGCCGAGCCGA
The DNA here is from genome assembly GCF_001746415.1 of Streptomyces agglomeratus. NCBI lineage: Bacteria > Bacillati > Actinomycetota > Actinomycetes > Kitasatosporales > Streptomycetaceae > Streptomyces > Streptomyces agglomeratus. Next base: position 2,783,439 of record NZ_MEHJ01000001.1, read on the forward strand.
GGGAGGACTCGACGCCGCGCATCAGGTTGATACGGGCCGACAGCGCTGCCTCGGCCTTGGCGCGGTCGGTGCCGAGCTCCGCGTCGGAGAGCTGGGGCTGGTCGGTGAGGCGCGCGAGGAACTGCTCGGCGGTCTTGACCTCGGGTCCGGTGACGGTGGTCTTGAGGGACTCGCGGGCGGTGTGCCCGGCGGCCTGGTCGAAGTCGGCGAGCGCGGCGAGTTCGCGCACACGCGACTGCTGGGCCGCGGCGGTGAGCGCGTTACGGGCGCGCACGCTCTCGGAGTCCGGGTCCTCCGGGACGGGCACCAGGAGCCCGGTGACGGGGTCGACGCGGTTGCCGGTGCTCTCGCGCGGCACCGAGAGGGCGGCGAGCAGCAGTCCGCGGGTCGCGGCCGCCTGCTCGGTGGCGTGCCCGAGCGAGGCCGGGGCGCGGGTGGCCTCGGCGGCGCGCGGAGGGGTCTTGTCGGCGAGCTCGTCGGCGAGGTCCTGGAGCTTCTCGATCGCCCCGGTGTACGCCTTGTGGGCCTCCAGCGCGGTGCCCTTGCCGGTGAGGGCGTCCCGGCGGATGCCGGGGATCCTGGCGAGGTCGCGGCGCAGGGCGGCCGGGGCCGCGGGCTCTATCTCGTCCATCTGGCGGTCGACACGGGCGCTGCGGCTCGCCGAGAGCCCGGTGTCTTTGCCGCTGTCCCCGTCGTCCGCCCCGGCGCCGGCCTCTTCGCCGCCGCCGCGTCCGGCGGCGATGAACGCGGTGACGTCGTCGCGTTCGTCGGCGAGGGAGTGGGCGAGGGTGACTGCCTGCCGGTTCAGTTCGGCGAGGGTGACCAGGCGCTGGGACTCGGAGAGTTCGGAGGAGGCGCTGAGGATGGCGGGGGTACCGGCCGCGAGGACGGTGACGCCGACGACGGCCACGCCGGCGACCAGCCGGCTGCGTACCCGTACGGTGCGTTCGGTCCGCTCGCCAATACCGCTATCGCCCCGAGGCCGCTTTTTCTGCACCGGTGCTCGCATTCTTGCTTGACTCGTCTGCTCACGTGGCCGAGGTGACGACCGGTCACACGAGAACGCCCCACCCCGGTAGTGACTCGAATGGCTTCAGACCATTCCAGCGCTTATGGGAAGAAGGCGCGCATCACCCGCTCCGCCACCTGAACGAGTGAACATCAATCGGGAGTTGGCGAACAACTCCCCATGCGATTCGTCTCACGCGCGCGCGGAGCGCCGGTTGGAAGTTCGGCCCGGCCTTTGGCAGGATGCGCCCCCGCAGCTTCACGGAGTAACCCATTCCGCCCATAAACCCGTGCTTCACCTGCTGGTACGGGCCAATTGAGCGCCGCCGGAAAGCCGTCGGGCCACACGTCGGCGGCTCGTGCAGACTGGGTCGCATGCGCTTCGAACTGGCCACGGCCCCCGGTGACCCCGAACGCCCCAATGAGGACTGGGCGTCTGTCGCCCTGCCTGCCGCCGGCCAGGGTGGGGCGCTCGTCCTGCTGGACGGGGTGACGCCCCCGGCGGGCGACTACGCGTGCGTTCATTCCGTCCCCTGGTTCACTGCCCGGCTCGGCGGCGCACTGCTCGAATTGTCCGCTTCGCGGCGTGATTTGACCCTTGCCGAGGTCCTGGCGGAGGCGATTCGCCGTACCGCCGACGCCCACCGCGACACCTGTGACCTTTCTCACGTACGGACGCCCCAGGCGACGGTGGTCCTGGCACGCTGGGGCACGGACGAGATCGAGCACTTGGTGCTGTCGGACTCGGCACTGCTGCTGGAGTCCCCCGACGGCACCGTGCGCGCGGTACTCGACGACCGCCTCGACCGCGTCCCGCCGGAGGTGCTCGCCTCACTCGTGGCCACGGACGCCCTGCGCAACGCGGAGGGCGGCTTCTTCACGGCGGCGGCGGACCCGGCGGTGGCCGGGCTGGCGGTGACGGGCGTGACCGCGCGGGCGCAGGTGCGGTCCATGGCGGCGCTCAGTGACGGGGCGTCGCGCTGGGTGGACATGTTCGGCGAGGGGGACTGGGCCGAGTGCGTGGGTGTACTGCGCAAGGAGGGCGCGCAGGGCCTGATCGACCGCGTACGGACGCGGGAACGCGGCGAGACCGCGTCGCCGCTGATGCGGCGGTGGAAGCGGCACGACGACGCGGCGGTTGTCTTCGTGGAGCTGTGAGGTCTACGTGAAGCCGTGAGGAGCCACGTGGAGCTGTGGAAGGGGCCACGTTGGAGCTGTGAGGTCTACGTGGAGCTGAGGACTACGGCCCCCTGCCTTGCGTTCGAGGACACCCCGCACGGCGCCCGGTGGTCCGGGGGGCCGGCCGCCGGCCTCACCCCTCGGCCCGCGCGTTCAACTGATGCAGCAGCCGCGCCAGTTCCGCGACCTCAGCCCGGTCCCAGTCCGCCAGCTTGCGTACGTACCGGGCGCGCCGCGCGTCCCGCACCCGGCGGAAACGGGCCCGTCCCTCGTCCGTGAGCGCGACCAGCGAGGCCCGTCCGTCCGCCGGATCGGGCTCGCGCGTGACCAGGCCGAGGTCCTCCAGGGCCCGCAGCTGCCGGCTCATCGTCGCCTTGCCGACGCCGAACCACGCGGCCAGTTCCGTGGCCCGCTGCCGGTCCGCCTCGTCGAGACGTACGAGCAGCCCGTACGCCGCCGGCTCCAGCTCCGGGTGGACTTCGCGGGCCATGTCGCCGGAGGACGCGCGAGCCCGGCGCAGAAAGACCGCCAATTCCCGCTCCAGGGCGAGGAATACGTGGTCCACACCACTCGCCTCCGGTGTGCGCCCGTCATCCGCTCTTCCGCTTCCGTGCACGTCAGAACTCATTGCGCGCTTTCCTCACCCTGAAGTTTTCTTTCACCAGCGGCCATTGCCGCAGCTCGGCCAGTATTTCGCAGGAGTAGACCAACGGCGGAACCCGGACCCCCTTCCGCGCCCCCGGTCTACGTGCGTAGCTTCATGGATGACATGTCCACACCAGGGACTTTGTCGACAGGTCACCCCACGGCCTGTTTCTGCTTCCCCCACCGAGCCTTTCGGAGGCACGCAATGCCCGTGCACAGATCCGGAACGGCCCGCCGCCCGCGCACCGCGGCGGCCGGGATTCTCCTCGCCCTCCTCTCCGCTCTCGCGCTCGTCCTCACCCTCCCCGGCGCGGCCACCGCCACCGTCGCCGCCACCAACGCCGATGCCGACGCCGACGCAGGCGCAGGCGCAGGCGGAAAGCCCGAACGCGGATCGGCCCACATGGGCATGGGAGTCGTCGAGCACGACGGCCAGGGTGACCTGCCGCGCGACACCCGTGTCACGCAGACCGAAGGCGTGGACGTCAGCAGCCACCAAGGCAACGTCAACTGGTCCACCCTGTGGAGCAGCGGTGTGAAGTGGGCCTATGTGAAGGCCACCGAGGGGAACTACTACAAAAACCCCTACTTCGGGCAGCAGTACACCGGCTCGTACAACGTGGGCATGATCCGCGGCGCGTACCACTTCGCCACACCGAACGACTCCAGCGGTGCCAACCAGGCCAACTACTTCGTCGACAACGGCGGCGGCTGGTCGCGCGACGGCAGGACGCTGCCCGGGGCGCTGGACATCGAGTGGAACCCGTACGGCGCGCAGTGCTACGGCAAGACGCAGAGCGCGATGGTCGCCTGGATCCGCGACTTCCTCACCACCTACAGGGCCCGCACCGGCCGCGACGCCGTCATCTACACGGCGACCAGCTGGTGGAAGACCTGCACCGGCAATTACGGCGGCTTCGGCTCCGTCAACCCGCTATGGATCGCCCGGTACGACACGACGGTGGGTGAACTGCCGGCCGGCTGGGGCGTACAGACCATGTGGCAGTACACCTCCACCGGTCCCACCGTCGGCGACCACAACAAGTTCAACGGCGCCCTCGACCGTGTCCAGGCTCTCGCTTACGGCTGACCGGTCCTGGTCCCGCATCCGGTGCCGGGAGCGTCGCGGTCCGGGTGCGGAGCCGGTGCGTATGTCCCGGCCAGTGCCTCAGGCGCCGTCGACCGGCAGCTGGGCGACCGCTCCGACCACCGCCAGCAGGGACGATCCGTCCGCGAGTTGATGCGTCGTCGCGGTGGCGATGAAACCGGCGTCGCTCAGGTGCGTCAGCAGCAGGCCCTTGACCTTGGCGACCTGCGCCGCGTCCGGGGGGTCGTAACAGAGCACCAGGCTGCCCGTCGGCCGGAGCAGCCGGGTGACGGCCTCCAGCTCGCGGGTGGCCGGTCCGGTCCAGAAGACGTTGACGTCGATGGCGAGGATCTTGTCGTAGCGTCCGAGCGCGTCGGGATCGGCGTCGGCGAGGGCGGTACGGACGAACCTGACCCGGCCCGCCGACACGGCCTCGGCGTTGCGCTCGCTCGCCGCCGCGACAGCCACGTCGGAGCGGTCCAGCCCCACCAGCTCACCGCGCGGCAGGCGCTCCAGGATCAGGCCGGCCGCCACACCGCGCCCGCAGCCGATCTCCAGTACGCGGTCGTCGGGGCGTACGTCGAGAAGCCCGACGGCCACCGTGAGCCGCTCCGGAACGCCCATGCCGCCACCTCGCCCTCGCCTGTCGCCTTTCCCGCCGTTCGCGCTCTACCTCCGTTGTATCCGATTACCTGCCCTTTCGCGCGGAAGCCCGCTGTCGTCCGGCGCAAGCGGAGGCCCCCGCTCCCTCGGGCGAGGGGTCGGGGGGCCTGCCACAGCCGGGCCACCGGCGGCGTCCGTCACGCCGCCGCCGGCACCCGTACCTCTGCCGGAGCCAGCGCGATCTCCAGTACCTGGCGCACGTCCGTCACCGGGTGGATCTCCAGCTTGTCGAGGATCTCGGCCGGCACGTCGTCCAGGTCGGCCTCGTTCCGCTTGGGGATCACGACCGTCGTCGTGCCCGCCCGGTGCGCCGCCAGCAGCTTCTGCTTCAGACCGCCGATCGGCAGGACGCGCCCGGTCAGGGACACCTCACCGGTCATGGCCACGTCCGTACGGACCAGCCGCCCGGACAGCAGCGACGCGAGCGCCGTCGTCATGGTGATGCCGGCGCTCGGGCCGTCCTTCGGGACCGCGCCCGCCGGGAAGTGGATGTGGACGCCCCGGTCCTTCAGGTCGCCGACCGGAAGCTCCAGCTCAGCGCCGTGCGAGCGGAGGAAGGAGAGCGCGATCTGGGCGGACTCCTTCATGACGTCGCCGAGCTGGCCCGTGAGGGTCAGCCCCGCGCCGCCCGTCTCCTCGTCGGCCAGTGACGCCTCGACGAAGAGCACGTCGCCGCCCGCCCCCGTGACCGCGAGCCCGGTGGCCACGCCGGGGACCGCCGTACGGCGCTCCGACGGGTCCTGGGCCGACTCCGGTACGTGGTGGGGCCGGCCGATCAGGGCGCGCAGGTCACCGTCCGTGATCGTGAACGGCAGCTCCTGCTCGCCGAGCTCGTGCTTGGCCGCCACCTTGCGCAGGAGGCGCGAGACCGAGCGCTCCAGGTTCCGTACGCCCGCCTCACGGGTGTACTCCCCCGCGAGCTTGCGCAGCGCGGACTCGTCCAGCGTCACCTCGCCCGGCTCCAGGCCCGACCGCTCCAGCTGGCGCGGCAGCAGGTGGTCGCGGGCGATGACGACCTTCTCGTCCTCGGTGTAGCCGTCGAGCCTGACCAGCTCCATACGGTCGAGCAGCGCCTCCGGGATCGCCTCCAGGACGTTGGCGGTGGCGAGGAAGACCACGTCGGAGAGGTCCAGCTCGACCTCCAGGTAGTGGTCGCGGAAGGTGTGGTTCTGGGCGGGGTCGAGCACCTCCAGCAGCGCTGCCGCCGGGTCGCCCCGGAAGTCGGACCCCACCTTGTCGATCTCGTCGAGGAGGACGACGGGGTTCATCGACCCGGCTTCCTTGACGGCGCGCACGATCCGCCCCGGGAGAGCCCCGACGTACGTACGGCGGTGTCCGCGGATCTCCGCCTCGTCGCGTACGCCGCCGAGCGCGACCCGTACGAACTTGCGGCCCATCGCGTGCGCGACCGACTCGCCCAGCGACGTCTTGCCGACGCCGGGCGGCCCGACGAGGGCCAGCACGGCGCCGCCGCGACGGCCGCCGACGACGCCGAGGCCCCGGTCGGCCCGGCGCTTGCGCACCGCGAGATACTCGGTGATGCGCTCCTTCACGTCCTCCAGACCGGCGTGCTCGGCGTCCAGGACCGCCTTGGCGCCCCGGATGTCGTACTGGTCCTCGGTCCGCTCGGTCCAGGGCAGCTCCAGGACGGTGTCCAGCCAGGTGCGGATCCACGACCCCTCCGGCGACTGGTCGGAGGAGCGCTCCAGCTTGTCGACCTCCTTGAGGGCGGCCTCGCGGACCTTCTCGGGGAGGTCGGCGGCCTCGACCCGGGTCCGGTAGTCGTCGGACTCGTCCTCGCCGTCCTGACCGTTGATCTCGCGCAGTTCCTTGCGTACGGCGTCGAGCTGGCGGCGCAGCAGGAACTCGCGCTGCTGCTTGTCGACGCCTTCCTGCACGTCCTTGGCGATGGACTCGGCGACGTCCTGCTCGGCGAGGTGCTCGCTCAGCCACTTCACGGCGAGCCTGAGGCGGACCACCGGGTCGGCGGTCTCCAGCAGCTCGACCTTCTGGGCGGTGGTGAGGAAGGGCGAGTAGCCGGAGTTGTCGGCGAGGGCGGACACGCCGTCGATCTGCTGGACGCGGTCGACGACCTGCCAGGCGCCGCGCTTCTTCAGCCAGCTGGTGGCGAGCGCCTTGTACTCCTTCACCAGCTCGGTGACCGCTCCGGGGAGCGGGTCGGGCACCGTCTCGTCGACGCCCGTGCCCTCGACCCAGAGCGCGGCGCCGGGTCCGGTGGTCCCGGCGCCGATCTGGACGCGGCTGCGGCCGCGGATCAGGGCGCCGGGGTCGCCGTCGGAGAGCCGCCCGACCTGCTCGACGGTGCCCAGGACGCCGGTCGCGGCGTACGTGCCGTCGATGCGCGGAACGAGGAGGACCTGTGGCTTGTTGCCGCTGGAGCGGGCGGCGGCCTGCGCGGCCTCCACCGCGGCGCGTACGTCGGTGTCGGACAGGTCCAGGGGCACCACCATTCCGGGCAGCACGACCTCGTCATCGAGCGGCAGCACGGGCAGGGTGAGCGGGTTGGACGTCGATGCCATGATCTCCCCTTCGGCAGTGAACTTGCGTTATGCCGACTCAATGCTCGGCCGCGACCGAATGTTCCCGCCGTCCGGACGCGTTCGCTGTGGGCGATCAAGCCATCCCCGGAAGCCCGGACAGGGGTGACGTCAACGGCTCTGCGTAATACCCTAAGTGCACACTCATCCATTACACGAGGAGCGTGCCGCCATGCCCGTCCCAGCCTTCGACTCCCCCGCCGACGCGATCCGCGCATGGGTGGACGGATGGGTCGTGTCGCGTGGCGCGGCGGACCCCGTCCCGCAGCCGTGGGGCCTCACGGTCGACGTCGGGCTGCCCCACCACGCCACCCGGCACGTCCTGACCGACGCGGACGAGGCGACGGTCCGCAAGCTGGCCGAGGCGTACGGCGCGCCGGCCGTCGCCCTCAAGGTGTTCCTGGAGCCGGAGACCGTGGCGCCCTGGCTCGGCCCGGAATGGGTGTCCGACGGCCCGGGCTGGCTGATGACGACACCGCTGGCCGGTCGGCCGGGACGCGAAACGCCGGCCGCTCCCGACGGGTACGCGCTCAAGTCCTGGCGACGCGGAGGGGTGACGCGCGTGCTCGTCGTCGCCCCCGACGGTGGTTTCGCCGCGCGCGGACAGGTCGCCCCGACGGGCGGGACGGCCGTCGTGGACCAGGTGGAGACGGCGCCCGCGCACCGGCGCAAGGGGTTGGGCGCGCTGGTGATGAGCGTGCTCCATGAGGCGGCGTACGCACAGGGCGCCACGGTCGGGATCCTGGGCGCGACGACGGACGGGCGGGGGCTGTACGAGTCGCTGGGCTGGCAGGAGTGCGCCCCCTTGGTCGGCGTGACGTACCGGGCGGCGTGACGTACCGGCCGAGGTGACGTACCGGTCGAGGTGAGCGGCGGAATCGACGGCCGGCCCCGGCCCTCACGGGCGTTTCGGCGCCAGGGACGGCCGAGCGGGACCGCGCGGCGCCGGACTCGCGCCCGCCGTCGCGGCGCCGCCTTCGGCCGAGGGAGAGCCTGCTCGGCCGACCGGCCCGGACGCCGGGTACTGGCCGAAAATCGCCTCACTCTCCCGGTGCGGCTTCTTACCGGAAGGTTTGTTTCCCGGCCTCGCGCGACGCCAGGATGGCCTCCGGATCAGAAGGAAGCAGCAGCAGCCGCAGCACCGAACCGTCACCGGGAGGTTCCCCCATGGCCATCCAGGCTCCGTACGCCGTCACAGTCGACCGGCGCGAGGGCCCGTACGGCGAAGTCGTCCTGCGCGAGCGCGGGGCGCACTTCGAGATCATCGCCAACGGCTGCTTCCTGATGGACACCTCCGACGGCCGCTCCGAGCGCCTCCTGGTCGACGCCGCCCACGACGCCCTCTCCGCTCCCCAGCCCCCTTCCCCCTCGGACACCCCGTCCGCTCCCTACGCTCCCTCCCTCCTCATCGGCGGTCTCGGCGTCGGTTTCTCGCTCGCCCGCGCCGCCGAGCAGTCGCGCTGGGGGCGGATCGTCGTCATCGAGCGTGAGCGGGCGGTCATCGACTGGCACCGCGAGGGGCCGCTGAGCCGGATCTCCGGTGCCGCGCTCGCCGATCCACGATGCGAGATCATTCACACCGATCTCGTGGATTACGTCAGGGAAAACCGAATCGGGAGCGCTGGTACGTACCAGGACACGTACGACGCGCTCTGCCTCGACATCGACAACGGCCCCGACTGGACCGTCACCGACGACAACGCCAATCTGTACTCCCCGCAAGGGCTTGCGGGGTGCATGAGGCGGCTGAGACCAGGGGGAATCCTCGCCGTCTGGTCGGCCCAACCGTCCCCCGCCTTCGAGGACGCATTGCGGAATGCCGGATTCAACTTGGTTCGGACGGAAGAGATCCAAGTTGCCCGGGGCGTTCCTGACGTGGTCCATCTCGCGGTTCGCCCTGCGTAGCCGGGACGCTGTCAGTGCATCTACGCTGCTGCCCTACACGTGGGATCTAGCAGAGAACTCCCAGGGGCGGGGCAATGGAGCAGACACACACCAGCCACAACGGCCTCGCGGCCACTCCGGGCGCCCAGCGCCGGGTGCTGGTCGTCGAGGACGACGCGACCATCGTCGACGCCATTGCCGCGCGACTTCGCGCCGAGGGCTTTCAGGTGCAGACGGCCGTCGACGGACCGGCGGCGGTGGACGCCGCCGAGGCGTGGCAGCCGGACCTGATGGTTCTCGACATCATGCTGCCGGGCTTCGACGGCCTGGAGGTCTGCCGGCGCGTGCAGGCGCAGCGGCCGGTACCGGTCCTGATGCTGACGGCACGCGACGACGAGACCGACATGCTGGTCGGGCTCGGTGTCGGCGCCGACGACTACATGACCAAGCCGTTCTCCATGCGTGAGCTGGCCGCCCGGGTGCACGTCCTGCTGCGCCGCGTCGAGCGGGCGACCCTCGCCGCCTCGACGCCCCGCAGCGGCATCCTCCGCCTGGGCGAACTGGAGATCGACCACGCGCAGCGCCGTGTGCGGGTGCGCGGTGACGACGTACACCTGACGCCGACCGAGTTCGACCTGCTGGTCTGCCTGGCGAACACGCCGCGGGCCGTGCTCTCGCGCGAGCAGCTGCTCGCCGAGGTGTGGGACTGGGCGGACGCTTCGGGAACCAGGACCGTCGACAGCCACATCAAGGCGCTGCGCCGCAAGATCGGCGCCGAGCGGATCCGTACCGTGCACGGCGTGGGCTACGCGCTGGAGACACCACCCGCATGACCGGGCCGGCGAGCCGGTCGGGCAGCCGGCCGGGGAACAGACCAGGGAACAGGCTGTTGATCAGGCTGATGCACAAGCTGTGGAACCGGCCGAGGAGCGGACCGGAGAACCGGCCCGGCAGCAGGCTGCGGCCCTTCTCGATCAAGACCAAGCTCGGCACCCTCGTCGTCGTCTCGGTCTTCATCACCACCGGTCTGATCCTCGTCGCCCTGCGCACCAAGACCGAGCTGCGCTTCATCACGGTCTTCTCGGTCATCGCCTCGATGCTGATCACCCAGTTCGTGGCGCACAGCCTGACCTCCCCGCTGGACGAGATGACGACGGTGGCCAAGTCCATCGCGCACGGCGACTACACCCGGCGGGTGCGCGGCGCGGGCCGTCGCGACGAGCTGGGCGAGCTGGCGGCCACGATCAACCGCATGGCGGACGATCTGGAGGCCGTGGACCGCCACCGCAAGGAACTGGTCGCCAACGTCTCCCACGAGCTCAGGACCCCCATCGCGGGCCTCAGGGCGGTACTGGAGAACGTCGTGGACGGGGTCTCCGCCGCGGACCCCGAGACGATGCGCACGGCGCTCAAACAGACCGAGCGCCTCGGCCGGCTGGTCGAGACGCTGCTGGACCTCTCCCGCCTCGACAACGGCGTCGTACCGCTCAAGGCCCACCGATTCGAGGTCTGGCCGTATCTCTCGGGCGTGCTCAAGGAGGTCAACGTGATCGCCTCGCAGCGCGGTCTGGCCTCCGGCTCCGGTAGTCATACGCGTACGGACGTCCACCTGCACCTGGACGTCTCGCCGCCCGAGCTGACCGCGCACGCGGACGTCGAGCGCCTGCACCAGGTCGTCGCGAACCTCCTCGACAACGCGGTCAAGCACAGCCCGCCGCACGGGCGCGTCACCGTGCGCGCCCGGCGCGGTGCGCAGCCCGAGAGCCTGGACCTGGAGGTCCTGGACGAGGGGCCGGGCATACCGGAGTCCGAGTGGCACCGGGTCTTCGAGCGATTCAACCGGGGCAGCCTGCCCGCCCCGCACGGTCCGGGCAGCGACGGCGGTACGGGGCTCGGCCTCGCGATCGCGCGCTGGGCGGTGGATCTGCACGGCGGACGCATCGGGGTGGCCGAATCCGTGCGCGGCTGCCGGATCCAGGTCACTCTTCCGGGGAAGCCCGCTACTCGTCAGTTGACGTAGGGTCGAACCGGAAGGACACGTTCTGCGTGTCTTCTCTTGGGGGTTCGGCCCAAAGTGGGCCGTAACCACGGTCCGTCCTGTCCGGACCGCAGCGGATTACACCGGAACCACGCTTGTTTCCCGCCATTCCAGGCGCCGAAACCAGCGCTCCGATGTGACTTACGCGACGGAAGGCCCGCCCGGCCTGCACCTCTCGGCCGGGGAGGCGTAGCCTTTATTTCCGCTGTCCATCACCTTGCGAAGCGGAAGAGGGCGGTTAACGCCGTGTCGTCTCAGTCCCCCAGTAGCCCGAGCGTCTCGACCGACCAAGACGGGCAAGGGAAGAACCCTGCCGCTGCCTTCGGTCCCAATGAGTGGCTCGTCGACGAGATCTACCAGCAGTACCTCCAGGACCCGAATTCGGTCGACCGCGCCTGGTGGGACTTCTTCGCCGACTACAAGCCCGGTTCCACCCCCGCGGCGGAGAAGACCGCCACGCCCGAAGCCGATGACGTGACCGGGGCCGCCGCACAGCCGGCCCAGGCCGCTCCGGCACCCGCCGCGCCCGCCACCCCGGCGACGCCCGCGGCCACCCAGCCCGCCCCCGCCGCGGCGAAGCCCGCCGCCCAGGCCCCGGCCCCCGCCAAGGCCGCTCCGGTCACGGCTCCCGCCGCCAAGCCCGCCTCCGCCCCCGCACCGGCCGCCGCACAGCAGGCCGGCGCGAAGGCCAAGGCCGAGCCGAAGGCGGACGCCGCCAAGGAGGTCCCCGAGGGTCCCGAGTACGTGACGCTGCGCGGCCCCTCCGCCGCCGTCGCCAAGAACATGAACGCCTCGCTGGAGCTGCCCACGGCCACGTCCGTGCGCGCCGTCCCGGTGAAGCTGCTGTTCGACAACCGCATCGTCATCAACAACCACCTCAAGCGCGCCCGCGGCGGGAAGGTCTCCTTCACGCACCTCATCGGGTTCGCGATGGTGCAGGCCCTCAAGGCCATGCCGTCGATGAACTACTCCTTCGCGGAGAAGGACGGCAAGCCGACCCTGGTCAAGCCCGCGCACGTCAACCTGGGCCTGGCCATCGACCTGGTCAAGCCCAACGGCGACCGCCAGCTCGTCGTCGCGGCCATCAAGAAGGCCGAGACGCTCAACTTCTTCGAGTTCTGGCAGGCGTACGAGGACATCGTCCGCCGCGCCCGCGCGAACAAGCTGACGATGGACGACTTCACCGGCGTCACCGCGTCGCTGACGAACCCCGGCGGCATCGGCACCGTCCACTCCGTGCCCCGCCTGATGCCCGGACAGGGCCTCATCATGGGCGTCGGCGCGATGGACTACCCGGCCGAGTTCCAGGGCACCTCGCAGGACACCCTGAACAAGCTGGGCATCTCCAAGGTCATGACCCTGACGTCGACGTACGACCACCGGGTCATCCAGGGAGCCGCCTCCGGCGAGTTCCTGCGGATCCTCTCCAACCTGCTCCTGGGCGAGAACGGCTTCTACGACGACATCTTCGAGGCCCTGCGGATCCCGTACGAGCCGGTCCGCTGGCTGAGGGACATCGACGTCTCGCACGACGACGACGTCACCAAGGCCGCCCGCGTCTTCGAGCTGATCCACTCCTACCGGGTCCGCGGCCACGTCATGGCCGACACCGACCCGCTGGAGTACAAGCAGCGCAAGCACCCCGACCTGGACATCAACGAGCACGGCCTCACGCTCTGGGACCTGGAGCGCGAGTTCGCCGTCGGCGGTTTCGCCGGCAAGTCGATGATGAAGCTGCGCGACATCCTCGGTGTGCTCCGCGACTCGTACGTCCGGACCGTCGGCGTCGAGTTCATGCACATCCAGGACCCGAAGCAGCGCAAGTGGATCCAGGACCGCGTGGAGCGCCCGCACGCCAAGCCGGAGCGCGAGGAGCAGCTGCGCATCCTGCGCCGCCTGAACGCCGCCGAGGCGTTCGAGACGTTCCTCCAGACCAAGTACGTCGGCCAGAAGCGCTTCTCCCTGGAGGGCGGCGAGTCCGTCATCCCGCTGCTCGACGCGGTCATCGACTCCGCCGCCGAGTCGCGCCTGGACGAGGTCGTCATCGGCATGGCCCACCGCGGCCGCCTGAACGTCCTCGCGAACATCGTCGGCAAGTCGTACGCGCAGATCTTCCGCGAGTTCGAGGGCAACCTCGACCCGAAGTCGATGCACGGCTCCGGCGACGTGAAGTACCACCTGGGCGCCGAGGGCACCTTCACCGGCCTGGACGGCGAGCAGATCAAGGTCTCGCTCGTCGCGAACCCCTCGCACCTGGAGGCGGTCGACCCGGTCCTGGAGGGTGTCGCCCGCGCCAAGCAGGACGTCATCAACAAGGGCGGTACGGACTTCACCGTCCTGCCCGTCGCGCTCCACGGCGACGCGGCCTTCGCCGGCCAGGGCGTCGTCGCCGAGACGCTGAACATGTCGCAGCTGCGGGGCTACCGCACCGGCGGCACGGTCCACATCGTCATCAACAACCAGGTCGGCTTCACCGCCGCCCCGGAGTCGTCGCGTTCCTCCATGTACGCGACCGACGTGGCCCGCATGATCGAGGCGCCGATCTTCCACGTCAACGGCGACGACCCGGAGGCCGTGGTCCGCGTCGCGCGGCTCGCCTTCGAGTTCCGCCAGGCGTTCAACAAGGACGTCGTGATCGACCTCATCTGCTACCGCCGCCGCGGTCACAACGAGGGCGACAACCCGCAGTTCACCAACCCGCAGATGTACACGCTGATCGACGTGAAGCGCTCGGTGCGCAAGCTCTACACCGAGTCCCTCATCGGTCGCGGCGACATCACGCTGGAAGAGGCGGAGCAGGCGCTCCAGGACTTCCAGGGCCAGCTGGAGAAGGTCTTCGCGGAGGTCCGCGAGGCCACCTCGAACCCGGCTCCCGCCCACACCCCGGAGGTCCAGGCCGAGTTCCCGGTGGCCATCGCCACGGCGGTCTCCCAGGAGGTCGTCAAGCGGATCGCCGAGTCCCAGGTCAACATCCCCGACCGGATCACCGTCCACCCGCGCCTGATGCCGCAGATGCAGCGCCGCGCGGCCTCGGTGGAGGACGGCACGATCGACTGGGGCATGGGCGAGACCCTCGCCATCGGCTCGCTGCTGATGGAGGGCGTCCCGGTCCGGCTGTCCGGCCAGGACACCCGCCGCGGTACGTTCGGCCAGCGCCACGCGGTGCTCGTCGACCAGAACACCGGCGAGGACTACACCCCGCTCCAGTACCTCTCCGACGACCAGGCCCGCTACAACGTCTACGACTCGCTGCTCTCCGAGTACGCGTGCATGGGCTTCGAGTACGGCTACTCGCTCGCCCGGCCCGAGTCGCTGGTCATGTGGGAGGCCCAGTTCGGTGACTTCGTCAACGGCGCGCAGACCGTCGTCGACGAGTTCATCTCCTCGGCCGAACAGAAGTGGGGCCAGACGTCCGGCGTCACGCTCCTGCTTCCGCACGGTTACGAGGGACAGGGCCCGGACCACTCGTCGGCCCGTCCCGAGCGCTTCCTCCAGATGTGCGCCCAGGACAACATGACGGTCGCGATGCCGACCCTGCCGTCGAACTACTTCCACCTGCTGCGCTGGCAGGTCCACAACCCGCACCACAAGCCGCTCATCGTCTTCACCCCGAAGTCGATGCTGCGTCTGAAGGCGGCGTCGTCCAAGGCCGAGGAGTTCACCACCGGCGGCTTCCGCCCGGTGATCGGTGACTCGACCGTGGACCCGGCCGCCGTCCGCAAGGTCGTCTTCTGCGCCGGCAAGGTCTACTACGACCTGGAGGCCGAGCGTCAGAAGCGCGGCACGACGGACACCGCCATCATCCGCCTCGAGCGCCTGTACCCGCTGCCGGGCAAGGAGCTCCAGGAGGAGATCGCGAAGTACCCGAATGCCGAGAAGTACCTGTGGACGCAGGAGGAGCCGGCGAACCAGGGGGCGTGGCCGTTCATCGCGCTCAACCTGATCGACCACCTCGACCTGGCGGTCGGCGCCGACATCCCGCACGGCGAGCGGCTGCGGCGCATCTCGCGTCCGCACGGCTCGTCCCCGGCCGTCGGCTCGGCCAAGCGCCACCAGGCGGAGCAGCAGCAGCTGCTCAACGAGGTCTTCGACGCCTGATCAGAGCCCGTACGCCCGGAGGGCCCGGTACCGCGTCGCCGCGGTACCGGGCCCTCCGGCGTGCGGCCGGGGAAACCCGTCAGCCGAGGTACGCCTCGAAGTCCCAGTACGGGCGGGTCCGCTGACGCGCGGACAGTGTGTGCGGGTGCTGGGCGCCGAGGGTCCGGGTGAGGGTGAGCAGCGCGTCGGCCTCCACCTTCTCGGCCTCCTCGTGCTCCCGCAGGGCCCGCAGATCGGCGGCGAGCGCCGTCTGGCAGGACAGGGTGAGCGGGTGTTCGTCGCCGAGCACCCGGCGGGACCTGCGCAGGGTGTCCCGGCTGAGGTCGGCGGCGTCCGCGACCCTGCCGTTGAAGTTGCGGCCGCCGGAGGCGTTGAGGGCGCAGCCCAGTACCCAGGGGTGGTCGGCCCCGAGGGTGGCGGTCAGGCCCGCGAGCGCCGACTCGAACATGGACATGGCCTCGCTGCGGTCACCGGCCGCCTGCATCACCAGACCGGTGTTGGCGAGCATGCCCGTGGCGACGGGGTGCGCGGGGCCGAGCAGTGCCCGGTATCCGGCCTCCGCCTCGGCGATCAGATCCTTCGCCTTGGCCAGGTCGCCGTGCTCGCGCTGGAAGTTCCCGTAGTCGTTGATGAACGACAGGGTGCTGTAGTGGGTCCTGCCGTGGACCTGCTCCAGCTGTTCCATCAGGCTGTCCATGAGCGGCCCGATGTCCTGCTGGAAGCCGCCTTCGCGCCGCCGGGCGAGCGCCAGGTGCGTGCGCGCGGCCAGGGTCTGCGGGTGCAGCGGGCCGAGCACCTGCACGTGGAGCCGCACCACCGGCTCCTGCCGGGCCACCGAGTCGCGGTACTGGCCCAGCAGCCGCAGCCCGTGGGCCACCGCGTTGCCGGAGTTGAGCGTGGTGATGTGCCGGGTGCGCAGGGCGTTCTGGCGCCTGCTGAGGGTTTCCAGGTCGAGTTCGTACGCCTCCCGGTAGCGCCCGAGCAGGCGCAGTCCGACTCCGAGGTTGTGCCGGGCGTTGAGGGAGGTCAGCTCGTTCTCGCCGAGCAGCCGTTCCTCGTCGGCCAGCACCTGCCGTTGCAGTTCCAGCGCCTCCTGGTAGCGGCCGAGCCTGCGCAGTCCGCTGGCGAGATTGCCATTGATGCTGAGTTCGCCGAGTTCGTTGCGCGGCTCGGCGGCCCGGAGCCGCTGCATCATGGCGCTGTCGAGTTCGTAGCCCTCGCGGAAGCGGCCCGCCGAGCGGAGCAGGTTGCTCTGCTGGGTGGTCAGGTCGAGCATGTTCGGGGCCAGCGGGTCCATGAAGACGGTCCAGTGGTTGCGGATCTTCTCCGCGAGCCGGGTGCCGGCCGTGAACTCGCCGCTGCGCCGGCAGTACTGGAGACAGTTCAGTACGGCGGCCTGCACACGGGCGTTGGAGCTGCTCAGCGCGCCCGACGGCTCCAGGTGCGGCAGCAGCTCGGCGTACTGCGGCCACTGCCTGCTGTCGAGCGGGTTGCCGGGGTCGGCCTCGGCCAGCAGCGTCCGTACGGCCTTGCGGTAGGTCTCGCGGTTCTCGTCGCTGGTGAGCCGGGACACCATGTCGTGGACGAGCCGGTGCATGTGCACGGACTCCTGGTGGGGTCCCATCTCCGTGTTGACGGGGCCGCGGCTCTCGCGGGTGAGCACCGAGTACGTGACGAGGGTGTCCAGTGCCCGCGTCCAGGCGGTCAGGTCGGTGCTCATCCAGCGCAGTTCCTCGGGGAGGTCCGCCTGCGGGTACGCGCGGGCCAGCCCGAGCGGGATCCTGCCCGGGGCGAAGGACGCGCACAGGCTGAGCACTTCGACGGCCTGCGGCTGGGTCCGGCGGAGCCGGTTGATGAGGATCGACCACGAGGTGAGCGAGGAGTGGGGGAACCCGTCCCCGGCGGGCTCCTCGACGGTGGAGAGCCGTCCCTCCCGGACCATGCGCAGGTACTCCGGGACCTCCATCCGGGTCTCGCCGAGGAGGGAGGCGGCCTGGACGAGCGACAGGGGTACGTCGCCGAATTCCGCGGCCACCTCGTCCGCCTGCGCGGAGGTGACGTGCGGGGCCCGGCGCATCAGGTAGCCGGTGGACTCCGCGCGGTCGAAGCTGGGCACGTCGAGTACGTCCGTGTGCTCGCCCCACCCTCTGTTGCGCGAGGTGACGATGGTGTGGCCCGGACCGTGCGGCAGCAGGACGCCCGCGCCGTCGGTGTCGTCCCAGCCGTCGAAGATGACGAGCCAGCGGCTGTACGGTTCGCCGCGCCGCAGGGCGTCGCGCACGGCCCGGATGCGCTCACCGGGCTCGTTGCCGCTGCGCAGCCCGAGTTCCACGGAGAGCTCGCCGAACCGGTCGCGCTGGATGTTGCGGTCGTCGGAGTTGACCCACCAGATGACGTCGTAGTCGGTGCTGAAGCGGTGGGCGTACTCGGCGGCGATCTGGGTCTTGCCGATGCCGGACATGCCGAGCAGGGTGCAGGCGGAGTTGCCGCGTTCGGCTTCCGTCAGCCGCTCCTGGAGCTCGGTGAGGATGTCGTCGCGGCCGGTGAAGCGCCGGTTGCGGCGCGGGACCTCGCCCCAGACCTCGGGCGGGGTGTTGGGGAAGCGGGAGCCGCTCGCCGGGGGCTGGCGGCCCGTGGTGCGCCGGTAGTCGATGCCGAGCCGGCCGAGGAGCCGCTCCTCGGCCTCCTCCTCGCCCGTACTCCAGAGGCTGACGGGTTCCAGGACGGCCGTGGCCGGGGGCAGCTGGCGGTTGGTGAGGTTGACGGCCGCGAACCGGTCGGCGTTGTCCGCGACGTATCCCCGCAGTACGTCGTTCCACTCGCCTGCCGCCCGTGGCCCCAGCTCGAAGAACCAGTCGTTGAGGACGAGCAGCACCCGGCCGGTCGACATCAGGAGATCGCCGAGCGATTCCTCCAGCGGCACCTCGCGCGGCGGGTCCCAGCGCTGGAGCGTGACCCGCCGGCCGTGGAACTCCAGGCGCTGCGCGATCCAGTTGGCCCACGGACGGTGGTAGCCGGGGAAGACCACGAGGAAGCGCTCCGGTCCCCCCTGGCCGTCACGCCCTGCCGCACCGGCGCCGCCCGACCGCCGCTGATCCACCATGTACACGTCTCCCTGTCTTGCGCCCCGTACCAGCACTCGCCGACCGAACGTAACGGTCACTTGACACAGTGTTACCCACAGATCCGCTGAGTCGCTCCGAGGCTCGCGTGGTGCTCTCGCATCTCACCGGCGAACTCCCGGCCCTCTACGGTCAGTTCATCGGATTCCAGCAGTACGGACAAGGCTTCCGCGACGTGTCCGCGATGCAGCTCGAACTGGTGCGCGGCCCGCCGCCGCCAGGCGGGCGGGGAGCCGGCCCCGGTCGCGGCCCGCCGCCACAGGTCCGTGAGCGCCAGATGCGCGTACGCGCCCTGGAGTACGCCCGACACGGGACGCGGGTCGGGGCGCCAGCCGACCGGGTGCAGGTCCTCCCCGCCCGGCCGGTACAGCGGTACGCGTTCGTGGAGGGCGGCGAGCTTCGTGTGATGGGTCTCGTGAACGAGCACCTCGGCGAACTCGTGGGGCCCGGCCGGCGGAGAGGCCAGCAGGCCGCCGGGCGCCGCCCGGAGTGTGGCGCTCGCCGGCTGGTCCTCGCCGCGCCGCGGCGCCGCCGGAGCCAGCGGCACGACGACGCGCTGCACGGCCAGTATCTCGGCGGCCCGCCCCGGGTCCGTCGTGTCGATCAGTTCGAGGGAACGCCGCCAGAGGTGCGCCCAGAAGTCGTGGCTGACACCGTCCCGTTCGGCCACGGGCGGGGCGGAGCTGCCCGGGATCCGGGGCGGGACCCGGTACGGGTGCAGGTCGTCGAGGACGGCGGTGGTGCCGGGCAGGGTGCGCAGGCCCGACCAGCCGGGTCCGCCGCCCAGGAGTCCGGCGCGGCCACCGGTGCCCCGCCGCAGCAGGGCGAACGTACGACCGCCTCCGGTGATGCGTACGCACCTGCCGCGGGCGTGCAGGGTCGCCCGGTGGGCGGGGCAGCGCAGGGAGCCCAGGCCGGGCAGGGGGAGCCGCCCGCCGGGTGCGTCGAGGGTCAGGCGCAGGTCGCAGCCGGCGCGCAGAGCCGCGGTGACGGCTATGGAGCCGAAGTGTGCGAGGTGCCGGTCCAGCAGGGGGCCCGCGGGTGCCGTGAGGGACTCGGCCAGCCAGGCGCCGGTCAGCGGGTAGTCGACGACCGCGCGGACCTCGGCGGGGTCGCGCAGTTCCGCGTGCTCCAGCAGCCGCCAGTGCCTGGCGAAGCGTTCCCGTACCGCCGGGTCGACGGGGGCCGGCTGCCGGTCGAGGCGTACCAGCAACGACTTGAGCAGCAGGAGCCGGCGGGCGTGCAGACCGGCCTTCAGTGCGGCGGTGGCGGCCGGGGCGGGCCGGGTGCGGGCCAGCCGGCCGAACACGGCGGCGGGGATCGGGGTCATGGGCATCCCGGCTCCTCCCTTCCTGCCGTCGTCCAGGGCTGGTCCCTCCGACCGGTTGGCCGTGCCACCGATCTGACCGGAAAGCGACTGCGTTCAGCCTCTGGTCGAGTCCTCCCCCGCCCACCACGACTCGGCGAGCTCCCGGGTGCGGTGCAGCACCTCGTCGACCGCACGCCGGACCTCCGGGTCGTCCATGACACGTAAAGTCCGCAGGTCGGCGTCGGTGAGGTCGGGTACGGCCGGAGGGGGCCCGGCGTCCTGCCCCGGGCCGGCAACCGCGGTGTTCCAGTGCGACACGCTTGACTCCTCCCTGCCGGCACCCGTCCCGCACGGCCGCAGCGGCTGCCCAGTTCTTCCCGACAGCGGGGAAACAGAAACATGTTCGACTTCACTCCGGTCAACCGGCCTTCGCCCCGGTGAACGGCCACCAGGGGGGCGCCGGGCGGCGCCGGTCCGCCTCCTCCGGACTCTGATCGTCAGCCCGGGCTCCGGCTCCCCGGCGCCGCTCCGTCAGCCGCTCGATCCGCTCTCGCGGCGCCGCGGCCTCCGCCCAGTCCACCTCGACCAGGGAGGAGATCAACCGCTGCCACCGCTCGTGCGCACGCTCGAACGACCTGCGGGCGGCCCCGGTACGGCCCATGAGTTCCAGCACACAGCCCTGCGCGTACACGGCCCGTGCCGCTGTCCGGGAGCCCGGCCGGGTCCCGTGCGCACCGTCGGCGTCGCGCTGAGCGCTCTCGTACGCCTGGAGGGCGTCCGACAGAAGCGTCGCGGCCGATACGCGGGCGAGTTCCAGCCGCGCGCGGCCGACCACCAGCCACGCCTCGGCCCGTACGCCGGTGTCCGTCAGCCGCTTCGCGGCCTCCTCCAGCAGGTGGCGGCCCTCGTACAGGTCCGGCAGGAAACCGACCCGCTGGAAGCGGAGCGCCAGCGCGCTGCCGAGCAGCAGGTGCAGCCTGCTGCGGGACGCGGAGCGGGCGGGCATCCCGGCGAGCGCCTCGCGCAGGACGCTTTCCGCCCGGCCCACGGTGTCCTCGCCGGCCGTGTCCGGTTCGGCGGCGGCGCGGCGCAGCAGCGACTCGCCCCATTCGGTGAGGAGTTCGCAGCGCCGGGTGCTGTCGGGCGGTGCGAGGCCGGAGGCACTCTCGTACGCACGGTCGGCTGACGCGGGGTCGCCCGCCGCGTCGTGCAGCCGGGCCTGGGCGGTCAGGCAGCGCAGCCGCAGCGCCGGGTCCTCGCCGGCGGCCCGCGCGGCGCGGGCCAGGACCTCGGCGATGCCGGCGTGCGGGGCGTCCGCGGCGCGCAGGGCCTCGGCGAGGTCGAGGAGGGCGGGGCAGCGGAGGCTGTCGGGGGCGTCTTCGGCGTCCAGCATGTCGCACCCCGAACGGAGTTCACGTACGGCCTCTTCGGCCCGGTGCAGGGCGAGCAGCAGCCGCCCCCGGCGCAGCCGCAGCGTCCGGCGGGACGCGGCCAGCCAGAGGCCGGGGTCTCCCGCGAGCGCGTCCAGGCCCGCGGCGAGGTGCTGGTCGTCGCGCGTCTCGCGCCACAGGGCGTGGTGCGCGGCGGCGAGTTCCAGGCAGGCGTCGGCACGGGCCGGGCTGCCATCCGGCGCGCGGTCGCGGGCCTCGGCGAGGGTACGGGCCGCGCGCAGCAGCAGTTCACGGCCGCGCTCCGAGCCGCGCACAGCCGGAGCCCCCGCCTCCGCGAGCAGCACCCGGCCCAGCACCAGCCCGGCCCGCGCCGCGCCGGTCCCGTGGTCGGGCGCCCTGTCCGGTCCGGGGCCGCCGGGGGCCGGGCCACCGGCCCGCAGCGCCGCCTCGGCGCGTTCGCGGGCGCGGCGGAGCAGCGAGGGGTCGGCCTGGGAGCGCCACTGGCCCAGGAGGCGCTCGGCCTCGGCCAGCGGTACGGGGGTGATGAGGTCGGGCAGGTAGAAGCGCAGCACCCGGGCGGGGATCTCGGCGAACAGCTCGGGCTCGGCGCCGGTTCCCTCGTCCTCCCCCGCGCCCCCGTCCGCGCCCGGCCCCCAGGGAAGTCCGGGGTCCGTGGCGGCGCCGAGCTCGGAGAGCCTGGCCGCGGCCAGCGCCGAGAAGTTGCGGGCCCCCTTGCCGAAGTGCCGCTCGACGTACGAAGAGCAGTGCTTGAGCACGAGGGCGGCGGCGTCCTGCCCCAGCGAGTTCAGCAGCAGCTCCTGCACCCCGTCCGCGTACACGTAGCAGGGCGTCCCCGATCCCGGTTCCGTTCCGGGCAGCTGCCTGAGCAGCCCGCCGAGCAGCACTTCGGCGAGTTCCATCGGGCCGGTGTCGGGCAGCATCGCCCGCTGCACGAGCTGCATCACGGGCAGGGTCAGGGGCGCGGCCGCGAGGTGGACGGCGAGCCGGACACCGCCGCGTGAGGCGTTGGCCCGGAAGGCGCGCAGCAGTTCGTCGGCGCTGCGGCCGGGCTCGGGAGCGGGCTCCGCGGCGGGCGGGGCGAGTTCCTGGGCGAGGACGTCCGCCGGCCCGTGGGCGTCGGTCCAGGCCGCCCAGCCACGCACCGTACTGCCGCCGTGGTCGGACAGCAGCCGCGCCCACGAGCCGAACGCCTCGGGCGTGGGCGGCAGTACGGGCACGGGCCTGGCCGTGGCCTCCAGCGGCTCCCACGGTTCCTCGTCGGGGACGAAGGCCGTACGGCCGCCGGAACCCGCCGCCCGCACCAGCAGCCCCGGTTCGGCGGGCAGCGCCGTACGGGCCCACAGGCGGGGCGGCAGCGGCTGGACGACGGCCAGCGGGGAGCTGCGCGGCCACTGGTGGATGAGCCGCTGCGCCCGGCCCTGCTGCCACAGCGGGCCGACGCAGTCGCTGACGACGAGGGTGAGCCTGCGGCCCGTCGGGTCGTGGAACTGGTCGGCGGGGCGCAGCCGGGTATGCCCGCCGGGGCCGGTCGTGGTGCCGATGAGGGGCGCGCCGCCGTCCCCGGCGTCGTACAGCTGATGGACCTGTACGTCGCGGAAGACCCCGGACTGCTGGCACGCCTGCCGCAGTTCCTCGACCATCCGCTCCCAGACGGCCATCGCGGGCCCGGCGTCCATGAGCAGCTGGATGTCCACGCTGCGGCGTTCGGAGGGGCGCAGCACGGGGCACAGCACGCCGGTCATGGCGCTGCGTTCGGCCGTGGCGTCCTCGTCGAGGCGCCCGCCGGCCGCCGGCCGGGCCGCGGTGGTCGTGTAGTGGCGCAGGGGCCGCAGGGCGCGTTGCAGGCCGAGCAGCCCGGGCAGCGCGGCGGCCGCGGGGGCGCGTACCGGGAAGCCCGGCCGGGCGGCCCCGGCCGCGGCCCGGGGGCCACCGGGGCCGTCGCCGCCCCCGCCGCCGGGTGCGTAGAGCGACACGGGACCGGACGCCGGGGACGGGCCGGGGTCGTCCGCGCCGGTGCCGGCGCCGGGACGGCCGGGCGGTGCGGTCGTCCGGCCCTCCCGGCCGGACCGGCCGCCGCCGGTGTCCTCGCCCGGCTCCCGGGGGTCGCCGGAGGCGCCCGTCGGCGTACGGTCCGACGGAAGCCACTGAGCCAGCCAGACGGCGTCCGCGACCTCCTCGGCCGTGGGGTCGAGGCCGCCGCTCCTCAGCCTGCCGACAAGTTCCCCCAGGTCCATCCGGCACTCACCTCGGGCGGTCGAGTGGTCGCATGAGCATTTCGGCGATGCGTTCGCGCGTGACGCGCTCCGCGCGAGGGGCGTGCTGGGTGAGGTAGAGGGCGTTGAGCAGCTGGTCGGCGGCGATGATCTCGCCGGGTTCGCGGCCGAGGAAGCGTTCGATCAGGTCCCGTCCCTCGGTCGCCGCCTCACTTCCGAGGTGCGCCTCGACCATGGCGGTGAGCTGCTCCTCGCCGGGCGGTTCAAGCTCCAGCTGGATGCAGCGGCGCAGCAGCGCGGCGGGGAAGTCCCGCTCGCCGTTGGAGGTGAGGACGATGAACGGGAAGGTCGTGCAGCGGACCCGGCCGCCGCGCACCGGCACCTTGCGGCCGTCGTCGGTCAGGACGTCGACGACCGGCTCGCGGTCGGCGATCCGCTCCAGCTCGGGGATGGCGAACTCGCCTTCCTCCAGGGCGTTCAGCAGGTCGTTCGGCAGGTCGAGGTCGCTCTTGTCGAGCTCGTCGACGAGCAGCACACGCGGCTGCTCGGACGGCAGCAGCGCGGTGCCGAGCGGTCCGAGGCGTACGTACGAGCCGATGCTCGACGCCGCCGCCGACGGCCCCGCGCCCTGCGCCCGCTCCAGCTGTACGTCCTGGAGGCGGCCGATGGCGTCGTAGCGGTAGAGCCCGTCCTGGAGAACGGAGCGGCTGACGATGGGCCAGCGCAGCACGCGCCCGAGGCCGAGCTCGTGGGCGACGGCCTGCGCCAGAGTCGACTTCCCGGTGCCCGGGTTGCCGGTCACCAGCAACGGCCGGCGCAGGTACAGGGCCGCGTTGACCGCGTCGACCTCGGCGGGTCTGGGGTGGTGGTTCTCCACCAGCCGGCGCTGGACGCCGAGCCTGCGGGCCGCGCTCGGGTCGGTGGCCGCGGGGTCCGTGGAGCCGCTGCCGTCGGTGTCCTGGCCCACGGAGGCGAAATCACGCCACGGGGGCGGGCCGGGTAACCGCTGCACTCCGTCGTGCGGCAGCCCCGCGCCGCGATAGATCCGCCAGTCTGTCACTGATTTTCACCTCGCGGGTAGGTGGGGACGGGAGCCGGCCCGGCGGTCCGGGGGGCTGACGTTACCGTTCAACTCCCTTTCTGCCGACCCCGGTTCAGGGCCGGTTGCCGGGTTTCGGCCGGGCCCGCCCGCCCGTGCCTGACGGGCCGTCATGTGCCGGGCCCGGACAGCGGCGGCGGAACCTGGAGCGGCACGCCGTCGTACGGCGGACGGTCGGGCGGATCGAAGAGTACGGCGACGGAGTCGGCCCAGGCCGCCTCCGCCACCGTGTCGGGTGTCGCGTCGGGGTCCATCGAAATGATGCGCAGGGAACGTATGTGCCGGTGCAGGCCGTCCACGCCGTCGGCGCGCACCAGCAGTTCGTCGGCGCGCGCGTGGAACTCCCGGCAGTCGCCGTGCTCCCGGCCGCATCTGCGCCACAGCGCCAGCGGATGCCCGGCCGCGAGCGCGGCGGCCATCGCGTCGAACCCGTCGCCGCTGCCGACCGGTCCGCAGTACACGGGCACGGTGCCGTCCTCGGCGTCGGACAGCCTGGCGTACGCGGCCCTGCGGGACTCCCGGCGGGCGCCTGGGCCGTGCCCCGACGCGGGCACCTCGCCGCGCAGCGGCACGACGGTGAGCGGCCCCCGCACGGCGGCCTTCCACCGCCGGCGCCATTCGGGGCTCGCCGGGCGGTCGCGGCGCCTGCGGTCCCGTATGACGACGATACGGCGCTCCCCCAGCGCCATGCTGTGCTCGTCGAAGAGATCGTCCTCGGGGGAGAGCCGCCAGGTGTCGAGGGGCTCGTCGAACAGTTCGCGCGGCAACAGGGCCTCGACCGCCGCCAGATGCTCCCCGCTGTCGCCCCGGCGCAGGGCGTCCGCGAGCGGTTCGCGGAGCGTCTCGCGCAGCTCGGCGCGGGGCACCCCGCGGTCGTCCCCGGAGAGCGGGCTGACGGTCCGCCCCTCGTAGAGGAGCTTGACGCGCCACGGGTAGCGGTCGCCGTAGTGCACCGGGTCGATCTCCACGAGTACGTCCGCCCGCGCCTGCCCGGCCGGGCGCTCCCGTACGAAGCCGGACCCGAACGCCGGTGCTGGAGCCTCCGTTTCCGGCAGCTCCAGCACCTGTGCGATCTCCTCGCGGATGGCCTGGTGCGCGGACTCGCCCTGCGTGGTGATCCACTCGGCGAGCTCCCCGAGCGCGGCGCACTGGGGCCCGTCGGAACGGCCCCGGCCCTGCCCGGCGAGATGCCTGACGACTTTGGCGGCGTACAGCAGCACCGCGTCGACGTCGAGATCGTGTCCGCTCTCCTGGCCGCGCAGGTCGTGCAGCAGGCCGACGCCGTCGCGCCAGGTGCGCGGGTCGTGCTCGATGGGTGACTGGTAATCGCTGTGCAGGACACGGCGCTTGACGTCGTCGACGAGGACCATGACCTCGCCGGGCCCGGTGGGCGGCGACAGCTCGGCGAACCGGCCGAAGAGGTGGGCGCGCGCGGCGGGCAGGAACCCGGGGGCGCCCTTGCGCCGCCGGTCGGCCTGCGCCCGCACCCAGCCGCCGGGGGCCGCGGTGCTGCGGAAGCGGCGCAGGTGGTGGCGGTCGTGCTCGCGCAGGACGGTGTGCAGAATCTCGCCGCCCCGCAGGTCGTGCAGTTCACGCAGGGCGGTGATGGGTACGGCGGCGCCCTCGTGCTCCCCGCGCCCCTTGTTCATGCCGATGACGGCGCCGTGCCTCAGGTCGACGACGGGCCCGCCCGAGCAGCCCTCGACGGGCAGACTGCCGCGCAGCAGCAGCGCCTTGCCGTCGGTGGCGTGCGCCTTGCCGACGCCGTGCCGTATGCCGAGGTCGCCGGTCTCCCTGGACCAGCCGTGCAGGCTCACGTCGGCGGGGATGGCGGGGGGCCGCTCGCTGAGCCAGACGCAGGCGGCGTCCTGGGCGTCGGGGACCCGGACCAGGGCGATGTCGGGGAACTCCCAGCGGTACGGGGGCTCTTCGGGGTCGGCGGGCCGGGGCTTGGCGAGGACCACTTCGCCCGTGGTCGTACCGCCCTGCCAGGTGATGCCGAGTGCGCGCTCACCCCTCCACACGCCGGCCGCCCCCTTCCCCACCACATGGGCACAGGTCAGCACCCAGCCGGGGGCGATGAAGAAACCACTGCCCCAGTAGCGGGCGCCGTGCGGGTCATACCCGCCTCCGGGCGCGGCAATGCGTACGAGCGAGGGGCGCACGATCTCGTCGAAGACGTTCACGGCGCGCTCATACCGCGCCGCGGGCCGAAGGACCGGGGCCGGACCCCGGCCCGGCGGCCGGGTCCGCGACCGGTTGCGCCCCCGGAGCCCCGGGCGGTCCGGCGGCCGGTGGCGCCGCCGGGTCGGCGGCCGGATCGCCGGGCGGCCCTGCGACCGGTTCGGTCCACGTGAGGGAGACCGAGACGGACGCCCTGCCGCCGCCGTCGGCGAGAACGCCGATCACCTTGCCGGACTGGGCCGACAGTTCGATGCCGAAGGTCACCGCGACCTGGACGGGCGCGGTGGGGTCCAGCCCGGCGCGCAGCGACCGCACCACGCCCTGGACGACATCGGTCAGTCCGCCCGCCATGGAGACGACCCGGTCACCGATCCCGGTGTCCCGGTAGCCGCCGCCCCGTTCGAGCTCCTGCGCCTCGCTGACACGTGCCCAGACGACGGTCCCGTCGTCGAGCCGAACCTGTGCGATCCCATTGGCCACAGCGTCCCCCGCTCCCCCACGCGATGAATGGTGAAGGTTAATCGCTGCTGGGTACGAGCGCGAGGGACTCGGCGATCAGTGCCTATCCTGGCTGGGAACAACCGCTGTCCACCCCTGTCCCACCCCACGGAGCAACACCTTGTACTTCACCGATCGCGGCATCGAGGAGCTGGAGAAGCGGCGCGGCGAGGAGGAAGTCACCTTCGAGTGGCTCGCCGAGCAGCTGCGTACGTTCGTCGACCTCAACCCGGACTTCGAGGTTCCGGTCGAGCGCCTCGCGACCTGGCTGGCCCGTCTGGACGACGAGGACGACGAGGACGAGTAACACCCCTGCGCCCGGGGGCGGCGCACCACGGGCGCAGGGGCGCGAGGCCGGGCACAGACGCGGGCACCGGCGCCGGCCGCACCGCGTCAGTCCCGGGCGCGCAGCCGGTCGTAGGCCAGCCCGAGCGCCCCCTGCGCCACCAGCACGCCGCCCGCGAACGCCCAGCCGCCGCTGCGCCGCCGCAGGCCCCACAGGGCGAGCGCGACACCGGCCGCCAGCTGGGCCCCGTTCAGCAGGCGGGCCCTGGGGCCGCGCACCCAAGGGCCGACGGGACCGCTCTCCACCACGTCGAGTTCCGCGCGCACGGCGTCGCGCCACCCGGACCACTCCACCGACTCCGCACCCGGCTGCACCCGCGCCGCCTCCCGCAGCCGGTCGGCCGGTTCGCCCGGGGACAGGCCGGCGGGGAGCACGACGCCGAGCCGGGACAGTACCGCCATCAGCCCGAGCAGCCTGGCCCTGCCGTCGGCGTCGGGGTCGGGCCGGGTGAGCGCCGCCAGGGATTCCATGTCCAGTACGGGGTCGAGCCCGAGCCGCGCCGCGAACGTACGCATCGCCTCGTCCTCCCCCACCGGCGTGCCGTCCGCGAGCCATTCGTAACCGACCTGGCGGCGGAAGCCCGAAGCGAGCGTGAAGCCGGTGCGGTCGGCGTCCCACCAGAGGGCGAGAACCGGCCATGTGACGCCGACGGCGAGCGCCGTGGCCCAGCCCGCCAGCACCCGGTCGACCGGTTCGCCGTCGTCCAGCCACGGTTTGCCCTCGGGAACGACGACGCTCCAGCGCCCCGCCGGGGCGGAGCCGCTCGCGTCGCAGGCCGGTGCCAGGAGCAGCCGCTCCCGCAGCAGATGGGCCGCCGGGCGTACCGCCTCCGGCTCGGCCCCGCACAGCAGCAGTGCTCCCACGGGGCCCGAGCCGTATCCGGATGTCGCGTTCATGCCCTCACGCTAGGGCACTTTGCCCCCTGGTGGCGCGTATGAGTGGGCCGCTCGCGCCGTCGGCGCCTTGACTTCGCAAGTCCGCGATATATCGTGTTTCTGGAAAGACGCGATATGTTGCGTCCGTCCAGCCAGATCGGGGAGGACACATGACAGAGCCGGCATGGGCGGTCGCCGAGCCGCGAAAGCTCACCTTCGAAGACCCGGTGACGGCGCTCCAGGTGCGCATCGTCAACGGAACCGTGAACGTCGTCGGCGTCGAGGAGGGCCCGGCCCGCCTCGAAGTGACGGAGATCGACGGCCCGCCGCTGACCGTGACCCATCAGGACGGCACCCTCACCGTCACGTACGAGGACCTGCCCTGGAAGGGCTTCCTCACGTGGCTCGACCGCAGGGGCCCGCAGCGCAGCGCGGTGGTCTCCCTCGCGGTCCCCGTGAACTCCTCGGTGGCGGTCGGAGTCATCGGCGCGGGCGCCGTCGTCTCGCGCATCGGGGGACGTACGGACGTACGCGGCGTCACCGGTGACATCACGCTCGTCGGCCTCTCCGGCGCCGTGCGCGCCGACACCGTCGCGGGCGGCGTGGAGGCGCAGGGCGTCACCGGCGAGCTCCGCTTCCACTCCGTATCGGGGGACCTGACCGTCGTCGACGGCTCGGGAACGTCCGTACGGGCGGACTCCGTCAGCGGCGACATGGCCGTCGACGTCGACCCCGCCGGGAAGCCGGCCGACATCTCCCTCACCTCGGTCTCGGGCGAGGTCGCCATCCGGCTGCCGCACCCGGCCGACGCCACGGTCGAGGCGAACACGGCGAGCGGCTCCGTCTCCAACGCCTTCGAGGACCTGCGGGTCAGCGGGCAGTGGGGAGCGAAGCGGATCACCGGCACCCTCGGGACGGGCAGCGGCCGGCTGCGCGCGACGACCGTGTCCGGCTCCATCGCCCTGCTCCGCCGCCCGCCGGCCGGTGCGGACCCGTACGAGACGGACCCCGAAGCCCCGGCCGACAAGAAGGTGCTCTGACATGCCCCCCGTTTTCGCCCACGGCCGACTGCGCCTGTACCTCCTCAAGCTGCTCGACGAAGCCCCGCGCCACGGTTACGAGGTGATCCGGCTCCTGGAGGAGCGCTTCCAGGGCCTGTACGCCCCGTCCGCCGGCACCGTCTACCCCCGCCTCGCCAAGCTGGAGGCCGAGGGCCTGGTCACGCACGCCACCGAGGGCGGCCGCAAGGTCTACTCGATCACCGACGCGGGCCGCGCCGAACTGGCGGGCCGCGGCGGCGAGCTGGCCGACCTGGAGCTGGAGATCCGCGAGTCGGTCTCCGAGCTGGCCGCCGAGATCCGCGACGACGTACGCGGCGCCGCGGGCAACCTGCGCCGCGAGATGCGGGCCGCGGCCGGCGAGACCCGGCACCGGACCGTCCCGGGCGAGGGCGCCGGGTCGCCGCCCAAGGCGGGCGACTGGGAGAGCGCGTTCGGCGACAGCGAGGCGTGGCAGGCGGCGAAGGAGGAGCTGCGCAGGGCCAGGCAGGAGTGGAAGGAGCAGGCCCGGCGCGCGAAGGACGAGAGCCGCCGCGCCCGCGAGGACGCGCAGGAGGCGCGCCGCCAGGCCAAGGAGGCCCAGGAGAAGGCGCAGGAGAAGGCGCGCGAGCAGATGCAGCGGATCGCGCAGCAGGTGCAGGAGCAGGTGCAGGACCGGTTCGCGCGGGGCGACTGGCCGAAGGGGGTACGGGACGGCCTCGCCGAGATCACCAGGCAGTTCGGCTTCCTCGGCCGCACGTCGCAGCCGGCCGGGACCCCGGCCGAGGTCACGGTCGACCGGGCGGACCCGCCGCCTCCGGCGCCCGAATGGGCCCAGGAGCCGCCGTCCGGCGACCCGGCGCGGGACCTGGACCGCCTGCTGGACCGCTTCCGCGACGACGTCCGCGACGCGGCCCGCGACCACGGCGTGACGGAGGACCAGCTCCGCGAGGCACGCCGCCACCTGTCCACGGCGGCGGCCCACCTGTCCGCACTTCTGCAAGGGCCGAAGGTCTAGGACAGACAGACAAATAGACAGACAGACAGACAGGCAGACAGGCAGACAGGCAGACAGGCAGACCGGACTCCGGGGCCGGGGTCACCCCCCGGCCGATGTCCGGCCCTTCGCCCCTCCGGCGCTCAGTGGGGGGGCCGGGGCGGCGGTCGCGGTGCGGGAAGGTGCGGACGGCGGAAACGCCGCCGGCACCCGTGCCCCACCACCGCACCCCGCACCCCGCGCCCCCGACGGCGGCCGTCCGGGCGGCCCCCTCAGCCCGTCCCGGCCGCGCCGGAACCGCCCGAACCGCCGGACAGGGCCTGTTCCACCGCCCCGTACGTCGCGCCGTACTCGGTCAGCACGTCCGCCACCGCCCCCGGCTGCACCGTCAGCGCCAGCAAGAGGTGCTCGTCGCCGATCTGCCGGTCGCCCCGGCCCAGCGCGACCCGCAAGGACTTCTCCAGTACGGCCTTCGCCTGCGGCGTGAAGGGGCGGTGCCCCGTCCTCAGACCGCGCCGCGCCCCGCGCCCGGACTGGAGCGCGCCCTGTCCGTGCGTCTCCTCCACCTTCGAGACGATCTCCGTGACGTCGATGCCGATACCGGCCAGCGCCTCCTGGTCCGCCTTCGACATCCCGCCCAGGCGCCGCACGTCGGCCAGCGACCGCGCCACCGCTTCGCGCTGTCCGGCGACTCCCAGGGAGGTGAGGGCGACGGACGAGCGCGTGCCGTCCTGGCCCAGCAGGGCCAGCAGCATGTGCTCTTCGGTCACCGAGTCCGCACCCGCCTGCTGCGCCTGGACGACCGCGCCCTTCACCACACCCCGCGCACTCTTCGTAAACCGCTCGAACATCAACGCCTCCCGTACTTCTTGTGGACGGCCTGCCGGCTGACGCCGAGTTCGGCCGCGATCTCCTGCCACGACCAGCCCTTGGCGCGGGCACTTCTCACTTGCACGGCTTCGAGCTGCTCCAGCAGCCGCCGCAGGGCTACGACGGCGCGCAGCCCCACCCGGGGGTCCTGGTCACCCGCCCGCTGGGCGAGATCCGTTGCATCGGTCATGTGCGTCAACCTACATTGACACCCGTCGGCTGTCAACGTTGGTTGACGCCTGGAGCGGCGGTGACCGTCACGGAGATCCGCGCGCCCGCCCGGGCGTGGACGCGCCCGCCGTCCACCCACGCCGGCCCGCTCACCCGTACGCGCCAGTCCCGGGCGCGCGAGGGCAGCGACAGCTCGGTGGGGCCGCCGCGCCCGGAAGCGACGTACGACAGGCGGTAGGTCCGCGTGGCCGGGTCGTACGACTCCGAGCGCACCCGGCCGGCGACCGCGGGCGCGTACGGCGACGCCGTCTGCTCCTTGTTCGTACGGAACTCCCCCGCCGCGTCCACCGCGCAGTAGCCGCCGCCGTAGCACCACACATAGCCCGCCCAGCCCGAGCTGTAGCGGTTCATGGACGCCAGGGCGTCGCGGTAGAAGAGGCCCATGCGGGGGAGCGCGGTGTTGAGCGGTCCCCACTCGCCCACGACCACCGGCACGCGGTGCTCCTCGGGGTACGCGGTGACGGCGGCCTCGTACGACTCGATCCAGCCGGCCGCCGGGTCGTAGTCGGCGCCCGCCTCCATGGCGGTGTTGTAGAAGTGCGGCGCGTACACGACCTTCGGGTCCTTGATCTTCCCGAGACCGGTGGGCACGCCCTCGCCCACGATCGGGGTGGGTTCGACGAACACCCAGTTGTCGCGGTCCACCGACCGCACGGCGTCAGCGAGACGGTTGTGCATCGGCGTGATCTGGTCGCGCTCGATGCGCCGGGCGGCCGTGGGCAGGTCCTCGCCCTCCCTCAGCTCACCCATCGGCTCATTGATCAGGTCGTACCCGAGCACGGCCGGATGGTCCCCGAAGCGGTCGGCGAGCACCCGCCACATGGCCGCCTGGGCACGCTGGAGGTCCGCGTCCTCGTAGAGATGCGTGAAGGCGCGCTGCACGGCCGGCTGGAAGTACTCGGAGAACCAGTCGTCCGGGTTCGGTGTGAACGGCAGCCCGTCGGTACGCGTCGCCCACTCCGGGATACCGCGGTGCCCGAAGGCCGGGCCGAAGACGTCCTGGTGGGCGTCGACGAGCACCTGGATGTCGTACCTGTGCGCCCAGTCCAGGATCCGCTCGATCTTCCGGAGGTACGCCGCGCTGTACTGCCCGCGCCGGGGCTCCAGGTCGTCCCAGAAGATCAGGAGCCGGGCGAAGTTGAAACCGCGGGCGCGCAGGTCGCGGAAGTGCCGCTCGGTGACGGCGGACAGCGCCTTGTCGCCCCGGTTCGTCTTGTCCTCGACGTTCCAGCCGCGCAGCGTGAGGACGCGGCCGCGGTCGTCGGTGAGACGGGGAACCGTGTCACCGCCGCCGTGACGTTCTCCGCCGCCCGCTTCTCTCGCACCGGCCGCCGGGGCGAGGGCCCCGGTGACCAGTGCGACCGTACAGACGAAACCGCAGATGCCTCTGAACGTTCGCACGAACACCCCTCCAGCACGTCGACGCGTACCGGAGAGGCAATCAGCAGAACTGACGCACCATCAAGAGTTTGTCAGCACGATCTTTCCGAAAAGCTCGCCGCCCGCCATGCGCTCGAAGCCCTCGCGGGCCCGGTCCAGCGGCAGCACTTCGTCGATGACCGGGCGTACGCCCGTCGCCGCGCAGAAGGACAGCAGGTCTTCCAGCTCGTCCTTGGAACCCATCGTCGAGCCGACGACCTTGAGCTCCAGGAAGAAGATCCTGTTCAGCTCGGCGGACGGCGGGTTCGGGCCGCTCGTCGCACCCGAGATGACGAGGGTGCCGCCGGGGCGCAGCGACTTCACGGAGTGCGACCAGGTGGCCGCGCCGACGGTCTCGATCACCGCGTCTACCCGCTGCGGCAGCCGCGCGCCGGGCTCGAACGCCTCCACCGCGCCCAGCTCGACGGCCCGCTTGCGCTTGGCCTCGTCGCGGCTGGTCGCGTACACGCGCAGCCCCGCCGCCTTGCCGAGCACGATCGCGGCGGTCGCGACACCGCCGCCGGCGCCCTGGACGAGGACGGTGTCACCCGGGCGTACGCCCGCGTTCGTGAACAGCATCCGGTACGCCGTGAGCCAGGCGGTCGGCAGGCAGGCGGCCTCGGCGAACGACAGTTCCCTGGGCTTCGGCAGCACGTTCCACGCGGGGACGGTGACCTGCTCGGCGAAGGTGCCCTGGTACTTCTCGGTCAGGATCGAGCGCTTCTCGCGCGGCCCGACGCCGTGGCCGGTCTCGCCGATGACGGAGTGCACGACGACCTCGTTGCCGTCGGCATCGATGCCGGCGGCGTCGCAGCCGAGGATCATCGGCAGGGCCTCCTCGCCGAGACCTACCCCGCGCAGCGACCACAGGTCGTGGTGGTTGAGGGAGGCGGCCTTGACGGTGACGGTGGTCCAGCCCGGTTTGACCTCGGGCGCGGGCCGCTCGCCCAGCTCAAGTCCGTTGAGGGGCTGGTCACGGTCGATGCGGGCGGCGTAGGCAGCGAACATGACCATGACGATAGGGCGGTCCGACGCACGACGGAACCACGCACGGGTGTGACACGCGTCGCTCACACGAGCGGTGAAGCGCGCCCGTGGCGCCACCCGGCGCACCCCACCGGGCTCCCGCCCCCGGAAAGCCGAAGGGCCGCGCCGCCCCCTCGCGGAGGACGCGGCGCGGCCCGTACGGGCGGAGCGGGAGCGTTACCGCCGCGCCACACCCTCCGCGCGAGCCGCCGCGGCGACCGCCGCGGTGACCGCCGGGGCGACCCGCTCGTCGAACGGCGACGGGATCACGTAGTCCGCGGCCAGCGCGTCACCGACGACGTCCGCCAGCGCGTTCGCCGCCGCGATCTTCATGCCCTCGGTGATCCGGGTGGCCCGCACCTGGAGCGCGCCCGCGAAGATCCCGGGGAACGCCAGAACGTTGTTGATCTGGTTCGGGTAGTCGCTGCGCCCGGTCGCGACGACCGCCGCGTACTTGTGCGCGACGTCCGGGTGGACCTCGGGGTTCGGGTTGGCCATGGCGAACACGAACGACTGAGGCGCCATCGACGCCACCGCGGGCTCCGGCACCGTACCGCCGGAGACGCCGATGAAGACGTCGGCGCCGACCAGCGCGGTCTCCAGGGAACCGCTCAGACCGGCCCGGTTCGTGAGCTCCGCCAGCTCGCGCTTGACGTCCGTCAGGTCCTCGCGGTCCCGGCTCACGATGCCCTTGCGGTCGGCCACGGCCACGTCACCGAGACCGGCCGCCAGCAGGAACTTCGCGATGGCGACCCCGGCCGCACCGGCGCCCGAGATCACGGCGCGCAGGTCGCCGAGCGTACGGCCGGTGAGCTTGGCCGCATTGCGCAGCGCCGCCAGGGTGACCACGGCCGTGCCGTGCTGGTCGTCGTGGAAGACCGGAATGTCCAGCTCTTCCTGGAGCCGGCGCTCGATCTCGAAGCAGCGCGGCGCCGAGATGTCCTCGAGGTTCACGCCGCCGAAGGACGGGGCGAGCCGCACGACGGTCTCGATGATCTCGTCCACGTCGGTCGTCGCGAGCGCGATCGGCACCGCGTCGACGCCGCCGAACTGCTTGAAGAGGATCGCTTTGCCCTCCATCACCGGGAGCGATGCCTCGGGGCCGATGTCGCCGAGCCCCAGGACCGCCGTGCCGTCCGTCACGACGGCCACGACGTTCGACTTCCAGGTGTAGTCGTTCACGAGCTCCGGCTGCTCGGCGATGGCGCTGCACACCTTGGCGACGCCCGGCGTGTACGCGAGGGACAGGTCGTCCTTGTCGCGCACCGGCACGGTCGCCTGGATGGCCATCTTGCCCCCGCGGTGCAGGGCGAAGGCCGGATCGAAGGGCTCCTCATGAGCCCCTTCCGCACTGTTCTCCGTAGTGCTGTCGCTGCGAGGATTGACGATCTCCGCTGCCATTTGTTTTACCCCTTAAGTCTTCATCAGTTGAGGGTGGCCGCTCCTGGTTGAGGAGGGGTGGGCGGGCACCGCGTACGTTCCCTGCGCCGGCGGTTGGCCCGCCCTGACAGAGAGGAGGTACGTACGCGCGGGCGCGCCGCACACGCGCCCTGAGCCCCGGATGAGGGGTGTAACCGTCTTTTCTACCTGATCGACGGCATCACCGACGAGCCCGTATCGCTTCGGAGACACGACTCATGCGTGCATGTGGGGACAAGTCCGTTTGACGGCATGATTCGGATCCATATGACGAGACGGACCGGAGATTTTCCGGCCGAAAAGGCAGTACTCAACAGAAGGTCCGGCCTTGATGTACCGGCCTGTTGAGATTCGGGGGTCACCCGTTACCCGATTTTGACATGACTGGAGCCCTGAATGGGCTAGTCCGAATGGCAAGATGCCGTAATCACACGAGGTCGCGATACTCGAAGTAGTGTGCCCGGCCTCCCAGGCCACTCCCCTTTCCCGCCGGAGGAACCAACCATGACCGCACGCAACACCCGTCGTACGACCGCCACCAAGTCCAGGACAGCCGCGGTCGGCGCGATCGCGGTCGCCGGTGCTCTGCTGCTCGCCGGCTGCGGTGACCAGACCGGCTCCGGCTCGGGCACCGAGGAAACCAAGGGCACGAAGTCGTCCAGCGCCCCGCTCTTCGACAAGCTGCCCAAGAAGTACCAGGACGCCGGCGTGATCAAGGTCGGTACGGACGCCGCCTACGCTCCGATGGAGTACGAGGAGGGCGGGAAGATCGTCGGCATCGACCCCGACATCGCCGCCGCTCTCGGCAAGGAGCTCGGTGTCGAGTTCAAGTTCACCAGTGGCACCTTCGACGGTCTGATCACGTCGCTGAACACCGGTCGCCAGGACATCGTCATGTCGGCCATGAGCGACACCAAGGCCCGCCAGGAGGGCCTGGACGACAAGGGCAAGAAGGCCGGCAAGGGCGTCGACTTCGTCGACTACTTCAACTCGGGCGTCTCCCTGCTGGTCAAGAAGGGCAACCCGGAGAACATCAAGTCCCTGGACGACCTCTGTGGCAAGAAGGTCGCCGTCCAGCGCGGCACGATCTACGAGGACACCTTCAAGGACCAGGCCAAGAAGTGCGGCAAGGAGAAGCTTGAGATCTCGTCGTTCGACACCGACGCCGAGGCGCAGACCCGCGTGAAGATCGGCGGCGCCGTTGCCGACCTGAACGACTACCCGGTCGCGGCCCACATCGCGAAGACCGCGGGCGGCGGCAAGGACTTCGAGGTCACCGGCGGCCAGATCGGCGCCGGCCCGTTCGGCATCGCCGTGAACAAGGACAACACGGAGCTGCGTGACGCCATCAAGGCGGCTCTGGACGCGATCATCAAGAACGGCGAGTACGAGAAGGTCCTGGAGAAGTGGGACGTCAAGGACAGCGCCGTCACCGAGGCGACCGTCAACGCCGGCAAGTAAGTCACGGCGTTCTCGCCCCAAGCGTTCACTGAAGGGCAGTCACAGTGACTGACAAGTTCGACAAGGCGCCCGCCGAAGAGCCCCCCGAGGATTCTCCGGCCGCCAAGGCGGAAGCCACCCCCGCTTCCACCGCTCCCCCCGAGCAGATCAAGGCCATCCCGGTACGGCACTGGGGCCGCTGGGTCTCCGGCGTGATCGTGGTCGCGCTGCTCGGCACGCTGATCTACGCGTTCTCGCAGGGCAACGTCCAGTGGGACACGGTCGGGGACTTCATCTTCGACCAGCGGATCATCGAGGGCATGGGCCGCACGCTGCTGATCAGCGTGCTGTCGATGGCCATCGGCCTGGTCCTGGGTGTCGTCTTCGCGGTCATGCGACTGTCGAAGAACCCCGTCACCGGGGCAGTCGCGTGGCTGTACATCTGGTTCTTCCGCGGCACGCCCGTGTTCGTCCAGCTGCTGCTGTGGTTCAACCTCGCCTTGATTTTCCCGATCCTGAACATCGGGTTCTACAAGGACGAGATGGTCGACGTCATGACCCCGTTCATGGTCGCCCTGCTGGGCCTGGGCCTGAACGAGGGTGCCTACATGGCGGAGATCGTCCGTGCGGGCATCCAGTCGGTCGACGAGGGCCAGACCGAGGCGGCGCACGCGCTGGGCATGAAGAACAGCAAGACCATGCGCCGCGTGGTGCTGCCGCAGGCGATGCGGGTGATCGTGCCGCCGACCGGAAACGAGTTCATCAACCTGCTCAAGACGTCGTCCCTGGTCGCGGTCGTGACGTACGTGGACCTGACACGAGCGGCGCAGAACATCGGCTCCACGTCCTTCGCCGTGATGGAGATGCTCCTCGTGGCCTCCGTCTGGTACCTGGTCCTGACCAGCATCTTCAGCGTCGGCCAGTACTACCTGGAGCGCCGTTACGCACGGGGCTCCCTGCGGACGCTGCCGCCGACTCCGTGGCAGAAGGTCAAGCGCAACCTGACGTCCTTCTCCAGCCCGAGGGGGGCATGACATGACCGCCATGGTGAAGGCCGAGGGCGTACACAAGTCCTACGGCGCCGCCCACATCCTCAAGGGCATCGACCTGGAGGTCGCCCCGCGTGAGGTGTTCTGCCTGGTCGGCCCGTCCGGCTCCGGCAAGTCCACGTTCCTGCGGTGCATCAACCACCTGGAGCAAATCAACGCCGGCCGGCTCTCGGTCGACGGCCGGCTCGTGGGTTACCGCGAGAAGGGCGACAAGCTCTACGAGCTGAAGGACAGCGAGGTCGCGGCGCACCGCCGGGACATCGGCATGGTCTTCCAGCGCTTCAACCTCTTCCCGCACATGACGGCGCTCGAAAACGTCATGGAGGCCCCGATCCAGGTCAAGGGCGAGGCGAAGGCGGTGGCCCGCGCGCGGGCCGAGCGTCTGCTGGACCGCGTCGGCCTGGCCGACAAGTCCAAGAACTACCCGTCGCAGCTCTCCGGCGGCCAGCAGCAGCGTGTGGCGATCGCCCGCGCGCTGGCCATGGAGCCGAAGCTGATGCTCTTCGACGAGCCGACGTCGGCGCTCGACCCCGAGCTGGTGGGCGACGTGCTCGACGTCATGCGCGGTCTCGCCGAGGACGGCATGACGATGATCGTCGTCACGCACGAGATGGGCTTCGCCCGTGAGGTCGGCGACGCGCTGGTCTTCATGGACGACGGCGTGGTGGTCGAGGCGGGCAACCCGCGCGACGTACTGACGAACCCGCAGCACGACCGCACGAAGGCGTTCCTGTCGAAGGTTCTCTAGCGGTTGGGAGAGAGGCGGTACGGACCTCCGGGTCCGTACCGCCTCTCTCGTTTTTCCGGCCTTGGCCTACTTCACCGCCAGCACCAGCGCGTCCGACGGTGAGCGCCACACCGTCCGCGCCTCCCCGAAGCCGCCGGCCTCGCGCAGCGTCCGCCCGTGCCACGCGGCGCTCGGGGTGTCGCCGTCCGCGTGCTCGCCGTAGATCTCGAAGCGCCTGGCGGTCGGCTCGGCCAGTACGGGGTCCTTGGCGGCCAGGGCCCACCACTCGGCCCAGTCCAGCGCCCCATCGGCTTTGGCGCGGTCCATGTGGGCGTGGCGGTGGGCGCGCTCGGCCGCGTTGATGCGCGGGGTGCTCTCGTCGATCATGTGGTCGGCGTTCATGAAGACGCCGCCGTCGCGCACCAGGCCGCCGAGCTGCCCGTACAGGGTGGTGAGGTCGTCGCTGTGCAGCCAGTGCAGCGCCGTGGCCGTGAGGACGGCGTCGTACGACGCGTACGGCAGCGCACGGGTCCAGTCCGGGTCCTTCAGGTCGGCCGTCACGAAGGTGACCCGCCCGTCCCCGTCGAAGTACCCGCGCGCGATGGCGAGGAGCGCCGGGTCGAGATCGACCCCGGTACTGGTGGCCTTCGGGAACCGCTTGAGCAGCCGGTCCGTAATACTTCCCGTACCGCAGGCCAGATCCAGGACCCGCGGCTCGGGGCCGACCAGCGCCTCGACCATGTCGAGCATCACCCGGAACCGCTCCTCGCGGTCCGGCATGTACCACTCCTGCTGCCGGTCCCAGCTCTCCTGCCAGGCCGCCCAGTCCGTGCGCGCCGCCATTCCCAAGCCCGTCTCCGCCATCAGAACTCCTCCGCTCCGTTCCGTAATACCCTCGAAGCACAAACAGCCATTACGCAGACCCTAGACCGCCCTCGTAAGGACTACAAGTGGAACTGGCCTATTACTCGGACTACGCCGTGCGCCTGGTCAACAGCGAGGAGCCGGCCCGCAACAAGGACACCCTCACGTCGGTGGAAGCGGTCAGGTCGCTCTTCGGCGGCAACGCGTCGGCGGCCCGGCGGGCGACCGACGCGGACGTCACGCGTTTCCGTTCCGTACGGGGCCGCCTGCGCGCGATCTTCGAGGCGGCGGACGGGGGCGACGAGACCCTCGCCGTCGACCTGCTGAACTCCCTGCTGATGGAGTTCCCGGTCAGCCCGCAGATTTCGGGCCACGAGACGCGCAAGGAGGACGGCCGCCCGGACTGGCACATGCACCTCGCCGACCACCCGTCCAACGCGACGGCGGGGTACGCCGCCATCGCCTCGATGGGCCTGGCCTTCCACCTGACCGAGCACGGGGCGGACCGCCTCGGCCTGTGCCAGGCGCCGCCGTGCCGCAACGCCTACCTCGACACCTCGACCAACCGCTCGCGCCGCTACTGCTCGGACCGCTGCGCGACCCGTGCCAACGTCGCCGCCTACCGGGCCCGCAAGCGCCTGGAGACCGACCGGTCGGCGAATACGGGCCGTACGGCGGACAGCAGCCAGGAGAGCACCACCACGGCCGACCGCTGACGCCCGTCCCGGATCGGGCGGTACCGGGCGCGGACGCGTCCCAGGATCAGCTCGGGGGGCACCGCCCCGAACGCCCGGCTGTCCACGACCTCGGCGTCCGGATTGTCGCCGAGCACCCACCAGCCGGCCCCCCGCCGGTCCACCAGCCGCTTCACGATGAGCAGATCCTGCTGGAGGGGATGGCGCAGAACGGCCACGTCCCCCGGCCGCAGTACCGCTCCGTAGTGCACCAGCAGCTGATCCCGGTGCCGCAGTGTCGGCACCATGGAAAGTCCCGTCACTTCGGCGACCCCGAACATCGCGGTCGGATCCCGCCCTTGATCCACCATCCGGCACCTCCCGGTCCGATCCTCCACCAGTCCCATACTGACCCTGGACTTTTGACCTAAGCCCATGGGGGCACCCGCGAAAACAGGTCTCTCACGGAGTAATGTCCCCCCTGAGAAGACGATCACGAGGAAGGAAGCTCTTACATGCTCTCCCGCCTGTTTGCCCCCAAGGTGAAGGTCAGCGCACACTGCGACCTGCCCTGCGGCGTGTACGACCCGGCCCAGGCCCGCATCGAGGCCGAGTCGGTCAAGGCCACGCAGGA
Source organism: Streptomyces agglomeratus (assembly GCF_001746415.1). Classification (NCBI taxonomy): domain Bacteria; kingdom Bacillati; phylum Actinomycetota; class Actinomycetes; order Kitasatosporales; family Streptomycetaceae; genus Streptomyces; species Streptomyces agglomeratus. The sequence continues at coordinate 2,824,044 of NZ_MEHJ01000001.1, forward strand.
AAAGATGCAGGCCAACGACGACGCGCACTTCCAGGCGCGCGCCACAGTCATCAAGGAGCAGCGCGCGGAGCTCGCCAAGCACCACGTTTCGGTGCTGTGGAGCGACTACTTCAAGCCCCCGCACTTCGAGAAGTACCCGGAGCTGCACCAGCTCGTCAATGACGCCCTCAAGGCGCTCAGCGCCGCGAAGGCTTCGACCGACCCCGCGACGGGCCAGAAGGCGCTGGACTACATCGCCCAGATCGACAAGATCTTCTGGGAGACCAAGAAGGCCTGACCCGGCCGAGGCTCTCCGGCCCGCCCTCGCGCGGGTACGACGCCCACGTGCCCGCACCCGGTCCGCAGACCGCCTACCCCGGCGGCCCCTGACGGAGCGGGTGCGGTCTTCTTTTCCCGGGCCCTGCCCCGGCCGGGGCGGTGCCGGGCCGCCAGAACGGCCGGTCGCGCTCCGTGAGTCGCGCGCGTGGGCCCGCGCCGCGCAGGACGACGTCGAGTGCGCGGTCGGGATCGGCGGCGTAACAGTTGCTGAACCAGGCCATGTTGGCCTCGACCACGGCCCATTCCCCGGCCGGGCCGCCCGCGGGCGTGCGCAGCAGGCCGACGTCCACCACCACCGCGCTGGGCAGCGTACGGCCGCAGGCGGTGAGCAGGCGCTCCGCGAAGTCCATGACCGTGCCCCGGTGGCGGTGTCCGTCCAGGGGCGCCGCGTCGAGCTGTCCGAAGGTGGCGTACTGCGAGCCCGTGCGGACCTCCCCGTCGAGGACGAACAACCGGAACTCGACCTTCCACGTCACTACGTCACTGATGAGCACGCTTGTGTCCGGTGCGAGCCCGCCGGGCAGGCAGTGCCCGTCGGCGTACACCCCGGCCGGGAAGCTCTTGTCCCTCGGTGGCTTCACGAACATGGGGCGCCTCAGACGTCGCGCCGTCTCCAGGGTCCCCGTGGTGACATGTCTCCGCGTGAACTCTCCGGGCAGGGCGGACAGCCACTCGTCGGCCGGCTCCAGGGGCGCGACCGAAAGGTCGTCGGCGACCCTCGCCGCGAACAGCGGGCCGCCGTAGTAATGACCGCCCTCCCGTTCCCCCGCGAAAGGCGTCCCACCGGGGACGGCGAGTGTCACGACGTCCATCCCCCTGCGTCCGGCCGCCGCCGAGAGCAGCTCCCGGGTCGGGCTGTACCGCGGTGCCACCGCCAGAAAGTCACGCTGCGTCCCAGTCACAGGCGCCATGGTGCCGCCCGCGCTCCGGTTCCGCCTCCGCATTCCGCCGCGCACCCGTGCGGGTGATTCGTGGGGGCTCCGCGGCGTGTCCGGGTGACAGGTGCCGCTAGTACTGGTCCGTCCGTCCGTACGAGATGGAGGGATCCGTATGCGCAAGCTCACGTCCCTGGTGCCCGCACTCCTCGCCGCCGCCGCGGTCGTCGTCGGGGCGGCGCCCGGCGCCGGCGCCGCTCCCGGTGACACGGTCACCACGACAGTCGAGAAGGTCATCGAGAGCCTGCCGGTCGCGGCCGAGGACAGCGCCGGGTACAGCGCGGGGAGGTTCAGGCACTGGACCGATCCGGACCAGGACGGCTGTGACACCCGCGCCGAGGTGATCATCGCGGAGGCGACCACTCCGCCCGCCGTCGACGGGCGGTGCACCATCACGGGAGGTGCGTGGCACTCGTACTACGACAAGAAGGACCACTTCGGTGCCGGAGCCCTCGACGTCGACCATCTGGTGCCGCTCGCCGAGGCGTGGCGCAGCGGAGCGTCGGCGTGGACCGACGAGGAACGGGAGCGGTACGCGAACGACATGGGCGACCCGCGCGTGCTCGCCGCAGTCACGGCCTCCGAGAAGCGCCGCAAGGGCGACAGGGATCCGGCGCGGTGGGAGCCGTCCGACGACAGTGCCGACTGCCGGTACATCGCCGAGTGGGCCGCGGTGAAGGCGCGTTGGAAGCTGTCCGTGGACTCCGACGAGCTGGCGGCGATGCAGAACATGGTCGTGGAGTGCCAGACGGAGGAGATCACGTACGAGCTGGCCCTCTGAGGCGACCCCGGTCAGGCCGTCAGCTCCTCCTCCAGCCAGGTCTTGCCCCGCGTACGCGCCGTCAGGCGTACGCCCGTCAGCAGCGGGGCGAGACGCTCGGCCTCCGTGCGTACGGCGGCTTCGGCGTCCCGGCCCACGTCCTCCAGGAAGCGGCAGACGATCTCCCCGGTGGCGTCCTGGGCCCAGCCGCCGACGATCCGGCCGTTCCACCACAGGGAGGGGCCGATGTTGCCCGCGCGGTCGAAGAGACGAAGGGCGTGCTCACCCAGATACCAGTCGCGGGCGTGCCAGCCCATCGGCGTCGAGTCCAGGGCGGGCAGCAGCGCGGCCCAGGGCGCGGGGGCGGGCGTCGGATCGAGGTCGTCGGCGAGCAGCAGGCCGGTGCCGCCGCCCTCCAGGTCGGCCTCGACCGGGCGCAGCTCGGCCAGGACCCGCTTGACCTGCGTCTTGGTCCAGCCCGTCCACCAGCGCAGGTCGTCGGCCGTGCCGGGACCGAACGTGCGCAGCCAGCGCCTGGCCAGCTCCGTCTCGGCATCCCGGGTGTCCGGTTCGGGCAGGCCGTCCGGACACCACCGGGTCAGTGGTGACCAGCGGTACTGGTGGGACGTCCACGATCCGCGCGGCCTGCCCCGTACGGCGAGCCCTTCGGCGGCGAGCAGGAGCAGCAGGCGGCTGGCGACCTTCTGCCAGCCCTCGTAGGACTTGCCCTTCGACAGTACGAGCTCGGTGCTCAGCCGTGGGTCGGCGGCCGCCAGTTCCGCGGCCGTGATCTCGCCCCCGGCCTCCAGGGCGTCGAGCGCGGCCCGCTCGGCCCCGGCGAGCCACTCCTCGGTGCCGGCGGCGTCGGCGGCCACGCCCGCGGCCGAAAGGAGTTGCAGCAGCAGGCGGCGCTCCCGTGCGGCCAGCGCGCGGGAGCACGCGGCCTGGATCACCGGGGCGACGTCGAGGGACGTGACGAAAACGGTGCGCCGCATGCCGAGCAGCCGCAGCAGTGAGCGGTCTTCGTACAGCGCGCGCTCGACGTCCGCGACGCCGCCCGCCTTCATCCGTACCAGCGCCCCGAGGTGGACGGACGACGGGTCGGTGCCGTGCAGCGCCACCAGGTCGCGCGCCACCTCCACCGGGTCGTCCGCCCTGGACTCCGCCGCCAGCCGGTGCCGCCGTGCCAGCCGTGCCCGCCGCTCGGCCGTTTCCATGCTCACACGTGTCACCATGGAAAGGGACCTTATCCGGCCAAGTGCCGATAACTGTCCGGGTTTTCGCGAAGGAACTCGGCGAACGTCGTGGCCGGGCGGCCGGTCAGGCGGGGGACGTCGTCGGAGACGGCCTCCATCTCGCCGTTGGCCATGGCCTCGTACGAGGACACCCAGCCCTGCACCTCCCACGGCTCGGCCTTGTACACGGCCCGTGAGGCGTACGCCTCCTCACGCGTCTGCGGCACGTAACTGATCGCGCGGCCCGTGGCCCGGCTCAGCTCCCGCGTGATCTCGGCGAAGGACAGGGCCTGGGGGCCGGTCAGTTCGTACGTGGCGCCGTCGTGGCTGTCGAGGCCCTCCAGCTCGGCGAGCAGTACGGCGGCCGCCGCGTCCGCGATGTCCTCGTGCGCGACGGCCGAGACGCGTCCTTCCCCGGCCGGGCCGCGGATGACGCCGTCCTTGCCGGTCATCGCGGGGAGCGCGGCCTGGTAGAAGCTGTCGCGCAGGAAGGTGTGGCGTACGCCGGTGGAGCGGATGTACTGCTCGGTGTGCCAGTGGTCGCGGGCGAAGGTGAAGGTCGCGTCGGGCGCCGCGCCCAGGAGGGACACGTACACGATCCGTTCCGCGCCCGCCGCGAGGGCCGCGTCCACGGCGGTCTTGTGCTCCCGCACCCGCCCGGGGGCCTCGTGCGCCGAGACGAGGAAGAGCGTTCCGGCGCCGTCCACCGCGGCGCGCATCGCCTCCGCGTCGCCGTAGGAGGCGGGGGGCGCCTTGACCGCGCCGGGCAGCTCGGGCAGCCGGGCGGGGTCGCGGCCGAGGAGGAGCTGCGAAACACCGGCGCCGGCGAGACGGCGTGCGACACGTCCGCCGATCCGGCCGCTCGCTCCGGTGACGGCGATTGCTGGGGTCATGAGGGGGTGTCCTTTGCTGCCGCTCTTGCGTCTTACGTCGCTGTGGGACGGCGGTGGCGACCGTCCTGGTGGCGACCGTCCCCTACACCCTCAATGGCCCCCGGCCGGGCAGCATTCCTTCGTACGGCCATTGGCACCATCGGAGCGGACGAAAGGACCCGGTCGGCCGGGCCCGCGTACGCCCACCTCGCCGCACGCCGGCGCGCTCGCCGCCGGCAGCGGACTCTCGTTGCGCAGCAGCCACTGCCGGTAGCCGGGCGCCCGCATCGCCGCCTCGCGGTACGCGGCCTCCAGATCGGCGTACACGCCTGCCGCCCCGGTGAAACCCGGCCGCCAGACGAGCAGCAGCCGTACGGCCAGCGGGTCGCCCCGCAGCGGGCGGATCGCCATGTCGTCGCGCGGTCCCGAGGTCGGCTGGCAGGGGGCGACCGCCTCGCCCATCACGATCAGGGACGTCGCCGTGTGGTAGTCCCCGCGCAGAACGGGCGGGTCGAGACCGGCCGCGGCGAACACGCGCCGCACGCCCTCCCATTCGCCGTCCACCGTGGGGTCGACCATCCACCGGTCGGTGGCCAGGTCGGTCAGCTCCACCACGGACCCGCCGGCCGCCGGATGGTCGCGCGACATCGCGATGAACTGCGGCTCCCGCTCGACCAGTACGCGCTGTTCGAGGCCCGCCGGCATCCGCAGCGCGGAGCCCTCCACCTCGTGCACGAAGGCGACATCGAGCTGCCCGGCCGCGAGCAGCCGCAGCAGCGTATGGGCCGATACGTCGACATGGAGCGAGGTGGCGGACTCCGGCAGCCGCGTCCGCAGTCTGCGCAGCCACCCTCCGATGACCCGGCTGGCGGTGGCTCCGATCCGCAGGTGCGGGTCTTCCGAGGAACGGACGGCGGCCGCTCTCGCATCGGCCACCAGCGCGCTCATCTGCTCGACGAGGGGGCGCGCCCTGCTGAGCACCGCACGCCCCAGCGGCGTCGGACGGCAGCCGGTGCGCTCGCGCGAGAACAGCTCCGCGCCCAGCGCGTTCTCGATACGGCGGAGCTGCGTGGTCAGCGACGGCTGGCTCATCCCGAGCGTACGGGCGGCCTTGTGCAGGCTGCCGGTGTCGGCGATGGCGCACAACGCGCGAAGGTGCCTGACCTCAAGCTCCATACCCCGACCCTAAGGCGGGCCGCCCGGGGCACACCAGACGCCATAAGCACAGGAATCACCGCTGATTCGGCGGAGCCGGGGCGGGTGATGCGCTCGTGCTATCACCGGCTGGCATCATCCCCGGCCGGACCTCCGGACCCGACACTCTCCCTACCCAACCGTTTGACATGAACGGAACGAGTAGGAGCCCCCCACATGAACATGCGGCACCCAAGAACCCTCCTCACCACCGCTCTCGGCCTCGGCCTCGCCGCCGCGACGCTCGGCGCCGTACCGGCGACGGCGGCGCCCTCGGCCTCGGCCTCGAACAACTCGTACGTCACGTACGAGAAGTCCAAGGAGAACGCCGCCGCCAACAAGGCATTCTTCGACGCCGTGAAGAAGTCGGTCGCCGAGAAGCGCGCCGCCAACCCCGGCGCCCTGGCCGTCACGGTCGTCTACTCCGCGGCGAGCGCGCCGAGCTTCCGCACGCAGATAGCCAGGAGCACCCAGATCTGGAACAGCTCCGTCACCAACGTGAAGCTCCAGGAAGGCTCCAACCCGGACTTCGTCTACCGGGAGGGCAATGACCCCCGCGGCTCGTACGCCAGCACCGACGGCCACGGCAGCGGGTACATCTTCCTCGACTACCGCCAGAACCAGCAGTACAACTCGACCCGCGTCACCTCCCACGAGACCGGCCATGTGCTGGGTCTGCCCGACCACTACTCGGGCCCATGCAGCGAGCTGATGTCGGGCGGCGGCCCCGGCACGTCCTGCCAGAACGCCACCCCCGACCAGCGCGAGCGCAACCGCGTCAACCAGTTGTGGCAGAACGGCTTCGCCCCGGCCGCTTCCTGACCGGAAGCGGCCGTCTCCTGCCGGATGCACGCCCCGCAGGCCCCTCGCTAGCCCGTCGCTTCCGCGGCGAGCGGGGTCTGCGGGACCACCGGGACCGGTGGGGCGGCCGAGTCCGCCCGCACGTACGGGAACGCGCCGCGGTATCCCGTCCCCGGCCCCCCGGCCGGCCTGCGCTCGAAGTCCGCGCACGCCCAGGTCTCCTGTACGAACCCGGACCGCTCGTCCCACAGCTCGAACAGCTCGTCCTTGCCCGCGACCGCCCGGTACTTCTCCTTGGCCCCCCGGAAGCAGGCGAGATTCCCGAACAGACCGCCCGCGGCGGGGTGGTAGTCGGAGAAGGCGCAGGAGATGCAGGACCGCAGGTACGCGCCGGGCGGCAGCCGTCGCTGGATGACCGTCAGAGCGTGCTCGAAGTCGTGCTCCGCCCGCTCCGACTCGTACGCCGCGCCGTCGAAGTGCAGGGTCAGAGCCAGATGTTCGCGGTCGAGGCCGCCTGCCGGAAGCGGCCTGCCCAGCGCGAGCAGGCAGCTGAGGGTGGCCCGGTGGACCCGCCCGTCGGCGTACACGGGCATCGGGATGTCCCATTCGAGTACGCAGTCGCACAGCGAGCCGCCCGACAGCGCGAACCCCGCCCCCTCGGGCGGCGGCCCGGCCGCCGGGTCCAGCGCGTCGAAGCTGTCGCCCTCGAAGTCCACTCCCCTGATGCGGGTACGAAGCCGCTGTCCGTCCGCCGCTATGCGGACGGCGACGGAACCCTCACGGTCGCGGTACCAGCCGGCCCATGGCTCTCCTGTCATGAGCGGGACTTTAGCCCGTTCGGGCGTCCACACCCGAACAGCCCCGGCGTCAGCGCTTCTTGCTGTACGTCAGCACGAGCGTGCCGTTGTCGAAGCTGCGGGTGGACTCGAGTTCGAAGTCGAACACCCGGAACTCGGCGGAGAACACCGGGACGCCGGAGCCCACCACGATCGGGTACACCTTGAGGACCAGCTCGTCGATCTCCTCCATGAGCTGCGCGGCGAGATTCGCCCCGCCCGCCAGGTAGATCCCGAGCCCGCTCTCCTCCTGCTTGAGCTCGCGCACCTTGGCGGCGACATCACCGGAGACGACCTCGACCTCGGGGTCGATCGCCTTGTCGACGCTGCGCGACACGACGTACTGGCGCAGGTGCTTGTACGGACTGGTGATGCCCGCTTCCAGCGCCGCGTCGTACGTCGCGCGCCCCTGGAGCATGGTGTCGAAGTGCCTGTTCTCCAGGTCGTCGACACCGAGATGCTGCCGCACGTGCGTCGGGAGGCATTCGGGATACTCGCCGATGAAGAAGTCCTTCACGAGGGACTCGCTCACCGGATAGAAGTCGTGGGTGCCGTCGGGCGCCGCGATGAAACCGTCGATGGACATACCGACGAAATACGTGAGCTTGCGCAAACTGATCCTCTGGTCGTAAGGAAGGTCCGCGGCGGCCGACCGACCGGGCGCCGCAACCACTACAGGTAGAGTGCTCTATCCGTAGTGGTTGCGCAAGGCCCTTTTTCCGCGCCGAAGTTGAGCGGCGCACCGCCGGGCGAAGGCCCCGCCGGCGTCAGCGCACGGGCTCGCGCCACATGGGCCACATGTGGGGGCCGTCGGGGAGGTCGACCGTACGGCCGGTGAAGGCGAACCCGAGCCGCTCGTACAGCTTGCCGCTCCGCTCGCTGCTCGCCTCCAGGTAGGCCGGTACGCCGTCACGGTCGCAGCGGTCGAGGACGGGCCGGATCAGCGCCGTGCCGAGCCCTTCGCCCTGGCGGTCCGGGGAGACGCCGATGAGCAGCAGGTACGCGTGCGCCCGGTCGTGCGGATGCGCCTCGCCCGTGAGCCGGCCGACGAGCTCGGCGCGTTCGTTGTCCGGATCGGCGGCCTCCCTCATCCGTACGGGAGTGTCGTCCTCCTCATCGGGCGGCCCGGCCGGCACCTGGAGCCACAGGGCCGCGGCCGATCCGTCCTCGGTCATGTCGACCCGTCCCTCGCGCAGGGCCACGTCGAGGAAAACGCCGAGGAACGTGCCGTGCACGCGGGCGCGGTGCGCCCGGTCGGGGAAGACCCAGCTGCTCACCGGGTCGTCCATGAAGGCCGCGTCCAGCAGCCGTACGAGCGCCTCACGGTCGCCCTCCCCCGCCTGTCGTATGTCCACGCCCACGGTTGTGGCCTCTTCTCTCCGGGATCCGGATGATCCGTCGTACGAACTGACGTACCAGATCCTAGAGTTGACGCCCGGACGCCGACGGGCGCCCGGGGTTTCCCCCGGGCGCCCGCCCACAGCACGTACTCCGCCAAGCCCGTTCAGCGCGTCAGCGCGTCAGCACGTCAGCACGTCAGCACGTCAGCGGGTTCTCCGGGTCACGAACTCGGCGAGCGACAGAAGGTCGCCGGCCGCCGCGAGGTCCGGAACCGCGCGGGAGAGGTGCTGCACGGCCTGGGCCATACGGTCCGCCGCGTGCCCCTGGGCCCAGTCACGCCCGCCCGCCCGGTCGACGGCGTCGGCCGCGCGCCGGACGGCGGCCGCGTCCAGCGGCCCGGCGTACAGGGCGGCCAGCTCGGCCGCGGCCTCGGTGTCCGAGGTCAGCGCCGCCACGACCGGGAGGGACTTCTTGTGGGCCACCAGATCGGCGCCCGCAGGCTTCCCCGTGTGGGACGGGTCGCCCCAGATCCCGATCAGGTCGTCGATGAGCTGGAACGCCAGCCCCGCCTCCCTCCCGAAGGCGTCCATGGCCGCGACCTCCTCGTCGTCCGCGCCCGCGTAGAGCGCGCCGAGGGCGCACGCGCAGCCGAGCAGGGCTCCCGTTTTCGCCTCGGCCATGGTCAGGCATTCGTCGAGCGACACCTCCCCCGGGCCACGCCGCTCGAACGCGCAGTCCGCCTGCTGTCCCGCGCACAGCTCGATGACACAGGCGGCGAGCCGCGCCGACGCCCTTGCCGCCGCCGGGTGCGGGTCCTCCGCGAGCAGCCGCAGGGCGAGGGCGCACATGGCGTCCCCGGCGACGATGGCGTCCGGTACGCCGAACACCGTCCAGGCCGTGGCCCGGTTTCGGCGCGTCGGGTCCTCGTCGATGACGTCGTCGTGGAGCAGCGTGAAGTTGTGCGCGAGCTCCACGGCGGCCGCGGCCCGAACCGCCCGGCCCGGGTCCCCGCCGAGCGCCTGGGTGGCGGCCAGGACGAGTGCGGGCCTGATCGCCTTGCCCGACTGCCCCTCGGCGGGTGTGCCGTCGGCCCGCTCCCAGCCGAAGTGGTACATCGCGATCCGCCGTATGGACCCCGGCAGGCTCTCCACTCCCGTGCGCAGCTGCGGGTCGACGGTCCTGCGGGTGCGTTCGAGGAGGGCCGCCGCCTCTTGCCCCTCGGTGGCGGCCGCTTCCGCTCTGGTCATCGTCACGGTCACTTCCTCCAGCAGTGCTTGTACGGTGCTCCCCCGGGAACACGGACCGCCTGGGTGAGTGCCGGGCTCAGCGCCACCTGCCGATCTCGACGTTCTCCAGGACCCCGAGCGCGTCCGGCACGAGCACCGCCGCCGAGTAGTACGCCGTGACCAGGTACCGGATGATCGCCTGCTCGTCGATGCCCATGAAGCGCACGGACAGGCTCGGCTCGATCTCGTCCGGGATGCCGCTCTGCTGGAGTCCGACGACGCCCTGCTCGGCCTCGCCGGTACGCATGCAGATGATCGAGGTCGTACGGGCGTCACTCACCGGGATCTTGTTGCACGGGAAGATGGGGACACCGCGCCAGGTGGGCACCCGGTTGCCGCCGATCTCGATGCTTTCCGGGTTCAGACCGCGCTTGTTGCACTCGCGGCCGAACGCGGCGATGGCGCGGGGGTGGGCGAGGAAGAGCTTGGAGCCGCGCCGCCGCGACAGCAGCTCGTCCATGTCGTCCGGGCTCGGCACGCCGTCGTGCGGCTGGATGCGCTGCCCGTAGTCGCAGTTGTGGAGCAGTCCGAACTCACGGTGGTTGATGAGCTCGTCCTCCTGGCGCTCGCGCAGCGCCTCCACGGTGAGCCTCAACTGCTGCTCGGTCTGGTTCATCGGCTGGTTGTAGAGGTCCGCGACCCGGCTGTGGACCTTCAGTACGGTCTGCGCGACGCTCAGCTCGTACTCGCGCGGCGCCGCGTCGTAGTCGACGTACGTGTGCGGGACGACGGGCTCGCCGACGTGGCCCGCGGACAGGTCGATCGGCGCCTCGCCGTACTTGTTGGTGCGCTGGCGGGGCAGCGACCGTACGCGCGTGAGGTGATTGCGCAACGTTTCTGCTCGATCGGCGAGCGTCATGACGGACTGGCGGGACAGCGTGAGGACCGTGCACGCGGTCGCGGCGCGGACCGTGCACGCCCAGGTGTCTTCCTCCTCGACGAGCGCCTGGTCGCCGAAGTAGGCCCCGTCGGCGAGGACTCCGAGGACCGCCTCGTCGTCGTACGCCCCGTCGGCGACCTTCTCCACCCTGCCGTGCGCCAGCAGATAGACCGTGTCCGCGGCATCACCGGCGGCCGCGATCACGTCTCCCGCCGCGTACTCCCGCTGCTCGCACCGCTGGGCCAGCTCGGCCAGCACCCCCTCGTCGCCGTACGTCCTGAGCGCCGGCAGCTCGTTCAGCTCGCCGGGAATGACCTCGACGCGCTCCCCGGTCTGTACGAAAGTCACCCGCCCGTCGCCCACCGCGTAACTGAGCCGCCGGTTCACCCGGTACGTACCGCCCTGGACCTGGACCCACGGCAGCATCCGCAGCAGCCACCGCGAGGTGATCTCCTGCATCTGCGGTGCGGACTTGGTGGTGGTCGCCAAGTTCCGCGCTGCGGCCGTACCGAGACTCTGCTGCGGCTGCGCCTGCTGTTCGCGGATCTCGGAACCTGCCTCGACCGACATCTGACTCCCTCTCGATCATGTGCTGAGCTGCGCCGAAAAGCCTCGCAGGCCGGAGAGTGACGGCGCCATTACACAAAAGAGTGTGACTAGATCACCGGTTGGCGGGGCAGGTCGCACGGCGCCGAGGTCACGCACCTGTGCGCGAGATGACCGAATCGGCTCGCACGCTGTCCGAACGGATAGCCGGGACAGCGGAGTTCGGGTACAAGCAGCGTTACGAGATGATGCGCGACTCACCTAAGGAGGCGGCCATGGCCTCACCCATGTCCGCGAGCAGATTCCTCGACGTACTGAGAGACGAAGGCATCCACGTCGTCCAGGTCGGCGACTGGCGAACCCACAACCGCAACCACATGGGCCCTTGGGGCCCTGTGCACGGCGTGATGATCCACCACACCGTCACCTCAGGCACCTCCAAGACCGTACGTATCTGCCGCGACGGCTATCCCGGCCTCCCCGGTCCGCTCTGCCACGGCGTGATCGCCAAGAGCGGCTCGGTCCATCTGGTCGGGTACGGCCGCGCGAACCACGCGGGGATGGGCGACGACGACGTGCTGCGGGCCGTCATCGCCGAGCGGGCGCTGCCGCCCGACAACGAGTCGAACACCGACGGAAACCGGCACTTCTACGGCTTCGAGTGCGAGAACCTCGGGGACGGCGACGACCCCTGGCCCGGGGCTCAGCTCGAAGCCATCGAGCGGGCGGCGGCCGCGGTCTGCCGGCACCACGGGTGGAACTCCCGTTCGGTGATCGGTCACCTGGAGTGGCAGCCGGGCAAGATAGACCCGCGCGGCTTCTCCATGAACACCATGCGCGCCAGGATCCAGGAGCGCCTCGCGTAACGCCTGCGGTGTCCGTGGCCCCCCGTGGCCCGTGCGGCACCGGTGGCGACAATGGGAGCATGACCCCCGAAGCGCTCGACCTCTCCCGGCTGCGGCCGCGGCTGCCGTCGCCGCTGTGGCCGGCCGAGGACGAGCGCTTCACCCGTCGCGGCCTGCGGCTGCTGCTCAAGCGCGACGATCTGATCCACCCGGACCTGCCGGGCAACAAGTGGCGCAAACTGGAGCCGAACCTGCGGGCGGCGGCGGGGCGCACGGTGCTGACGTTCGGTGGCGCGTACTCCAACCACCTGCGGGCGACGGCCGCGGCCGGGCGCCTGCTGGGCTTCGCGACGGTCGGCGTCGTACGCGGCGACGAGCTGGCGGGCCGGCCCCTGAACCCCTCGCTGGCGCGGTGCGCGGCGGACGGCATGCGGCTGCACTTCGTCGACCGGACGACGTACCGCGCCAAGGCCGAGCCCGGCGTGCTCGCCGCCCTCGTGTCCGAGGCGGTGCCCGGCGCGGCGCCTGAGAGCGTCTGCGTCGTCCCCGAGGGCGGCAGCAACGCCCTCGCCGTGCACGGGTGCGTCGCACTCGGGCGGGAGCTCCGGGACGCCGCCGATGTCGTGGGGGTCGCCTGCGGCACCGGAGGCACCGTGGCCGGCCTGGCGGCGGGCCTGGGGCCCGGGCAGCGGGCCATCGGCTTCCCCGTACTCAAGGGCGGCTTCCTCGGTGACGGCATACGCACGCTCCAGCACGCCGCCTTCGGCGCCCCCGCCGGCGACTGGACGCTGGACGACCGCTTCCACTGCGGCGGTTACGCCCGTACCACCCCGGAACTCGAAGCGTTCGCCGCGGACTTCGAAGAACGGCACGGGCTGCCCGTGGAGCGGCTCTACGTCGCGAAGATGCTGTACGGGCTGACCACGCTCGCCACGGAGGGCGCCTTCCCGCCCGGCACCACCCTCGCGGCCGTCGTCACGGGACGGCCGGACTCCGCCGAACCGGCCCCCGCCCGGTCTGCCTCCCCTCGGCCCGGCTCCCCTCAGCCCGGCTCCGCGCGGTAGGCCGCCGCCTCCTCCAGGTCCAGCCTGCGCATCAGGTTGCGCAGCATCTCGTCGTCGATGCGCCGCTGGTCCCGCAGTTCCACGAAGACCGCCCGTTCCGCGGCAATCATCTCCCCCGCGAGGCGCCGGTACGTGTCGTCCGCCGATTCCCCGGTCTCCTGGTTGACGGCGCCGAGCCGTTCCCACACGGCGTTGCGCCGCCTCTCCAGAACGGTCCGCAGCCGGTCCGCGAGCGGCTGCGGCAGGGCGTTCCGCGGATCGGCGAGCAGCTCCTCCAGCCGCGCTTCGGCGGCCGCCGAAGCCTCGCTCTGGGCCTGCGCCTCGGCGAGCGTCTCGGCGTACACATCGCGTCCGGGCATCTTCAGCAGACGGATGAGCGGCGCCAGAGTGAGCCCCTGCACGACCAGGGTGGCGATCACCGTCGTGAAGGTGAGGAAGAGGACGAGGTTGCGCGCGGGGAACGGCTCGCCCTGCCCGAGGGTCAGCGGGATGGAGAAGGCGATCGCGAGGGACACCACGCCGCGCATCCCCGCCCACCCGACGACCACGGGCGAGGCCCAGGTGACGCCCGGCTCGCGCTCGCGCACGCGCCGCGAGAGCACCCGCGGCAGGTACGTCGCCGGGAACACCCACACGAAGCGCGCCACCACGACCGCCACGAACACGGCGAACGCGTACCAGACGGCCTCACCGCCCCCATAGGGGCCGAGCCCGCGCAGGACGTACGGCAGCTGGAGCCCGATCAGCGCGAACACGACCGATTCGAGGATGAAGGACACCATCTTCCAGACCGCGTGCTCCTGGATCCGGGTGGCGAAATCGACCTGCCAGGAGCGGTGCCCCAGGTAGAGGGCTACGACGACGACGGCGAGCACCCCGGAGGCGTGCACGTGCTCGGCAGCGGCGTACGCCACGAAGGGGATCAGCAGGGAGAGGGTGTTCTGGAGCAGTGGCTCCCTCAGGTGCGTACGCAGCCAGTGCAGCGGCACCATGAGCAGCAGTCCCACCCCCACCCCGCCGACCGCCGCGACGGCGAACTCCGCGATCCCGCCGGCCCAGCTGGCGCCCTCGCCGGCCGCGGCCGCCAGCGCCACCTTGAAGGCGGTGATGGCGGTCGCGTCGTTCACCAGGGACTCGCCCTGGAGGATCGCGGTGATGCGCGGCGGCAGTCCGAGCCGGCGGGCGATGGCGGTGGCCGCCACCGCGTCGGGCGGCGCGACGACCGCGCCGAGGACCAGCGCGGACGTCAGTGGGAGCCCGGGAACGACGAGATACGCGAAGTATCCGACGACCACGGTCGCGAACAGCACGTAGCCGACCGACAGGAAGGCGACGGGCCTGATGTTCGCCCGCAGATCGAGGTACGAGCTGTCCACGGCGGCCGTATACAGGAGGGGCGGCAGCAGCAGCGGCAGCACGATGTCCGGGCTCAGCGTGTAGTCCGGCACGCCCGGGATGTACGTCGCCGCGAGCCCGGCGGCGACCAGCAGCAGCGGGGCCGGTACGGGCGTCCTGCGGGCGGCGCCCGCGACCACCGCACTCCCCGCGATCAGGACCAGCAGTGGCAATGCGTCCATCGGTTTTCCGTCCGCCCTCTTCCTCGCCCACGCCGTAACCTGGCCATCATGAACGAGTGCCCGCACGTCGCCACACTGCCGCACCCCGAACCGGTCCCGCTGAGCGACACCTGCCGGGAGTGTCTGGCGGCCGGCAGCCACCCCGTCCAGCTGCGGCTGTGCCTGGAGTGCGGCCATGTGGGGTGCTGCGACTCGTCGCCGTACCGGCACGCGTCCGCGCACGCCAAGGAAGAGGGTCACCCGGTGGTGCGCAGCTTCGAGCCCGGGGACGACTGGCGCTGGTGCTACGAGGACGGTTCGATCGTCTGACGCGTGGGTACGTCAACCCGGCGCCGGTTGTTTCCAATTGGGCGCCGCAGACCCCTAGCCACTGTGCGTACTCATATGCTTACCATGAGTGACAGGCCCGGGTGGGGGCCCCGGCGACAGGGCAGAATGGATCGCGATAGCGTCACCGGCGAACGACGTAATCGAACGACGTACCGCGCGGCTTCGGGGGCTTCCCCCGGACCCCCGAAAGAGCTTGTGCCACCTTGGAGGTGAGGGTGTCCCAGATCGCAGGCGAGCCCGGGACCCAGGACTTCGTGGAAGTCCGGCTGCCCGCTGCAGGTGCCTACCTGTCCGTGCTGCGTACGGCCACGGCCGGACTCGCGGCGCGCTTGGACTTCACCCTCGACGAGATCGAGGATCTGCGCATCGCGGTCGACGAGGCGTGCGCGATCCTGCTCCAGCAGGCCGTGCCCGGTTCCGTCCTCAGCTGTGTCTTCCGGCTCGTCGAGGACTCACTCGACGTCACCGTCTCGGCCCCCACCACCGACGGTCGCGCACCGGAGCGCGACACCTTCGCCTGGACGGTGCTGTCGGCACTCGCGGGCAAGGTGGATTCCACGGTCGCGGAGGACCGTACGGTCACCATCAGCCTGTACAAACAGCGCGGCGCGGGACCCGGGCCGGCGTGAGGAACGGGGACGGGCCGGTGCGCAACGAGGAGCTCAGCCCACAGGCGCCGAGGGAAGGGCGCGCGGTCCCGGCCGGGGAGGCCGGGACGGCTCCCTCACCCGCGGGCATCCCAGAGCAGCAGGCCCGGCCCCACCCGGTCGACGAACCGGTGGCCTCCGGGCCGGTGGTCGACAGACCGGTGGACGGCCTGGTGGGCACGGTGGCGGCGGAGCAGGCAGAGCGGGCGGGCCATATGAGCGAGCAGGGACAGCACTCCACGGAGCGGGAACACGGGCGCCACGACCCGCACGACCGCAGCGGCGCGCGGGCTCTCTTCATCGAGCTGCGCAAGCTGCCGGACGGATCGCCCGAGAAGGCGGAGCTGCGCAACCGGCTGGTGCGCATGCATCTGCCTCTCGTCGAGCACCTGGCCCGCCGCTTCCGCAACCGCGGCGAGCCGCTCGACGACCTCACCCAGGTCGCCACGATCGGCCTGATCAAGTCGGTGGACCGGTTCGATCCGGAGCGCGGCGTCGAGTTCTCGACGTACGCCACTCCGACCGTCGTCGGTGAGATCAAGCGGCACTTCCGCGACAAGGGCTGGGCCGTACGGGTGCCCCGCCGGCTCCAGGAGCTGCGTCTTTCGCTCACGACGGCCACGGCCGAGCTCTCCCAGCAGCACGGCCGGTCCCCGACCGTGCACGAGCTGGCCGAGCGCCTGGGCATCTCCGAGGAAGAGGTCCTGGAGGGCCTGGAGTCCGCCAACGCCTACAGCACGCTCTCGCTGGACGTACCGGACACCGACGACGAGTCCCCGGCCGTCGCGGACACCCTGGGCTCCGAGGACGAGGCGCTGGAAGGCGTCGAGTACCGGGAGTCACTGAAACCGCTCCTGGAAGACCTTCCACCGCGCGAGAAGCGCATCCTGCTGCTGCGTTTCTTCGGGAACATGACGCAGTCGCAGATCGCCACGGAGGTCGGCATCTCGCAGATGCACGTCTCCCGGCTGCTGGCACGGACGCTCGCGCAGCTCCGCGAGAAGCTCCTCGTCGAGGAGTAGCCCGACCGCCGAGTCGATACGGGTCGATACGGGTCGATACGGCGGTTACGGCCGCCCCGAGTGATTACGGCGGTTACGGCCGCCCCGAGCGGTGACCCGCGGCGCTGTCGCTACGCGTCGCGGGGACCGCGAATGCCCAGCGCCCGGTTCGTCTCGGGATTGACCAGCAGGACCAGCGAGGCCACCGCCACCACCGCCAGCGCGATACCGGCCGGGATCAGCAGGGAACCCTCGGAGCGCAGCAGGGTCCAGGCGACCGGCAGCGCCATGATCTGGGTGATGATCGCGGGCCCGCGGCTCCACGCGCGGCACTTCATCAGCCCCCGCGCCGCCAGCAGCGGCAGCAGCGCCAGGACGAGCAGCGTCAGGCCGCCCATCTCCGCCTGCTCGGGCTTGTCGGGGCTGCCGAGCAGCCCCATCACGAGCATGTACGCGCCACCGGCGACCAGGGCCAGGCCCTCCAGCGCGGCGAGCCCCGCCGCGGCGGTCAGCCGGCTGGGGCGGGGGTCGGCGGCGGGTTCGGGAGTCTGCTCATTGCTCACCCCAGCAGCGTAACCGCCCGCCCCGGCGGACCAGGTCTGGGCCAGGTACGACCCACTGGGTAGTCTGGCGCCCATGCGTGCACTCCTCGTGGTCAACCCGGCAGCTACCACCACCAGCGCACGCACCCGCGATGTCCTGATCCATGCCCTGGCCAGCGAGATGAAGCTGGAAGTCGTGACGACCGAGTACCGCGGGCACGCCCGCGATCTGGGCCGGCGGGCAGTGGAGAGCAAGGACATAGAGCTGGTCGTGGCGCTCGGCGGCGACGGCACGGTCAACGAGGTCGTCAACGGTCTCCTCCACGAGGGCCCGGACCCGGAGAGGCTTCCGCGCCTCGCGGTGGTCCCGGGCGGTTCCACCAATGTCTTCGCCCGCGCCCTCGGCATTCCGAACGACGCGGTCGAGGCGACCGGCGCCATTCTGGACGCGCTGCGCACGCGCAGCGAGCGCACGGTCGGTCTCGGTCTGGCGGCGGGTACCCCGGGTACGGAGGACGAATCAGTTCCGGCCCGCTGGTTCACGTTCTGCGCGGGATTCGGATTCGACGCCGGAGTGATCGGCCGGGTCGAGCAGCACCGGGAGCGAGGAAAGCGTTCGACGCACGCCCTCTATGTGCGCCAGGTGGTACGCCAGTTCCTGAGGGAGCCGCACCGCTTGCAGGGCCTGATCACGCTGGAGCGCCCCGGTCACGACCCGGTCGAAGATCTCGTGCTGTCCATAATCTGCAACACCTCCCCCTGGACCTACCTGGGCAATCGCCCGATGTACGCGTCCCCGGAGGCTTCCTTCGACAAGGCCCTGGACGTGCTCGGGCTGAGCAAGCTGTCCACCCCCGCCGTGGCCCGTTACGCGACCCAGTTGCTGACCTCGACGCCCGAGCGCGGGCCGCACGGTAAACATGCGGTGACATTGCACGACCTGACCGACTTCACCTTGCATTCGAAGGCCCCACTGCCCTTCCAGATGGACGGTGACCACCTGGGGCTGCGTACGAGCGTGACGTTCACAGGCGTTCGCCGTGCACTGCGTGTGATTGTGTGAGCGGAAGGTGCAAAAGTCCTTTAACTCGAACGTACGGGCTGGGTTACACCCCATAGAAGTACGGCTGTGACCTACCCGACACCGAGGAATCAAAAAAAACTTTCCAGAAGGGGTTGTATCCGCTGCCGAGGTTTGGGAATCTCTACATGGCGATCGGGACGGCCCGCAACACCAGCCTCCACTGAAAGCCAGAACCCCTCCTCCACACAGGACCCACACCAGGCAACTGGCAGTCGGCCCTTCACTTGCGGGGGGATTCGTGAAAGCGTTCACATTCACAAGCAACGTGCTTGTAATACCAAGGAGAGGTAGCAGCCATGGACTGGCGTCACAACGCCGTTTGTCGTGAGGAAGACCCGGAGCTGTTCTTCCCCATCGGCAACACCGGTCCTGCGCTGCTGCAGATCGAGGAAGCCAAGGCCGTCTGCCGCCGCTGCCCCGTCATGGAGCAGTGCCTGCAGTGGGCGCTCGAGTCCGGCCAGGACTCCGGCGTCTGGGGTGGCCTCAGCGAGGACGAGCGCCGCGCGATGAAGCGCCGCGCCGCTCGCAACCGGGCGCGTAACGCGACCGCCTGAACCACCACCCCGCACGAGCCTGAGCTTGGCGGCGCGTACAGCGCGTACGCACCACCCGCCCCGAGCCGCAGCGCGCAGTACCCCCGATGCGCTTAGCAACGTGAGCTTTGAGCCCCGGACCGTACCCTCGGTCCGGGGCTCGCCGCTTTTCCGCCCGCCGCTCCGCCCGCTCGCGGTTCCGCCCGGCCGCTCTTCCGTCCGACCCGGTGTTACTTGTCGGCGCTGACGGGTACGTCGAGTACCACCCGGGTGCCGCCGGCGGGACCCGGGACCATGTCGAACGTCCCTCCCAACTCACCCTCCACCAGCGTCCGTACGATTTGCAGACCGAGGTTGCCCATGCGCTTCGGGTCGAATCCCTCGGGCAGTCCGCGGCCGTCGTCCTGCACGGTGATCAGCAGCCGGGCGTCCTTGCGGTCGCCGCCGCGCACCGCCGCCACCTCGACCGAACCGTGGTCCGCCGGCCCGAAGGCGTGCTCCAGCGCGTTCTGCATGATCTCGGTGAGAACCATCGCGAGGGGCGTGGCGACCTCGGCGTCGAGTATCCCGAAGCGGCCCGTGCGACGGCAGTTGACCTTGCCCGGCGAGATCTCGGCGACCATCGCGATGACCCGGTCGGCGATCTCGTCGAACTCGACGCGCTCGTCGAGGTTCTGTGAAAGCGTCTCGTGGACGATCGCGATCGAGCCGACCCGGCGCACCGCCTCGTTGAGTGCCTCGCGACCCTTCTCGGAGTCCATCCGGCGCGCCTGGAGCCGCAACAGGGCCGCCACCGTCTGGAGGTTGTTCTTCACCCGGTGGTGGATCTCCCGGATGGTCGCGTCCTTGGTGATCAACTCGCGCTCGCGGCGGCGCAGTTCCGTCACGTCCCGGCACAGTACGAGTGAACCGATGCGGGTGCCCTTGGGCTTCAGCGGAATCGCGCGCAGCTGGATGACGCCGCTGCTCCCCTCCACCTCGGTCTCGCGCGGGGCGTAGCCGCTGGCCAGCTTGACCAGGGCTTCGTCCACCGGACCGCGGGACGGTGCCAGTTCGGCGGTCGCCTGGCCGAGGTGGTGGCCGACGAGGTCGGAGGCGAGGCCGAGACGGTGGTACGCGGACAGGGCGTTCGGCGACGCGTACTGGACGATGCCGTCCGCGTCGAGCCTGATCAGCCCGTCGCCGGCGCGCGGAGAGGCGTCCATGTCGACCTGCTGGCCGGGGAACGGGAAGGACCCGGCGGCGATCATCTGGGCCAGGTCGGAGGCGCTCTGGAGGTACGTCAGCTCCAGGCGGCTGGGGGTGCGCACGGTCAGCAGGTTCGTGTTGCGCGCGATGACGCCGAGGACGCGGCCTTCGCGGCGTACGGGAATGGACTCGACCCGGACCGGGACCTCCTCCCGCCACTCGGGGTCGCCCTCGCGCACTATCCGGCCCTCGTCGAGGGCGGCGTCGAGAAGCGGGCGGCGGCCGCGCGGGACCAGGTGGCCGACCATGTCGTCCTGGTAGGAGGTGGGGCCGGTGTTGGGGCGCATCTGCGCGACGGAGACATAGCGGGTCCCGTCAAGCGTGGGAACCCACAGGACGAGGTCGGCGAAGGAGAGGTCGGAGAGCAGCTGCCACTCCGAGACCAGCAGATGGAGCCACTCGAGGTCGGTTTCACTCAGAGCGGTGTGCTGGCGGACGAGGTCGTTCATGGAGGGCACGTGTGCGAGCGTACCTTCGCTCCGGCAACCCCATGGCCGCGGCGCCTGGGAGGGACCCTCAGCCCTCCTGGCACCGCAGCCCGGAGCTGCTCCGGCCGTGCGCGGGTGTGCGGTCCCGCGCGGCCGTCAGAGGCCACGACGCAGTCAGGGCAGAGAGCGCCGGTGCCTCGGTCCACCCTCCTGTGCGGGGAGGATGGAGGCTTTACCTGTACATTGTGGACTAGACCATTACGTTGTGTCTATGGCCGTGCAGGGTCAGATTATCTGCCGGAGGCCGCACTCGGCCACGCGTGCGTCACCGCCGTCCCGGCGGCCCCTCGCGCACACCGGGCGTCAGTGGGTCTCGGTGACCTTCGCCAGGGCGCGCGGGGCGTCCGGGTCCTGCCCCCTGGCGATCGTCACCTCGTACGCCAAGAGCTGGAGCGGCAGGATCTCCAGGACCGGCTGGAGCTCCTCGGGGACGTCTTCCAGCGAGAGTACGAAGCCCGCCGAGGCCGCCTCCACCTGCGCCGCCGGGCCGATCACCACCAGGTCGGCGCCGCGGCCCCGCAGCCGGTCGAGGACGGGCTGGAGGGCCTCGCCGCCCCTGCCGGCCGTGACGACGGCGATGACCGGGGAGATGTTGTCGACCATGGCGAGCGGGCCGTGCAGCAGATCGGCGCCGGAGTAGGACAGGGCGGGGATGTAGCTCGTCTCCATGAGCTTGAGCGCCGCCTCCTTGGCCGTCGGATAGCCGTAGCCGCGCGAGGTGATGACCATGCGGTCGGCGAACCGGTAGCGGCCGGCGAGCTGCCTGACCTCCGCCCGGCGCGCGAGGATCCCGTCAGCCAGGGCGGGGAGGACCGCCGCCGCCGACCCGTCGCCGCCGCGCAGACCGTCGGCGAAGAGGTAGAGCGCGAGCAGGGAGGCGGTGTACGTCTTGGTGGCCGGGAGGGCCTTCTCCGGGCCTGCCAGGATGTCGATGTGGTACTCGCTGACCGCCGCCAGCGGGGAGTCCGCGTTGTTGGTCACCGCGAGCGTGATCGCACCGGCCTGCCGGGCCGCCCTGGTGGACGCCACGAGGTCGGGCGAGCCGCCGGACTGGCTGACCGTGACGACGAGAACGTCCCTGAGGTCGGGGCGCGCCCCGTACGCCGTCGTCGTCGACATGGACGTCAGCCCGCACGGCAGACCGAGCTGGATCTCCAGCAGGTACTTGGCGTAGAGGGCCGCGTTGTCCGACGTACCGCGCGCGGCGAGCAGGACGAAGCGCGGGCTTCTCGCGGCGACGGCCCGGGCGGTCTCGCGGATCCGCGGGGCGCCGGCTTCGAGGATCCGGCGCAGGACCTGGGGCTGCTCAGCGATTTCGGCGGACATCATCCTGCCGGGCAGTTCGACCATGCTCGGTGCCTCCAAAAAGGTGACGATCGGCGCCTCTCAGTCGACCATGGAACGGCGGGGATCCGCATGGTGAAGACGCCCCGGCGCGGGGCTTCGGCTCTGCTAGATTGGTCTATACCACAATCGGCTCCCCCTCTCAGATCGGCAGGCTCAGCGTGGAAGTTGTCATCGTTCCGGACGCCAGAACGGGCGGCGAGCTCATCGCGGCGGCCATCGGCCGGCTGCTGAGCCACAAGCCCGACGCGTTGCTCGGCGTGGCCACCGGTTCCTCCCCGCTGCCCATCTACGAAGCCCTGACGGCCAAGGTCCGCGCGGGCGAGGCCGACCCGTCCCGTGCCCGGATCTGCCAGCTCGACGAGTACGTCGGCCTGCCCCCCGGCCACCCCGAGTCGTACCGCTCCGTCGTGCTGCGCGAGGTCGTGGAGCCGCTCGGCCTGACGGAGTCCTCGTTCATGGGGCCCGACGGCTCCGCGGAGGACATCGAGGGGGCGTGCGCGGCGTACGACCGCGCGCTCGGCGAGGCCGGCGGCGTGGACCTCCAGCTGCTCGGGATCGGCACCGACGGGCACATAGGCTTCAACGAGCCGTGCTCCTCGCTCGCCTCCCGCACGCGCATCAAGACGCTGACCGAGCAGACCCGTGTCGACAACGCGCGGTTCTTCGACAACGACATCGACCAGGTGCCCCACCACGTCATCACCCAGGGCATCGGCACCATCCTGGAGGCCCGCCACCTGGTGCTGCTCGCCACCGGTGAGGGCAAGGCCGAGGCCGTCGCGCAGACCGTGGAGGGCCCGGTCGCGGCGCTCGTACCGGCCTCCGCCCTCCAGCTGCACCCGCACGCGACCGTCGTGGTCGACGAGGCGGCGGCGTCCAAGCTGAAGCTCGCCGACTACTTCCGGGCGACGTACGCGGCCAAGCCGGCCTGGCAGGGTCTGTAGCGGTCCGCTGGACGGACGAAGTGCCGAGGTCCCCCCGGGCCCCGGCACTTCGTCGTACCGCCGCACGCCGGCGACGGGGGCGTCAGGCGCCGGCGATGGCCTCCGCGGCTGCCCGGCCGCACACCCGCGAGGCGCCGTGCGTCGCGATGTAGAGCGCCCCGCGCGCCTGGGCCTGCGGCACGCCCATCTCCACGACGACCGTGTCGGGCCGGGCGGCGGTGAGTGTCTCCAGCGCGACCGCCATCCACGGGTGGCGGTGGGCGTCGCGCACGACCGCGACGATGCGCCGGTCCCCCGCGGCCCCGATCACCTGCTCCGGCGTGCAGTTCTCGCTGCCGTACGTGCCTGTCGTGGTGCCCGGAAGCAGGCGAGCGAGCTCGGCGGCCACCCCCCACGGCGTCTCGTCACCGACGGCGATGTTCGCGACCGGGGAGAAGGAAGCGACGTACGGGGCGGACGTGACGGGCTCGAAACCGGCGCTCCGCGTGATCCGCAGCGCGCGCCGCGCGGCCACCAGACCGACCGCGTCGGGCGCACCCGCGCCCGGGCTGGGCGCGGTCCCCTCCTGTGAAGCCGCGCCCGGCCCGGGAGCCCCCCGGGCCCCCCTGGTCTCACTCGTCCAGCTCGCGAGGGCGCGCACGCGCGCGGCCGCGTCGGCCAGCCGTTCCTCCGGCAGTACGCCGTCCCGCACGGCCGCGACCAGCGCGTCGCGCAGCCGCAGTACGGTCCCGTCGTCCGCCAGTCCGCCCCCGACGCAGATCGCGTCGGCGCCGGCGGCGATCGCCATGACGCTGCCGCGCTCGATTCCGTACGTCGCGGAGATGGCCTGCATCTCCATGCCGTCGGTGATGATCAGCCCGTCGTAGCCGAGCTCCTCGCGGAGCAGACCGGTGAGGATCCGCGGGCTCAGAGTGGCCGGACGGGACGGGTCGAGCGCAGGAAGCAGGATATGCGCGCTCATGACAGATTTGGAGCCCGCCGCGATCGCGGCCCGGAAAGGCACCAGCTCACGGGCGTGCAGTGTGTCCAAATCCACGTCGATACGGGGCAGCGCGTGGTGCGAGTCGACGGCGGTGTCGCCGTGCCCGGGGAAGTGCTTCGTGCACGCGGCGACACCGGCGGCCTGGAGACCTTCGACGTACGCCGCGGTGTGCCGGGCCACGAGGTGCGGGTCGGCGCCGAAGGAACGTACGCCGATGACCGGATTGCCCGGGTCCGAGTTGACGTCGGCGGACGGCGCCCAGTTGAGGTTGACCCCGCATTCGGCCAGTCTGCGGCCGAGTTCGCGGGCGACGTCCCTGGTCAGGCCGGTGTCGTCGACGGTGCCGAGCGCGAGGTTGCCGGGGAACGAGGAGCCGTGACGGACCTCCAGGCGGGTGACGTCGCCCCCCTCCTCGTCGATCGCGACGAGCACGTCGTCACGCTCGGCACGCAACTGCGCGGTGAGCGCCGCCAGTTGCGCCGGGGAGGTGATGTTGCGGCCGAAGAGGCCGACCGAGGTCAGACCTTCGCCGACACGCCGCAGCAGCCAGTCGGGGGCGGTGGCGCCTTCGAAACCGGGCTGGAGGACGGCCAGGGCGTCGCGGGTCAGCGTGTCCGTGGGGCTTACGAGTGTCGTCATGGCGGCGTTATCCCTTCACTGCGCCGGCCGTCAGACCTGCGGCCATCTTGCGCTGGACGAGGAGGAAGAGGATCACGATGGGGACGGCCATCATCGTGGCGCCGGCCATCATCGGGGCGTACTCGGTGCCGTTCTTGGTGGTGAAGTTGCCGAGCCAGACGGTGGCGGTCTGGTTCTGCTGGCTCATCAGCATCAGCGCGTACAGGTACTCGTTCCACGCCTGGATGAATCCGTAGACGGACGTGGCGACCATCCCGGGGGCCAGCAGCGGGAAGACGACCCGGACGAAGGCGCCGGTGCGCGTGCAGCCGTCGACCATGGCCGCCTCTTCCAGCTCCTTCGGGATGTTCACGATGAAGCCGCGCAGCGTCCACACGGTGAAGGGGAGGACGAAGGTCAGATACGTGACGATCAGGCCGGTGAGCTTGTCGTACTGACCCAGCTCGTTCAGGAGCAGGAAGACCGGGATGATCATGGCGACCAGCGGCACCATCTGGACCGCGAGGATGCCCACGATCACGATCTTGCGGCCCCGGAAGGCGAACCGGGAGATGGCGAGCGCGGCGAGCATGCCCAGCACGATGCCGATGAGGACCACGACGGACGAGACGGCAAGGCTGCGCCCGACCGGACCCCAGAAGTCGGCGACGTCGAACGCCCGCCGGAAGTTCTCCAGGGTGAACGGCCTCGGGAAGAACTGCGGGTCGGGGTCGATCGCGTCCTTGGCGGGCTTGAACGCCGTGTTGAGCATCCAGTAGACCGGGAAGCCCATGACGACGAAGACCAGCAGGCCGACGGCGTTCCAGCCGGCCTTGCCCTTCCTGCCCCTGCGGGAACGGCTCTTGGGGCGCTGGACGGCAGCGGGAGCCGCGGTGGTCGAGGTCACTCCACCTCTCCGATCTTGAGCATCTGACGCATGTAGACGGCGACCACACCCAGCAGCAGGAGCACGGTGACCAGGGCGATGGCGGAGCCGCCCGAGTAGTCGTTGACGACGAACGCCTTCTGGTACGAGTACGTGGTGAGCAGCTGGAACTCGGCTTCGGGGTTGCCGCCGCGCATCACGAAGACCTGCGGGAAGACGCCCATGTCCCAGATCACCGAGAGGGTGGTCAGCATGACGATGATGGGCTTGAGGATCGGCAGGGTGACCCAGCGGAAGACGCCCCACGCACCGGCGCCGTCGAGCCGGGCGGCCTCTTCCATCTCCTTGGGGACCTGGGTGAGACCGGCGCTCAGGGTGATGACCACGAAGGGCACCGCGCCCCACACGACCAGCAGCGTGATCACGGCGAGTCCCTGCGTGCCGCTGGCGAACCAATTGTGGCCGGCCATCTCGACCCCTGGCAGCTTGCTCAGCAGCCAGTTGAGTACGCCGTAATCAGTGTCGAAGATCCACTTGAAGATGGCGGTGGCCACGATGATGGGCATGCCCCAGCTCGCCACCAGGGCGATGCTGATGAGCGCCTTCACCCAGCCGGACACCCGCTGCATGAGCAGGGCGATCAGCATGCCGAGCACCATCGTGAGGACGACCGCGCCGGCCGTGAAGACGACGGTGCGTACGACGACCGCCCAGAACTCGCCGTCCCCCAGGATGGCGCTGAAGTTCTTGAACCCCACCCACTCGGCGTCCTTGAAGCCCCACAGCTCCGACTTGCCGAAGCTCTGGAAAGAGAGCGTGACCAGCCGTACCAGCGGATAGCCCATGACGAGCAGGATGATCAGCAGGCAGGGGGCGAGCAGCGCCCACGGCACGGCGGCGCTGCCGGCTGTCCGCTTTCTGACAGTCTTTCCGGTCCCTGTGGACCCCCCGGGAAGTCCCGCCCCGTTCCGTGGTGATGGCGACGGCCGCGTCGGCGGCACCTTGGCGGTGGTTGTCTCTGCGGCACTCATCGCGCGCTCCTCACAGCTCCCTCTCCGTACTGCGGGCGGGCAGGGCCCCGCCGGAAGCGGCGAGGCCCTGCCCGCTCAGGTCACTTGGTGTTGATGACCTTGTCGATCTCGGCGTCGGCGGCCTTCGCGGCGGCCTCGACCGACTTCTTGCCGGTGCCGATCTCCTTGAGCATGGTCTGGAGGATCTTGGCCTTCTCGACCTGGCCCCAGCCGGGAGCGGTGGGAACGAACCAGCTGGACGCGGCGGCGGTGGCCGGGACAGCGGTCGCCGGGTCGGACTTCAGGGGCTCCAAGTCCGACTTGTTGTTGGGGAGGTTGCCCTTCGCGACGAGGCCCTTCTGGCCCTCGGCGCCGGTGAACGCGTTGATCCACTCACCCGCGACGGCCTGAGCGTCGGACTTGACCGGAACGGCCAGGTCCGAGCCGCCGAGGAAGACCGGGAGGTTCTTGCCGGACGGGCCGGGCATCACGAAGTTCTCGATCTTGTCGGCCAGCTTGCCGACCTTGTCGTTCTTCGGGTCGGCGGCGGTCCCGCCCTCCCAGGCGGCGGCGAACATCGTCGCGGCCTTGCCCTGGCCGAAGACGATCGGGCGGTCGGCCTCGTCCTTGGTCTTGTCGGCGTGCATGTACGCGTCGAGGACCTTCTTGTACTCACCCAGGCCCTTGAGGGACTCCGGCGAGGACAGGTTGGACTTCCACTGGTCGCCGCTCTGTTCGGCGATGGAGCCGCCGGCGTCGTAGACGAACGACATGGCCGCGTACCAGTCGGGCGACGGCTGGTACCAGGCGCTGAACTTGTCGCCCTTCTTCTTCTGGATCTTGTCCAGGGCGGAGGTGAGCTCCTTGTACGTCTTCGGCGTGGCCTTGACGCCGGCCTCGGCGGCGATGTCCTTGCGCCAGGTGCCGACACGGCCACCGGCGTAGTACGGCACACCGTAGGTCTTGCCCTCGTACGTGACGGACAGCTTGAGGCCGTCCAGCCACTCGTCCGACTTCTCGAACTTCGACGGGTCGATCTCGGCGAACGCGCCGGTGGCCATGTAGCCGACCATCTCGGAGTTGCCCATCTCGACCACGTCCGGAGCCTTGTCCGTGGCGAGTACGGCGTCGAGCTTGGCGTTCTTGTCCGGCCAGCCGTAGTACTCGTGCTTGATCTTGATGCCCGGGTACTTCTTGACGATCGCGTCGTCGGCCGCCTTGACCAGCTCGGGCCAGTTGTTCTGGGCGTCGACCGTGAGCCAGACGGTGAGCTCCTTGGGCTTCGCCTTGTCGCCGCCGCCCGTGCTCTCCGAGCCGCCACATGCGGCAATGCTGACCATCATGCCCGCGACGCCTATCGCCGCGATGAGCTTGCGCTTCACGCCACCCTCCTCAGGATGCCTGCAACCCCCCTGCCCACCGCGAAGACTTACGACAAGTACTGCCCGGGGGTGGGACCTTGGTCTTTAATGGTTTAGACCAGTACCGGGAGCTTGGCCTAGACCTTTAGGGGTGTCAAGGGTGTATAAGAAGGGCTCTCGCGTCCGTTATCGGACCGACACCTGAGCAAGGGCGACGACCTTCGACAAGGCCGTGCCACCATGTGAGCCGCGACAGTCGGAGGAGCCGGTGACGGCAGCAGCACAGAAGTCGGGAAGGCGGGTCATGGCCACGGACGGGGGCGGCACGGAGGCCGAGGGCACGGCGGCGGCGGCGACGCGCACCGCGCGCGTGCCCAAGTACTACCGGCTCAAGCGGCATTTGCTGGATATGACGGAGACCCTGCCGCCCGGTACCCCGGTACCGCCGGAGCGGACTCTGGCCGCCGAGTTCGACACCTCTCGTACGACGGTGCGCCAGGCGCTCCAGGAGCTGGTGGTCGAGGGCCGGCTGGAGAGGATCCAGGGCAAGGGCACGTTCGTGGCCAAGCCCAAGGTCTCGCAGGCGCTGCAACTCACCTCGTACACGGAGGACATGCGGGCACAGGGCCTGGAGCCCACCTCCCAGCTCCTGGACATCGGTTACGTCACCGCCGACGACACGCTCGCCGGGCTGCTCGACATCTCGCCGGGCGGCCGGGTCCTGCGGATCGAGCGGCTGCGGCTGGCGAGCGGCGAGCCGATGGCGATCGAGACGACCCACCTGTCGGCGAAGCGCTTCCCGGCGCTGCGCCGCTCGCTCGTGAAGTACACCTCGCTCTACACGGCGCTGGCGGAGGTGTACGACGTACGGCTGGCCGAGGCCGAGGAGACGATCGAGACGTCGCTGGCCACCCCGCGCGAGGCCGGGCTGCTCGGTACGGACGTGGGCCTGCCGATGCTGATGCTGTCCCGGCACTCGATCGACGGCAACGGCGAGCCGGTGGAGTGGGTGCGCTCGGTCTACCGCGGCGACCGCTACAAGTTCGTGGCGAACCTGAAGCGGCCGACGGAATGACGGACTGACGCGACGGCACTCCCAGCGCGGCCGGGGGTCCGGGGGTCGCTCCCGGGACAGCACGGCGTGGCGAACCTGAAGCGGCCGACGGAATGACGCGGGCCTGACACGAAGGAGCTCCGGTACGGCCCTGACCTGCAATGGTCGGGCCGTGTCCGTACCGATATGCGGACAGGGGGTTACGGACGACGGTCACAGCACCTAGATTTCGCGCACGTTACGAGAAAGATCGCGCGAGGGGACGGATCGTCATGCCGGAGCCGCAGTCGACAACGCCAGCCCAGGGAAAAGGGGCCCTGTCCCCGAAGTCCATAGCCATCTGGGCCTCGGTGGCCCTGGTGGGCGCCATCGCCTGGGCCGTACTCGCCCTCTCGCGCGGTGAAGAGGTCTCCGCCGCCTGGATGCTGGCGGCGGCCCTCGGCTCGTACGCCATCGCGTACCGCTTCTACTCGCGCTTCATCGCCCACCGCGTCCTGAAGGTCGACAAGAACCGGGCCACACCCGCCGAGCGGCTCGACAACGGTGTCGACTTCCACCCCACCGACCGCCGCGTCCTGTTCGGCCACCACTTCGCCGCCATCGCGGGCGCGGGTCCGCTGGTCGGTCCCGTACTGGCCGCGCAGATGGGCTACCTGCCCGGCACGATCTGGATCATCGTCGGCGTCATCCTCGCCGGCGCCGTCCAGGACATGGTGACGCTCTTCTTCTCCACCCGGCGCGACGGCCGCTCGCTCGGCCAGATGGCGCGGGACGAGATAGGACCGTTCGGCGGCGCGGCCGCCCTGGTCGCCGTCTTCGCCATCATGATCATCCTGCTGGCGGTGCTCGCCCTGGTGATCGTGAACGCGCTCGCGCACTCGCCGTGGGGCGTCTTCTCCATCGGCATGACCATCCCGATCGCCCTGTTCATGGGCGTCTACCTGCGCGTCCTGCGTCCCGGCCGGGTCAGCGAGGTCTCCGTCATCGGCGTCGCGCTGCTGCTGCTCGCGATCGTCTCGGGCGGCTGGGTCGCGGAGTCCTCGTGGGCGGACACCTTCACGCTGGAGCCGGGCACGCTCGTCATCTGGATGATCGTGTACGGCTTCCTCGCCTCGGTCCTCCCGGTGTGGCTGCTGCTGGCGCCGCGCGACTACCTCTCCACCTTCATGAAGGTCGGCACGATCGGGCTGCTCGCCCTCGGCGTCTTCATAGCGCTGCCGACGATGAAGATGCCCGCCGTCACCGACTTCGCGACCAGCGGCACCGGGCCGGTCTTCGCCGGCTCGATGTTCCCGTTCGTCTTCATCACCATCGCCTGCGGCGCGCTCTCCGGCTTCCACTCCCTGGTCTCCTCCGGCACCACGCCGAAGATGGTCCAGAAGGAGACACAGATCCGGATGATCGGCTACGGCGCGATGCTGACCGAGTCGTTCGTCGCGGTGATGGCCATGATCACGGCCTGCATCATCGATCCCGGCCTGTACTTCGCCATCAACTCCCCCGTCGGCGTCGTCGGGGACAGCGTCCAGGCGGCGTCCGAGGCGGTGACGAACCTCGGCTTCTCCATCTCGCCCGAGGCGCTGGCCCAGGCCGCGAAGGACGTCGAGGAGCAGAGCCTGCTCTCGCGCACGGGTGGCGCGCCGACCTTCGCGCTCGGCATGTCGGAGATCTTCTCGGCCGTCGTCGGCGGTACCGCGATGAAGGCTTTCTGGTACCACTTCGCAATCATGTTCGAGGCGCTGTTCATCCTCACCACGGTGGACGCGGGCACGCGCGTCGGACGCTTCATGCTCCAGGACATGCTGGGCAACGTCTACAAGCCGTTCCGCCAGGTCAGCTGGAAGCCCGGTGTCTGGTTCGCCAGCGCGGTCGTCGTCGGCGGCTGGGGCTACTTCCTGTGGGTCGGCGTGCACGACCCGCTGGGCGGCATCAACCAGCTCTTCCCGCTGTTCGGCATCGCGAACCAGCTGCTGGCCGCCGTCGCCCTCGCCGTCTGCACCACGCTGCTCGTGAAGTCCGGCCGCCTGAAGTGGGCGTGGGTCACCGCGGTGCCGCTCGCCTGGGACGTGGCGGTCACGCTCACCGCGAGCTGGCAGAAGATCTTCTCGGACGACGTGAAGGTCGGCTTCTTCGCCCAGCGCGACAAGTACCAGGCCGGCATCGACGCGGGCCAGGTGCTGCCGCCCGCCAAGAACATGGACCAGATGCACACCGTCGTCACCAACTCGACCGTCGACGGCGTGCTGTGCGCGCTCTTCGCGGTCCTCATCGTGGTGGTGCTCGCGGACGCCGGCCGGGTCTGCCTCAAGGCGATCCGCGACCCCGAGAGCGTCAAGCTCCACGAGGCGCCGTACGTCGAGTCCAAGCTGGTCGCCCCCGCCTCGATCATCGCCACCAAGGAGGAGAAGGCCGAACTGGTCGCCGCCGGCGTCGGCCCGGAGGGCGGCAACCGCAAGGAGACGGCGGCCGCCGGGACGGGGACGCCGGAATGACGCTGACGGACGTTCGGCGGGCGGCGGGCCGGATCCGCTGGTACGTCCGCGAGCTGACCGGCGAGTCGGCGTACGACCGGTACGTCGCCCACGCGCGCTCCTGCGACCCCGGGGCGCCGGTGATGACCCGCCGCCAGTTCGAGCGCAGCCGCACGGACGCCCGCGAGGCGGACCCCCGCGAGGGCTTCCGCTGCTGCTGAACGGTCGCCCACGGGCCGCCGCGCCCCATTCGGGGGTACGGCGGCCCGTCGGCGTCAGCGCACCCACTCCTTCAGGGCTTGGGTCTCCAGGGTGAGTTCGACCGGGCCGGGCAGCGCCACCGGCTTGCCGAACGGGACGGTGTGCGCGTTCTCGTACGAAGGCATCACTGGGCGCGAGTGAGCCGTCGGGGCGCGCGGCCCTTGCGGTACGCCTGCACCTTCAGCCCTTGGTCCGGATGGAGCCACAGCTCGGGACGAGACTGCAAGCAGATGCGCGTCAGCCACTGAATGATTCACCCGTGGTCCCCGTCCGGAACAACCCTGCTCCTCAGCCGCCCGTCGATGAGCTCCAGACGCACGCCCTCGGTCGTGCGGGCGAGTATGCGCGTGGCCTCGTCGAACTCTTCGGGGAGCAGGTGGGGCCGGCCGGCGACAGCTGTCATGGGGCGTACCTCCTTGTGCTCACGACGATAGCGGCGCCCTGTGACAACTGCGGTCCCCTTCCCGCGTGACACAACATGTGGGGGGTGCATCATCCAACCGCCCCCACATGTATGCTCATGCTCGCTGTCGCCGCAGGGGAATCCGGTGTGAATCCGGAACTGTCCCGCAACGGTGTGATCGGTGTGCTTTTGTGCACCCGGGAGTCCGAAGACCTGCCGACGGTGTATCCGGCTCGACCGAACCGGATACCGACACGTCCGGGCCTCGCGGTTGGGCCGGTGGACGCTACGCGGTGTGCCGCCCTCGACGGGTGACGTGTGCCCGTACGCCCCCGCTCCCCCGCCGGCCCCGCGCCGAGCGAGGGAGAGCACCCCTGTGACCATCGCGTCAGCCGATCCGGCCACTGCCACGGAATCGACGGAGCCGTCCGACGGGCCCGGAGCCGGGACCGCACTGCTGCGGACCCTCACCGACCTGACCGCCGACCTCCCCGACACCGACCCGGGCAGAGTCGCCGCGGCCGCCCTGCGCGGCCGCAACGCGGCGTCCGACGCGGCAGAGCTGCGGGGCCTCGCCACCGACGCCGCCGCCGGGCTGATCTCCGAGGACCCGGCGTACTCCCGCCTCGCGGCCCGCCTGCTGACCCGTACGATCCGGGACGAGGCGGCGACGCAGGGCGTCCGTACGTTCTCCGAGTCGGTGTCCGTCGGCCACCGCGAGGGCCTGATCGCCGACCGCACGGCCGACTTCGTGAACGCCCACGCGGCCCGCCTCGACGCGCTGGTCGACCAGGACGCCGACGACCGCTTCGGCTACTTCGGACTGCGCACGGTCTACAGCCGCTACCTCCTGCGCCACCCCATCACCCGTCAGGTCATCGAGACCCCGCAGCACTTCATGCTGCGCGTGGCGTCCGGCCTCGCCAAGGACGACTCCCCCCCGGCCGCCGACGAGGTCGCCGCGCTGTACCGCCTGATGAGCCGCCTGGACTACCTGCCGTCGTCGCCGACGCTGTTCAACTCCGGTACGCGCCACCCGCAGATGTCGTCCTGCTACCTGCTGGACTCGCCGCTCGACGAGCTCGACTCGATCTACGGCCGCTACCACGAGGTCGCGCGCCTCTCCAAGCACGCCGGCGGCATCGGCCTCTCGTACTCCCGCATCCGCGCCCGCGGCTCCCTGATCCGCGGCACCAACGGTCACTCGAACGGCATCGTCCCCTTCCTGCGCACCCTCGACTCGTCCGTCGCCGCCGTGAACCAGGGCGGCCGGCGCAAGGGCGCGGCCTGCGTCTACCTGGAGACGTGGCACGCGGACATCGAGGAGTTCCTGGAACTGCGCGACAACACGGGTGAGGAGGCGCGGCGTACGCACAACCTGAACCTCGCGCACTGGATCCCCGACGAGTTCATGCGCCGCGTCGACGCGGACGCCGACTGGTCGCTGTTCTCGCCCTCCGACGTTCCCGAGCTCGTCGACCTGTGGGGCGACGCGTTCGACCAGGCGTACCGCAAGGCGGAGGCCGACGGCCTGGCCCGTACGACCATTCCCGCGCGCCAGCTGTACGGCCGGATGATGCGCACCCTGGCGCAGACCGGGAACGGCTGGATGACGTTCAAGGACGCGTCGAACCGTACGGCGAACCAGACCGCCGAGCCCGGCTCCGTCGTCCACTCCTCGAACCTGTGCACCGAGATCCTGGAGGTCACTGACGACGGCGAGACGGCCGTCTGCAACCTCGGCTCCGTCAACCTCGGTTCGTTCGTTCTCGGGAACGGCGAGATCGACTGGGAGCGGCTGGACGAGACCGTCCGCACGGCCGTCACCTTCCTCGACCGCGTCGTCGACATCAACTTCTACCCGACCGAGCAGGCCGGCCGCTCCAACGCCAAGTGGCGTCCGGTGGGCCTGGGCGCGATGGGTCTCCAGGACGTCTTCTTCAAGCTGCGCCTGCCCTTCGACTCGGCCGAGGCCCGCGACCTGTCCACGCGGATCGCCGAGCGCATCATGCTCGCCGCGTACGAGGCGTCCTGCGACCTCGCCGAGGTCAGCGGCCCGCTCCCGGCCTGGGAGAAGACCCGCGCGGCGCGCGGCGTCCTGCACCCCGACCACTACGGCGTCGAGGTCACCTGGCCGGAGCGGTGGGACGCGCTGCGCGCCCGTATCGCGAAGACCGGCATGCGCAACTCCCTGCTCCTCGCGATCGCGCCGACCGCGACCATCGCGTCCATCGCGGGCGTGTACGAGTGCATCGAGCCGCAGGTCTCCAACCTCTTCAAGCGCGAGACGCTCAGCGGTGAGTTCCTCCAGGTCAACGCGTACCTGGTGGAGGACCTGAAGAAGCTCGGCGTCTGGGACGCCCAGTCCCGCGAGGCGCTGCGCGAGTCCAGCGGCTCGGTGCAGGGCTTCAGCTGGATCCCCGAGGAGGTACGGGCCCTGTACCGCACCGCGTGGGAGATCCCGCAGCGCGGTCTGATCGACATGGCGGCGGCCCGTACGCCGTACCTCGACCAGTCGCAGTCCCTGAACCTCTTCCTGGAGACGCCGACCATCGGGAAGCTCTCCTCGATGTACGCCTACGCGTGGAAGAAGGGGCTGAAGACGACGTACTACCTGCGCTCGCGCCCCGCGACCCGCATCGCCCGCGCGGCCGGCTCCGGCGCGGCTGCCGCGGCCCCCATCCCCGTACAGCAGGCCCCGCCGCCCCGACGCGGACGCGATCGCCTGCTCCCTTGAGAACCCCGAGTCCTGCGAGGCGTGCCAGTAATCATGAGCGAAAACGCTGCAATCTCTAAAAACCTTCTCGACCCGGGCTTCGAGCTGACGCTGCGTCCCATGCGCTACCCGGACTTCTACGAGCGCTACCGGGACGCGATCAAGAACACGTGGACGGTGGAGGAGGTCGACCTCCACTCGGACGTCACGGACCTCGCCAAGCTCTCGCCGGGCGAGCAGCACATGATCGGCCGGCTGGTCGCGTTCTTCGCGACGGGCGACTCGATCGTCTCCAACAACCTCGTGCTGACGCTCTACAAGCACATCAACTCCCCCGAAGCGCGCCTCTACCTCTCGCGCCAGCTCTTCGAGGAGGCCGTGCACGTCCAGTTCTACTTGACGCTGCTCGACACCTACCTGCCCGACCCGGACGACCGCGCGGCGGCGTTCGACGCGGTGGAGGAGATCCCCTCGATCCGCGAGAAGGCGCAGTTCTGCTTCAAGTGGATGGACTCGGTCGAGAAGATCGACCGCCTGGAGACGCAGGCCGACCGCCGCCGCTTCCTGCTGAACCTGATCTGTTTCGCGGCGTGCATCGAGGGCCTGTTCTTCTACGGCGCGTTCGCGTACGTGTACTGGTTCCGTTCGCGGGGCCTGCTGCACGGCCTGGCGACGGGTACGAACTGGGTGTTCCGCGACGAGACCATGCACATGAACTTCGCGTTCGAGGTCGTGGAC
Source organism: Streptomyces agglomeratus (assembly GCF_001746415.1). Taxonomy (NCBI): domain Bacteria; kingdom Bacillati; phylum Actinomycetota; class Actinomycetes; order Kitasatosporales; family Streptomycetaceae; genus Streptomyces; species Streptomyces agglomeratus. The sequence continues at coordinate 2,859,198 of NZ_MEHJ01000001.1, forward strand.
ACCGTCCGCAAGGAGGAGCCGGAGCTCTTCGACGACGCTCTCCAGCAGCAGGTCACGGACATGCTGAAGGAGGCCGTCGAGGCGGAGCTCCAGTTCGGCCGCGACCTGTGCGGTGAGGGCCTGCCCGGCATGAACACCGAGTCGATGCGCGAATACCTCCAGTGCGTCGCCGACCAGCGGCTGGAGCGCCTCGGCTTCCCGCCGGTGTACGGCTCGCAGAATCCGTTCTCCTTCATGGAGCTCCAGGGCGTGCAGGAGCTGACGAACTTCTTCGAGCGCCGCCCGTCGGCGTACCAGGTCGCGGTAGAGGGCTCGGTCGCCTTCGACGACGACTTCTAGACCGCCGTCGGACCGCGAGCGGGCGGTCGCGCCTGGCGTCGTGAAGGACCGTGCCCCACCAGCCGGTGGGGCACGACCTTCGCGGCGCCGTTCGGCTTCTCGGGGGTCTTCGGGCCGCCGTCGGGGCACCGCTCGCAGAGGGTTCACCTGCCGGCCGGTGACAGCACGTCCGCCGCGACGGACCGCCTCACCGGCCGCCGTCCCGGGGCGCTGCGGATGGTCTCGGACCGACGCGGGCGGGGGTTCTCGGCCTGCCTGAGCTGCCGGTCGATCCGGCGTTCCCTGGCGTGGCCGATGAAGGACGGGAGGGTGACGAGAGTGAAGACGACGAGGACCGCGAGGTAGTTCAAGAAGGTTTCCATGGCGTCCACTCTGGTCTTCGGGGCCAAGAAAAGTCAGTGGCAGGACTGTCATGGAACCTCGAATTACTGCCACACTGCACGCATGCTGAAAAACGTTGCCGTGGCACTCGTCGACGGAGTCAACCCCTTCGAACTCGGCGTCATCTGCGAGGTGTTCGGGATCGACCGCAGCGATCAGGGACTTCCCGTCTACGACTTCGCCGTCTGCGCCGCAGAGCCCGGCCCGATAGCCGCCCGTTCGGGCGCCTTCTCCCTCTCCGTGCCGTACGGTCTCGAACGGCTGGAGAGCGCCGACCTCATCGCCGTTCCCGCCGACCAGCACTGCGAGGCCCGCACCTATCCCGAGCCGCTGCTCGACGCCCTGCGCCGCGCCGTCGACCGGGGCGCGCGGGTGCTGAGCGTCTGCTCGGGCGCGTTCGTGCTGGGGGCCGCGGGACTGCTGGACGGGCGGCGCTGCACCACCCACTGGCGGCATTCCGCCGAGCTGGCCCGCCGCCACCCGCGAGCGAAGGTCGAGCCCGACGTGCTGTACGTCGACGAGGGCTCGGTCATCACATCGGCCGGGACCGCCGCCGGGATCGACGCCTGCCTGCACCTCGTCCGCCAGGAGCACGGGTCCGAGGTCGCCAACACCATCGCCCGCCGCATGGTCGTCCCGCCGCACCGCGACGGAGGCCAGGCGCAGTACATCGAGCGTCCGCTCACGCACGTGCGCTGCGACACGGTGGGCGGGGTGCTGGGCTGGATGGAGCGGCATATGGACCAGGAGATGACCGTGGAGCAGCTGGCGGAACGGGCGCACATGTCGCCCCGGACGTTCGCGCGCCGCTTCCTCCAGGAGACGGGCACGACGCCGTACCGGTGGCTGCTGCGCCAGCGGGTGCTGCTCGCGCAGGAGTTGCTGGAGGCGACGGACGACACCGTGGACGCGATCGCGGGCCGCGCGGGGTTCGGGAACGCGGCGGCTCTGCGTCATCAGTTCGTACGGTCACTGGGGACGACGCCGAACGCGTACCGCCGTACGTTCCGGGGACCGGCACTGGCCGCCTGAGAGCAACCCTTCACAGGGCTGCCGTGCGTTCCGGGGAACGCACGGCAGCGGCTCCCTGGAACGCTCGAAAGACGTTCTCGGGAACGCTCGGTTTCGGTTCCGGGGAAGCAAAGTCGACGTTCCCGGGAACGCTCGGTTTCGCTTCCCGGGAACACACAGCCGACGTTCCTGGGAGCGCTCGGTTTCAGTTCCGGGGAGCGCCCGCTCGACGTTCCCGAGAACGCCCACTCGACGTTCCGCGGAACGCGTCAGGAGACGCCGCAGCTCGACGCCGACCAGAAGCGGCTCGCGCGGTGGTCGACGTGGGTGTGGTCGCTGTGGCCCGGGTAGCCCGGACCGAGGATGCCGTTGAAGCCGTGGTTACGGGCCTGCTTGGCCAGGGTGCACAGGGAGTGCGGGCCGGCCCCGAGGTCGGCGGCGTCGCCGTACAGGTGGCGGCTGCCGCTCGCCCCGCCGACCGCGTCGTTGCACGCGTGCGACCGGAAGCCGCTGGTCACGGTGACGGGCTGGTCGCCCAGCGCGTGGCGCAGGGCTTCCAGCTTCCACATGGTGCGCAGGGCGTTGGACTTGGCCGTGGCGGCGCTCACCGCGCCGCCCTCCCAGGTGCTGTTGCAGTCGTTGAGTTCGGCGTAGGTGAAGTGGACGGGCGTGCAGTCGTCGTCCTGGAGCGCGTAGAGCTTGCTGAAGGTGGCGCTTCCCGCGACGCCGTCCGCGGCGATCCCGTACGCGGACTGGAAGCGCTTGACGGCGGCCGTGGTGGCGGGGCCGTAGTCGCCGTCGATGGCGAGCACCGCGCCGTATCCGGGGTAGCCGCCGAGCCGGATCTGGAGCTGGGTGACGTCGGCTCCGGTGGCGCCCTGGGAGAGGGTGCGGGACCAGGTGTAGCAGCCGTCGGCGTGCGCGGTGCCGGCGGTGGCGACCATACCGGCCAATCCGGCAACCATGAGCATGACAAGACAGAGGACGGTTCTCGCCGTACGTCGGAGCATGGGACCTCCATACCGAGAAGCGCGGAAACGCGGAAGCGCGGAGCGCCAGAGCAGTGGCCGCGGGGGGCACGCCCGAGACTGACGGGCTGGCGGACGCGCGTCAACAGGGCGACTGCCGAAGTCATTTGTCGGACCAATGGCAGTAATGGCAGTCGCCCCGCGGCAAGACGGAGGACGTCAGTCGTTGGGGACGGTCTCGTAGCGCGCTGTGCCCTCGGCCATCTGCTTCAGCGCCTCCTTGCGGTCGCGCTTCGACAGGCGGTCGATGTACAGGTAGCCGTACAGGTGGTCCGTCTCGTGCTGGAGGCACCGGGCGAAGTAACCGGTGCCGCGCACCTTGATCGGGTTGCCCTGGGCGTCCTGGCCACGGACCACGGCGTAGTCGGGGCGGGCCAGTTCGGCGTACGCCGTCGGGACCGACAGGCAGCCCTCGTTGGACTCGTCGAGCTGGCGCCGGTCCTGCGGAAGCTCCTCCAGGACCGGGTTGCAGACCACACCGACGTGGCGCACACCGTCGTCGTCCGGGCAGTCGTAGACGAAGACCTTGAGGTCGACACCGATCTGGTTGGCGGCCAGGCCCACGCCCTCGGCCGCGCGCTGGCTGGCGAACATGTCGTCGATCAGCGCGGCGAGCTTGTCGTCGAACTCGGTGACGTCCTTGCACTCCTTGTGGAGGACCGGGTTCCCGACGACGGTGATGGGGCGGGCGGTGCCGCGCTCGCGGTACGCCTGCTCGCGCTCCTCGGTGTTCTCCGTGTCCACGACGAACCCGTCGTTGATCTCCTGCTGGTCCGTCTCCTGCTGCGCCATGTCCGCCGTACGCCTTCCTCAAAACCCCGAATACCGAATCCGATGCCCGTACAGCCTACGGGCAGCCCGGGGGCAGGTTTCAGCAGACCGTTCAACCGGACCGGCCGGCCGGCCCGTCAGCAGACCTCTTCGAGATCCCGCCACTCGCGGCTGTCGGGGTTGTCGGCGACCCACCCGTCGAGCAGCCCGCGCACCAGTCCGGCGGGCGCCGCGATGCCGCACTCGCGCTCGGGCAGCCACAGCTCACCGGCGCCGGCCGTGCGGTGCCCGAGCGGCCCGGGGTGTCCGGGCTCGCTGTGGTCGTGCGGGTCGAGGTGCTCGCCGTCGCCCTCGTCGCTGGGCATCTGCGACTCGGAGCAGGACCGGCAGAGCAACCGTACGGACGACGACCAGTCCTCGGCGGCGAACCCCGCGTCTGCGGCCAGCCGCTCCAGGGCGTCCCGGTCGGCCTCGGTGGCGGCTTCCAGGAGCACCACCCAGGTCGGCACGGGCGACGGCGCCCACAGCTCGATCTCGTCGAACACGGGGAACGACGGGCCGGCGGCGATGACGCGCTCGCCGTGCGGCACACCGTCGTGCAGGACGACCTCGCCCCAGCGCCGCCCGGACGACGGCAGCGGGATCGACAGCACCTCGATCCGCGCCGGGTCGAGCCTGCGGCCCCATACCACCTCGGCCTCGCCCTCCGGTGAGAGGCGGACGGCCGCGCTGCCCAGCTCCATGCCGTGCGGCTCGCCGCTCTCGGTGGGCTCGCCCGGCACCTTCAGGCCGTACGCCTGCCAGGCGCGGCGGGCCAGCGGCCAGTCCTGGAGGGCGGTGGCCGCGATCCCGACGTTCCACCAGTCCGGGGCTCCGGTCTCCCGGTCGAGGAGCGCGACAGCGCGCAGCCCGGCGGAGCGCGCCTGCTCCCAGTCGTGCCGGAACTTGTGCAGCAGCGCCAGGTTGAACCAGGACTCGGACAACCAGGGTTCGAGGTCCGCCGCGCGTGTCAGCAGAGCCCCCGCGTCCTCGTACCGACCGTCACCGATCAGCGTGAACGCGCGGTCGGTGGCCTGCCGCCACGAGGCGGATGGCCGATGCCGTACCTTCCCGAAGATCTTCACGATTCCCGCCTGTCCCGCCTGCCGGTCGCTGAAGGTCAGTCCCCCCGGACGCCCTCTTGTTCCTCTTCTTCGCATCCAACCATGCCGGGTCGGAGGGCCGCTCATTACCCATGGGTTACCCAGGTGGGGACGGGGTCAGACCGCCCCGGGACAGGACACGCGCCAGGGATTCCACGACCTCGGGCTGATAGTCGCGGCCGGTGCCCAGACGCAGCTGCTCCAGGGCGCTGAGCGGCCCGCCCAGTCCACCTCCGCTTTCCCCCGAGAGATCGTCGTATGCGTTGACGGCGCGGACGATACGGGCGGAAAGCGGCTGCTCACGGTAGGGGTCGGCCTGCCGCTCGACGACCACGGCGACCTCGGCCGGGACTCCGGTCTGGCGCACGACCGCTCCCCCGAGCAGGGCGATACGGCGCTGCTCGGCGGGCGGGAGCGAGGCGGTGGCGCCTCCCTGCACCGGGTCGAGCAGGGAGAGCTGTCCGATGTCGTGCATCAGCGCCGCGTACTCCAGAACCGTGAGGTCGGGCTCGGAAAGCCCCAGCTCACGCCCCACGGCGCGGCTGAGCTGGGCGACGCGGCGGGCATGGCCCTGCGGGGTGTAGCCGGCGATCTCGGTCGCGCGGGCGAGCGAGGTGATGGTCTGGCGGTACGTCGTACGCACAGCGGCGTACCGGCGGGAGGACAGCTGCGTGAGCAGCAGTGGTACGCAGAAGACGGGCAGCGCCCAGAGCCCGGCGACGGCGACGCCGAGCGCCATGACGGCCCCGGTGGCGCAGACGGCCGAGCCGATGCCGAGCAGCGCCCGCAGCTCGTCGCGGAGCAGCGGCCCGTACGGGTAGCCGGTACGGGCGCGGGCCATGACGGCGGCGAGGACGGCGTCGCACAGGGCCGTGAGCACGAGCAGGAGGGCGAGGAGGAGGGCGTGGTACGGGCCGTGGCCGATCCACTTGCCCCACAGTCCGGAGTTGTAGAGCGGCTGGAAGCACACGGCGGCGAAGGCGACGGTGAGGACGCGGCGCACGACGTGGTCGAGGGCGGGCCCGTGCCCGGCGGCGACGTGGGGCACGGCGCCGGCGAGGGCGCCCGCGACGACCACGGCGACGACCTGGAGGACTCCGTGGGTGGTGGGCTGACCCGCGTTCTGACCGAGCAGGGCGTAAGCCAGGGCCCCGGCCGCGCCGAGCGGGGCCGGTTCGCGCTGGGCGGGCAGAGCGGCCGGACCGCTGCGTACACCCCACCGGGACAGCTCCCCGACGGTGATGAGCGCGCCGAAGGCGAGGGCGATGCCGGGTTCGGTGATCCCGTGCCAGAGGGTGTCGCCGAGGGCCCAGGCGGTGACCGCGGCGGCGACGCAGTACACGAGCGCGAGGGCGCAGGCGGGCCTGTGCCCCCTCACCCGGCACACCCCGTCCACCGAGGGGTCTTTCCCCCGGCCGGCCCTTCCCGCCGGGGCACTGCCCGGCTCCGCCGCGCGGCGACCACGCCCGGCGAACACCTGCGGGCCCGCGGTGGCCGCGGGCGGCGGCAGCCGGCCCGTCCGGCGCTCGGGGACATGCCCGGAGCGTGTCCGGGGCCCGAGGGCTGCCCCGGTTCGGGAGCGGGCGGGGTGGGCAGCATCCCCGCGGGGCGCGTACGGGACGCCACCACGCCGGCCGTGCTCACTCGGACCGGCCCGGTGCCTGCGGCCGGCCCACGGCACCGGCGGGCGCGGCCGACCCCTCGCCCGCACCGGACGTGTCGCCCCCACGCGGTGGCGGGACGTTTCCTCTCGGGTCGGTCTGTTCGTCCGAAGTGACCCGGACGTGCCAGCCGTGGCGGGCCAGCGCCCTGGTCAGCGCCTGCACCATCCGTGGGTCGAACTGCGTTCCCGCGCACCGCTCCAGCTCCCGCACAGCCGTCGCCACCGGCCGCGCCCGCCGGTACGACCGCGTCGACGTCATCGCGTCGAACGCGTCCGCGACCGCGACGACCCGCGCGAACTCCGGGATCTGCCCCCCGGCCAGCCCGTACGGATAACCGCTTCCGTCCAGCCGCTCGTGGTGGTGCAGGATCGCCGCCCGCGCCTCCCCGAGGAATCCGATGCCCCGGACCATCTCGTGCCCGTACTCCGGATGCAGCTCGATGACGCGACGCTCCTCCGGTGTCAGCGGTCCGTCCTTGCGGAGCAGCCGCGTCGGCACGCCGAGCTTGCCGACGTCGTGCAGGATTCCGGCGAAGCGCAGGCCCTCGACGCGGTCCTCCTCCATGCCGAGTTCACGCGCGATCATGACGGAGGCCCGGCCGACCCGTTCGCTGTGCCCGCGCGTGTACTGGTCCTTGAGGTCGACCGCCTGCACGAGGGCGCGGATCGTCGCCTGATGGGCGGCGCGCTCGCGGTGGTACTGCGCGAACACCCAGCAGGAGATGTACATCGGCAGGAGCACGAAGAGCGCGGCGAGCGGCCCGTACGGACTGCGCCAGAGCACCGCCGTCATCAGCCCCGCCAGCCCCTGCACGCAGTGCGGCGGGACGGAGCGCAGCAGCAGCCCGCGCCAGGCGGTGCGCGCGGGCAGCCGCTCGGCGGTGGCGAGGATGCCGCCGTCGAGTGCGGTCAGGACCAGGCAGAACCCGAGGACGGCGGCCCCGGCGGGCAGCAGGACGTACGGAAAATCGGGCACGGCCTGCGACGGCCCGAGGCCGCCCGCGCCGCCTCCCAGCGCGGCGCCGCCGTCGAGGTGGGCGCAGATGTGCGCCGCGCACCACGCGGCGAGCGCCAGCTGCGCCGCCCGCCAGACCCGCCGGACCGCGCGCGGGCGCTGCTCGACATGGCCGACGAGCGCGCCGGGTACGGCGACGAGTGCGGCGGCCGGAGGCGGCAGGAGCAGTACGGCGGCGAAGAGCACCGGGAAGAAGGAGCCCGCGCCGACCCGTACCGCGCTGACGAGAAAGGGCCGGCGCCCGAGCAGTTCGCAGCCCGCGCAGAGCGCCGCGAGGAGCGCGGCGGTCCTCCAGGGGACACCGGCGCCCGGCCACAGGGCGGGGAGCGTACAACAGGCGGCCGCGAGCAGCACGCACAGGATGTACGCGCGCGCCGCCACCGAAAGGGCTCTCACCAGCTGGCTCCTGTTGTCCCGGTCCGCCCGCCACCATGCGTGCGCCACGCTAGCGAGTTGAGCGGGTCCGGAGACGACGAAGCGGCCGATTAGCACCTTCGAGTGATAATCGGCCGACTTCGTGACAAGCGGGCGGGGAGGCTACGCCTCGCGGGCGGCGGCCGGCAGATCGGGCGCCGCCGTGGCCGTGACGTCCTGCTCGGGGACGGCCTGCCCCGACCGGATCAGGTCGATGCGCCCCATGACCTTGGATCGCAGGTCCGCCGGTACGTCGTCACTGCCGCAGCAGCGCTTCACCAGCTTCTTCACGGCCTGTTCGAGGCCGTACTTCTCCAGACACGGCGAGCACTCCTCGAAGTGCACTTCGAACTTGGTGCAGTCGCTGTCAGGCATCTCGTGGTCGAGGAACTCGTAGAGATGATCCAGGACCTCTGAGCAGTCAGTCTCGTGCGGCTCTCCGCAGCTCATGAGCCCGAACCTTTCCCGTCGTTCGACTCTCCGGCACCCGCCGGAACCAGCCCGCGGTCGCGCGCGTAGTCCTCGAGCATGCCGCGCAGCTGGCGGCGGCCCCGGTGCAGCCGGGACATCACCGTACCGATGGGTGTACCCATGATGTCCGCGATCTCCTTGTACGCAAAGCCCTCTACATCCGCGAGGTAGACCGCGATGCGGAACTCCTCGGGGATGGCTTGCAGCGCGGACTTGACGTCCGAGTCGGGCAGGTGGTCGAGCGCCTGCGACTCGGCGGAGCGCAGGCCGGTCGACATGTGCGACTCGGCGCGCGCGAGCTGCCAGTCCTCGATCTCCTCGGCGCCGCTGCGCTGAGGTTCCCGCTGCTTCTTCCGGTATGTGTTGATGAAGGTGTTCGTCAGAATGCGGTAGAGCCACGCCTTCAGATTCGTACCTTCACGGAACTGGTGGAAGGACCCGTACGCCTTGGCGTACGTCTCCTGCACCAGGTCCTCCGCATCGGCCGGATTGCGCGTCATGCGCAGCGCGGCCGAGTACATCTGGTCGAGGAAGCCCAGGGCATCACGCTCGAAACGCGCGTTGCGTTCGACGGTGCTCTCCTCCGCCGCCTGGCCGCCGTCGTCGGTCCCTGTGTCGGTCCCAGTGACCGGACCCACCTCCTCCAACGCCGTGGCGGGGCCGAATGCGGACCCGCTCGAATCGGAGGATAGACGACGATCCTGCCCGGCCGCCGCCCGACGAGGGGCGGTCTTGGCCGCGGTGAGCACCGTCCACTCCAGGTCAGCGGTGTTCGAGCGGCTCGGGCAGATGGTCGATCCCATGCGACGGACTCCCTCTCCACGTACGTGCGGTGTATGTCGACGCACGCAATAACAGAGGTGCCGCGCTCATCATTCCCGGCGTCCGCCGATGATCAGCATTCCCGGCGTCGCCGATGACCAGCATTCCCGGCGTCCGCCGATGATCAGCGAAGTCCGCCGATCCAGCCGCCGACGGCGTCCGTGATCGTCGCGACCACCTCTTCGGGGGTGCTTCCCGCCTTCTTCGGTACGGCGAACCCGTGATCCGCGTGGGGGATCTCCACCAGTTCGTACTCTCCGCCGGGGAATTCCGCGGGCTTGCCGAAGGGATCGTTCCCGCCCTGTACGACCAGCGTGGGGACACCGGCGCCCAGCAGCTCCCCCGCCCGGGACTTCTCCGGCCGGCCGGGCGGGTGCAGCGGGAAGCTGAGCGCGAGGACGGCGTGCGCGCCGAGACCGGCGGCGGTGCGGCACGCGACACGCGCCCCGGCGCTGCGCCCGCCGGAGACGACCGGCAGCCCCCGCCCGGCCAGCGCGGGCCACAGCCCGTGCCAGCCCGCGTCCAGCGTCTTGGGCGCGGGGGCCACCTTCTTCCCGGCCACCCTCCAGGGCTGCTCCACCAGGGCAACGGTCACCCCGAGCGGGGGCAGCGCGGCGGCGAGCCCCTGGAGGTCCCGCGCCCCGATCCCACCGCCGGCGCCGTGGCTCACGGCCAGGACGATCCAGGGCGCCTCGGCTTCGGCCCAGGTGATGCGCGCCCGGCCTGCCTCTGTCTCCACGGTTTCGCTGTGCGTCACGCGCCCATCCTGCGCCCGCGCCGCCGGGTCCTCAAAAGTCCCACGCCCATCACCTCAGAACAGCGTCTCCACCTCCGGCGCCGCCAGCTCCTCCAGCAGCTCGGGCCCGTTGTTGCGCACGTTGCTGACGGCCGTGGCCACCGGGTACGCCCGCATCAGTCCGCCCGGCGGCGGCGCCAGCAGTTCCCGTACCTCCTCGACGTCCGTACGGGCCGGATCCAGCCACGCGTCCCACCGGTCCCGCGTCAGCATGAGCGGCATCCGGGGGTGGATGTCGGCCAGCGAGCCGGGCCCGGTGGCCGGGGCGACCGCCAGCGGCGACTTCTCGGCCTCGGTGGTGATCACGGAGCAGGTCACCCACCACGCCTGCGGATGCCCCTCCGGCAGCGTCGGGTCGCGCCAGAAGTCGTACAGCCCGGCCATCGCCATGACCGACCCGTCCGCCGGGGCAACGAAGTACGGCTGCTTCCGCGGCCGCTTCTTCTTCCCCTCCTCCTCAAGCTGCCGCTCCTGCGCGCCGGTGACCCACTCGTAGTAGCCGTCGGCCGGAATGAGGCAGCGGCGCGAAGCGAAGGGCTGCCGGAACGACGGCCGCTCGTGCACCGTCTCCGCCCGCGCGTTGATCATCCGCGCCGCACCCTCGGGCGACCTCGACCACGACGGGACGAGCCCCCACTTCAGCGTCCTCAGCTGCCGAACCGGACCGTCCTGCGGCGCGTCCTTCACAGGACGCTCCAGGACGACGTGGACCTCCTTGGTGGGCGCCACGTTCCAGTCCGGGGCGAGCGCCTCCTTGGGGTCCCACTTCCGCACATCGAAGAGCCCGACGAGATCCTCGGGCCGCCGGCTCGCTGCATACCGTCCGCACATAAGTGCCAGACTGCCACGACTGCCCAGACCTCAAGGAGCCGCCCGGAACATGGACACCACCCAGCTCGGCGACCTGTGGGACCGCCTCTTCGGTACGCAGCCGGATCCCGACCAGTGGCTCGTGATCGCGACGGCCCTCGCCGCACTCGCCGTCGTCGTCCCGCACGCCGTCTGGCGGGTGGCGCGCAACGCCATCACCATCGCGCACGAGGGCGGTCACGGCCTGATCGCCCTGCTCACCGGCCGGAGCCTGGACGGCATTCGACTGCACTCCGACACCAGCGGCCTCACCGTCAGCCGGGGCAGGCCGACCGGCATCGGCATGATCCTCACGGCCGCCGCCGGTTACACCGCCCCCTCGCTCCTGGGTATCGGCGGCGCCTGGCTGCTCGCCTCGAACCGCATCACGCTCTTCCTGTGGATAGCGACGGCCCTGCTGCTCGCGATGCTGGTGATGATCCGCAACGCGTACGGCGCCCTCACCGTGATCGTCACCGGCGCCGCCTTCCTCCTCATCTCCTGGCTGACGACGCCGCAGGTGCAGGCGGCGTTCGCGTACGCCGCCGTCTGGTTCATGCTCATCGGTGGCGTACGGCCCGCCTTCGAGCTCCAGGCCAAGCGCCGTCACGGCGGCGCCCCGGACTCGGACGCCGACCAGCTGTCGCGACTCACGCACGTACCGGCCCTGGTGTGGCTGCTCTTCTTCCACACGGTGTCGGTGTGCGCACTGCTCGGCGGCGGCCGGTGGCTGCTCGGGCTGTGAGGGCCGCCGACGGCCGGCTGCCCGGAGCGCGAGAGCCGCGAGTGCGGTGAGGGTCACGAGTGCGGTGAGCGCCGTGCGTGCCGTGAGTGTGGTGAGCGCCATGCGTGCCGTGAGTGCCGTGAGTGCCGTTGGCGGCTGTTACCGCCCGTCGGCGTACGGACACCGCTGAGTTACGCCCCGGTTTCAGCGTATTTGATCAAGATCCGGGTTCGCCGCGAACCACTAAAGTGATGGCCATGACCGAAAGCTCCGTGCACCCCGCCCTCTGGCCCGCCCCGCGCGCGGGCGAAGCCGTCGACGCGACCGTCACCGTGCCCGGATCGAAATCGGTCACCAACCGCGCTCTCGTCCTCGCCGCCCTCGCCGCCGAGCCCGGATGGCTGCGCCGCCCGCTGCGTTCCCGCGACACCCTGCTGATGGCCGACGCCCTGCGCGCCATGGGCGTGGGCATCGAGGAGACCGTCTCGTCCAGCTCGTCGGCCACCGCCGAGCTCAACGGCTCGGGCGAGGCGTGGCGCGTCATCCCCGCCGGGCTGCACGGCCCCGCCACGGTCGACGTCGGCAACGCCGGCACCGTGATGCGCTTCCTGCCGCCCGTCGCGGCGCTCGCCGACGGCGACATCCGTTTCGACGGCGACCCCCGTTCGTACGAACGCCCCCTCGGCGCCGTCATCGAGGCCCTGCGCACCCTCGGCGCCCGTATCGACGACGACAGCCGGGGCGCGCTCCCGCTGACCGTGCACGGCAGCGGCGCGCTGGACGGCGGAGCGGTCGACATCGACGCGTCGTCGTCCTCGCAGTTCGTCAGCGCGCTCCTGCTGTCCGCGCCGCGCTTCAACCAGGGCGTGGAGGTGCGTCACACCGGCGCCACCCTCCCGTCCATGCCGCACATCCTGATGACCGTCGACATGCTGCGCGCGGTCGGCGCCCAGGTCGACACCCCGGAGTCCGGCGGCGAGCCGAACGTCTGGCGGGTCTCCCCCGGCGCCCTGCTGGGCCGCGATCTGACCATCGAGCCCGACCTCTCCAACGCGCAGCCGTTCCTCGCCGCGGCCCTGATCACCGGCGGCCGCGTCACGATCCCCGACTGGCCGGAGCGCACCACCCAGCCGGGTGACGCGCTGCGTGAGATCTTCACCGAGATGGGCGGTTCCTGCGAGCTCACCGAGCAGGGTCTGACGTTCACCGGTACGGGTACGGTCCACGGCATCGACGTGGACCTCGGCGACGTCGGCGAGCTGACCCCGGGCATCGCGGCGGTCGCCGCCCTGGCCGACTCCGAGTCCGTCCTGCGCGGCGTGGCGCATCTGCGGCTGCACGAGACCGACCGGCTGGCCGCTCTCACCCGTGAGATCAACGCCCTCGGCGGCGACGTCACCGAGACCGAGGACGGCCTGCGCATCCGGCCGCGCCGCCTGCACGGCGGGACCTTCCACACGTACCACGACCACCGCATGGCGACGGCGGGCGCGATCATCGGGCTCGCCGTGAAGGACGTACAGATCGAGAACGTGGCGACCACCGCGAAGACACTGCCCGACTTCCCGCAGATGTGGACCGGAATGCTCGACGGAAACTGACGGGGCCCTGACGACATGCGCCGCTACGGCAAGAACCCCGACGAGGACGACATCCGGATCCGCCCCAACCGCAAGGGCAACCGGCCTCGGACCCATACCCGCCCCAAGCACGAGGACGCCGTCGAGGGCTTCGTCCTGACCGTCGACCGGGGCCGCATCACGTGCCTGGTCGACGACCGTACGGTCATCGCGATGAAGGCACGCGAGCTGGGCCGCAAGTCCGTCGTCGTGGGCGACCGGGTCGCCATCGTCGGCGACCTGACGGGCGACAAGGACACCCTGGCCCGCATCGTCCGGGTGGAGCCGCGCCGCTCGGTGCTGCGCCGTACCGCCGACGACGACGATCCGTTCGAGCGGGTGGTCGTCGCCAACGCCGACCAGCTGGCGATCGTCACGGCCCTGGCCGACCCCGAGCCGCGCCCGCGCATGATCGACCGCTGCCTGGTGGCGGCGTACGACGCCGGGCTCGAACCTCTCCTCGTACTGACCAAGTCGGACCTGGCGCCGGCGGACCAGCTGCTGTCCGCCTACCGTCCCCTCGGCGTCCCGTACATCGTGACCAGCCGCGAGGACCTGGCGAACGGGGCGGCGACCGAGCTGGTGCGCAAGCACCTCCAGGACAAGGTGACGGCGTTCGTCGGCCACTCGGGCGTCGGGAAGACGACGCTGGTCAACACGCTGGTGCCGGAGGACCTGTGGCGTACGACCGGCGTGGTCAACGCGGTCACCGGCCGCGGCCGGCACACCACCACGTCGGCGCTCGCGCTGCCGCTCACGGGGGTCGACGGCTGGGTGATCGATACGCCCGGTGTCCGTTCCTTCGGGCTGAACCACGTGGATCCCTCACGCGTCATCCTCGCCTTCCCCGACCTCGAACCGGGAACGGAGGGCTGCCCGCGCGGTTGCAGCCACGACGAGGCGGAGTGCGCGCTGGACCAGTGGGTGGCCGACGGTCACGCCGATCCGGCCAGGCTCGACTCGCTGCGCCGTCTGCTCGCGACGCGGGAGCGGCGCGAAGGCGACTGATCACGCCGCGTTTACGTCTGCGGGCCCTCAATGGGGGCATAATCCACCAAGTCAGACGAAGCAGTCACCGACGCTGGAGGAAACCGACCATGGCGTGGCTGCTGGTGATGGTGGCGGGACTGCTGGAAACCGGCTTCGCGGTCTGCCTGAAGCTATCCCACGGGTTCACCAGACTCTGGCCCACGGTCGCGTTCTGCGCCTTCGCGCTGGGCAGCTTCGGCCTGTTGACGCTGGCGCTGCGCAGGCTCGACGTGGGGCCGGCGTACGCGGTGTGGACGGGCATCGGCGCCGCGGGCACCGCGATCTACGGGATGATCTTCCTCGGCGACATGGTCTCCACGCTCAAGCTGATCTCCATCTCACTGGTGATCATCGGCGTCATCGGCCTCCAGCTCTCGGGCTCGGCCCACTGAGCCCCGGACCGCCGCCGCCCGCCGTCCCGCCCGCCGCCCCGCCCAGAGCGGTCCGCAGTATCCGCGCGAAGTCGTCCCCCGACGCCGCGGGTGCCACGACGTACGACAGTGCGAGACGGACGGCCAGTTCACAGCGGTACGCGACGACCGCCGCCTCTTCCTTCGTACGACCCGTGCCGAGCGCGGCGAGCGACCTTTCCCGTACGGCCGCGACCAGTTCGGCGGCTCCCGGCGAGCCGGCGTCGGCGCGGCGCTGGGCAGGCACCGGGGACACCGCGGTCCCGAGGACGTAGCGGGCGGGGCCCGGTCCGGGCAGCCACTCGCCCCAGCAGCCGGTGAGCAGGGCGCGGACGAGCGAATTGGCGCGGGCGGCGCCGACGGTCCACTCGGCGACGGCCACGAGCCGGTCGTCGACGCCCGCCGGCCGCCCCGCCAGCGCCCGCTCCACACCGGTCAGGTACCCGTCCGCCTCACGCCGCACGAGCGCGCGGGCGAGACCGTCCTTGCTGCCGAACTCGTTGTAGAGGGTCTGCCGCGAGACCCGGGCGGCCGCGGCCACGTCCACCATCCGCACACCGGACCACGGGCGGCGCGCGAGCGCGGTGAGGGCGGCGTCCAGCAGGGCCTGTCGAGCTGTGGCCATCGCGTCGCCTCCCCGGCTCTGCTCCGCTTTCAGAGTTGACGCGCCGCGGGGCACTGTCAATGGCGCCCGGGCGGCGGTGCGGGGAGCGCGCGGACGGGGGACCGCGCCCGCACAGCGAGACCGTGTGGTTCGCGCACAACACGGTCGATACTGTTCAGTCATGCCCGACTATCACGATGATCTGCGCTTTGCCCATGTCCTCGCGGACGCCGCGGACGCCACGACGATGGAGCGCTTCAAGGCTCTGGATCTCAAGGTCGAGACGAAACCGGACATGACACCGGTGACGGAGGCCGACAAGGCCGCCGAGGAGCTGATCCGCAGCCACCTGCACCGCGGCAGGCCGCGAGACGCCGTTCTGGGCGAGGAGTACGGGCTCCAGGGAACGGGCCCGCGCCGCTGGGTGGTCGACCCGATCGACGGTACGAAGAACTACGTGCGCGGCGTACCGGTGTGGGCGACCCTGATCTCCCTCATGGAAGCCGGCGAGCACGGTTTCCAGCCCGTGATGGGCGTCGTGTCCGCGCCGGCGCTGGGCCGCCGCTGGTGGGCGGCGAAGGGCGGCGGGGCGTACACCGGGCGCAGCCTCACCTCCGCGACCCGGCTCCACGTGTCCAAGGTCGACCGGATCGAGAACGCGTCCTTCGCGTACTCCTCGCTCAGCGGCTGGGAGGAGCGGGGCCGGCTCGACGGCTTCCTGAACCTGACCCGCGACTGCTGGCGGACGCGCGGCTACGGCGACTTCTGGCCGTACATGATGGTCGCCGAGGGCGCGGTGGACATCTGCGCCGAACCCGAGCTCTCGCTCTGGGACATGGCCGCGAACGCGATCATCGTCCAGGAGGCGGGCGGTGTCTTCACCAGCCTCGAAGGAGTGACGGGCCCGCACGGCGGCAACGCCGCGGCGTCCAACGGCCTGCTCCACGAGGAGATGCTGAACTACCTCCGCGACTAGCGGCTCCGCCCCCGCGCCCGGGAAACCGGCGCGCGGGGGCAAATGATCACGCGATACGCCTCCCGCGCCCTCTTGTTGCCTTCCCGCCCGCCTGCCACTCTGACAGTCCCCCCACTTGTGAACTTGTGAATCGGTTCTCGTAGCGCGGTGCTCTCGACAACCGCTTCACCAAGGAGGTGGCTCTGTCCATGCTCGTCCGTGACGCCATGAGCACGGTGGTCCTCACCATCGGCCCCGCCCACACACTCCGCCAGGCAGCCCGTCTGATGGCGGAGCGCCGCGTCGGGGCGGCCGTCGTCCTCGACACCGACGCCGGCGGAGTCGGCATTCTGACCGAACGCGACATCCTCGTCTCCGTCGGGTCGGGCCAGAACCCCGACCTCGAAACGGCCGGCACCCACACCACCACCGACGTCGTCTTCGCGGCGCCGTCCTGGACGCTGGAGGACGCCGCCGACGCCATGGCACACGGCGGCTTCCGGCACCTGATCGTGCTGGACGGCACCGGGCCCGTCGGCGTCGTCTCCGTACGCGACATCATCCGCTGCTGGGCGCCGGGCCGCAGACAGCAACGGTCGCAACCGGACGCCCTGGTGGGTTGAGCGACACGGGCGACCCAGCGCCCCAGCGACACGAGCAGCCGAGCAGCCGAGCAGCTGAGCGGCCGAGCGGAGCGCGAAGGAGGGCCGGACTCCTCTCGGGGAGGAATCCGGCCCTCTGCCTACGGCAAGCGGTCCGTACTAGCCGCGCAGGGCCTGGACCGCGGCTTCCAGCCGCTTGCCGAAGTCACCGTCCGCCTGACGGAAGTTGTTGACCGCGCGCTCCGCGATGTCGTCGCGCGACACCTTGGAGATGAACTGGGCCAGGTTGTCGATCAGGCGGCCCTTCTCGTCCTCGGACATCAGGCGGTAGAGGTTGCCCGCCTGGACGAAGTCGTCGTCCTCGGCGTGGTTCGGCGCCTCGTGGTTGCCGGTGGCGCCGGTGACCGGGACGGGCTCCCACAGCGGCCGGCCCGTCTGCGCGGGGCCGCCGAAGCTGTTGGGCTCGTAGTTCTTGGTGCCCTTGTGGCGGCCGTCGTACAGGTAGCCGTCACGGGAGTTCGTCCGCGCCTCGGTGGCGTGCGGGCGGTTCACCGGCAGGTGGTCGGCGTTGATGCCGACGCGGTAGCGGTGCGCGTCGCCGTACGCGAAGAGGCGGCCCTGGAGCATCTTGTCGGGCGACGGGCCGATGCCCGGCACGAAGTGCGCGGGGCTGAATATCGACTGCTCGACCTCGGCGAAGATGTTCTCCGGGTTGCGGTTGAGCTCCAGCTTGCCGATCTCGATCGGCGGGTAGTCCGCGTGCGGCCAGACCTTGGTCAGGTCGAACGGGTTGAAGCGGTACGTCGCCGCCTCGGCCGCCGGCATGATCTGCACCTGCACGGTCCAGGACGGGAACTCGCCGCGCTCGATGGCCTCGCGCAGGTCGCGCTGGTGCGAGTCGGGGTCGACGCCGGAGAGGCGGTTGGCCTCGTCGGTGGTGAGGTTCTTGATGCCCTGGTCGGTCTTGAAGTGGTACTTGACCCAGAAGACCTCGCCGGCCTCGTTGTTCCACTGGTACGTGTGCGAGCCGTACCCGTTCATGTGCCGCAGCGTCGCCGGGATGCCGCGGTCACCGAACAGCCAGGTCACCTGGTGCGTCGACTCGGGGCTCAGGCCCCAGAAGTCCCACACGTTGTCGGCTTCCTGCGAGCCGGTGTACGGGTCGCGCTTCTGCGTGTGGATGAAGTCGGGGAACTTGATGGCGTCCTTGATGAAGAAGACGGGGGTGTTGTTCCCGACGAGGTCGTAGTTCCCCTCCTCCGTGTAGAACTTCAGCGCGAAGCCGCGGGGGTCGCGCACGGCGTCCGCGGAGCCGAGGTTGCCCGCGACCGTGGAGAAGCGCAGGAACGTTTCGGTCTTCTTGCCGACCTCGGAGAGGAACTTCGCCCGCGTCCACTGCGAGACGTCACGGGTGACGGTGAAGGTGCCGTACGCGCCGGCGCCGCGCGCGTGGACGATGCGCTCCGGAATGCGCTCGCGGTTGAAGTGCGCGAGCTTCTCGAGCAGCGCCTGGTCCTGAACCAGAACGGGGCCGCCGACGCCAGCGGTCTCGCTGTTCTGGTTGTCGGCGACCGGCGCGCCGGCCTCCGTGGTAAGCGGTCCCTGCGTCACGTGCGCCTCCTGCGTCATACCTGCAAGTCCTGTCCCTTGGCGTTTGCCGTTCCCGATCCTACAATGGACATTGTCTAAGTCAAGCAATCATCCAAAGTCACACCTGTTCGGGACCTGGTCCCTCCACTGTTAGGCTGGTCCCATGAGTGACCTGTTGGAACGACTGCGCGGACGCGGCTGGCGTATGACCGCACAGCGGCGCGTCGTGGCCGAAGTCCTCGACGGGGACCACATCCACCTGACCGCCGACGAGGTGCACGCGCGCGCCGTCGCGAAGCTGCCGGAGATCTCCCGGGCGACCGTCTACAACACGCTGGGCGAGATGGTGTCCCTCGGCGAGGTGCTGGAGGTCTCCACGGACCGCCGGGCGAAGCGGTACGACCCGAACGCGCACCGCCCGCACCAGCACCTGGTGTGCGCGCAGTGCGGCGCCATACGGGACGTACACCCGGTCGGCAATCCCCTGACGGACCTGCCGGACACCGAGCGCTTCGGCTTCACGATCTCGGACGTGGAAGTGACCTACCGGGGCACGTGCCCCAACTGCGCCTCCGCCTGACGCGCAACAACGCACAGCGCCAGAAGGGCCCGGCACCAGATCCTGGTGCCGGGCCCTTCTCGTGGCCTGCGCGTGTTGGGTGTGCGACGCCCGCACGTGTTCCGTGTACGACGAAGGCCCGGATCTCTTTCAAGATCCGGGCCTTCGGCTACCTTTTCAGTAGCGGGGACAGGATTTGAACCTGCGACCTCTGGGTTATGAGCCCAGCGAGCTACCGAGCTGCTCCACCCCGCGTCGGTAAACACGACTCTACGTCGTGCCGCCGACCAGCGCAAATCCGTTCCCGCACGCCCGTTCCCGTACGAAGCGGTGAACCGTTCCCGTACGAGACGGTGACTCGTTCCCGTACGAGACGGTGACCCGTTCCCGTGCGTGGCGTTGACCTGTGGTGAACAGTGGCGAAACGATCCGCCAGCAGCCGGGGCCACGCCGGGTCTACGCCGTGAGCTCCTGGTGCAGCGCCTCGCGCAACCGTGCCGCACGCTCCGCGACCTCGGCCGGCCCGAGCTCCACCGCCCGCGCGCACCACCGCTCGCCCTCGTCGAGCTCGCCGTGCCGGGCGGCGAGCAGCGCGAGGCGCAGCGCGGCTCGGCCGTGACCCGCGTGGGCGGCGCGGGACCACCACAGAGCCGCCTCCGGCTCGCTGCCCTCGCGGGCCAGCAGCAGTCCGAGGTTGAAGGCGCCGTTGCGGCTGCCCGCCTCGGCGGCCTCCCGGTACCAGCGGGCGGCGCCCTCCAGGTCGCCGCGGCCCGCGGCGAGCATGCCCACGCGCACCTGGGCGCGGCGGTGCCCCTGCTCGGCGGCCCGCTCGTACCACTCCTCGCACTCGGTCTTCTCGCTCAGCGGCTCACCGAGCCCGGGCGGGCCGGCGGGCGGCTGCCTGCTGTCGAGCAGCGTGGCGAGCCGGAACGCCGCCTCGGCGCTGCCGCTGCCCGCCGCGCAGCGCAGGTGCCGCTCGGCGTCCTGGTCCTCGCCGTCGCGCAGCAGGGCGATGCCGACCTGGAGCGCCGCCTCGGTGTGACCGGCGGCGGCGGCGCGCTCGTACCAGGCGAAGGCCGTACGGTCGTCGTCGCGACCCGCGTAGAGAATGCCGAGATTGAAGGCGGCGTCGACGCTGCCCGCCTCGGCGGCCTTGGAGAACCACGGCTCGGCGCCCGCCGCGTCGCCGCCCTGGAGCAGCAGGATGGCGAGCGCGTTGGCGGCCTCGCGGTGGCCCGCGTAGGCGGCGCGCCGGTACCACTGGTCGGCCTGTGCGGTACGCCCCTGGGCGGCGCAGAGCAGCCCGAGGTTGTACGCCCCGTTCACGTCTCCCGCGTCCAGGGCGGCGCGGTACCAGCGCTCGGCGGTCTGCTGCTCGCCACGGGCGGCGTGCAGGGCGCCCAGCGCGTTGGCGGCGTTGCCGTCACCGTCCTGGGCGGCGCGCAGCCACCACACGGCGGCACTCTCCTCGTCCCCGGCGTCGCGCAGCAGGAAGCCCAGGGCGCACGCCGCCCGCGCCTCGCCGTCCTTGGCGGAGGTCAGGTACCAGCGCCCGGCCTCCTTGAGCTCGCCGCGCTCCTCCAGGATGGCGCCGAGGTGCAGGGCGGCACGCCGGTGCCCGCGCGCGGCGGCCTGCCGGTACCACTGCTCGGCCTCCACGGCGGGGGGCAGCTCCCCGGCGGCGATCCCGGTGTGCCGGGTGCCGGTGCCGAACGGTCCGCCGCCGGTACGCCGGTTCCCGGCGCCCGTGGCGTGCCGGGTGCCGGTGGCCTGGCCCGCACCGTCCTCACCGGAAGCCTCGTGCGCACCGGTGTCCGTGCCGCCCGCGTCCGCGCCGCCGCGGGCGGGCCGGCCGGTACCGGTGGCGGGGACGGTGGCCGCACCGGCCCCGGCGTACCCGTCACCGGGGTAACGGGTGCCCGAGGGGCCGAGGCCGGGCGCGGTCCCGGAGCCCGCGCCGGAGCCCGCGCCCGCTCCGGAGCCGGAGTGCCGGGTGTTCGTGTCGAAGTCGAGGCGCCCCCTGCCCCTGCTGACCACGGCGGGGAGACCGGCGCCGAGCACGCCCGCGGCCGCACCGGCGCCACGGGCCCCGTTCGGTCCGCCCGCGCCCGTACCCGATGCCACCGCGCGCCTCGCGCGCGCGTCGGCGCCCCCCGGCGCCGCTGCGGGGTCGGGCACACCGGCGTGCGCCTCGGCGGCGGCGCGGCGGTCCAGGGTGCGGGCGAGGCGGTACGCGGCTTCCCGGTGGCCCTGCTCGGCTGCGGCGCGCAGCCACCGCTCGGCGCCCACGTCGCTGCGATGTTCCAGGAGGTCGGCGAGGGCGTACGCCCCCAGCGCGTGCCCCTGCTCGGCGGACTGGCGCAGCCAGTACTCGGCGGCGGGTTCGTCGCCGCGCTCACGGTAGTGGCGTCCGAGGGCGTGCGCGGCGGCTGCGGAGCCGGCCACGGCGGCGATGCGCCACCACCCGGCCGCCTCGTCGGCGTATCCGCGCTGGTGCAGGAGTACGCCCAGATTGTTCGCGGCGGCGCGGTCGCCGTCGGCGGTGGCGGCGCGAAGGTGCGGCTCGGCGCCGTCGAGGTCGCCGCGGCGCAGCAGCAGCGAGCCGAGCACGCTCATGGCCTCGGTGTCGCCCTTCTCGGCGGCGGTCCGGTGGCGCGCCTCGAACTCGGCCTCGGCGGTGTCCACGGTGTCAACAGCGTGCTCCTGGTCTCGCTGCACAAACCGCCCTGTCTCCAACAGAGTTGTCCTGTCCCCCATAAAAACCATCGTCGCACCACCCGCAACCCGCGTACACCTGGTATACCGCAGCCAGTGAGGTCACTTCAGCGTTTTGTCGACATGCCCACAGAGAGACACTCCAAACGCTCAATCACCAACTCCCCCCATCAGAGGGACGCTTCGTACGGGCGCGCGAGCTTCCGCGCGCACAACAAAGGCCCGGATCTCTTTCGAGATCCGGGCCCTCGTCTTCTTCTTCAGTAGCGGGGACAGGATTTGAACCTGCGACCTCTGGGTTATGAGCCCAGCGAGCTACCGAGCTGCTCCACCCCGCGCCGTTGTGTTCAAACAGTACCACGGCGCGGGGATGTCCCAGCTCAGCTGCCTAGTCGCCCTTCCCGTCCTGCTCGGCGGCCTTCTCGGGCTTCTCCGTGCTCCCCGGCTTCTCGGGGTTCCCGCCCTCGGCACCCTGCTCGGCCGGCGCCTCCGTCCGGGCCCCGGCGTCGGCTGCCCGCTGAAGCGCGTCCTGGAGCTTCTCCTGCGCCTTGCCGTAGGCCGTCCAGTCCTGCTGCTTCAGCGCCTCCTGGCCCTCGTCGTACGCCTTCTGGGCGTCCTCGATGGCCTTCTGGAGCGACTCGTCGCCGTCGGACGGCGGCGGCCTGGTGGTGTCGTCGTCACCGTCGCCCGGCGGCGGAGGCGTTTCGCCCTCCTCACCGAAGACGGCGTTCAGCGCCTCACCCAGCGTGTCCTTGAAGACGGTCTCCCTGCCGTACGAGACGGCGACCTTCTTCAGCAGCGGATAGGCGTTGTTGCCCTGCGCGTACACCGGCTCGACGTACAGGAAGCCGTCGTTCAGCGGGATCGTCAGCAGGTTGCCGTACTCGATGTCCGAGTTGGCGCCCTTCATGTTCCTGACGAACTCGGCGACTTCGGCGTTGCTGTTGAGGCGGTTCTGCACCTGCTGCGGACCCGGCACGTCGCCCGTGACTCTCAGGAGCCTTATCGTGCCGTAGTCCTTGCTCGAAGCGTCGGCGTCGACCGCCATGAAGGCGCCGAGGTTCGGTCGCCCGTTGGGGGTGAACGTCGTCGTGAGCGAGAACTTCCGGTCCTGCTCCTGCGGCATCTTGAGGCTCAGGTAGTACGGCGGTACGGAGCTCTTCTCGCCGGTCGTCGGGTCGTCCGGCACCTGCCACGCGTCACTGCCGCTGTAGAACTGCGACGGGCTCTCGACGTGGTAGCGGGTGAGCAGCTCGCGCTGCACCTTGAAGAGGTCCTGCGGGTAGCGCAGGTGCTGCATCAGCGCCGGGTCGATCTCGCCCCTCGGCTGCACCGTGTCCGGGAACGCCTTCATCCAGGTCTTGAGGACCGGGTCCTCGGTGTCCCACTGGTACAGCTTGACCGTGCCGTCGTACGCGTCGACGGTGGCCTTCACCGAATTGCGGATGTAGTTGACCTGGTTCTGCTGGGCGATCACCGCGCGCTGGCTGTCGGTCTGGGACAGCGAGTCGGCCGTGGTGTCCCCCAGCGTCGTACGCGAGGCGTAGGGGTAGCCGTTCGTAGTGGTGTACGCGTCGACGATCCACTGGACGCGCCCGCCGACGACCGCCGGGTAGGCGTCGCCGTCGAGGGACAGCCAGGGCGCGACCGCCTCGACCCGCTCCTTGGGCGTGCGGTTGTAGAGAATCCGCGAGCCCTCACCGATGGCTCCCGAGTAGAGGATCTGCGGCTCGCTGAAGGCCACCGCGTAGGCGGCGCGGTTCAGCGGGTTCGACAGATTGACTCCGCTCTTGCCCTTGTAGCTCGTGGTCTTGGTGGGCTCGCCGTTCTTCTCGTAGTCGAGCTCCTTCTGCGGGCCGCCCACGATCGAGTACTGCTCGGTCTTCTCGCCGTAGTAGATCCGCTGCTCGTACTCGCCGAGCATGCCCTGGGACGGCAGGCCGGACTCGATGAAGTCCGGGGCGCCCTCGGTGTCCGGCTTGACCGCGGTGCCCTTCGCCGCGACCACGCCGTATCCGTGGGTGTACGTGAAGTGGTCGTTGATCCAGTTGCGCTTGGGGATGCCCTTGAGGTCGAGCTCGCGCAGACCGACGACCGTGTCCTGGCCCTTGTACCGGTCCACGTCGAGCGTCGTCGGGAACTGGTAGTACTTGCGCTCCTGCTGGAGCTGGTCGAAGGTCGGCGGGACGACGTTCGGGTCGATCAGCCGGTAGCTGGCCGCCGAGTCGGCGTCCTTGCGCAGCTGGGAGTTGTCCTTGCTGTCGCCGACGCCCTGGTAGTCGTCCACCTTCGCGTCGTCGATGCCGTACGCCTTGCGCGTCGCGTCGATGTTCTTCTTGATGTACGGCGCTTCCTTGGCCTGCTCGTTCGGCTGGACCTGGAACTTCTGCACGATCGCCGGGTAGAGCCCGCCGATCAGGATCGCCGAGAGCACCATGAGGCCGAAACCGATGACGGGCAGCTGCCAGGTGCGGCGCCACAGCGTCGCGAAGAACAGCAGCGCGCAGATGACGGCGATGCAGAAGAGGATCGTCTTCGCCGGGAGGTAGGCGTTCGCGTCGACGTACCGCAGACCCGCCCAGTTGCCCGTGGCCTTGAAGTCACTGGACTTCACCGCCAGGCCGTACCGGTCGAGCCAGTACGCGACGGCCTTGAGCGCCACGAAGAGGCCGAGCAGGACCGACAGGTGGCCGGTCGCCGCGGCGGTGGCCCTGGCGCCGGGGCTGGTGATCCGCAGTCCGCCGTACAGGTAGTGCACCAGCGCGGCGGCGATCAGCGAGAGCACGGCGGCCGCGAAGCCGAAGCCGAGCAGGAAGCGGTACCAGGGCAGGTCGAACGCGAAGAACGACACGTCCAGCTGGAACTGCGGGTCCTTCTGCCCGAACGACACGCCGTTGATCCACATGAGCCAGGTACGCCACTGACCGGACGCCGAGGCGCCGGCGATCAGCCCGACCAGAGCGGTTACCCCGAGGAGCACCCACTTCTTGTACGGGGCGATGCCCATCCGGTAGCGGTCCAGGTTCTGCTGCTCCAGGGACATCGCGCTCAGCGGCGGCCTGAGCCGGTGCGCGAGCCAGATGTTCACGCCGACGGCCAGGGCCATCAGCAGCCCGAAGACGGCGAAGAGCCCGATCTTGGTCCACAGGGTGGTGGTGAAAACGGACGAATATCTGACCGAGCGGTACCAGAGCCAGTCCGTCCAGAACCCGGCGAACATGACGAAAGCCATGGCCAGGACGGCCAGGACGCCCAATGTCATGAGCAGGGTCCGGACACGCCGGGACGGGCGGCCGACTCTGATCCGTGGCCCTTGCGGGCCTCCGCCGCGGTCCGGCATCTGGAAAGCCAAGGTGCGCACCTCGAAAGTTCGCTGTCGTAGAAGCAGGCTCCGCGATCGTAGAGCCCACTCATGCAACTTACTGAAGCTTTACTCAGTTCCCGCTTTGGGGTCCGAAGGAGGCAGGATGTCGACCATGTCCAACGTTTCTCCCTCCGGGCCCCCCATGGCCACGAGCCCGCTCACCCGCGCCGTGCTCGAAATCGACGAATACACCTCCGGCCTCGGCTGGGACCAGCCCGCCAGGCTCTTCGCCCTGGTCGACACCGCCCAGCTGCGTGCCCAGGAGCCGGGCCTCGCCGCCCAGCTCGGTCTCGCCGAGGGTGAGCCGGCGGCCACGCTCACGCCCGTCGAGCAGGAAGAGATTCCGGCGGGCACCGCGCTCGACGAGTTCCTCGCGACGATCGCCTGGCCCGACGCGGTGGCCGGATGCGCGCTCACGGTGGAGCGGCTGATGCTCCCGCCGTCCGCCGAGGCGTCCGTCCCCGAGGGCCTGAACGAGGCCCAGCTGGCGAAGTGGGTGGCGAAGCACCCCGACCGCCAGGAGGTCCGCATGACGGTGGCCGTGCTGCGCAACGGCGTACGCGAGTCGGCGCTGCGGCTGCGGGAGAAGGACTCCCCGACCGAGGTGCTCACCGGAGCCATGCTCGTTCCGGGTCTCGCCGAGGCGCTGGCCGCGACCTTCGAGGCGTAGGCACCGCGCGTCCCGTGGGGGCCGCGGTCGCCCGTGCGGGCCGGCGGTCAGCCCGTCGTGCACCGCGGCAGGCCGGCCGTGTCCCCCGCGCGGATCTTCTCCAGCGACTTCTTCGCGTCGTCGATCGTCTTGACCTTCACCAGGGTCAGGCCGTCCGGGATGTCCGTCGCCGCCGACGCGCAGTTGTCGGCGGGCGTCAGGAAGTACTCGGCGCCCGCGTTGCGCGCGCCGACCGTCTTCATCTCGATGCCGCCGATCGGGCCGACCTTGCCGGCCTCGTCGATCGTGCCGGTCCCCGCCACGAACTTTCCGCCGGTCAGAGGGCCGGGGGTGAGCTTGTCGACGATGCCGAGCGAGAACATCAGGCCCGCGCTCGGACCGCCGACGTCGGCCAGCTTGATGTCGATGTTGAACGGGAAGGTGTGGTCGGGCCCCGCCTGGATGCCGACGATGGCGCGGTCGTCGTCGCCGGCCTTCTTGGTGGTGATGGCGATGTCCTCGCTGCCCACCGGCTCCTTGCCCGCCTTCTCCGCCGCGGCCGCGTCCTTCGCGGGGACGATCGTGAAGACGACCTTCTCCGTGGGCTTGTGCTTGGTCACGAGCCCGGCGACGTCCTTGGGGTCCTTGACGGGCGTACCGTCCACGGCCTTGATGACATCGCCCGCGTGCAGCCTGCCCTCGGCGGGGCTGTTCTTGAGAACGGTCGACACGACGACCCGCGTCCGCACCGGAATGCCCAGTTCCCGCAGAGCCGCCGTCTTGGCGCTCTCCTGGGACTGGCTGAATTCCTCGGCGTTCTCCTGCGTCGACTCTTCCTCGGTCTTGCCGTCCGGGTAAAGAGTGTCGTGCGGGACCACCACGCTGTCGTGCGCCAGCCAGCCGTAGACCGCTTCGACGAGGTTCATCCTGTAGTCCGCGCCGGTGACTCTGACCGTAGTCATGTTGAGATTGCCGCTCGTGGGGTACGTCTTGCGACCGGAGATCTGGAGTACCGGTTCGCCGCGCGCCTCACCGAGAGTGTTGACCGTCGGGCCGGGAGACATCTCCGAGTACGGGACTTTGATGAATACGCCCGCGCACAGCAGCGCGATCAGGATGAGGGTGGAGGCGAGCATCGTCGCTGTGCGGCGTGGCATGGAACGACAGTACGGGACGGGCCTGTCAGTACACCGCTGGGGCCGGTCCGTACGGGGCCCGGAGGCCCGGACGTACGGTCGGGGCAGCTTCACGCGGCGTCAGACGGGGTCCGGACCGGAGTGGGACTTCTCCATCGCCTCACGGAACCGCGCGTAGCCGGCGAGTTCGGAGACGTCGCCGGCCGTTCGATTTCTGGCAGCCCAGCTTCCCCATATCGCAGCACCAAGTGCGGCGACAAGCGGAATCAGCAACCACGCGAGTGCCGCCATTCCGACCTCCCGACCCCTAGGACCGACCGCATTCGGCCGATCAGCAGATTAGCCACCGGTGCGTCCAACGCTCACGGCAGGGGCCCGGTTACGCAAATCGGGGCGCTTGCGCGCCTACCGGGTTTCAGCGGAGATCCATCAGCACGCGCCGACCCACTCCTCCGTCCCGTCGGAGAAGGTCTGGTGCTTCCAGATGGGCACTTCGTGCTTGAGATCGTCGATCAGCCTGCGGCATGCCTCGAAAGCCTCGCCCCGGTGCGGGCAGGACACCGCGACGACGACCGCGAGGTCGCCGACTCGCAGGTCACCCACACGGTGGACGGCCGCCAGAGCGCGGACGGGGAAATCCGCGGCGACCTTTTCGGCCACACGGCGTAGCTCGTCCTCCGCCGAGGGGTGGCAGGAGTAGCCGAGCTTGTCGACGTCCGCGCCCCCGTCGTGGTTGCGCACGGTGCCGACGAACAGCGCCGTGCCGCCCGCGGCGTCGTCCCCCACCGCCCGGAAGACCTCGTCGAGGGAGAGCGGGGTGTCGCGAATCGCCAGCAGCCGGATGGGGTCCTGCGCCGCCTGCTCGCCCGGGTGGGAGTACGTGCCTGCCATGCTGCCCATCGTGCCGTACCGCACTGGCATACGGAATAGCGCTTTCGACCGGCTGTGCGGGACCGCCGTATGGAGAGTCCTACATGCGGGAGTCCTGCGTACGGGAGTCCTGCACACGGGTCCTGCATGCCGGAGTCCTGCACACGGGGTCCTGCATGCGGGAGTCCTGACGCGGGGGTCCTTACGCGGGGGTCCTGACGCGGGGGTCCTACATGCGGCCCCTGGCCTTTCGTACGCGGCGTACCAGCGCGGCCGTGCCCAGCAGGGCGACCGTGGCGCCCGCGGCGCCCGCCGCCGTGGCGTCCTTGCGGCCGAGGCGGCGGCCCGCGACGGTGTGCCGGCCGGCGACCTCCTCCAGCAGTTCGCTCAGTACCTCCTCGTTGGTCCACTGCGGCCGCCAGCCCGCGGCGTGCAGCCGGCTCACGCTCACCACCCACGGGTGCATGGTGTAGGCGAGGTCCCCGGCCGGGGACGGCGTGAGGCCGATCCGGTGCAGCCGGGCCGCGGCGCCCAGGGCCACCGCGGACGGCAGCTCCATGCGGCGGATGCCGCTGAGCTCCTCGATCTCCGCCTGTTCCAGCCAGCCGTCGCAGCCGACCGCCAGCTCGCCGTCGACCTTCTCCAGCGCGGCGTACTCCAGCGCGCTGACCAGGTCCTCGACGTGGCAGAACTGCCAGGTGGGGCGGGAACCGGCGACGACGAGGAGGCGGGGCGACTCGAAGTAGCGGGTGAGGGCGGTGTCCGTACCGCCGACCAGGACGGCGGGACGTACCACCGTGACGTTGAGGCCGGGGTGCGCGCGGGGCGCACGGCGGCCCAGCCGTTCGATTTCGAGGAGGTCGCCGACACCGGCGGCCTCCGCCGTGGCGCGCAGCTCCGCGTCCTCGGACAGCGGGATGTCGTTGTCGGGCAGGGCGCCGTAGACCATCGCCGACGTGCACAGCACGACGCGGTGGACTCCGGCCGCCGCTGCGGCGGTGAGCACCGTCTGGGTGCCCCGGACGTTGTACGCCGTACGGGCGGCGGGGTCGGACTCCAGGTCGAGGTCGAGAGCGAGGTGCACCACGACGTCGGCACCCCGCAGCTTCTCCGCGATGGCGGGGTCGCGTACGTCCAGGATGTGCCACTGCGCCTCGGCGACCTCGCCGCGGCGCTCGTCGATCGCGACGACCTGTTTGATCTCCTCGGACGCGGCGAGGCGCCGGGTCAGCAGCGCGCCGATGCCCGAGGCGGCACCCGTGACCGCGACGACGGGACCACGGCCGGCCCGGGGCGAGTCGTTTCGCCTCTGGCGAACTTCGGCGTTCTGCGATGCGCGAACCTGCGGATCTGGGGAACTCACCAGGCGTCTCCAGCGGTTGTCTTCAGTACGTACACGCGTTGGCGCGTACGGACCAGGTGGCGTCCATCCTGCCGCAGGCAGAGTCCTGGCGGAGCACCGAGCCCTTCTCGGGTTCCGGTGTCTACGCTGGGTGGTGATGTCGGGCAGCTGCCGCCGGCCTGAGCCGGCGGCCTTACGAGCCGAGGAAACCCGTGAGTGACACCCCATTCGGATTCGGCCTTCCGCCGGAGGAGCCGGAGGACGGCGACGATGGCAAGAAGAAGGGCAGCGAGGGAGGTGGCCAGGGTGGCCAGGGTCCGGCGAACCCGTTCGGCGGGTTCGGCGGTCTGCCGGGCGGCTCGGGCGGTCAGGGCGGCCCGGGCGGAGACAATCCGTTCGCCGCGATGTTCGGTTCGCTGAACCCGAACGACCTGGGGGCGGCGTTCCAGCAGCTCGGGCAGATGCTCAGCTACGAGGGCGGTCCCGTGAACTGGGACATGGCCAAGGACATCGCCCGCCAGACGGTCTCGGCCGGCACCGCCGACGGCACCAAGGACTCCAGCGTGAGCCCAGGTGAGCGGTCGGCGGTCGAGGAGGCGGTGCGTCTCGCCGATCTGTGGCTGGACGGCGTGACCTCGATGCCCTCCGGTGCGGCCACGTCGGTGGCGTGGAGCCGCGCGGAGTGGGTCGAGGCGACCCTGCCGGCGTGGAAGCAGCTCGTGGACCCGGTCGCCGAGCGCGTCGGAGCGGCCATGGGCGACGTACTGCCCGAGGAGATGCAGGCCATGGCGGGCCCGCTGCTCGGGATGATGCGGTCCATGGGCGGGGCGATGTTCGGCCAGCAGATCGGGCAGGCCGTCGGCGTACTGGCGGGCGAGGTGGTCGGATCGACCGATATCGGTCTGCCGCTGGGCCCGGCCGGCAAGGCCGCGCTGCTGCCGCTGAACATCGAGGCGTTCGGCAAGGACCTGGGCGTCGACAAGAACGAGGTGCGGCTGTATCTGGCGCTGCGCGAGGCCGCCCACCAGCGGCTTTTCGCTCATGTGCCGTGGCTGCGCTCGCACCTGTTCGGCGCGGTCGAGGGGTACGCGCGCGGCATCGAGGTCGACACTTCGAAGCTTGAGGACGTGGTCGGCCAGCTCGACCCCTCGCACCCGGAGCAGCTTCAGGAAGCGCTCCAGCAGGGCATGTTCCAGCCGGAGGACACCCCGGCGCAGAAGGCGGCGCTGGCCCGTCTGGAGACGGCGCTCGCGCTCGTCGAGGGCTGGGTGGACGCCGTCGT
The DNA here is from genome assembly GCF_001746415.1 of Streptomyces agglomeratus. Classification (NCBI taxonomy): domain Bacteria; kingdom Bacillati; phylum Actinomycetota; class Actinomycetes; order Kitasatosporales; family Streptomycetaceae; genus Streptomyces; species Streptomyces agglomeratus. The sequence goes on from NZ_MEHJ01000001.1 coordinate 2,889,350, forward strand.
GCACGAGGCGGCGAAGCCCCGGCTGACGTCCGCCGACGCGCTGCGCGAGACGCTGCGCAGGCGCCGGGCGTCCGGCGGCCCCGCCGAGCAGACGTTCGCGACACTGATCGGTCTGGAACTGCGACCGCGTCGCCTGCGGGACGCCGCACGGCTGTGGGCCTCGCTCACGGACGCGCGCGGTCTGGACGGGCGCGACGCGCTGTGGGAGCACCCGGACATGCTGCCGACGGCCGACGACCTGGACGACCCGGACGGGTTCGTGCACCGCGAGCAGATGGACTTCTCCGAGCTCGACAAGATGCTCGGCGAGGCGGCCGGCGGCACGCGGAAGCCGGACCTGACGAAGGACACCGACGCCGACGACGGGACCGGCACAGAGGGCGACAGCGACAAGTGAGCCTGCACGACGACGCGGTCCTCGTACTCAAGCGCTACGAGGACCAGGAGGAACTGCGCGACGCCTATCTGGATCACCTGTCGGCGCACCCGGACGGGATGTGGAAGGCGTGCGAGGCCGGGCATGTCACGGCGAGCGCGCTGGTCGTCGATGCCGGACGCGGACGGGTGCTGCTCACGCTGCACAAGAAGCTGAACATGTGGCTCCAGATGGGTGGCCACTGCGAGCCGGGCGACGCGACGCTCAGTGACGCGGCGCTGCGTGAGGCCACCGAGGAGTCCGGCATCGCGGGGCTGACCCTGCTGCCCGTGGGGCCGGTGCGGCTGGACCGGCACCCGATTCCCGCCCCCTGCAACTGGCACCTCGACGTCCAGTACGCGGCGCTGGCGCCGGGCGGCGCTGTCGAGGCGATCAGCGAGGAGTCGCTGGACCTGCGCTGGTTCTCGTACGACGAAGTGGCGGGCGTGGCGGACGAGTCGGTCGTAAGGCTGATGGAACGTACGCGCGCGGCGCTGTAGACGGCGTACGCGCACAGGTGACACGTAAGGGGCGGGCCCTTATGAGCCCGCCCCTTACCCGCGCCCCAGGGGCGGCCGGTCCGGTCAGTTCCAGGCGTTGTTCTGGTTCTGGCCGCGGGCGCCCTGCTGGCCCACGCCGAACTGCGCGGCGATGCCCTCGCCGAGCTGAGCGTTCTGCGGCGGCATCACCTCGCTGGGCTGTACGAGCGCGAAGCCCTGCCCGAGGAAGCTGAGTTCCCACCCTTCACCGGTGGTACCGCGCCGCCGGCGGACGTTCGACGAGTGCGTCTGGGCCTGCATCTGCACGCGCAGGGAGCTGGACCAGGCGACGATCGCGTCGGCGTCGGCGTTGACGTACTTGTCCGGCGTGACCTGGAGCATCAGGGGCTGGCCCGAGGTCATCAGCGCGACCTTGCCCTGCCCGGTGATGTTGAGCTGGTACTTGCCGGTGCCGGAGATGCCGTACTGGCTGTCCACGGCGATGACTTCGGTGTGGAGCGAGGAGTCCAGCGCCAGGACGTACGCGCTGTCCACGGTCATGCCCTCGCGGTCGACGTCCACGAGGTGGACGTACTGCGCGAGATTGGCGAGGTAGACGGTGCCCTGCCCGGAGCAGCGCATCAGGTCGAGGCCCTCACCGGTGTTGGCGCGGGCACGGCGCTGGCCGCTCGACTGGTACTCGCCGTCGAAATCGATCAGGCCCTGGTACGCGACCATGGCGCCCTTGCGGGCCAGGACGTCGTCGTGGCCGGTCAGCGAGACCCGCAGGAGCTGCGGGTTCTGCACCGTGTACCGGTCCTGGGACTGCTGTTCGGTGTGACTGAAAAGCGGGCTCTGCATGATGTGTTCTCGCTCCCCCTCAGCCCCGGACCCGCAGGCGGTCGGTGCTGTCCTCGCTGGGCTGTACGACGACGATTCCCTCGCCGGAGAAGGCCATCTGGTACGCCTCTCCGCTGCCCCGCCCGACGAGGGCGGACGCCTTGAAGCTGCGCTTGCCCTTCACCTTGAGGTTCGGGGACCAGGCGACCAGGGAGTCGGGGTCGACGTACGTCTCGTCCTCGCCTCGGCCGCACTCGACGACGATCGGCGTACCGCGGGAGGTCAGAGCGACCCAGCCGGTGCCCGCGATCTCGACGTTCCACAGGCCCTGACCGGCGAACTTGGCCATGCCCTTGACCTTTTCCACGCCCCACTGGAGGTGCGCGTCGAAGGCGAGCACGTTGCTGCCGTTGACCGAGAGCGAGTCGTTGTTCAGGTTGATGACGACGACGTCCGCGCCGTAGTCGGCGAGGTAGAGCAGGCCGTCACCGGCGCACTTCATGATCGGCGCGCCCTCGCCCGTGACCCACTGGGCCGCGATCTGGCGGGCCGCCGGCGGGTTCGGTTCGTACTGGATGAAGCCCTCGTACGCCACCATCGAGCCGGTGCGCGCGTACAGGTCCTGGCCGGTGGCCATGGCGACCTTGAGCATCGCGCGCCCGTGGTTCTCCATACGGGCCGCGATCGGGGTCGGGGCGTAGCCCGCGAGTTGCTGGTTCATGACGGGCTCCCTCAGACCTCGTAGGGCTGGACGACGATGAAGTTTCCGGGTGCTCCCCGGAATTGCAGGTTGACGGTCTCTCCGCTGTGGCCCGGGTAGGCGTTGCGGCGCAGCCGCACCTGGCTGGAGAGGATCACCTGGGACGCCGAGGACCACGCGACGACCGCGTTGGCGTCGGCGAACGTGGTCGGCGTGACCGGCAGGACGACGGGGATGCCGTGCGTCTTCACGACGACGGTGCCCGTTCCCTGGAACTGCATGGTGAACAGGGCGCCGCCGGGGATGCAGTGCCCCTCGATGCGGCGGACCTCGTACTGGAGCGACTCGTCGAACGCGAGAACGTTCTCCGCGGAGACGCAGATACCGTCTCCCTGGAGCTCGATGGGGTGCAGGTGCGCGCCCTCCTCCGCGAGGAAGACCTGGCCGCGGCCGGAGCAGCGCATCAACTGCATCTCCTGGCCGGTCGCGTTGCCCACGATGCGGCCGGTGAAGCCCGCGCCCTTGTGACTGAAGTCGACTTTGCCCTGGTACATCACCATGCTGCCCTGGCGGGCGAGGACCGCGGTACCGCCCATGCCGAGCTCGACCCGCATGAGCTGCTGGTTCTGCGGGGTCCAGCGCTGGCCGGTGGCTGCTTCGCGGTACGGCTGGAGGGCCGCCTTGAGGCCGCCGCCACCCTGCGGGGCGCCTTGCGGGACACCTTGGGGCATTCCCTGCGGTGCGCCCGGCGGCATGCCCGGGGCCTGTCCGTACGGGGCGGGCTGTCCGTAGCCGCCGGGTCCGGCCGGGGGCTGGGCCTGGCCGGGGAACTGACCCGGCATCTGGCCCGGGACCTGGCCGGGAACCTGTCCGAACTGCGGCTGCTGGGGCTGCTGAGGCGGCTGGCCGTACGGCGACGGCGGGGCCGACGGTGCGGCGCCGGCCTGCGGCGGCATCGGCATCGGCGCTGCGACCGTCGGTGCGGCGTACGTCTGCGGTGCGGGCTGCTGCTGCGGTGCGGGCTGCTGAGGCGGCGCGAAGCCCTGCGCAGGGGCCGGAGCCGGCGGCGTCGTGGGTGCGCCGAAGGACGGGGCGGGCTGCGCCGCCTGGGGCGGCGGGGCGAAGGAGGGCGCCGCGGCCTGCGGCTGCGCGGCCGGCTGTTCCTCGGCCACCTCGCCGCCGAAGTTCTTCAGCAGGGCGTCGAGTCCGCCGTCGAAGCCCTGGCCGATCGCGGCGAACCGCCAGACGTCCTTGAGGTAGAAGTCGCCCAGCATCACGGCGCGCTCGGTCGTGAACTCGGAGCCCGTGAAGGCGTACCTGACGACCTCTTCACCGCCCGCGACGATCCGGATGTATCCGGGCCCCACCTGCGACATCTGCCCCGGACCGTCGATCGTCGCGGTGAAGGAGAGCCGGTGGATGCCGGCCGGGACGCGGTCCAGCGTGACCCGGAAGGACTCGGTGTCTCCCGACTGCGCGCCGAGTTGCTGAATGGACTCCTCGGGCGACTTCGGCTGATTGAAGAAAATGAAATACCGGTCGTCCGAAAGCTGCTCGTTGGCGTCGAGCCCGAAGCAGCTGATGTCGAAGGTCAGTCCGGGCGCCGCGATCTGCACTCCTACGTACAGATCGGTGCCGGCTGTGAGGTCACTGATCTTGGCCTTGTGGCCGCGTTGAAATTCCCTGGCCATGCGTAACGACCGTCCCCCATCCCAAGGTGAATGCGTCGCGTCAGGCTAACCCGCGAATGTGCGCATCCGGTCAGGCCGGTACACACTCGGTACACAATCACCGAGGGTCACTCGGTGCGTGCGCCGGGCAGGTACGGCAGCCGCTCGGCAGCGACCACTCCTTCGAGGTACCCGCGGGCGCGCTCGGTGCGCGGGTACGCCTCCAAGAGCCGCCAGAAGCGGGGGCCGTGCCCCGGTACGAGCAGATGGGCGAGCTCGTGGAGGAGCACGTAGTCGACGACGTACTCCGGCATGCCCTGAAGGCGGTGCGAGAGCCGGATGCTGCCTTCGGCCGGGGTGCACGATCCCCAACGGGTGTTCTGGTTCGTCACCCAGCGCACGGAGACGGGGCGCGCCCTGCCGTCGAAGTACTGGGCGGACAGCCGGTCGGCGCGCTCGGCGAGTTCGGCGTCACCGAAGACGCGCTTGTTCTCCTGGGCGGCGAGCTTGTCGAGCATCACCGTCACCCAGCGCTGCTCCTCCGCCTCCGACATCCGGTCGGGGATGAGCACGATCGTGCGGTCGCCCTCCCGGTACGCGGAGACCGTTCTGCTGCGGCGGGCACTTCTGCGGACCTCGACAGCGCTCGACCGCGAGCCGCGGGGCGGCTGAGGTGTCGCACTGTGCAGGGGGTCGACGGGCACGCCACGACGTTACCCGCTGCCCGTGGCGGAAGTCCTACCTCCGGTTGGTTCGAACGCGATCCACTCCGTGGGGTGGGGCATTTGAACGACCGGTATGACTGATACGACGAATACACAGCACCTGTGGACAACTTTCGCCCCTCTTCGAGCATGCCGTGCATTCTGGGATCCGAAAGCGGATCTTGCGACAGACCGACGGGGGACGGCGATATGCATCCGATGGTGAAGCCCGCGCTGCGGCGAGCGTGGCGCGACCGGCAGACCGTGCAATTCGGCATGACGTCCGCACACGCGGTGACGGTGGGCCCGGTGGACACGGCGACGGGGAGTTTCCTCGGGCTGCTCGACGGAACGCGCGGCCTGCCACTGCTGCGGGAGGAAGCGCGGGCCATGGGGCTGCCCGACGGACGGGTGGACGACCTGGTGGAGCGGCTGACGGCGGCGGGTCTGATCGACGACGCGACGGCGGGCGGTGCGCAGGCGGACGCGCTGCGGGGGCGCGCCGACGTGTTCGACCGGCTCCGTCCCGACCTGGCGTCCCTTTCGGTGGTGCACCGCGAACCGGGCGGCGGGGCACGGCGGCTGGCGGCCCGCCGCGCGATGCGGGTTCAGGTGCGGGGCGCCGGACGGGTCGGCGCGACCGTCGCGTCGGTGCTGGCCGCCGCAGGCGTGGGACGGGTCGAGGTGCTGGACGGCGGGTGTACGGAGCGCTGGGACGTCGCGCCGGGCGGGCTGGGGGCGGAATCGGTGGGCGGCCGGCGGGACGTGGCGGCGCGGCAGTTGGTGCGCCGGGCAGCGCCCGGCCGACTTCCGCGTGCGGCGGAGAGCGCCGGGGCGGCGGGCGACACGGGCCGGGGCGAGCCGGCGCTTTCACTGGTGATCGTGGCGCCCCGGGACGGAACCGCCGCTTACGCGCCCGACCCCGTCACCGCCGAGCCGTGGCTGCGTTCGGGAACTCCCCATCTCTACGCGGGGGTCGTCGAGGCGACGGGGGTGGTGGGGCCGCTGGTCCTGCCGGGCGGGAGTGCGTGCGCGGGCTGTATGGCGCTGGGGCGGGCCGACCGGGATCCGGGATGGCCGCGCATGCTGGCGCAGTGGCGCTCCGGCCGGGGCGGGCCCGTACCGGGATGTGACATCGGTCTCGCGGCGTCGGTGGCGGGGCTGGCGGCGGCGCACGCCCTGTCCTTCCTGGACGGTGAGCTGCCGGCCACTACGGGGGTGCGCTGGGAGGTCTCGATGCCGCTCCTGGACTGGCGGCAGGAGCACATGGCGCCGCACCGCGACTGCTCCTGCGGCGCGGGTGGGCAGACTGAGGGGGAGTGCGCCTCGGCAGCCCGGGAGCCACAGGACACAATGGCGGGGTGACCGTCGCTGGCGGCCACGGGTGTCTGGGATTTGGAGGGGCTCATGTCTGATCTTCCCCGGAAGGCGGTCACCCGAACCGCCAAGCTGGCGGCACTGCCACTGGGCTTCGCCGGCCGAGCCACCTGGGGCCTGGGCAAGCGGATCGGCGGCAAGTCGGCCGAGATCGTGAGCCGCGAGCTCCAACAGCGCACGGCCGACCAGTTGTTCAAGGTCCTCGGCGAGCTGAAGGGCGGTGCGATGAAGCTGGGGCAGGCCCTGTCCGTCTTCGAGTCCGCCCTGCCCGAAGAGGTCGCGGGGCCGTACCGGGCGGCGCTCACCAAGCTTCAGGAAGCCGCGCCGCCGATGCCGACCCGCACGGTGCACGCGGTGCTGGAAGAGCGGCTCGGGGCACGATGGCGCGACATGTTCCAGGAGTTCGAGGACAAGCCCTCGGCCGCGGCTTCGATCGGCCAGGTGCACCGGGCGGTGTGGCACGACGGGCGCGCGGTGGCCGTCAAGGTCCAGTACCCGGGAGCCGGGGACGCGCTGCTTTCGGATCTGAACCAACTGAGCCGTTTCGCCAGGCTGCTCGGTCCGCTGGTCCCGGGCATGGACATCAAGCCGCTCATCACCGAGCTGCGCGACCGGGTGTCGGAGGAGCTGGACTACGAACTGGAGGCCCAGGCACAGCAGCAGCACGCGGAGATGTTCGCGGACGACCCGGACGTGGTGGTCCCCGGTGTGGTGCACCAGAGCGATCAGGTACTGGTGACCGAGTGGATCGACGGCATACCGATGGCCGATGTGATCTCGGACGGGACGACGGAGCAGCGGGACCGGGCGGGGCAACTGCTGGCCCGCTTCCTCTTCTCGGGACCCGCCCGCACGGGCCTGCTGCACGCGGACCCGCATCCGGGCAACTTCCGGCTGCTGCCCGTGGACGGCGCGGACGCCGAGGACGACGGCAACGGCGAGTCCGGGGCGGTCGGTCAATGGCGGCTCGGGGTACTGGACTTCGGCACGGTCGACCGGCTGCCCGGCGGGCTGCCCGCGACGATCGGCACCTCGCTGCGGATGACGATCGACGGTGAGGCCGAGGCGGTGTACGAGCTGCTCCGGGAGGAGGGCTTCGTGAAGGACAACATCGAGCTCGACCCGGACGCGGTGCTGGACTACCTTCTGCCGATCATCGAGCCCGCGCAGGCGGAGGAGTTCACGTTCACCCGGAGCTGGATACGGCAGCAGGCGGCACGCATCGCCGATGTGCGCTCCCCCGCCCACCAGTTGGGCAAGCAGCTAAATCTGCCGCCGGCCTACCTGCTGATCCACCGGGTGACGCTGAGCACCATCGGAGTGCTCTGCCAGCTGGGTGCGACCGTACGGCTTCGGCAGGAACTGGAGGAGTGGATGCCGGGCTTCCTCGCCGACGAGGACGAGGACGGGGCGGCGGCCGGGGCGTGAGCGGCCCGTTCACCACCAGGGCGAATCGAGCCGGCCCTCGATCGCCCTGAGGTTGGCGCGCGCGCATGCGTCGCAGAAGTAGCGGCGGTGGCCGTTCTCCACGGAGCAGGTCCAGGTCAGTGGTGTGCCCTCGGCCCGCTTGCCGCAGCGGGAGCACACGATGGGCTCACCGTCCGGCTCCGCCGGATCAGGAGGCTGCTCGGGAGACCGGGGGTCCTCCCCGGGAGAACTCAGCACTCCGTGACGATATCCCCGACGCGGGCGCGGCGGTCGGCACAACGCACCGCGGGGGCCGGTCCGTCAGGACCGGCCCCCGCGGGGAGCTCCCTCAATTGCTGCCTGCTGGGCACATGCCTGTTACTGCATGACCGCCATGGCCAGAGCGCGGCGGGCCCGCAGTGAGACGCGCTCGGCGCGCCGCTGCATCCGCCGGGCGGCGACCAGGCGCACGGCCTGGTGTTCCGACTCGGCTTCCCGCCGGCGTTCTTGCATATGGGCACGGGCCAGGGCTTCTGGGATGAGTTGCATCTCGCGGTTCCTGTTCTGACGCGAGTCGTTCGCGCCGGTGATCGTGACGTCGTGGGTAGCGGAGCCGAAGGGCTCGCTGGGGGAAGAGGTCATCGGGGCCTGCTTCTTGGGATCGTGCGTATGGGGTCGGTCGATGGTTCCGGTGACGTTCATGCCGCGACCGGGTTCTTGCGCGGGCGGCCACGCGGCCGCTTGCGGGCAACGACGACACCCTGGACGAAGAGCTCGCCACCCCAGACGCCCCAGGGCTCGCGGCGCTCCTTGGCGCCGGCGAGGCACGCCTCGACCAGCGGGCAGGTGCGGCAGAGCGACTTGGCGTACTCGACATCCGCCGGGGACTCGGCGAAGAAGACCTCCGGGTCGTACGAACGGCAGGGGACGGGCACGCCGAGGTTCTCGATGGCGTCGTCGAGCGCGGTGAGCGCGGTGAGGGGGGCGAGGGGGGTCGGGGCAGTCAAGGCGGAGTCCTCCGTGAGACCGGGCGGGGTGATCGTTTGGGAAGGCGGTACGGACGGGGCGTGCGTGTCGAGTTGCACGGTGGTTTTTTCCTCGTCGAGTCGTTCCGGCCGGTCGGCCGGGTGGCGGTTGCTGTCCCGAGGCCCCTCCGTTCCGCTCTTCCCGTTCGGGAAAAACAGAAGGGCCGCGGATCCCTGGTGGGGTTCCGCGGCCCTGGAGGCGCCTGCCTGATCCTGGATCAGGCTGGATCACTCCAGGGTTCGAGCCCACGGAAGGCCCACATCGTGTGGTGCTGCGTCGTCTGCTTCTTGAATCCGGCACCGGCGGCCGCAAGGGCATAGGTCTTCACCTGTGCCGCTGCTACTGCTGCTTCCGGTGCCTCGGTCGGTCGCTCATTGCGCGCCAGGACCAGGACGGGGAGGCTCGCCAGGGACGCGGGACGGACGGCGGCAATGCCGCCGGACATACCGGTGCCCCGGAGCGAGGAGCCGAGCGGGCAGGAAGCGACGACCGAGCGATCGGTCATTTTGGTGAAGGTCATGAAGCTGGTCACTGGGCTCGCCTCCTCTCGGCGTCTCGGGGACCTGGTGGCACGAGGCCGGTCCCTACGTATTCGGATAAGTACAGCACGGAATCAGGGCTTCAGAGAAGTCGCTGTTCCCGTGGTTAAGAACCTATGGGGCTTGCCCTGGCATGCGCAAACTATTTTTTCGACGAGTTTGAATCAGTCTTCCTCGTCGGCCTCTCCGAGGTCGTGACCTGCGCAGAGGGCCAGCACATCGGCTCCGAAACGCTCCAGCTTCCGCGCGCCGACCCCCGAGATGACGGCCAGTTCGCCCGGCTCGCCCGGCGCCGCCTCGGCGATCGCCATCAGCGTCTTGTCGGTGAAGACGCAGTACGCGGGCTGGCCCAGCTCCCGCGCCTGGCCGGCCCGCCAGGCGTGCAGCCGTTCGTACAGCGCCTCGTCCATGTCCGACGGGCAGTCCTCGCAGCGCATCAGTTTCACCTCACCGGCGTCGGTGAGGGTCTTTCCGCACACCCGGCACAGGGCCGAGGAGCGGCGCCGGCGCTTGGGCGCACCACCGATGGCGGTTCCTGTGCCGGTGCCGCCGCTGCCGCGCACGACGCTCGCGCCGCCGCCCGCACCACGGCCGCCGGAGGCGGCGGAGCCGGGGCGCAACCCGTTCAGGAAACGGCTCGGGCGGCGGGAGGCCCGGCCGCCCGGGGAGCGGGACAGTGCCCAGGACAGGCCCAGATGCAGACGGGCGCGCGTGACGCCTACGTACAGCAGGCGCCGCTCCTCCTCGACCTGCTCGTCGGTCTTGGCGTACGTGATCGGCATCATGCCCTCGGTGAGACCGACCAGGAACACGGCGTCCCACTCCAGGCCCTTCGCGGAGTGCAGCGAGGCGAGGGTCACTCCCTGGACGGTGGGCGCGTGCTGGGCGGCCGCGCGCTCGTCGAGTTCGGCCACGAGGTCGGAGAGCGTCGCCGCGGGCCTGGTCTGCGCGAAGTCCTCGGCGAGACGGACCAGTGCGGCCAGCGACTCCCACTGGTCACGCACCGCGCCGGAGCCGGCCGGGGGCTGAGTGGTCCAGCCGTTGCCACTGAGGACGGCGCGGGTCTGGGAGGGGAGGTCGACGACATCGTCGAGCAGCGGGTCGTTGTCGCCGAAGCGGGCGGCGCTGCGCAGACCGTTGATGGCCTTGCGCACCTCCTGGCGCTCGAAGAACCGCTCGGCGCCGCGAAGCTGGTAGGGCACCCCGGCGTCGGCCAGTGCCTGCTCGTAGACCTCCGACTGGGCGTTGATGCGGTACAGCACGGCGATCTCGCCGGCCGGCACGCCCGCGGCGACGAGGTCGCGGATGCGGCGGGCGGTGCCCTCGGCCTCGGCGGGCTCGTCCGCGTACTCCGTATAGACGGGGTCGGGGCCGGGCTCCCGCTGGGAAACCAGTTCCAGACGGTGCTCGGCGGCCCGGCCGTGCGCCTGGGCGAGCAGCCCGTTGGCCAGGTGGACGACCTGCGGCGTCGAGCGGTAGTCGCGGACCAGCTTCACGACCGTGGCGTCCGCGTACTTGGTGCGGAAGTCCAGCAGGTAGTCCGGGGTGGCGCCGGTGAAGGAGTAGATCGTCTGGCTGGCGTCGCCGACGACGCACAGGTTCGGCCGGTCCCCCAGCCACAGCTCCAGCAGCCGCTGCTGGAGCGGGCTGACGTCCTGGTACTCGTCCACCACGAAGTGCTGGTACTGGCTGCGCACGTGGTCGGCGATGTCGTGCCGGTCCTGGAGGATGCCGACGGTGAGGAGAAGCACGTCCTCGAAGTCGATCATCCCTCGGTCGCGCTTGAGCTGCTCGTACATCGCGTAGATCTGCGAGATCTCCGCCGCGTCCCTCGGAGCGTCACGGCCCGCCTTGGCCGCCACGGCCGGATAGTCACCGGGGACGGTCTGTGTGACCTTCGCCCACTCGATCTCGCCCGTCACGTCCCGGAGCTCGTTGCGGTCGAGCCGGACACGGCAGCGCGCCGCCGCCTCGGCGACCAGCTGGATCTTGCGCTCGACGAGCCGGGGCAGGTCACCACCGACTGCTTTCGGCCAGAAGTACTGGAGCTGGCGGAGCGCCGCGGAGTGGAAGGTGCGCGCCTGGACACCGCCCGCACCGAGCTGGCGCAGCCGTCCGCGCATCTCCCCCGCGGCGCGGTTCGTGAACGTGACGGCCAGCACACTGGCGGGCTGGAGGACCCCGGCGCGCACGCCGTACGCGATGCGGTGCGTGATGGCGCGTGTCTTGCCGGTGCCGGCCCCGGCCAGCACGCACACCGGACCGTGCAGGGCCGTCGCGACCTGGCGCTGCTCGGGGTCGAGCCCTTCGAGCACCGCGTCCGCCGAGTCGGGGACCTGCGGGAAGAGAGAGGAGTGCGTTGCTGCTGTCACCCCGCCATGCTGCCAGGTCGCAAGAGGTGGATGCGGCGCTTGTCCACAGGCCCGGGCTTCCGGTCGTACTAATGCGGGAATGGCGGTCGGGTCCCGTACGTTCGACTCACTGGCATTCCGACGCGCTGGGGAAACGGACCCCAGTGGACTTCAGCGAACCAGAGGAGCGCATTCGATGCAGGGCACAGTGACGATGTACAGCACGACGTGGTGCGGCTACTGCCGTCGGCTCAAGAGCCAGATGGACCGTGAGGGCATCGCGTACACCGAGATCAACATCGAGCTGGACCCTGAGTCGGCGGCCTTCGTCGAGAAGGCGAATGGCGGAAACCAGACGGTCCCGACCGTCCTCGTGGTTCCCGCCTCTGGTGAGCAGGCGGTCATGACCAACCCCAGCCTCGCGCAGGTCAAGCAGGCGCTGGCCGTCTGACGCGCGTACGGACGAGCGCGCGGACGAGCACGTGACGGAAGGGCCCCGGGCGGTGACGCCGGGGCCCTTCCGTATGCGCGACGCGTGTGCGCGGCGCGTGCGGTTCGGTTGCCGGTGCTACGGATTCACCGGCTTCGGCAGGGGCTCGCCGTACCAGAGCTCCACCAGGCGGGCCGCGATCGAGATGCCCGACGGGGGCAGGATCTCGCCGGACTCGATGGCGGCGCGCAGGTCGTCCCTGGAGAACCAGCGCGCCTCCTCGATCTCGTCGCCGTCCACGTTGATCTCCGACGACGTGGCACGCGCCATGAAGCCCAGCATCAGGCTGGACGGGAACGGCCACGGCTGGCTGGCGACGTACTCGACGCGGCCGACCGTGACGCCCGCCTCCTCGAAGACCTCACGGGCCACCGATTCCTCGATCGTCTCGCCCGGCTCCACAAAGCCCGCGAGCGTCGAGAACCGGCCTTCCGGCCAGTGCACCTGGCGGCCGAGGAGCGCCCGGTCCTCCTCGTCCGTGACCAGCATGATCACGGCGGGGTCGGTACGCGGGTAGTGCTCGGCGCCGCACGCCTGGCAGCGCCGGATGTGCCCGGCCGCCGCGATGACGGTGCGCTCGCCGCAGCGCGAACAGAAGCGGTGCAGCCGCTGCCAGTTCTCCAGGGCCACCGCGTGGACCATCAGCCCCGCGTCGCGCGGTCCGAGCAGGAGCCCGGCCTCGCGCAGGCCGGCGGGGCGCGCGGACTGGTCCATGCGGCCCGGAAGGGAGTCCTTCTGGAGGGCGAAGTAGCTGACGCCGTCCTCGTCCGTACCGAGGAAGTAGCGGTGGGTCTCGGTGACCGGCGCCTCGAAGGCCGGAGTCATCACGAGTTCGGTGCGGCCGTCCGGGGTGTCGTCTATCAGCGCCTGTCCGCCGGAGACCACGAAGACGCGGGTCGTCGGGTGGCTCCACGCCGCGGCCAGCCACGCCTCGTCGAGGCGGTGGTGGGCGGCGCGGTCGATGCCGCTGGGAGCGGTGAGCCCGATCGGCTGCTCGGTGACGGCGGCACCGTCGGCACTGCCCGCGCCGGCCGACGCGTCGGCGTTGGCCGCGCTGCTCGCGCTGCTTGTGATGCCCGCGCTGTCCGTGGTGCCCGCGCTGTCCGTGGTGCCCACGTTGCTTGTGGTGGTCACGGTCTTCGTGGCGTCCGTACTGTCCATGCTCACTGCGGGTAGGCCGGTCTGGTCGGTCGAGGTGCTCACAGGTGCTTCCAACTCCCCCTGGTGGATTCGGACGGGTGTCAGGTTCAGGAGGCGCGCCAGTGCGCCGCGAGGTCGCCCCACAGGTACGCGGCGGTTTCGACGCCCTTGAAGAGCAGGTCGAGCTCGACCTTCTCGTTGGGTGCGTGCCAGCCGTCGGACGGTACGGAGATGCCCAGGAAGAGTACGGGCGCACCGAGTACGTCCTGGAGATCGGCCGCGGGCCCCGAGCCGCCCTCGCGGGTGAAGAGGATCTTCCGGCCGAACGCGCGGCCCATGGCCCGTACGACGGACTGGAGGGCGGGGTGGTCGAGCGGCGTCAGACACGGCCGGGTGGCGGCGCCGAACGTGATCTCGTGGCGGATTCCGGCCGGGACGCGGGTGGCGGTCCAGTCGCGTACAGACTGCTCGATCTTGTCCGGGTCCTGGCCCGCGACCAGGCGGAACGACAGCTTCAGGTGCGCGGAGGACGGGACGATCGTCTTGCCGCCGGGGCCCTGGTAGCCGCCGCCGATGCCGTTGACCTCGGCGGTCGGGCGGGCCCAGACGCGCTCCAGGGTGGTGTGACCGGCCTCGCCGAGGGTGGCCCGTGACTTGGCCGTACCCAGCCATTCGGCCTCGTCGAACGGAAGCTCGGCGAACAGTTCGCGCTCGCGGTCGGTGAGCGCGACGATCCCGTCGTAGAAACCGGGGATCGTGACGTGCTCGTCCTCGTCGTGGAGCGCCGCTACGAGACGGGCGGCGACGGTGGCCGGGTTGGGTACGGCGCCGCCGAAGGACCCCGAGTGGATGTCCTGGTCCGGTCCGTACAGCTCGATCTCGCAGTCCGCCACGCCGCGCATGCCGGTGCAGACGGTCGGGGTGTCCTCGGACCACATGCCGGTGTCGGAGACGATCACGGCGTCGGCGGTGAGGCGCTGGGCGCGCTCCTCGACCAGGGCGCGGAAGTGCGGGGAGCCGGACTCCTCCTCACCCTCGATGAGGAGCTTGAGGTTGACGGCGGGGGTGGTGCGGCCGGTGGCGGCGAGGTGCGCGCGGACTCCGAGGGTGTGGAAGAACACCTGGCCCTTGTCGTCCGCCGCGCCGCGGGCGTAGAGCCGGCCGTCGACGATCTCCGGCTCGAAGGGGTCGGTGTGCCAGCCGTCCTCACGCGCGGCGGGCTGCACGTCGTGGTGTCCGTACACGAGCACGGTGGGGGCGGCAGGGTCGCCGCTCGGCCACTCGGCGAAGACCGCCGGGGCGCCCGCCGTGGGCCAGATCTCGGTGACCGGGAAGCCGGTCTCCCGGAGCTTCGCGGACAGCCATTCGGCGCTGCGCCGTACGTCGGCGGCGTGGTCCGGCTGCGCCGACACGGACGGGATGCGGAGCCAGTCGGCGAGGTCGCCGAGGAAGGCCGCGCGGTGCGTGTCGATGTACGTACGGACGACGCTGTCCGGGGTGTCGCTCATGGCCCCGAGCCTATCCGGCCGCCGGACCGGGCTCGTCCAGCAGGATCCGCTCCAGCCGGGCGCGGTCGGGGAGGTTGGCAGGGCGGGCGATTTCGCCGGTGCGCACGTAGAGGAACGCGGCGCCCACCGAGTCCAGGGGCAGGTCGTACTGCTCGGCCCAGGCGAGGCGGTAGACGGCGAGCTGGAGGGGGTCGGCGGCTCGCGTGCGGCTCGTCTTCCAGTCGACGATCTCGTACGCGCCGGTCTCCTCGTCGCGGTAGACGGCGTCTATCCGGCCCCGGATCACGCGGCCCGCGAGTGTGAGGTGGAAGGGGGCCTCGACGCGGTACGGGGTGCGGCGGGCGTACGGGGTGCGTTCGAACGCCTCCTTGAGCTCCGCCAGGTCGCGCTCGTCCGCGATCTCGGCGTCGGTCTCGTCACGGCCGGGCAGCTCGTCCGGGCCGAGCATGGGCAGCGGCAGCTCTTCGAACCGCGACTCCACCCAGGCGTGGAAACGGGTGCCACGGCGGGCGGCGGGCTGGGGCGGGCGCGGCATGGGACGGGCGAGTTCGTGGGCGAAGCCGTCGGGGTCGGCGGCGAGGCGCAGGAGCTGGGAAGCCGTGAGGGACGGCGGTACGGGAACGTCGCGGGTGGTGGCGCGGGCACGGCGCAGCTCACCGGCGAGAGCGTCGAGGTCCCGGTCCCAGGAGGCGACCGCGCGGGCCTCTTCCGGGGTGAGGACGGCTTGCGAGGGGGTTCCCCGGAAGCCGGGGGCGCTCGCCCCGGCGTCTGCCGCGCGGCGCGGGGCGGAGGCCCCGGCCGGCCGTGTCGGCGGTACGGCGGGGGCGTCGGTGGGGTGGGGGCGGGCGTGCCCGGCGTCGTGGTGCGGAGCGGACGGTACGGCGGTCGCGTACTCGCCGCCGTCGAGCGCCTCCGCACGCGAGTGGGTCCGGGCGGCGGGCACGGCGCCGGGGGGAAGTGCGGGCTCGGAGTGGGGGCGTGCGTGAGCCTCGGCCCCGCTGCGGCCGCCTGTCGCGGAGGCAGCGCCGTGCGCGGCAGGAGTGTCGGTTCCGGCCTGCGGGTCGATGTGGGGGTCTGCGTGGGGGGCTGTCCCGAGATGGGCGTTGCTGTAGGGATCGGTACCTGAATCGGCACCGGCCGCAGCCGCGGCGTCGACCTCGGCATCGGTATCGGTATCGGCATCGGCATCGGCATCGGCATCGGCATCGGCATCGGCCTGAGGGTGGGTCTTCGCCTCGGGCGCCGCCCCCGCGCCGACGGCGTCGATCGCCGCCGTGACGTCCGTGGTCCGCTCCGCCGCGTGCGCCGGCCGCTTCGTGAGCAGACTGTCCCAGTCGGCCGGGGACGCGTCGTAATCCGCTTCGAAGTCGGGCTCCGGTTCGAAGTCGGGCTCAAAGTTCGGCTCGTACTCCGGCTCCCCGGGCTCGTCGAAGTCGGCGGGGGGAGCCTCCTCCGCCGCCCACTCCGCCGCCTCGTCGGTCCCTTCCGTAGCCAGGCTCCGCAAGTGCGCCATGACCGTCTCGGCCGCCCGGCGGCGGCGCTCCATCGACGTCGGGTCCAGAGGCAGCGGCCACGCCCGGTCCGCCGCCGACTCACGCAGCGAGGGATTCTCCTCGCCCTCCGCAGGCTCGTCCGCCCATGCCTCGATCTCGCCGAACCCGGCCGCGCAGTGGTCGTACAGCTCCCGCAGGAAGCCGGAGGGCCCGCGCGGCTTCTTCTGGGTCGGACCCCACCAGTGACCCGAGCCCAGCAGCAGCGAGCGCGGGCGCGTGAACGTGACGTACCCGAGGCGCAGTTCCTCGGTGTGCTGGTGGGCCTTCATCGCGTCCTTGAACGCCTTGACGCCCTTGGCGTCCCAGTCGGTGACGTCCGGGAGCGTCTTCGCGTCGCCGCGCAGCGCGTGCGGCAGGACCTTCGCCTGCGAGGCCCAGGAGTCGCGGGACTGCTCACTCGGGAAGTGGCCCGCGACCAGGCCCGGCGCCGCCACGACGTCCCACTCCAGGCCCTTGGACTTGTGGGCGGTGAGGACCTTCACGGTGTTCTCGCCACCGGGCAGGGCGTTGTCCAGGCCCTTCTCGTACTGGGCGGCCGTGCGCAGGAAGGCGAGGAAGGCCAGTAGGTTCGCCTCGCCGTCCAGGGCGGCGAATCCCGCCGCGGTGTCCAGGAAGTTGCTCAGTGTCTCGCGGCGGCGGGCGGCCAGGGCGTGCGGGGACGCGGACAGTTCCACTTCGAGGCCCGTCGTGGCGAGCACCCGGTGCAGTACGTCCATGAGCGGGTCCGCGAGCGAGCGCCGCAGGTCGCGCAGCTCGGCCGCCAGGCGGGCGAAACGGACCCGGGCGTCGGCGGAGAAGGGCAGGCCGTCGTCCGGGCCGCCGCCGGACTCCAGGAACGTGTCGAGCGCGTCCGCCAGCGAGATGACCTCCGCCGGGTCCACGCCCTCGACCGCCTCGGCCAGCCTCCCGTCGGGGTCCGCGTCCGCGTCGACGCCCGCAGCGCGGTGGACGAGCAGCCGTGCTCGGCGGCCGAGCAGCGCCAGGTCGCGCGGGCCGATGCGCCAGCGCGGGCCCGTGAGGATGCGTACGAGCGAGGCGTTGGCTCCGGGGTCCTGGAGGACTTCGCAGACCGCGACGAGGTCCGCGACCTCCGGGAGGTGCAGCAGTCCGGAGAGGCCGACCACCTCGACCGGTACGTCGCGGGCCACCAGCGCGCCCTGGATCTCGGCGAAGTCGCCCGCCGTACGGCACAGGACGGCGATCTCGCCGGGCTCCTTTCCCGTACGGACGAGGTGGGCTATGGAGTCGGCCAGCCACGCGATCTCCTCCGCGTGGGTGGGGAGCAGGGCGCAGCGGACGATGCCGTCGCGCTCGGCGCCCGGAGCCGGACGCAGCGCCTCAACACCCTCGTGCATGGCGCGCAGCGGGACGGCGAGGCCGTTGGCGAGGTCGAGGAGGCGGCCGCCACTGCGGCGGTTCTCGCTGAGCGAGAAGCGGGCGGCGGGGGTTCCGTCGGCGTACGGGAAGTGGGTGGGGAAGTCGTCGAGGTTGGCGACGGACGCCCCGCGCCAGCCGTAGATCGCCTGGCAGGGGTCGCCGACCGCCGTCACCGCGTGCCCTGTGCCGCCGCCGAACAGCCCCGAAAGGAGGAGGCGCTGGGCGACGGACGTGTCCTGGTACTCGTCGAGCAGGACCACCCGGAACTCGTCGCGCAGGATCCGGCCGGCCTCCTCACTGGTGAGCGCGAGCTCGGCGGAGAGCGCGATCTGGTCACCGAAGTCGAGGAGGTCACGGCTGCGCTTGGCCTCGCGGTAGCGCGTGGTGAGGTCGAGGAGTTCGAGGCGGGCGGTGGCGGCCTCGGGGACCTTGCGCAGGTCGGCGTTGGAGAGCTTGACGGACGCGAGCGTGTGCAGCAGCTCGGTGTCGTACGCCGCGAGGTGGGTCGGCGGCACGAGGTGCTCGGCCAGCTCCGCGTCCAGTGCCAGCAGGTCGCTGACCAGTGCGGGGAAGGATTTCGTCAGCGCCGGGTACGGTCCGGGCGCCTCCCGCAGCACCCGCGCGGCGAGCTGGTAGCGGGTGGCGTCGGCGAGGAGGCGGGCGGTCGGTTCGAGGCCGATGCGCAGGCCGTGCTCGGCGAGGAGCTGTCCGGCGAAGGCGTGGTACGTCGAGATCCGGGGCTCGCCGGGAGGGTTGTCGGGGTCGATGACGTCGGGGTCGGTCACCCCGGCACGGATCAGTGCCTTGCGGACGCGCTCGGCCAGCTCCCCGGCCGCCTTGTTGGTGAAGGTCAGGCCGAGCACCTGCTCGGGGGCGACCTGTCCGGTGCCGACCAGCCACACCACCCGCGCGGCCATGACCGTCGTCTTGCCCGAACCGGCTCCGGCCACGATGACCTGCGGGGCAGGCGGTGCGACGATGCACGCCATCTGCTCCGGGGTGAACGGGATGCCGAGGAGCTCTTTGAGCTGCTCGGGGTCGGTGATTCGGGCTGACACCCCAGAGAGGCTATCCGGCCCCACTGACAACGACGGAACGTCGCACGGGGGCTACGGGCTGTCGACAACCCGCTGTCCGGCGGTCTCTGCCCGACGGCGCAGGCGGCGCGGCAGGACGTCAGGGCAGCGCGGCAGCGCGGCAGGACGTCAGGGCAGGGCGGCAGGGCAGGGCGTCGGGGCGAGGCGGCAGGGCTCGGTCCGGTATTCGCCGCTGTGGGCCGCCCTCGGCTCTCACTCCACGATGTGACGGCCCTCCGGCTGCGCGCTGCACGAGGCGCGGAAGGCGCAGTGCGTGCAGTGCTGGCCGGTCGCAGGGCTGAAGCGTTCGTCCAGTACGCGCCCGGCGGCGGTGGCGAGCAGGTCGCCGACCCATTCACCGGCGAGCGGCTCCTGCGCCTGGATCTTGGGGAGTGCCTCCCCGCCGTCCTTCTTGGCCGCCGCCTGGCGCAGCTGTACGAGTTCGGCGCCGCCGGGCTCGGGGCGCGTTCCCCCGAACGCCTCGTCGACGGCTCCTTCCCGTACGGCGAGCTGGTAGACGGCGAGCTGCGGGTGGCGGGCCACCTCGTCGCGCGTGGGGGCGGCCTTCCCGGTCTTGAAGTCGACGACGTACGCGCGTCCCTCGGCGTCCGTCTCGACGCGGTCCATGGAACCGCGGATGCGGACCTCGTACTCGCCGCCCGCCTCCAGGGTCACGTCGAAGTCGTGCTCGGTGGCGACCGGGGTGCGGCCGCCCCGGTCCATGACGTGCCACTGGAGGAAGCGTTCGAGCGCCACGCGCGCGTGCTCCTTCTCCTGCTGGGACTTCCAGGGGGCGTCGAAGGCGAGGGCGTCCCAGACGGAGTCGAGGCGCTCCATGAGCACGGCGAGGTCGGCGGGCGTACGGCCGGACGCGACCTCGTCGGCGAGGACGTGGACGACGTTGCCGAAGCCCTGGGCGGCGGTCGCCGGTGCGTCCGCCTTCACCTCGCGTCCCAGGAACCACTGCAAGGAGCACGTGTTCGCGAGCTGGTCGAGTGCGCTTCCCGAGAGCGCCACGGGCTGGTCGCGGTCGCGCAGGGGGACGGCGCTGTGCGTCGGGTCGTACAGACCCCACCAGCGGTACGGGTGCGCCGAGGGGACCAGCGGCTGGCCGTCCTCGTCGGCGAGGGCGGCGAGGCGGGCCAGTCTGCGGGCGGCCGCGTCGCGCAGGGCGGGGGTCGCCGCCGGGTCGACGGTGGTGGCGCGCAGTTCGGCCACCAGGGCGGCCACGGCGAGGGGGCGGCGGGGGCGGCCGGTGACGTCCCTGGGCTCCGCGCCGAGCTCGGTGAGGAAGCGCGAGGGCTGGTCGCCGTCGTCGGCGGGGGCCTTCACGGCGGTGACGACCAGGCGGTCGCGGGCGCGGGTGGCGGCGACGTAGAAGAGCCGGCGTTCCTCGGCGAGGAGGGCGCCGGGGGTGAGCGGCTCGGCGAGGCCGTCGCGGCCGATCCGGTCCGCTTCGAGAAGCGAACCGCGGCGGCGCAGGTCCGGCCACAGGCCCTCCTGTACGCCCGCCACGACGACCAGGCTCCACTCCAGCCCTTTCGAGCGGTGCGCGGTCATCAGGCGTACCGCGTCGGGCCGTACGGCGCGCTTGCTGAGGGTGTCGGCGGCGATGTCCTGTGCGTCGAGCTCTTCCAGGAAGTTCAGGGCGCCGCGCCCGCCGGAGCGTTCCTCGGCGCGTGCCGCGGTGTCGAACAGCGCGCACACGGCGTCGAGGTCCCGGTCGGCGTTGCGGCCGGCCGCTCCGCCGCGCAGGGCGGCGCGTTCCAGGCGCCTCGGCCAGGAGGTGCCGTTCCACAGTTCCCAGAGGGCCTCTTCCGCGGTGCCGCCGGCTTCGAGGAGCGTGCGGGCCTCGCGCAGGAGCGCGCCGAGGCGCTGGGCTCCGCGTGCGTACGCCGGGTCGTGCGCGGCCAGGCGCCCGGGTTCGGCGAGGGCGCGGGCGAGCAGTTCGTCGGAGGGCGGCGGGAGCCGGTTCCCGGCGGCGCGCTCCTCGTCGCGCAGGGCGCGCCCGAGGCGGCGCAGGTCGGCGGTGTCCATACCGGCGAGCGGCGAGGCGAGCAGCTCGGCGGCGACCTCGGTGCTGAGCCAGGTGGTGGTGGCGTCGGGAGTGTGATGTTCCGGACTCGGGTCGGCGGGTACGGCCTGCCGGTCCGCGTGGGCACCGGCATCGCCGCGGCGGGCCGGTGGCGCGAGGGCCGCCTCGGCCACCGCTCGCAGGGCTGTCAGCAGTGGGGTCACCGCCGGTTCGTGGCGCAGGGCCAGGTCGTCTCCGTCGATCTCCAGGGGAACGCCCGCGGAGGTCAGGGCGCGTCGTACGGCGGGGATCGTACGACCGCCGGCCCGGACCAGTACCGCCATCTCGTTCCACGGCACGCCCTCCTCCAGGTGGGCGCGGCGCAGGATGTCCGCGATGTTGTCGAGCTCGGTGCCCGCCGTCGGGTACGTGTAGACCTCCGTGCGGCCCCCTTCGCGGACCGGGGCGAGGTCCCTGTGGGCCCGTACCTTCTCGGCCGGCAGGCGCGTCAGGGGCATCCGGCGGGTGAGCAGACGGGTGGCCTCCAGGAGGGCCTTTCCCGAGCGGCGGGAGGTCGTGAGGACCTCCACCGGGGAAGGGCTGCCGTCCGTTCCCCGGAACGTGTCCGGGAAGTCGAGGATCCCGCCGACGTCCGCTCCCCGGAACGCGTAGATCGACTGGTCCGGGTCGCCGAACGCCACCAGGGTGCGTCCGGAACCGGCCAGCGCGCGCAGGAGGCGGACCTGCGCCGGGTCCGTGTCCTGGTACTCGTCGACGAAGACGGCGTCGTACCGCGCGCTGAGCCGGCCGGTGAGTTCCGCCTGCTCCGCGAGCAGCACCGCGCGGTGGACGAGTTCGGCGTAGTCGAGGACGCCCTGCATGTCGAGTACGTCGAGATACTCGGCCAGGAAGGCAGCCGCGGCCTTCCAGTCGGGCCGCCCGGTGCGCGTCGCGAAGGCGCCCAGGGCGTCGGGCCCGAGCCCCAGCTCCCGGCTGCGGGCCAGCACCGCGCGCACCTCGTCGGCGAAGCCCCGTGTCGTGAGGCAGGCGCGCAGCTCGTCCGGCCAGTGCACGGGGGCGGTCCGGCCGTCCCGTTCCAGGTCCACGTGGCCTGCCAGGAGGTCGCGTACGGCGACGTCCTGTTCGGGGCCGGACAGCAGTCGCAGCGGTTCGCTGAAGAGGTCGCTGTCCTGGTGGGCGCGCACCAGGGCGTAGCAGAAGGAGTGGAAGGTGGTCGCCTGCGGTCCGTACGCGCCGCCGAGCCGCAGCGCCATGCGGTCGCGCAGTTCCACCGCCGCCTTGCGGCTGAACGTGAGTACCAGGACACGCTCCGGGTCGGCCCCCTTGGCGATACGCGCGGCGACCGCTTCCACCAGGGTCGTCGTCTTGCCGGTGCCGGGGCCCGCGAGGACCAGCAGTGGTCCGCCCGCGTGGTCAACCACCGCACGCTGCCGTGCGTCCAGAAGAGGAGGGTCCACCGGGGCCGGTCGGGTGCGCACCAGCCGGAACGCGCCGGTGGTCCGCTGCCGGGCCTGACGGTGCGGCGGATTCCAGGCGGATTCCGTGGAAGCCGTGGATCCCAGGAACTCCGGGGAGTCCGGGGAGTCCGGGGAGTCCGGGGAAGCAGCGGAGGCTGTGGAACCCGGGGAGTGCGCGGAACCTGGGGAACCTGTGGAAGGGGAGGAGCTCACGTGGATCGCCGGTCCTGGTGGGTGTACGGGTTGACTTGGCGGCCCGCGCGGGCCGCGGTGGCCGCGGGACGAGTGGGGTGCGCGTGCCGCGTTCGGACGACGCTACGCCAGTGGGCGGCGGGGACGCAGCGAGTCCGCCTCCCGTACCTCCCGGCGCCCCGTGCGGACCTGGCTTCTCCCGCCACGGCTCCGCATGCAGGAAGCTGTCAGGTGTGAGTCGTGTGAGCTTGTGCACTTCCGCCGCCGGCCGCGGCGCCGTCCCACCGCGCCCGCTTCATGTCCAGGCGCGGCACATGGGTGCCGGACTGCCGGGAGGCCGTCCGCAGCGGCGTGCCCTCCGCGCGGTAGTGGCCCAGCGCGCGCGGTTCGTGGCCGGGCAGCAGTACGCCGTCGGAACGCACCACGCGCCACCAGGGGGCGCCGCCGCCGTAGAGCGCCATGACCCGCCCCACCTGGCGCGGGCCGCCCTCCTCCAGCCACTCGGCGACGTCCCCGTACGTCATCACACGGCCGGGTGGAATCATCTCCGCGACCTCCAGCACGCGCTCGGCGTACTCGGGGAGTGCCGGGGTCTCCGATTCGTCGCTCATCCGGTCCATCCTGCACGACGGCACCGACAGCGCGGACTGCGCGGAGGGGCGTACCCCACCCGTCCAGAACACGTGACGCCCGCGCAATGCACCCTGATGCCCCCCTCTGTCATCCGGTCGTGCCACCATCGTCCGGGCGGTGACAGGTGATACGAGATCAAGAAGAAACGACGAAGGAGCAGGGCGTGCAGCCTCCCCCGGCGGTGAGCACCCCTGGCGCCGAGTCGCACCCTGACGCACCCGAAAGGCCCACCGAGACCATGGACAGCGGGCCCGAAGGAAGCCACATCGACCGCGTCTCCGGTGACGAACCGCTGCTCTCCGCGCGCGTGCACCGCCCCTCCGACCTGGTACGGCTGCTCGCTGGCGTACTCGGCATCGTCTGCGTGCTCGCCATCGCGGCCTTCGCGCACGGCACCGCGTCGGGGCTCGAACAGGACATCAGCAAGGGCACGGGTCAGACGCCGGACGTGTTCATCAAGCTGGCCGGCCTGATCTCCAGCATCGCCGTGCTGATCCTCCCGGTCGCCTTCGCAATCGAGCGGCTGATCAAACGCGACGGCCTGCGGATCGCCGACGGCGTGCTCGCCGCCGTGCTCGCGCACGGTGTGGCGCTCGCCACCGACCTGTGGGTCTCGGACGCCGCCCCGGACACCATCAGGGAAGCGCTCACCCAGGCGACCGCGAACGGCGAACTCACCGATCCCGTGCACGGCTACCTCGCGCCCGTCATCGCCTACATGACGGCGGTCGGCATGGCCCGCAGGCCGCGCTGGCGGGTGGCCCTGTGGGCGGTGCTGCTGCTGAACTCGTTCGCCGTACTGGTCGGCCGCCAGACCACACCGTTCTCGATCATCGTGACCGTGCTGATCGGCTGGACCGTCGCGTACGGGACGCTGTACGCCGTCGGGTCGCCGAACGTACGGCCCACCGGGCAGACGCTCCTCGCGGGACTGCGGCGCGTGGGCTTCCGTCCCGTGACGGCGATGCGCGCCGAGGACGTGCCGGACTCCGCCGAGCAGGGCGACCGCGGGCGCCGCTATCTCGTCACCCTGGAGGACGGGCCGCCCCTCGACGTCACGGTCGTGGACCGCGAGCAGCAGGCCCAGGGGTTCTTCTACCGCGTGTGGCGTCAGGTGACGCTGCGCGGCATCACCCAGCGCCGTTCGATCCAGTCCCTGCGCCAGGCGCTGGAGCAGGAGGCGCTGCTCGCGTACGCCGCCATCGCGGCCGGGGCCAACGCGCCCAGGCTGATCGCCACGTCCGAGCTCGGCCCGGACGCCGTGATGCTCGTCTACCAGCACCTGGGCGGCCGCTCGCTGGACTCGTTGCCCGACGAGGAGATCACCGACGAGCTGCTGCGCGGAGCGTGGCGCCAGGTCAAGGCCCTCCAGTCGCGCCGTATCGCGCACCGCAGGCTCGTCGGCGACGCAATCCTGGTGGATCGTTCCGGCAGGGTGATCCTTACCGATCTCCGTGGTGGTGAGATCGCCGCGAGCGACATCGTCCTGCGCATGGACGTGGCACAGCTCCTGACGACACTCGGGCTGCGCGCGGGCGCCGAGCGGGCGGTGGCCGCCGCCCTGGAGGTACTGGGACCGGACGCGGTCGCCGACAGCCTGCCGCTGCTCCAGCCGATCGCCCTGAGCCGCTCCACGCGCGCGACGCTGCGCAGACTCGCGCGCGAACGCTCCCAGCGCGAGCGCGAGGCGGTGCTGGAAGCCTCGCAGTCCGCCAAGGCGGAAGGGCGGGGCGCCGACGAGACGGCGGGCACCGGCGGGCGCAAGGACGTACGGGCCGAGAAGAAGGCCGAGAAGGACGCCATAGAGGAGGCGCTGGAGCAGGCACGGGAAGAGGACCTGCTGTCGCAGATCCGTCACCAGGTGCTGCTCATCCGTCCGCAGGCACTGGTCGAGCCGGCCCGTCTCGAACGGATCAGACCGCGCACGCTCGTCACCGTCATCGCCGGCGCGTTCGTCGCGTACTTCCTGATCTCGACGTTCATGGCCAACGACGTCAGTGAGGCGATCGCGACGGCGGACTGGCGCTGGGCGGCCGTGGCCGTGCTGTTCTCAGCGCTCAGCTATCCGGCCGCCGCGATGAGCCTGCTGGGATTCGTACCCGAGAAGGTGCCGTTCTGGCGCACGGTCAAGGCGCAGGTGGCGGGGTCCTTCGTGAAGCTGGTCGCGCCGGCGGCGATCGGTGGCGTGGCCCTGAACACGCGCTTCCTCCAGCGCGCCGGGGTGCGGCCGGGGCTCGCGGTGGCGAGTGTCGGCGCGTCGCAGCTCTTCGGGCTGGCCAGTCACATCTCACTGCTGATGGTCTTCGGCTATGTGACGGGCACCGAACGCACCCCCACGCTGTCCCCGTCCAGAACGGTGATCGCCGGGCTGCTGACGGCGGCTGTGCTGGCTCTCGTGGTGACGGCCGTGCCGCTCCTGCGCAGGTTCGTGGTGACGCGGGTGCGGTCGCTGTTCGCGGGTGTGGTGCCGCGCATGCTCGACGTACTCCAGCGGCCTCAGAAGCTGGTCACCGGCATCGGCGGCATGCTGCTGCTGACGGCGGCGTTCGTGATGTGCCTGGACGCATCGGTCCGCGCCTTCGACAGTGACGTCCAGCTGAGCTACGCCACCATCGCGCTGATCTTCCTGACCGCCAACGCCCTGGGTTCCGCCGTGCCGACGCCCGGCGGTGTGGGCGCGGTCGAGGGCGCGCTCATCGCGGCTCTTACCTTCGCGGGGCTGCCCACCGCGATCGCGACCCCGGCCGTGCTGTTGTACCGGCTGCTGACGTTCTGGCTCCCGGTGCTGCCGGGCTGGCTGTTCTTCAACCATCTGACCCGAAGGGGCCAGCTCTAGGGGCCTCGGGGACCGCTCTCGTACGCCGTCGTTCGTACGCCGTCCGAATGGCGCTCCCCGGGGCGCACGCTCCCGCACACCGTCGCACGATGGACGTATGCCGACTCCCGCCGCCCTGCGTGCCACGGCCGTCCTTGCCGCGACGGCCGTTCTCGTGTCCCTCTCCGGCTGTTCCGACAACGGCGACAAGGAAACCGGCGGGGGAAGGGACCTCGCCGCCCAGACGCTCGACTGGGCGGACTGCCCCGCCCCGTCGGCGGCGGAGGGCGGCGGCGCCTCCCCCTCCCCCCTCCCGGGCGGCGACACGTGGCAGTGCGCGTTCATGGACGTACCGCGCGACTACGCGAAGCCCGACGGCGACACGATCGAGCTGGCACTCATCCGCGCGAAGGCCCGGGACACGAAGAACCGCATCGGCTCCCTGATCTTCAACTTCGGCGGGCCCGGCGGCTCGGGACTGACGGGCCTGCCCTCCCTGGCCCCGGAGTACGAGGGACTGCGCTCCCGCTACGACCTGGTGAGCTTCGACCCGCGCGGCGTCGGCCGCAGCGTGGGCGTCCAGTGCAAGGACGACGAGGAACTCGACGCGTACTACGCCCAGGACAGCACCCCGGACGACGCCGCGGAGGAGAAGACCTTCACCGACGGCCTCGCGTCGTACGCCGACGCCTGCGAGGAGAACTCGGGCGAAGAGCTGCCCTACGTCGGCACGACCAACGCCGCCCGCGACATGGACCTCATGCGGCAGGCTCTCGGCGACGACAAGCTGCACTACTTGGGCATCTCGTACGGCACCGAACTGGGCGGCGTCTACGCCCACTTGTTCCCGAAGAAGGTCGGCAGGGCGGTCTTCGACGCGGTCGTCGACCCGACCCAGACCTCCGAACGGGGCTCACTCACCCAGGCGAAGGGCTTCCAGCTCGCCTTCGAGAACTTCGCCGAGGACTGCGTCCGGCGCGGCGACGCGTGCACGCTGCCCGGCGACTCCGTGAAGGAGATCGAGGACTTCGTCGTCGACCTCCTGGAGCGGCTCGACAAGAAACCCGTCAAGGGCATCGGCGACCGCGACCTGACCCAGAGCCACGCCACCAACGGCATCGCCCAGACGCTGTACTCCCGGGAGTACTGGAAGTACCTGGAGCAGGGGCTCGACGACGCGGACGGCGGCAACGGCGAGCTTCTGCTCAGCCTCTCGGACTCCATGAACGGCCGCAATCCCGACGGTACGTACAGCAACCTGGCCGCCGCCAACGCGGCCATCAACTGCGTGGACGACAAGGCGCGTTACGACATGGAGCGGGCGAAGTCGCAGCTCCCCGCGTTCCGCGCCGCGTCGCGCCTCTTCGGTGAGGCCTGGGGCTGGGGTCTGATGGGCTGCTCCGCGTGGCCGGTGGACGGCCAGTGGGACACCCCCGACGTGAGCGCGCCGGGCTCGGCCCCGATCCTCGTCATCGGGACCACCGGCGACCCCGCGACGCCCTACGCGGGCGCGAAGAGGATGGCCGAGGAGCTGGGCAAGGGCGTCGGCATCGAGCTGACGTACAAGGGCGAGGGCCACGGCGCGTACAGCGGCGGCGACAAGTGCGTGCGGGGCGCCGTGGACGCGTACCTGCTGCGGGGCAAGGTGCCGGCCGACGGGACCGTGTGCCCCTAGGTCCCCCGGCGGCGAGTGCGTCGACTGCCAGTGGGGGGAAGCCGCCCGGCGGCGAGTGCGACTGTCGATGGGGCACGCCGCCCGGCGGCGAGTGCGACGGTCGGTGGGGCACGCCGCCCGGCGGCGAGTGCGACTGTCAGTGGGGCCGCCTAGGATTGCGAATCTGTTTTCGAGTCCTGAGCGCTGGGGAGCCACCATGGCCAGTCATGTACGGGCAGCCGCCGTGGCAGCCGCTGCGCTCCTCGTCGCGGGAGCGGCCACCGGCTGCGGCAGCGGCTCTGCGGGCGGCGACGACCGGCCCGCCGCGTCCTCCACGGCCTCCGCGCCGGCCACTTCCGCCGACCGGGAGCGCGGGCAGGACCCAGGCCCGGACGTGAGCGGCGGCCGGCTGCCCGCCCTCCCCGCCGCGCTCACCGGCCAGCGGCTCGACTGGAAGCGGTGCGCCGCGCCCGTCGGGGCGGGCCGTGACGCCCGGGCGCCCGGCGGCGACTGGCAGTGCGCCACCCTGACCGCGCCGCTGGACTACCGCGAGCCGGACGGCGGGACGATCGGCATCGCGCTGATCCGCTCCAGGGCCACGGACAGCGACCGGCGCGTCGGCTCGCTCCTGTTCAACTTCGGCGGCCCGGGCGGCTCGGGCGTGGCGGGCATGCCCGGCCACGCCCCCGGCTTCACGGCCCTGCACACCCGTTACGACCTGGTCGCCTTCGACCCGCGCGGCGTCGCCGCGAGCTCCGCCGTCGTCTGCCGGGACGACCGGCAGACGGAGGCGTCCTTCCGGCTGGACTTCACCCCCGACACCCGCGCCGAGGAGAGGAGCTACCTCGACGACGCGGTCGCCTTCGGCGCGGGCTGCGCCAAGCGCTCCGGAAAGGTCCTGCCGCACGTCGGAACGAGCAACGCCGCCCGCGACATGGACCTCGTCCGCCAGGTGCTCGGCGACGAGAAGCTGCACTACTTCGGCTTCTCCTACGGCACGGAGCTGGGCGGCACGTACGCCCATCTCTTCCCGCGCAGAGTCGGACGCATTGCACTGGACGCGGTCGTCGACCCGTCCGCGGACTTCGTCCGTCACGCGCGCAATCAGGTGCTCGGTTTCCAGCGCGCCCTGGACAACTACTTCGAGAGCACCGGCACCACCCCGGAGGCCGGTACGGCCCGCCTCGCGCGGCTTCTCGACCGGCTCGACAAGAAGCCCCTGCCGACCGGGACCGGCCGTCCCCTCACCGAGAGCCTCGCGGTCACGGGAGTGCTGTCGCAGCTCTACGGCGAGGACAGTTGGCCGACGCTCACCGCGGCCCTGAACGAGGCGGAGAGCGGCGACGGCGGGACGCTGCTGCGGCTCGCCGACTCGTACAACAACCGCGACGAGAACGGGCGCTACGGCAGGGACCAGCACGCCCAGCGCGCCATCAGCTGCGCCGACGCCAAGGGGCGGGTGAGCGCCGAGGAGGTCAGGACGGCCCACCTCGCCGACTTCCGCAAGGTCTCCCCCGTCTTCGGCCCCTTCCTGGCGTGGGACCTGGCCGGCTGGTGCGCCTCCTGGCCGGTCGACGGCGAGCACGAGACCCCCGAGGTCGGTGCCGAGGGCGCGGCCCCGATCCTGGTGATCGGCGGCAAGGGCGACTCGGCCACACCGTACGAGGGCTCGCTGCGGATGGTGGAGGAGCTGGGCGAGGGCGTCGGCGTGCAGATCACGTACGAGGGCGAGGGCCACGGCGCCTACCTCACGGGCAACGGATGCATAGCCAGCGCCGTGGACCGGTACTTCCTGGACGGCAAGGTCCCGGCGGACAACACCACCTGCTCGTAGCAGCGGACAGCGCCGCCCACGGCGTGTACGCCCGGCCTGCCCGCGCACCACTGTCACAGTTGGCGTAAATCCCGAATGTCGGATTTGCGTGAATCAGGGAGAGTGGTCGTGGCACACGTACACGTGATCCTCAATCAGAAGGGCGGCGTGGGTAAATCCACGCTCGCCGTCAACCTCGCCGCCGTCACGGCCGACGTGCTCGGCGCCGGGCCCGAGGGCGGGCGGCCGCCCGTCGTCGCCGTCTCGATCGACCCGCAGGGCTCCGCGGTGTGGTGGTCGGAACGGGTCGGCGACGGCCTGCCGTTCGACTTCGTCCAGGCGCACGACGACCTCCCCGGGCTCGCCGCGCTCTCCCGCATCCCCTCCGCCCAGCACGTCTTCGTCGACACCCCCGGCTGGCTCGACCTGGCCGGGACCGGCGGCGACGACCCCCTCGGGAGGGGAGCCGCAGCCGACGCGCTGCGCGCCGTCCTGGACAACGCGCACGACGTGATCGTGCCCATCGAACCCGAACCACTCGGATTCCAGCCCACCCAGCGCACCGTCGAGCGCGTCGTGAAGCCGCGCGGGCTGCCGTTCCGCGTGGTCATCAACAACTGGGACCCGCGCGACGGCAAGGCGGACCTCGACCAGACCCGGGCGTTCGTCGAGGCCCAGGGCTGGCCCCTCGCGCGGACCGTCGTACGCCACTACAAGCTGCACACCCGGGCGTCCGCCGACGGCCTCGTCGTCACGCAGTACGGCGCCAACCGCGTCGCACTCCAGGCCCGCGAGGACTTCTTCCGGCTCGCGCTGGAGGTCGGCCTGGCGGTGATCCCGGCCCCGGCCAGGCCCCGGCGCGCCCGCGCCGCCAAGAAGGCGGTGAGCCGCTGATGGGCCGCCGCACCGACCTCGCCACCCTGCTCACCCCGGGCGACGACCCCGTGCCGCCGGCCGGGCGGGACGCGTACCCGCTGACCGTTCCCGTCACGGACCTCGCCGAGAACCCCGACAACCCGCGCCACGAGCTGCGCGACCTCGACGGCCTGGCCGAGACGCTGCGCGAACGCGGAGTGCTCCAGGCCCTCGGCGTCGTCTCGCGCGGCGCCTTCCTCGCCGTGCATCCGCAGCACGAGGGGGCCGTCGGCGACGCCCCGTACGTCGTCCTGCACGGCCACCGCAGGCTCGCGGCCGCAAAGCTCGCCGGGCTGCGCGAAGTGCCGGTGCTCGTACGGGAGGACGCGACCCGTACGGACGAGGACGCGCTGATCGAGAACGTCCAGCGCGACGACCTCACCGAGCTGGAACAGGCACAGGCCATCCAGGGCCTGATCACGTCGTACGGCTACTCGCAGCGGCAGGTGGCCGCCCGGATCGGCAAGACCCAGGGGTTCGTGTCCCAGCGGCTGTCCCTGATGAAGCTGCGCGAAGACCTTCAGGAGGCGCTGGCCGACGGGCGCGTCTCCGTCGAGGACGCCCGGCGCATCGCGCGGCTGCCGCGCGACGAACAGCGGCTGCCCGGCGACGCGCCCCTCGATGCCCCCGCGCCCGTACCGAAGGCGCGGCGGCGGCGCGATTACGGCGTAATCACCCTCGACAGCCGCGGTACGCCGGAGGAGCTGGTCGAGGTACTGCGCCGCAACCTGGCGCCCGCCGCGCTGGAAAGGGTGGCCGAACTGCTCGCCGGCGCGCGCTGACCGCGCCCTGCCCCCGGACGCGCGAAGGGGCCGTCCCGCACATGACGTGCGGGACGGCCCCTTCGTACATAGACCTGCGTACGACACCAGCAGGGAAACAGCAGGGCCTGCGAAACCGCGGGGCCCGCGAAAACTGCGGGGCCTAGTAGATCGGCTTCTGCGGCTCGATCTGGTTGACCCAGCCGATGACTCCGCCGCCGACGTGCACCGCATCCGAGAAGCCCGCGGACTTCAGCACCGCGAGGACCTCGGCACTGCGGACACCCGTCTTGCAGTGCAGGACGATGCGCCTGTCCTGCGGCATGTCCTGGAGGGCGGAGCCCATGAGGAACTCGTTCTTGGGGATGAGCCGCGCACCCGGAATCGCGACGATCTCGAACTCGTTCGGCTCGCGGACGTCGATGATGTCGATCTTCTCGTCGGAGTCGATCCACTCCTTGAGCTGCTTGGGAGTGATCGTCGAACCCAGCGCCGCCTCCTGCGCCTCCTCGGACACGACGCCGCAGAAGGCTTCGTAGTCGATGAGCTCGGTGACGGTCGGGTTCTCGCCGCAGACCGCGCAGTCGGGGTCCTTGCGGACCTTGACCTGGCGGTACTGCATCTCCAGGGCGTCGTAGATCATCAGCCGGCCGACCAGCGGGTCACCCACACCGGCCAGCAGCTTGATCGCCTCGGTGACCTGGATCGAGCCGATGGACGCGCAGAGCACGCCCAGCACGCCGCCCTCGGCGCAGGACGGGACCATGCCCGGCGGCGGGGGCTCGGGGTAGAGGCAGCGGTAGCAGGGGCCGTGCTCGGACCAGAAGACGGACGCCTGGCCGTCGAAGCGGTAGATCGAGCCCCAGACGTACGGCTTGTTGAGCAGCACGCACGCGTCGTTGACCAGGTAGCGGGTCGCGAAGTTGTCGGTGCCGTCGACGATCAGGTCGTACTGGGAGAAGATCTCCATCACGTTCTCGGCTTCGAGCCGCTCTTCGTGAAGAACCACATTCACGTACGGGTTGATGCCGAGGACCGAGTCACGGGCGGACTCGGCCTTCGAGCGGCCGATGTCGGCCTGGCTGTGGATGATCTGGCGTTGCAGGTTCGACTCGTCGACCTCGTCGAACTCCACGATGCCGAGCGTGCCGACGCCGGCCGCGGCGAGGTACATGAGCGCGGGCGAACCCAGGCCGCCGGCGCCCACGGCGAGCACCTTGGCGTTCTTCAGCCGCTTCTGCCCGTCCATCCCGACGTCCGGGATGATCAGGTGGCGGGAGTACCTGCGAACCTCGTCAACAGTGAGCTCGGCAGCGGGCTCGACCAGGGGTGGCAGCGACACGGGGACTCCGTAGGTCGGTCAAACAGTACGGTTGTTCTCCGCGTAACACTGCCACGCCCCTTCTCATTCCGAGACACCCGGTCCGATCCGCGAGACGATTTCGTCCCAGTAGCCGGGCAGAGTCTCGAATGGTGCGTTTTGTCCGTCACCGTCGCTGTAGCCGCAGCCGTAGTCGCCGACGGCCGTCCGGTCCGTCATGAAGACCGTCCCGGCACCCTGCCAGCGGGCGATACGGACGGCCTCGTCCAGGTGCGTGCGCGGCAGCCCGTGCACCAGGTGGCAGAAGCGCTCGGGAGGGTGGTCCGCCGTCCATTCCGCCACCTGTGACCAGCGGTAGTCCGTCCACGGCCCCGAGAACGTCACCAGCTGGTCCGCGCTCTCGGCGTAGCCGGGATACGGGTGTGTGCCGTGCCCGAGGACCAGGTGGGCGCCGTCCTCCGGGACGCCGGACAGTGTGGTGGTCACGCGGCGCACCCCCGGCAGGTCTGTCCGGTCGCTGGGACAGCGGTCCAGATAGAAGCCGTCGACCCGGTACCAGTCGCGGAACCGGTGCGCGTCGGAGACGAGCTCACCGAAGGAGCGCGCCCCGTACGCCATGTCGATCCGGCCCAGGACGCGCACCCCGGCGTTGCGGAGGCGGCCTGCGGCCTCCAGGCAGTGCGGGTCGGGGCGGTCGCCCGGCCCGTCGGCCACGTTGAGCGCCACCCAGTGCAGCGGCGTACCGGGGCGGTTGAGTTCGCCCCACTCGACGGGGGCGACGAGCGGGTGCGCGTACCCGGGGACCCCGATGCCCATGCGGTCGGCGGCGGTCGCGGCCTGTTGCCGCCTGGGCCTGGTCAGATGCGGCATGCGGCCTCCATCCAGATGTCGGCGAGCGACTCCTCCAGGTTGATCCGGGGCCGCCAGCCGAGGCGGTCGCGCGCGGTGCGCACGTCGGCCTGCTGCCAGCTGCCGCAGCCGTCCGGGTACGGGTACGGGGTTCCCAGGTGATCCGGGGACATCTCGCCGCGTTGCGGCCCCACCGAGGAGAGCACGCTGCCCACTCCGCCGTTGCGCGCGGCCGCCGCCGCGCTGCCCGGGACGTAGCCGGAGGGCGCGTCGAGCTCGTGGAGCGCGCCGCCGTAGCCGGCGACCCTGGCCAGGACGGCGGCGGCGTCCCGCAGCCGGACCGCGCGGCCGGTGCCGATGTTGACGGCGCCCTGCGCGGCGGAGAGCGAGGCCGCGTGCACGGCGCGCGCCACATCGCGTACGTCGACGAAGTCCCGCTGCACGCCGAGGCCGCTCAGCTTCAGCTCGCCGTCCCCGGACTGCATCGCCCGCCGCATCGCCTCGGCGAGGCGGCCCAGCGGCGAGCCCGCCGGCGTTCCGGGTCCGACCGGTGAGAAGACCCGGAGCACGACGGCGTCGAGCCCGGAGCCGAGCACCAGCTCGGTGGCGGCGAGCTTGCTGACGCCGTACGGGCCGCCGGGGCGGGGCACGGCGTCCTCGGCGGTGGACGACCCCGGCTGCGAGGGTCCGTACTCGGCGGCGCAGCCGAGCTGCACGAGCCGCGCTCCGCAGCCGCTGCGGCGCAGTGCCTCGCAGACGGTCGCGACGGCGACGGTGTTGTGCCGGGTCAGTTCGCGGGCGCCGCCGCGGGTGGCGCCGGCGCAGTTGATGACGACGCCGGGGTGCACGGCGTCCAGGAAGCGGGTCAGCGCACCGGGGCTGCCGGTGGCGAGGTCGAACCGTACGTCGGCGTCGTCGCCCCGCCCGAGGGCGGTGAGCTGCACGGCCGGGTCGGCGAGCAGCCGGTCGGCGACGAAGCGGCCGAGATATCCGTTGGCACCCAGCAGCAGCACCCTCATCGCGCGTCCCCTCGGTGCCGACCGGCGGAAGTTGGGGGTTGGGGGGTCATGGTCACGTTCTCCTTCGGGGATGTTGCGGTGAGTGCTGCGGTGTACGCCCGCGGCGTCGGCTCCGCGGGAGGCTGGACGGATTGGTGCGGTCCGGTTCGGTCCGGGTGCGGTGTGGTCCGCTGTGGTGTGGTCCGGTCCGACGGTGGGCCGGTCCGGTGGTGGGCCGGTCCGGTGGTGGGCCGGTCCGGTCCGACGGTGGTCCGGTCCGGTGTGGTCCGGTCCGGTGGTGGGCCGGTCCGGTGTGGTCCGGTCCGGTTGTGGTCCGGTCCGGTGGTCAGGTGGTTGGTCAGTGGGGCGGGCCGTGGCGTCCGTCGGGGCCGTGCCGTCCGTCTTGTCGTTCACGGCCGTCCCTTCGGGCCCCGCCGTCCGGCCCCTTCGGGCGGGGGTCGGCGGTTTCCGGCCGGCCGGCGTGGGCCGAGGTGCGGGAGAGGGCCGCGGTGGCGTGGACCAGCAGGGCGAGCGCGGGCAGGGCGCAGGCGGCGGCGGGTACGGTGCCCGGGCCGCCGGCCCCGACGAGGTACTCGACGGGCCGGGCGAGGAAGCCGCAGCCGGGCAGGCGGGCCGCCAGTACGGCGGCAAGGGCGGTGATCTGTAGGGCGGCAGCGGCGGCAAGGCCCGCCTGCGCGGGGCGGGGAAAACCGTGGACGGTGAGCAGCCGGGCGAGGAAGAGGAGCGCGCCCAGAGCGACGCCGGCGGCGAGAGGGGCCCGGCCGCTGCCCCCGGCCGCGCTCACCACGGCGATCTGGAGACAGAGGAGTACGCCCACGAAGAGCCCGGTGAGGCCGATCAGGAGCGGACGTACCGACGCCGCGAACTCCTCGGTGCCCCGGCTCGTGGCGAGCTTGCGCCGCGCCTGTACGCCGAGGAGGTGCGCGCACCACGCGGCCGGGACGAGGGCCCACGCGAGGGCCACGAGCGTCGTGCTCTCCATCGGCCACGGTCCGTCGGGGCCGCCCGCGACGAGCTGACCGAGCAGCCCGTCGCCGAAGACGGCGTACGCGAGCAGCCAGCACACCCACAGGCGTGCGGCGGGCGCTGTGCGCCCCTCGGCGCGCAGGGGGCCGTGGCGCAGGCACAGGGTGACGGCGACCGCGACGACCAGTACCCCGGTCGCGGCGACCGCCCACCCCACGCGGCCTGTGGTGAGTCGGAGCCCGGCGGCCGTGAGGGCGCACGCGACGCCGGGCAGCAGCGCGTACGCGATCCAGCCGGCGCGCCCCCGGGGCGTACGCGCGGGGGCGTGCACGGCGCTGTCACCGACCCGCGGCACACGTGCGTACAGCTCCTCGGCCAGCGCGAAGACGTCCCGGTGGCGGAAACGCGCGGCGGTCCTGTCGGTCACCCCGTGCGCTTCGAGCCCGGCGGCGATCTCCAGTGGGTCGACGGCCCGCTCGCACAGCTCCCGGTGGCGGTGCATCAGCGCCCGTACCGGGTCCGCGGGTCCACGGCGCGGCGGCGACACGGCGGTGCCGGGGACGGCGGCTCCCGGGCCGGGGTCGGCGGATGCGGGGGCGGGGGCGGCGGATGCGGGGGGGGCGGCCGTCAGCGGGGCGCCGGTGTCCCACGCGCCGGGACTCAGCGGGGTACGGGGGGCGTCCCACACGCCCCCGCCGGGGGCAGCCGGTGTACGGGCTGCGCTCATCGACATGCCTCCTCCACTGACGTTCGGTCCACCGGCCCCGCTCCCGCCCCGAACGCCCCCGGCAACCACCGCAGTTGCGGTCGCGGTCGCGGGGTTCCCGGGCGTGGTCGCGGTCGCCGGCATCGCGGTCGCCGTCCCCGCCCCACTCCCGGAGGCGAGGGTTCCGGGGGGCGACGCGGTCCCCGCCGTGCCCGATGCCCCCGTGGCAGCCGCTGCCCGTGCGGTGGCCGTTGCCCGAACCGTGGCCGCTGCTCCCGTGATGGCCGAAGGCCCCGTACCGGCCGAGGGTCTCGCCGGATCCTGCTGTCCGCCGTGTCGCTCAGACATCCCGCTCCCCCGGTCCCGTCCCGGCGCCCGCGCCCACCCGCTGCGACGCGCTTGCGGCGTCCGCCCAGCCGGGGCCGGAGGCACCGCGCGCCCAGCTGCCCGGTACATGTGCTTCCGCCGGGTGGGCGAAGAGCAGGGGTTCGCCGTCCGCGCCCACCGGTTCGCGCCGTACCGGGCAGTGGGAGATCAGCTCCAGGTAAATGCCTCGAAATGCCGCGAGATTCTGCTCGACGGTGAAGAGTTCGAGCGCGCGTGCCCGCGCCGCCGCTCCCAGCCGTTCGCGCCGCTCGGTATCACGCATCAGCGCCACACAGGCGTCGGCCAGTGCGCGGGGGTTGCGCGGCGGGACCACGAGCCCTGTGCCGCCGATGATTTCGACGACCGCGCCGACGTCCGTCGATACCGTGGCGCGCCCGCAGAACATCGCTTCGACCAGGCTGACCGGGAAGCCCTCGACGACGCTGGAGAGGACGACCACGCTCCCCGCCGCGTACGCGTCCACCAGGTCCGGCACCTCCGGCCCGCCGATCTCCTCGAACGAGACGGGGTTGTCCCCGACGGCGTGCGCGTCGGCCGCCTCGTCGGGGAAGAGCTGGGCGGCCAGGGCCTGGCAGTGCGCGAGATATCCGGCGGCGACAGCGCTTTGCCCGTACGGGTTGTGGACGATGCGCAACCGGGCCCGCGGCTCCGCCTTCCGCACCTCCGCGAAGGCGTGCAGCAGCGAGACGAGGTCCTTCGCGGGCTCCACGCGTCCGACCCAGACGAGCGTGCCCGGGTCGCCTCCGTCGCCGCCCTCGCCCAGCCCCGCGAAGCGCTCGGACTCCATGCCGGGGTAGACCGTACGCAGCTTCGCGCGGTCGGCGCCGCACCGCTCCTGCCACCGCCTGGCGTGCGTATTGCCCGGCGTGATCAGGGTGGCGCGGTCGTACACCTCGGCGGCGAGCTTGCCGTGGAAGGCGGCGAGCAGCGCCCGTACCGGTGCGCTCCGCCCGGTGCCCCCCTCCGCCAGATAGCGGGCCCGCAGCTGTACGCCGTACTCGGTGACCAGCAGGGGTACGCCGAAGAAGCGTTTGCCCAACAGCCCCGGCAGGGCGGCGGAGCCACCGGAAGCCGCGTGGCACAGATCGACGGCACCGAGGCTCCGGTCGTCGTACCAGTCGAGCGACAGGGGCCGCAGCGCGCGCTCCAGCAGGTCGGCGAACGCGAGGTAGTCGGGGACCTTCGCGGCCTGTACGGCGCGGTTGGCACCGGGGGCGCGGCAGGCGGCCTCCAGGGCGCGTACGGCCACTTCGGAGCGCAGGGCGGCGTAGAGCCCGCCGTGCTCCGCGGCCAGCTCCGCGAGCCCGTAGAGCCCGGCGGCGAACCGGTCGCCCGCGCTCTCGTCCTCCTGGGCGCAGATCGCGGCGGCGAGCTCCCGGAAGTGCCCGGCGAACCGGCGCCGTTCGCGCCGCCCGTACGTACGGCCGTCGTCCTGTGGCGCCCACAGCGGTGCGGTACGCACCAGCCGCACGTGGGGCGGCAGCGGGAGCCGGCCCCGCGCCTCCTGGTCGGCGCTGCGGCTCAGGGCGTAGACATCGAATTCGTGCTGCGCGAGCCCGCGCACGAGCCGGTCGCACCAGAGCCTGGAATCACCTGTCGCATACGGGTAGCCACCCTCCGTGAGCAGTGCGATCCGCACGGGCACACCCCCGATCTCCCTTGTG
The DNA here is from genome assembly GCF_001746415.1 of Streptomyces agglomeratus. Classification (NCBI taxonomy): domain Bacteria; kingdom Bacillati; phylum Actinomycetota; class Actinomycetes; order Kitasatosporales; family Streptomycetaceae; genus Streptomyces; species Streptomyces agglomeratus. The sequence goes on from NZ_MEHJ01000001.1 coordinate 2,927,189, forward strand.
GGCGGCCACCGTTGGTCCGGCGACTCGCAGCGGGACCGACCGTATGCGGACATGACGGTGACGCGACGGACGGTTGTCCGTCGCGCCACCAAAAGGGGTGAACCCGCGTAACTTTCACCCCGCCGTAGCGTTCTGTCGCGCTAAGGGGAATTTCCGTTACGGAGTGTCAGGCTGCGGCCAGCGCGCGCCGGGGGCCGGCTGTCGGCTCAACTGCCGGGAAAGACCCATGCGTTGGGCTTGCACCGGATGCCTCCGATGTCCAGCGACTTCGTCTGCTGCTGCATGATCGGCGCGAGTTCGCCGGGCGTCTCGCAGTTCTTGTGACCGTGTCCGAGCCGGTGGCCGACCTCGTGATTGATGAGCATCTGCCGGTACGCGAACATCTTGTCCTTGCCGAAGGTCGGCGCCCCCTGCGCCCACCGGAAGGCGTTGATCATGACCCGCTCGGTCGCCGCGGAATCGCACGAGACATTGCCGGAAAGCGTGTCGAGACCGGACTTCGCGCACCACTCGCCGGTGGTCCCGGGGCTCGCCAGCGTGACGACGAAGTCGGGCCGGCCGGACGAGATCCGCTCGAACGTCATCGCACCGTTGTGCGCCCAGCTCCGGTCGTCGTTGAGCGTCTCCTGCACGGCGCGGGCGAAGAGGGCGCCGTCGAGGCGCAGCCCCTTCTCGACGTCCACCCGGTAGGTGTACTTCTGCCCCTTGCCGGGCGCCTTGTCGAACCCGCCGATCGCCTGGAACTCGCCCCGGCCGGTGAGCTTCGGGGCGATCGGGTACGTCCGGGACATCTGCTGGTCGTACGTCGCCGGGGCGGCGGCCGCCTGCTCCCGGGACGGCGTCGGCCGGGGGTCGGAACGTGAGGCGTCGCTCTCGCGGGTGGCCCGGTCCCCGGCCGCCGGGGCGGCCACGGGGTCCTTCTCGCCCTGGGCGACCTGTCCGGCGACGACCACGGCGAGCACGGTGGTCACCGCGGCGGCGGCGACGCCGGTGAAGGCGCGCCCCTTGCCGCCCCTGGCAGGTCCGTCGTCGTACGTGTCCGGAGAACCGCCGTCGCCGTCACCGGCGGCAGCCGTCTCGTCCCGCTCCCGGTCGGCGCCCGCGCCGGAAGGACCGGTCGCCGGCACCCTCCGCCGCGGTGCGTCGAACGCCTCGACGAACTCCTGCCGGGGCCCCGGAATGCGCGCCCCGGCCGCCGCGTAGCGGGCCTGCGGCTGCGGCGGGCCCTGCGCCGCCCCCTGCCGGTCGCCGTACCTGCCGTCGGGCGCGGCGCCCCAGCCGCCGCCGGGCTCGCGCTGCTCGGGGTGGCCACCGCGCACGTGCGGCACCCCGTGAGCGGGGGTGCCGCCGTACTGCTGTTGCCGCTCCTGTGGCCGCCGGGGGGCGGACGCGGCCTCGTAGTCCGCGGTTCTCGCACGTCCGCGCCGTCCACCCGGTGCGTCCGGACCTGCCGGCGCCTCCTCGGCGGGCCCCGGTATGGCGGGTTTCCCGGCAGCCCCCTTGGGTGCGGGGCCTCGGCGACTATGACGTCCCACGCGCCGGATCAGCTCCTGCCGCTGTCATTGATCAGTTCCCGGACAGCGCTGGCGACCGCCTCCGGATATTCCATCATCGCCACGTGACCGGCGTCGGGCATGGTCAGCAGCCGCGAATCACGGAACGCCGCCGCCGCCCTGCGCGCCATACGGTACGACACGAGTTGATCCCGCCCTCCGTACACGAGCAGCGTCGGTGCGAGCACCCGCTCCGCCTGCCGCCACAGACCGTGCTGCCCGCCCAGGGTGTACGCGTCGACGATGCCCCGCGCCGAACGCGTCATCGCGTCCCAGAAGTACGGCAGTTCCAGCCGCCGTTCCATCTCCTGGACGGCGTTCTGGAAAGCCTCGGGCGTGACGGCCTCGGGATCGCCGTAACACAGCGCCATCACGCCGCGCGTCCGCTGCTCCGCGGTCCAGTCCTTGCTGAGCCGGGCGAACAGGGAGGCGACCCCCGGCAGCGCGAGCAGCCCGGTCGGCACCGCCGTGCGCTGCACCCGGATTTCGGGGAGGGCGGGCGAGACGAGGGTGAGGGTGCGCACCAGGTCGGGCCGGACGGCCGCGACGCGCGTGGCGACGGCGCCGCCCAGCGAGTTGCCGAAGAGGTGGACCGGTCCGCGTCCGCTCGCGTCGAGCAGCCGGATGCAGGCGCGGGCCTGGCCGCTGACCGAGTAGTTGCCGTCGTCGGGCGGCGGGGAATCGCCGAAACCGGGCAGGTCGACCGCCTCGCCGTCCACCTCGTCGGCGAGCAGCGGCATCAGGGCCGACCAGTTCTGCGAGGATCCGCCGAGTCCGTGCACGTACAGCGCGGGCGGCAGTCCGGCGCGGGCGGCGGGCCGCGCCCGTACGTGCAGCGTCAGTCCGGGGAGCGTGACGGTGCGCAGCTTCTCGCCCTCGGCGACCCGCACCGCGCTGACCCGCGGCACCGCGGTGGCAGCTGCGAGGCTGGATCCGGGCAGCTCGGTCGAAGACATGCGGCAATGTTACGAGACGATCACGCACTGAATCGTGTGTTCGCCGTCACAGATCTACCCTCGGAGGCAAAGGGCGTACGCGCCGGCCCGTGCTTCCTCCCGAAAGGCAGTTCCGCATGCCACTCGATCCGACCGACCCGGAGACTTTCGCAGAGGCGGACGAAGAACCTCTCGAAGAAGAACCGGACGAGCTCGACAACGACGCCTCCGAAGCCGACGCCGCGGAGCAGCGCACGGCGTGGCTGGAGGCTCACGACGCTTCCCCCACCGGCATCGACCGGGGCGAGGCGACCGACGGAGACGCCGCGGAACAGGCCCGCGTCGTGGCCCTGGACGAGGACGACTACCGCTGAGCGGCCTTCCGTGGCTGTCCGGTCCGTGAAATTCTCCGTCCGCACCGCGCGCACCCGGGTTACCCAAAAGTACGATGGCGGGCGCGGCGCACACGGCGCACGGAACGGCCGTGCTGTTGAAAGGCCGCGACAATGAAAGACATGGGAGGCGGCGTGACAGCCACCGAGCAGACAGAGGCGGCACGCCCACGCGGCACACGCCTGCCCCGCCGAGCCCGACGCAATCAACTCCTGGGCGCGGCGCAGGAGGTCTTCGTCGCACAGGGGTACCACTCCGCGGCGATGGACGACATCGCCGAGCGAGCCGGTGTGAGCAAGCCGGTCCTGTACCAGCACTTCCCGGGAAAACTGGAGCTGTACCTGGCCCTGCTGGACCAGCACTGCGAGTCGCTGCTCCAGGCGGTGCGTACCGCTCTCGCCTCGACCACGGACAACAAGCTCCGCGTAGCCGCGACGATGGACGCCTACTTCGCGTACGTCCAGGACGAGGGCGGCGCGTTCCGTCTGGTCTTCGAGTCGGACCTGACGAACGAGCCCGCCGTGCGCGAGCGGGTCGACCGTGTGTCGCTCCAGTGCGCCGAGGCGATCAGTGAGGTCATCGCGGAGGACACCGGCCTGTCCAAGGACGAGTCGATGCTGCTGGCCGTCGGTCTCGGCGGGGTGTCCCAGGTGGTCGCCCGCTACTGGCTCTCCAGTGGCAGCACGATCCCGCGCGACACCGCGGTGCAGCTGCTGACGTCGCTCGCCTGGCGCGGCATCGCGGGCTTCCCGCTGCACGGCAGCGAGCACTGACGCGGGAACGGCGGGCGTACGTTCCGGGGCGCGTCCGGGGCGTGTCCGGTACGCGTACCGCGCGCGTCCCGGATCTGTTCCCGGGCGTGTTCGCTTCTGGCGTGCGGCGTCGGAGCGTTCCGTGTCCCCTCACCGGGCTAATGTGTGCTGCGTACGGCGCGACGACCGCGCACCGCAGCACTGACCGTCGGAGGGACATAGCCGTGGAGGTCAAGATCGGCGTGCAGCACGCGCCCCGGGAGATCGTTCTGGAGAGCGGGCAGTCCGCCGAGGAGGTCGAGCGCTCGGTATCCGACGCGCTGGCCGGCAAGGCGCAGCTGCTCAGCCTCAAGGACGACAAGGGCCGTACGGTCCTCGTCCCCGCGGACCGGATCGCCTACGTGGAGATCGGCGAGCCGGCGACGCGCAGGGTGGGCTTCGGCGCGCTGTAGGCGCCGGCTGCCGGGCGGCGCGAGCGGCTCCGGCAGCACCACACCGCATCACCACAGACGGAACCGGCCCGGTGGGACTTCCCACCGGGCCGGTTCCGTCTGTTCGTCTGTCTTGTCCTCCGGGCCGGCTGTCCTGTCCTCCGGGCCGGCCTGCTCGACCGGCCGGCGGAGGGTTGCCTTCCGCAAGGTGGGGGTAGTACGGGCTGTGACCCATTCGCACCTGGCCGCACGGGAGGAACCCACGTGATTCTGGAAGCTCTCGGCTCCATCGCCCTCGGCTTCGCCCTCGCCTGGGCGGCCGCCCACCGGCTCGGGGACCGGCTGCCCGAACGGCGCGTGGTCCTGGCCGCGGGCCCGCTCGGGGCCCTGTTCGGCGCGTACGTCACGCACTCCGCACTCGGCCCCGGCCATGTCGTGGCGACGCTAGTCGGCGCGGTGGCGGTGGGAGCGGTACTGCTCTCGCTCCTCATCCGCCCCAGGGGTCGCATCCGCCGTTCAGCGGCGGCGTAACGCCCGTTCGCGGGCTTACGCCGCCAGCCCGAGCGCCGCCATGCGCTTGGTGTGGGCCTCGGTGATCCGGGAGAACATCCGCCCCACCTCCGCCAGGTCGAACCCGTCGGCGACGCCGCCCACGAGCATCGTGGAGAGCGCGTCACGGTCCGCCACCACCCGCTGTGCCTGGGAGAGCGCCTCGCCCATCAGCCTGCGGGCCCACAGCGCGAGGCGGCCGCCGCAGCGCGGGTCGGCCTCGATCGCGGCGCGCACCTTCTCCACCGCGAAGTTCCCGTGGCCCGTGTCGTCGAGCACGGCGAGGACCAGCGCGCGGGTGTCCGAGTCGAGCCGCTCCGCCACCTCGCGGTAGAAGTCACTGGCGATCGAGTCACCGACGTACGCCTTGACCAGGCCCTCCAGCCAGTCGGACGGCGCGGTCTGGCGGTGGAAGTCGTCGAGCGCCTTCGCGAAGGGCTCCATCGCGGCCGTCGGCTCCTCGTCGATCGCCGTCAGCCGGTCCCGCAGCCGCTCGAAGTGGTGGAACTCCGCCGACGCCATCTTCGCGAGCTCCGCCTTGTCGGCGAGCGTCGGGGCGAGCTTGGCGTCCTCGGCGAGGCGCTCGAAGGCCGCCAGCTCTCCGTACGCGAGTGCGCCCAGCAGATCCACGACCGCGGCGTGGTAGTTCGGCTCGGTCGACGCCGTGGCCCAGTCCTGGGCGGCGATACCGGTGCGGGGTGTCTCTTCGGGTGCAGTGGCGTTGTCAGGCGTCTCCATGAACCGCACAATAGCCCGCTCTCCCCGGTCCGTAAGGGCCTGGTCAGCAAGCACGGTCACCCCGATCCGGGAAATCGTACCGACACACCTGCGCGAATCCGGGGTACAGTGGTAATGCGCCTCGCAAAGTGCCCAAGGCATTACGCGGCGCATCTGAATGAGGATGCCCGGTCGGTGGCCCGATCGGCTCCGACCCGACAGCCCTCCACGCGGGGCGTACCAAGGCGTACGACCGCAAGATGAGGGGCCCCCTCAGCGACACGAGCGCTTGAGCGAAGGCACGTGGTCCCGCGCCTCCCGGCCCGTTTTCGGCCGGACGAGAACCAGGCACGGTACGACCCCCCTCGTTCGCCCCGCGTCGCGTCTCACAGAAGAGGCAGCACCCTGACTACGTTCCGAGACCTCGGGATCCTTTCCGAGACCGCCGAGGCCCTTGAGGCCGTCGGCATCATGTCCCCCTTTCCCATCCAGGAGATGACGCTCCCCGTCGCGCTTTCCGGCAGCGACGTCATCGGCCAGGCCAAGACCGGCACCGGCAAGACGCTGGGCTTCGGCCTGCCGCTGCTGGAGCGCGTGACCGTCCCCGCGGACGTCGAGGCCGGCCGGGCGGCGCCCGAGAAGCTGACCGAGGCCCCGCAGGCGCTCGTCGTCGTACCCACCCGTGAGCTGTGCCAGCAGGTCACCAACGACCTGCTGACCGCCGGCAAGGTGCGCAACGTCCGTGTGCTCGCCATCTACGGCGGCCGTGCGTACGAGCCGCAGGTCGAGGCGCTCAAGAAGGGCGTCGACATCGTCGTCGGCACCCCCGGGCGTCTGCTGGACCTCGCGGGCCAGAAGAAGCTCGACCTCTCCCACGTGCGTTCGCTCGTGCTCGACGAGGCCGACGAGATGCTCGACCTGGGCTTCCTGCCCGACGTCGAGAAGATCATGAAGATGCTGCCGCCGAAGCGTCAGACGATGCTGTTCTCGGCGACCATGCCGGGCGCCGTCATCGGTCTGGCCCGCCGGTACATGTCGCAGCCGACGCACATCAGCGCCACGTCGCCCGACGACGAGGGCGCGACAGTCGCGAACATCACGCAGCACGTCTTCCGCGCGCACAACATGGACAAGCCGGAGCTCGTCTCCCGCATCCTCCAGGCCGACGGCCGCGGGCTCGCGATGATCTTCTGCCGTACGAAGCGCACCGCGGCGGACATCGCCGAGCAGCTGGAGAAGCGCGGCTTCGCCTCCGGCGCGGTCCACGGCGACCTCGGCCAGGGCGCGCGCGAGCAGGCGCTGCGCGCGTTCCGCAACGGCAAGGTCGACGTGCTGGTCTGCACCGACGTCGCCGCGCGCGGCATCGACGTCGAGGGCGTGACCCACGTCATCAACTACCAGTCGCCCGAGGACGAGAAGACGTACCTGCACCGCGTCGGCCGCACCGGCCGCGCGGGCGCGAAGGGCATCGCCGTCACGCTGGTCGACTGGGACGACATCCCGCGCTGGAAGCTCATCAACAAGGCGCTGGACCTGCCGTTCGACGAGCCGGAGGAGACGTACTCCACTTCGGCCCACCTGTACGAGATCCTGAGCATCCCCGCCGGCACGAAGGGCATACTGCCCCGGGCCGACCGGACCCGCGCGGGTCTGCGCGCGGAGCAGGTCGAGGACCTCGGCGAGACGGGTGGCCGGGGGCGGAAGTCCGCACCGGCCGCCGCAGCGCCGGCCGCCACGGAGGAGCGTGCCCCGCGTACGCCGCGTCAGCGTCGCCGTACGCGCAATGGCGCTCCGGTGGCGGACGAGGCGATGGCGGTTTCCGCACCCGCCGAGACGCCGAAGGCCGCTGCGGCTCCCGAGGCCGCGGAGGCTCCCGTCGAGCCCCGCACGCCGCGCCGCCGTCGCCGTACCCGCGCGTCCGAGGCCGTCGTGGAGACGGTGGAGGCCATGGTCCCCGCCCCTGCCGAGGAGCCCGAGGCCCCGAAGCGCACCCGCCGCCGCATCCGCGCCGCCGACACGGCCGTGGACACGGTCGAGGCCACGGTCCCGGCCCCCGCCGAGGAGCCCGAGGCCCCGAAGCGCACCCGCCGCCGCACCCGCGCCGCCGACACGGCCGTGGACACGGTCGAGGCCACGGTCCCGGCCCCCGCCGAGGAGCCCGAGGCCCCGAAGGCGCCCCGTCGCCGTACCCGCGCCGCGAAGCCGGCCGAGGCGGTCGCCGAGGCCGCCGTGGCCGCCGACGCCGAGGCCGCTCCGGTCAAGACGCCCCGCCGCCGCACCCGCGCCGCGAAGCCCGCCGAGGCCGCCGAGGTCCCCGCGTCTGCCGAGGCTCCCGTGGCCGCCGACGCCGAGGCCGCTCCGGTCAAGACGCCCCGCCGCCGCACCCGCGCCGCGAAGCCCGCCGAGGCCGCCGAGGTCCCCGCGTCCGCCGACGCGGAGGCCGCTCCGGTCAAGGCACCGCGGCGCCGCACCCGTGTGGCCGCTGCCGCCCAGCCGGAGAGCTGAGCAAGCGCCGGGTCCTGCGCAGGCAGGTCCCGTACCGACGGCCCGGTCCCCGTTCGCGGGGGCCGGGCCGTCGGCGCGTTAGCCTCGTCGCATGAGCAGGCCGCCCACGTTCACCCCGCCCCCCGGCAGTCGCGCGCTCACCCTGCGCACGCCGCGCGGCGTATTCGCCGCACTCGAAGCGAAGCCCCGGCACGCGGAACCGAGAGGCACCGCGCTGCTGCTGCCCGGGTACACCGGGAGCAAGGAAGACTTCATCGCCATGCTGGTGCCGCTCGCGGAGGCGGGCTACCGGGCCGTGGCGGTCGACGGGCGCGGGCAGTACGAGTCCGAGGGTCCGAGCGGCCAAGAGGCTTACTCCCGGCGCGAGTTGGCACTCGACGTACTCGCGCAGGCGGAGACGACCGGTGCGCCCGTACACCTCGTCGGACACTCCCTAGGCGGCCAGATCGCCCGGGCGGCCGTGCTGCTGGACGCCTCGCCGTTCGCCTCGCTGACGCTCATGTCGTCGGGCCCCGCCGAGGTTTCGCCCGCCCAGCAGCAGAAAATCGCCCTGCTGACGCAGGCCCTCGGAGTCATGACGATGGATCAGGTCTGGGAGGCCATGCGGGCACTCGATCCGCCCGAGGACACCGACCTGGACGGCACCGCCCTGCACGCCCGCTGGCTGCGGCACAATCCCGCCCAGCTCGTCGCCACCGGACGGCAGTTGACGGCCGAACCGGACCGCGTGGCGGAACTCGCCGCCGCGGGAATGCCGGTGCACGTGGTGTCGGGGAGCACGGACGACACCTGGCCGGTGCCCCTGCTCGACGACATGGCCGAACGGCTCGGCGCGGACCGGACGGTGATCGACGGCGCCCAGCACTCGCCGAACACCGACCGGCCGGAGGCGACCGCGAAGGCACTGGCGGGGTTCTGGGACGCCCTGGGCGCCGTGTGACGCCGGCCGCCGGCCGCTGACCACCGGTCGCCGGCCGCCGGTCGCGGCGGACCTCCACCGGTCACCGGGCCCCGGCGGCTAGTACTGCGCCTGAAGGTGCTGCCAGAAGCCGTCCCGCAGTGCCCGCCGCAGGTCGGCGTGGCCGCGCAGGGACCGCTGGAGCAGCCGCTCCGCCTCCACCAGGAGCTCCTGGTCCACGGAACCCGGCAGGTACGGGTGGCCCGGCAGCAGATCGGCCAGCGATTCACGGCCCCGCGCCCCGAGCCACGCCGCCGCGATCTGAGCGCCGATGAAGCGGACGTCCTCGCGGGAGGGCCGCGGGGTGCCCTCGTTCTCGTACGTCGTCACCGGACGGCGTGTGACGTACGGCTTGCAGAAGTCGAGGTCGAACGTGCGCTGGCTGTCGACCTCCCACAGGAGCGGCTCCGCCTGATTGCGCCCCTCCCCCGCCTCGATGCCCCAGAGGTGGACGCGCGCGCCGTACCCCTGCGCGGCCTCGACCGCCGACACCAGGTCCTCGTCCCCGCCGACCAGCGCCGCGTCGCTGATGGCGCGGTGCCTGGCGAGCGACTCCAGGTCCGTACGGATCAGGGAGTCGACGCCCTTCTGCTGGTTGTTCGCGTTGAGGTTGCCGAGGCGCACCTTGACGTCGGGAAGCTCGGCGATCGACTGCTGCTCGGTGGTGTGGATGCGGCGCCTGGCTCCGTCGTACCAGTACACCCGCAGCAGCCTGCTGTCCGCGAAGATCGTCCGGGCCTTGTCGATGAACGCCTCGATCATCCCTTCCGCGTCGAGGTCGAAGGACCTGCGGTCCTCGGTCCCGGTCACGAGCAGACCGGCAGCCGCGTAGACATACCCGGCGTCGACGAAGATCGCATGGGTGGAGGGGGTCTTCGCCACCTCGGCGAGCATGCGCTGGAGCAGCTCGTTGGTGCGTTCCAGGCGGGCGGTGACCCTGGCGAGTTCGGTGGGGCCCGAAGGCTGTGCGTCGTCCATACGGCTCTCATTGTCCGTGGCGTGAGCGAACGGGCACAACCGGTGCCACTACCAGCGAGTATTTAGATAGTCGAAAGTTTTCCTTAGCGTAGGGAATGAATGCGATGGGCACACGGTTGTAACCGTCAGAGAACGCGGGGCGCCTAGCCTCGTGGTCCCACACACAGTTCTCCAGCAGGAGGATCAGACGAAGGGAGAAGCCTTGCGCTTCGAAATCATGCGCCTGGACGACGTCGACGGCTCCGCCGTTGACAGCACCGTCGTGGACGCCGCCTCCGTCAACCGGATCGTGCAGCAGGCCGCCTCTGTCGGCCAGCGCATCTACATCCGCCCGGCCGAGACCTCGGCTTCATAACACTCTGTAGTGGTTTGTTTGGTGAGGTAAGCGCCCCCGTACACCTGTACGGGGGCGCTCGTGCGTCAGGTACCGGGTCAGCTTCCCCGGATCACCTGCGTGACACCGTTGATGATCTGCTGGACCGCGATCGCCGAGAGCATCATGCCCGCGAGGCGCGTCACCAGGACCACGCCACCGTCCTTGATCACGCGGATGATCAGCAGCGAGTACCGCATGGTCAGCCACAGGACCACGTGCATCGCGACGATCGCCGCCCAGACCGAGACCTGCGCCTTGGCGCTCCCGGCGTGCTGTACGGCGAGGATCACGGAGACGATGGCGCCCGGGCCCGCCAGCAGCGGCATCCCCAGCGGTACGAGGGCGACGTTGACGTCCTTGGTCTGCGTCGGCTCGTCGGTCTTTCCGGTGAGCAGGTCGAGCGCGATCAGGAGCAGCAGCAGGCCACCCGCGATCATCAGCGCGGGCACGGAGACGTGCAGATAGTCGAGGATCTGCTGGCCGAGCAGGCCGAAGACGGCGATGACACCGAAGGCGACAGCGACGGCCTGCCAGGCCATCCTGCGCTGCACCTTGGCAGGCCGGCCGGAGGTCAGGGCGAGGAAGATCGGGGTGATCCCCGGAGGGTCCATAATCACAAAAAGCGTGAGAAAGAGGGATCCGAAAACGGCGAAGTCGAGCACAGTGAGCCTTGCGAGAAGAGGGTCTTACGAGGGGAAATGCGGAGTGACCGGGCCACGGGCTGCGGAGCCGCGAAGCCGTACGGCCACCGGGGGGAAGAGCGGTGGAGCTACGGCAGGAGACGTCCGCCGGCGCCCGGCACCGGGAACGCGCCGGTCGCACGCCGGGTGATCTCGCCGTAGATCTCGGGGTCCGTCGTGTACTCCCCGAGCCGCACGGTCTTGCGGCTGCCGTGGTAGTCGCTGGACCCGGTCGCCAGCAGCCCGAGCTCGGCGGCGAGTCCCCGCATGCGCGCACGGGTCGGCTCGTCGTGGTCCATGTGCTCGACCTCGATCCCGTCGAGGCCGGCGGCGGCGAGCGCCGCTATCGCGCTCTCGGGGACGGTGTCGCCACGCTTGGCGGCGCCGGGGTGTGCGAAGACGGTGACACCGCCGGCCGCCTTGACCAGGCGGATCGCGTCGAAGGGGTCGAGTTCGTGCTTCTCGACGTACGCCCGGCCGCCGTTGGCCAGCCAGTCGGACGTGAAGGCGTCGGAAACGGTCTCCACGACGCCGAGTTCCACCAGCGCCGAGGCGATGTGCGGGCGGCCGACGGAGCCGTCCCCGGCGATACGGGCCACCTGCTCCCAGGCGATCGGCACGCCCAGCTCCCCGAGCTTGCCGACCATCGCGCGGGCGCGCGGTACCCGGTCGTCACGGACCAGTTCGCGCTCGCGCGACAGCTCGGGTTCGTCCGGGTCGAAGAGGTACGCCAGCATGTGCATTCCGATGCCGTCGAGACGGCAGGAGAGCTCGGCGCCGGTGACGAGGGTCAGGCCCTCGGGGAGCGCGGCGATCGCTTCGGCGTGGCCGCGCGTCGAGTCGTGGTCGGTGAGCGCCACGACGTCGAGTCCGGCCGCCGCCGCGTTGCGCACCAGCTCGGCCGGGGTGTCCGTGCCGTCCGACGCCGTGGAGTGGGTGTGCAGGTCGATGCGCACGACGCTTGACTCCGGGGATCGGCGGGACGGGGGACCGGTCAAGGATAGCCGGGATTCGAACGCCGCCGGGTCCGCCGGGCGCCTCCCCCGGCCGGGCCGGCCCGACCCCTCCCCCGGGCGCCGGGGTCAGGACAACAGCCGCGGTGAGAGTGCCCCGCACGGTACGAGGTCCACCTCCGCGCCCGCCTCACGCAGATCGGTCAGTATCAGCTCGTCGTACAGAATCAGGCCCGACTGCTCCGGCCAGACGATCGCCCACAGCCACAGACCGCACGCCTCGCCCGCGAAGACGGCGCGGTCGTCCGGGGTGCCGGACAGATGCCACAAGGGCGTGGGCCGGCCGGCCGCGAGGAGTTTGACCTGCGGTGGTTTGTCCATGCTCATGTACGCGCCGGGGTCGGGCCCCTCCACGCCCGCGTAGCGCGCGCCGAGACCGACGCCGAGCTCCTCCGCGATCAGCAGTATCTCGCCGAGTCCGCCGAGCGGCCCGGGTCCCGAGCAGGCGACGGCCGTGGCACGCGAGCCACTGCGGTCGTCACCGGCGCAGGTCACCCCGGTGAACAGCCAGCCGACGGGCAGCGGCCACGGCATCCAGACCGGGACCTTGGCACGCTTCACCGCCACGGTGAGGGCCTCGACGCTGGGCGGGATCACGGGTTGCTGCGGATGCACTGTCCCGTGCACATCGCACTGCCAGGAGTCGGCAAAGAGACCGGGCGCCCTGACCCGGCCACCGCACTTCGGGCAACTGGGTTCGCCCCTCATAGGCCCCAACGGTCCTCCCCGGCCGTCGCCGCGTCAAGGACGATCACCCGTCCGGAGCGCGCCTCCCCTTCCGAATATTAGATGCTGTTTGCATCCATTGGTCTCTCCAGCGCCTTCATCAGCACGCACAACACCGCTTGCGCGGAACTCGCCCCGGGCGTCTTCGACGCGCTCCGGCCGGTCGCCGAGCGCCGGGCAGGGCTACGCCCGCCGGTATCAGTCGAGCGGCACCGACGCCCGCAGCGGGTCGCGCAGGTCCGTACCGTGCGTGAGCCAGCGCTCCTGGAGCTCCTGGGCGCCCTTGACCCGCTTCCACGCGGCCTCGTTCGGCGTCATGGGCAGCAGCGGGAGGAAGCGCACGGGGTCCATCGGGGCGTCCAGCTCCAGGTCCTCGACCAGACCACCGGACTCCGCGACGAGTACGGAGCTGAAGGGCGCCCCCGGCCACAGCGGCTCCCCCAGGTCCAGCGAGGCCCCCGGCGCCACGATCACGCCCTCGACCTGCGGGGACGCCGCGAGGACCGCGAGTGGCCGCAGTACCTGGTCGGTGTCGGCGAGACCGGCGCGTACCGACAGGACCAGTTCGGCGCGCGGGCCCTTCACCGGGTCGGCGAGAACGGCGGTCGGGTCGGCCATCGGCTGGGCCGACATGCCGAGGGTGGCGTAACGGATGACGTCGCCGTCGACGAAGCGCAGTACCTCCATTCGGTCGGTACCGAGGAACGTCACCGCGGCACGCGCGTCCGGTTCGCCCAGAGCCGTACGCAAACGGGCTTCGACCAGCGCAAGAACTTCTCCCATGCCGCGAGCATAAGTCGCGTACGGAACGGGCAAAGGGAGAGCCTTGACACAACAGTGGGCTGATAGTCTTGGCCGCTGGTCAGGGCAGCACGCAGAAGCGTGGCTTTCGAGCCCCGACATCACGTCATCCCCCACGGGGGACCGGCCGGAGGAGGTGGGGCTGCGGTGGATCGAAGTCGTCCAGGCAGTACCAACCGCTCTTCCGCACCGTCAGTGTTCCCCGGGGCCTGAAGCCCTTCGTACCCGGTCGCCAACCGGTAAAACCCATGGGGCTCACGGCATTTCGCGCGACGGAAGAGCACTTCGTTTTTGCCTGATCCGTGTCTGAGCGAACGCCGTCACCGCGTCCCGCGGTGCCGCCCGCTTTGCCGACGTACGGCCGCCCCGACGCCGTGGCCCGCACGTCTCCATTCCGGGCAGTGCCATGCCTCGCAGACGGCTTCTCCGTGAAGGAGCCCGCCATGTCGATGATCCGTGACCTGCGCGCAGCGGTCCGTCCGTCCCTGCGCAAGAGCAGCGCCGTGTACAGCAGTTACGACACCACCCGTGACCCGTCCGCGAGCAGCGCGGTCGTCGACTGCGCGGTCTACCGCGACGGGCGCCGGGTGAAGGACGCCGAGTGCCTGACCCCGCACGAGGCGATGATCCGCGTCCGGGAGGGCGGCGGCTTCGCCTGGATCGGCCTGCACGAGCCGACCGAGGCCGAATTCGCCGGTATCGCGGCCGAGTTCGGGCTGCACCCGCTAGCCGTGGAGGACGCCGTACACGCACATCAGCGGCCGAAGCTGGAGCGTTACGACGACACCCTGTTCACCGTCTTCAAGACGATCCACTACGTCGACCACACCGAACTGACGGCGACGAGCGAGGTCGTGGAGACCGGTGAAGTGATGTGCTTCACCGGCAAGGACTTCGTCATCACCGTGCGGCACGGCGGCAAGGGTTCGCTGCGCGCACTGCGCCACCGGCTCCAGGACGATCCGGAGCTGCTCGCCAAGGGGCCGTCGGCGGTGCTGCACTCGATCGCCGACCATGTCGTCGACGGGTACATCGCGGTGGCGGCGGCCGTGCAGGACGACATCGACGAGGTCGAGATCGATGTCTTCTCCGCGCCCGCCAAGGGAAGCCCGCGTGGCACCGACGCCGGCCGGATCTACCAGCTCAAGCGGGAGGTCCTGGAGTTCAAGCGGGCCGTCGCGCCACTGCTGCGGCCGATGCAGCAGCTCAGTGAGCGGCCGATGCGGCTGATCGCCCCGGACATCCAGAAGTACTTCCGCGACGTCGCCGACCACCTCGCGCGAGTGCACGAGGAGGTCGTCGGCTTCGACGAGCTGCTGAACTCGATCCTCCAGGCCAACCTCGCGCAGGCGACCGTCGCCCAGAACGAGGACATGCGCAAGATCACGTCCTGGGCGGCGATCGTGGCCGTACCGACGATGATCTGCGGTGTCTACGGCATGAACTTCGACCACATGCCGGAGTTGCACTGGCGGTACGGCTATCCGCTGGTGCTGGGCTCGATCGTGGTGGTGTGTGTGTCCATCCACCGCACGCTCAAGCGGAACGGCTGGCTCTGACCACGAGCGCCAGACCGGCCAGGATCACCAGCAGCGCGGGGTAGGCGGCCACCGGCGGCAGCTGCCCCAGCCAGAGCGCGGCGATCAGGGCGGCGCCCGGGGTCTCCAGGAGGATGGCCGTCGAGGTGACGGAGGGGCCCAGGGTGCTCACGACACGGTTGAGGAGCGAGTGGCCGAGGAGCTGGGCGGCGGCGGTGAGCGCGGCCAGCTGGAGCCAGGTGGTCGCGCTGTACCCGCCGAGGTCGGCGCCCGCCACCAGGCAGGTGCCCAGCAGGATCAGGGCGGTCGTGGAGTAGCAGACGTAGGTGTACGCGGTGGTGCTCACCGTCCGGCGCACCTCGGCCCCGAGCAGGACGTACCCGGCTGCCGCGACGCCGCCGCCGAGGGCGAGCGCGTCGCCCGCGAGAGCGCGGGGGGAGAGCGTCATGTCGACGCCGGTCAGGATGACGACGCCGACGACGGCGAGCACGGTCCCGGCCCACACCATGCGGGGCGGCCGGTGGCCGCGCATCCGCAGCAGGATGGTCGTCCAGATCGGGGTGGTGGTGCACAGCGCGGTGGAGGACGCCACGGAGGTCATCCGCAGGCTGGGCAGCCACAGCCCGAAGTGCAGGGCGAGCAGTGCGCCGGCGGCGACGGCGAGCAGCAGCGGCCTGCGGCCGATGCGGCGCAGCTCGTCCCGGTGCTTGAGCAGCACCACCGGGCTCAGGACGCCGACCGCCATGGCGTTGCGCCAGAACGCGATGGCGAGCGCGGGAGCGGCGGTCGCCGCGATGAGCGGCGCGGAGAACGACACGCTGGCCACGGCCACCCCGAGCAGGACGAGGTCCACGCGGGGCGCGGTGTGGAGTCCCGGGGACGGCGGAGCGGGCGCGGTGGGCGCGGTGGGTGTGACGCCGTCGGTGCGGCGGGCGGTTGCTGGCACGGGGATCACGGTAAGGGGCATCGCCGCATTACGGAACTGTCCTGAGCCATCGGTCGTCGCCCGGCCACTCCGGCCCCTCAGGCGTTCGATCGGGCGGTGTCCGGGGCCGAGGCCCGCTTGCGGGAAGTGGCGGGTGGGGGAACAAGCCCCGCGGGGCACCGCCTAGGCTGGCCCGCATGACGCAGACCTTGCTCGACCAGGCCCTCGTCGAGGAGGCCACCAAGAAGTCCGGCCTCATCTGGGTACGAGGCACCGGCCCCGCCCGCTCGCTCTGGCACGTCTGGCACGACGGCGCCGTCTGCGTGGTGGGGGACGGCCCGGGCGAGCAGCCCTTCCCCGGCCTGGCCGACGGCGCGACCGCCGAAGTCACCGTACGCAGCAAGGACAAGGGCGGCCGGCTCGTCACCTGGACGGCCGCCGTGACCGAGCTCGCGCCCGGCACCGAGCCCTGGGAGGCCGCCGTCGCCGAGCTGAAGGGCAAACGCCTGAACGCGCCCGACGCCGAGCAGATGACCGAGCGCTGGGCCCGCGAGTGCCGCGTACTGCGTCTGGAGCCGCGCGGCGCGTCCACCGATCTGCCGGACGGTTCGCTCGCCGCCCGGCCCCTGCCGACGAGCGCCACAACGCGCCTGCCCGTACCGGCCGCGCTGCCGCGCCTCCTGATGAAGCGGAAGAAGAAGCGCGGCTAGGACGCGTCCGAGGTCTTGGGGAGCTGGCCGCCGTAGTCGACGGTCTCGTCCTTGCCCGGCGCTTCCAGCGCGAACTCCTCGTCCCAGTCCGCCAGGCTCACCACGCCCGCCCCGCCGGCCCGCTCCAGCTTCAGCGGGTACGGCGTGCCGAGCAGCGACACGGCGAGGCTCCCGCCGACGCCCTTGCCGCCGGTGACCTCGATCGTGCGGACGCCGCCGACCTTCGCGCGGTCGCCCTTGCTGAGCTTGCCGTGCAGCCCGAGCAGGCCGTCGAGCAGGACGTCCTTGTCGGTGAAGCCGCGCAGCTGGTCGTACACCGGGTCGTCGGCCGGGACCTTGACGTACTTGTCCTCCAGCTTCCCGGCGGCGCCCTCGTCCGACGGGTCCGGGCCGTCGGACGGCTTTCCCGCCCCGGTCCCGTGGTCCCAGAAGTCCGCGCCGGCCTTCATGAACAGCTCGTCATCGATCCGCAGCAGCTCGAACGTGCTGCCCTTGGAGGTCACGGAGCCGGTGCCGCCGTCCTCCTTGAGCCGCATGTCCAGCCTGTACGAGCGCCCCTTGCTGACGACGGTGCCCGAGAGCCGTACCGACTCCGCGTCGCGCGCCGCCTTCCGGGCCTTGGCCTCGATGGCCGGCGCCGAGAGTCTGCCCACCCCGTTGGTCCCCTTGTCCGGGTCGACCGGTTCCTCACCGCAGGCGGTGAGCGCCGCGGTCAGCCCGACGCACACGACGCCGAGCAGGGCGGCCCGGCGGGCTCGGGCGGCCGGGGGAAATGCAGTCACAAGCGCACTGCCTCTCATACGGGTGTCCGGGGTGGCAGCAGGCAGCGTACCCGTGCTGTCTACGCCGTCCGGCAGAGAGCCGTCCGGACGCCCCGTTGGAGCGGTGGCGACCGGCACGGGCTAGCCTGAACCCGTTACCGGACCCCGTTTTGTCCACCAAGGGAGGCGCACCTCATGGCATCAGGCGCCCCCAGGGTCTTCGTCTCGCACCTCGCGGGCATCGCCGTGTTCGACCCCAACGGCGACCAGGTCGGCCGGGTGCGCGACCTCGTGGCGATGCTGCGCGTGGGCAACCGGCCGCCGCGCCTGCTCGGCATGGTCGTCGAGGTGGTCAGCCGACGCCGGATCTTCCTGCCCATGACCCGCGTGACGGGTGTCGAGTCGGGCCAGGTCATCACGACGGGCGTGGTCAACATGCGCCGTTTCGAGCAGCGCCCGACCGAGCGTCTGGTCCTCGGCGAGCTCCTCGACCGCCGGGTGCGCCTGGTGGACACCGGCGAGGAGGTCACGGTCCTCGACGTGTCGATCGTGCAGCTGCCCGCCCGCCGCGACTGGGAGATCGACAAGGTCTTCGTACGCAAGGGCAAGGGCGGCGCGCTGCGGCGCCGTGGGGAGACGCTGACCGTGGAGTGGTCGGCGGTGAGCGGCTTCTCGCTGGAGGAGCACGGACAGGGCGCGGAGAGCCTCCTGGCCACGTTCGAGCAGTTGCGCCCCGCCGACCTGGCCAACGCCCTGCACCACCTGACGCCCAAGCGCCGCGCCGAGGTGGCCGCGGCGCTCGACGACGACCGGCTCGCCGACGTACTGGAAGAGCTGCCCGACGACGACCAGGTGGAGATCCTCGGCAAACTCAAGGAGGAGCGGGCGGCCGACGTCCTGGAGGCGATGGACCCGGACGACGCCGCCGACCTGCTGTCCGAGCTGCCGGAGGAGGACAAGGAGCGGCTGCTGATGCTGATGAAGCCGGACGACGCGGCCGACGTGCGGCGGCTCCTGGCGTACGAGGAGCGGACGGCCGGCGGTCTGATGACGACCGAGCCGATCGTGCTGCGGCCCGACGCGACGGTCGCGGACGCGCTCGCACGCGTACGCCAGCAGGACCTCTCCCCCGCACTGGCCGCGCAGGTGTACGTCTGCCGCCCGCCGGACGAGACCCCGACGGGCAAGTACCTCGGGACGGTGCACTTCCAGCGCCTGCTGCGCGAGCCGCCCTTCACCCTGGTCAGCTCGGTCGTGGAGTCCGACCTGCCGCCGCTGTCGCCGGGCACGCCGCTGCCGGCCGTGACGAGCTACCTGGCGGCGTACAACATGGTCTCCGCGCCGGTCGTGGACGCGAGCGGCTCGCTGCTCGGCGCGGTGACGGTCGACGACGTACTCGACCACCTGCTGCCCGACGACTGGCGCGAGACGGAGTTCCACGAGCCGCCGCAGACGCCGGGGACTCCGCGCGGGGAGGCCGTCCGTGGGCACTGACAGGAGCGCCGAGGCGCGGGAGCGCGGCCGGACGGCGACGGGGGCGAGCGCGCTGCCCCGCGCGTCCCGGGTGCGGCTGGACCAGCCGAGGCCCGCGCGCAAGCGGCTGCTGCCGGAGTACGACCCGGAGGCGTTCGGCCGGTTCTCGGAGCGGATCGCGCGGTTCCTGGGCACGGGGCGCTTCCTCGTCTGGATGACCCTGACCATCGCCCTGTGGGTCCTGTGGAACATCTTCGCGCCCCAGGCCCTGCGCTGGGACGAGTACCCGTTCATCTTCCTGACGCTGATGCTGTCGCTCCAGGCGTCGTACGCCGCCCCGCTGATCCTCCTCGCGCAGAACCGCCAGGACGACCGGGACCGGGTCACCCACGAGCAGGACCGCAAGCAGAACGAGCGGTCCATCGCGGACACCGAGTACCTCACCCGGGAGATCGCGTCGCTGCGGATGGGGCTGGGGGAGGTCGCCACCCGGGACTGGATCCGGTCCGAATTCGTGGACCTGGTGAAGGAGCTAGAGCAGCGGCGCTCCCTATTCCCGCCGGAGGCCGCTTCCGAGAGTGACGAAGGCGACCGCTGACAGGGCTTTCCCGGGGCGGCGGTACGCGCCGTACCATCACGGTATGGCTATGGAAGACGCGGTGCGCGAAGCACTGGCGACGGTGAACGACCCCGAGATCCACAAACCGATCACTGAACTCGGCATGGTCAAATCGGTTGAGATCGGGGCAGACGGCGCAGTTGCCGTCACGGTCTATCTCACCGTCTCCGGCTGTCCGATGCGCGAGACGATCACCACGAACGTGCGCGAGGCGGTCGAGCGCGTCGAGGGTGTGACCAGCGTCTCCGTCGAACTCGACGTGATGAGCGACGAGCAGCGCAAGGAGCTGGCGGGGGCCCTGCGCGGCGGCACCGCCGAGCGCGAGGTGCCCTTCGCCCAGCCCGGATCGCTGACCCGCGTCTACGCGGTGGCGTCCGGCAAGGGCGGCGTCGGCAAGTCCTCGGTGACGGTCAACCTGGCCGCGGCGATGGCGGCGGACGGGCTGAAGGTCGGCGTCGTCGACGCGGACATCTACGGCCACAGCGTGCCCCGTATGCTGGGCGTCGACGGCAGGCCCACCCAGGTCGAGAACATGATCATGCCGCCGTCGGCGCACGGCGTGAAGGTCATCTCCATCGGCATGTTCACCCCGGGCAACGCGCCGGTCGTGTGGCGCGGTCCGATGCTGCACCGCGCGCTCCAGCAGTTCCTCGCTGACGTCTACTGGGGCGACCTGGACGTCCTGCTGCTCGACCTGCCGCCCGGCACCGGCGACATCGCGATCTCGGTCGCGCAGCTCGTGCCGAACGCCGAGATCCTGGTCGTGACGACCCCTCAGCAGGCCGCGGCCGAGGTCGCCGAGCGGGCGGGCTCCATCGCCGTACAGACCCACCAGAAGATCGTCGGAGTCGTCGAGAACATGTCGGGCCTGCCGTGCCCGCACTGCGACGAGATGGTCGACGTCTTCGGCACCGGCGGTGGCCAGAAGGTCGCCGAGGGGCTCACGAAGACGACCGGCGCGAACGTGCCGGTGCTGGGCTCCATCCCCATCGACGTACGGCTGCGGGAGGGCGGCGACGAGGGCAAGCCCGTCGTGCTGACCGACCCCGACTCGCCGGCCGGTGCGGCGCTGCGCACGATCGCGGGCAAGCTGGGCGGCCGCGCGCGCGGCCTGTCGGGCATGTCGCTGGGGATCACCCCGCGCAACAAGTTCTGACGCGTCCGGGAACGTTCCGGACACCCCGAAGGGGGCGCCGCTCCGAGTGAGCGGCGCCCCCTTCGTCGTACATCCGTGCCGCCGCGGCGCGAGCGCGCCGTGCGACCGCCGGTTACTGGCCCTGGTCGTACGTCGTGATGTCCTTGACCACCGAGAAACCCAGTCCGTACGCGCTCATCCCGCGCCCGTACGCCCCGAGGATCACGCCGTCCTCGCCGGCCCCGGCCAGTACCCAGCCGAACTCGGACTCGCGGTAGTGGAAGGGCGTCGGTACGCCGTCCACCGGCAGCGACAGCTGCGACCAGGCGGGCCCCGACAGGTCGTCGGCCAGCTCGAAGGCCGTCTCGGTCTGCTGGTCCAGCCAGTCGTCGCGCAGCGAGTGGTCCAGGTGCGCGGGCCAGGTCGCCGAGAGCAGGCCCGAACCGGCCAGCCAGGCCGCGGAGGAGACCGACGTGGCCTCCAGTACGCCCGTACCGTCGCCACTGCGCCGCACCGGGCTGCTGGCGACGGTGACGACCACCGCGAAGCGCTCCTTCTCCTGGGTCTCGTCGGTCGCGGGCCTTATCGACGGCTCTTCGCCGTGGCCCGTGGAACCGTGCTGCACCGTGCCGTCAGCCGCCGTGCCGACCTGCATCAGCCAGCGGGGCCCGGTGAACGCGTCATCCAGTCCGTACCAGGGGAAGGGCGCGCGCAGATAGCCGTCGACCGTACGCCGGGCTGCTGGCACCCCCTCCGCTGTGGACGTGCTGGGCGTCAGGGGTGCTCCCTGCGCTCCGACCCGACTCGTGGTCTCCATCTATCCGGCCGCCTCCTTGTTCCGTGGCGTCCGGATCGGCCCGCCCCCCTCGGGCGTCCTCACATCCGGACAGATGGAGGATAGCCACCTTGGTGCGGCTCGTCGGGAAGGGCGGGACTCAGGTGGCGTCGGCGTCGAAGGGCGGACGCTCGCTCTGAGCGGGGGTTTCACGCTTCTTGAGCAGGTCGGGGGTGCCGGTGGAGTCCTTCGTCAGGTTCGCCTTGCCGGCCGAACCGTTCGAGCCGTTCGTGCCGCTCACCGCACCGGACGGCGTACCGCTGTCGCGGCCCTTCACCACGTCCGCGACCTCGGCCATCTCGCTCTTGAGGTCGAAACTGCTGCGGATCTCCTTGAGACCGAGGTCGTCGTTGTCCATCAGCTGCTTGCGCACGAAGGTCTTGGGGTTCAGGTCCTCGAAGTCGAAGTCCTTGAACTCCGGGCCCAGCTCGGAGCGGATGTCCTGCTTGGCGCTCTCGGAGAACTCGCGGAGCTTACGGATCATCGCCGAGGCGTCCTGAATGAGCTTCGGCAGCTTCTCCGGCCCGAAGACGAGCACGGCGAGAACCACGAGCGTCACCAGCTCGAGTCCGCCTATGTCACTGAACACCTTGTTGCTCCTTGGGTTCTCCGCGCCCGCAGGTCGGGTGGGCCTCCTCCGCCCGCAGGCAGAGGACCGGTCCGGGCCCGGTCCACGGTACCCGCCCAATCTGTCCGGACGGTACCTTCACGTAACACTCACGTGGACCTGTGTGTGCTTCTCCCTCAGTTGCCGTCCGCCGAGCCGAGCGTCACGGAGACCGTCCGCTCCTTGCCCGCGCGCACCACGGTCAGCTCCAGCCGGTCGCCGGGGCGGTGGGCGCGGATCTTGACGATGAGTTCCTGCCCGTTGTGCACCCTCTGTCCGTTGACCTCGGTGATGACGTCGCGGGGGCGGACACCGGCGCGGGCTCCGGGACCGCCGGGCGTCACCGCCGGGCCGTCGGCGCCCTTGGTGCCGACGCGGGCGCCGTCGCCCGTGTACTTCATGTCCAGCGTGACGCCGATCACCGGGTGCGTCGCCTTCCCGGTGTTGATCAGCTCCTCGGCTACACGCTTGCCCTGGTTGATGGGGATCGCGAAGCCCAGGCCGATGCTGCCGCCCTGACTGCCTTCGAGGCCCGCGCTGTTGTCCGCCGCGCGTATGGCGCTGTTGATGCCGATCACGCGGGCCTGCGCGTCCACCAGGGGGCCGCCGGAATTGCCGGGGTTTATCGGGGCGTCGGTCTGGAGCGCGTTCACATAGCTGACGTCGCTGCCGTCGCCCTTCTCGCCGCCCGCGGTGATGGGGCGCTCCTTGGCACTGATGATCCCGGAGGTGACCGTGTTCTGAAGGTCGAAGGGTGCGCCGATGGCCACCACCGGGTCGCCCACCTGGACGTTCTCCGAGTTGCCCAGGGGCAGGGGCTTGAGTCCGTCGACCCCGAGGACCCGGACGACCGCGAGGTCGTAGCCGCTGTCCTTGCCCACGAGCTTCGCCTTCGCGGTCTGGCCGCCGCTGAAGGTGATGTTGATGGTGCCGTCGGCTCCGGCGGGCTCCACCACGTGGTCGTTGGTGAGGATGTGGCCCTTGGCGTCGAGTACGAAGCCGGTGCCCGTGCCCTGTTCGCCGACGCCGCTGACGTGCAGGGTGACGACGCTGGGCAGGGCGCTGGCCGCGATGCCCGCGACGCTGTCGGGGGCGCGGCCCTTGGCGTCCTCGGACCGGGCCTGGGGCAGTTCGACGCGGGTGATGCCGCCGTTGCGCTCGACGTACGCCCCGACGCCTCCGCCGATACCGCCGGCCACCAGCGCGATCAGCAGCGCCCCCACGAACAGCGCGCCCCGGCGGCCCTTCCTCGGCCGCACCCCGCCGACCGGGTCACCGGGGTGGGTCAGCGGCTGCTGGGGCGCGCCCCAGGGGTCGTACTGAAGCCAGTGGGAGGGCCGGGGGTGCGAGGGGTGCGGCTGGGGCTGGGTGTGGTGGTGGGAGGGCTGCTGAGCCGGGCCCGTGGGGACTCCGACCCCGTTCGTCGCGGCTGTCCCGGGCGCTCCCGGAGGTACGAACGTTCCTTGCGGCGGGGTCGGTACCGGCCGCTGCACGGGCGGCGCCGGCGCCCACGGGCCGGGGCCGCCGTATGGCGGGGTGGCGTACGGGTCGGGCGCGTGCAGCGGCTGCGGACGCGCCTGGGGAGCGGGCTCAGCGGCCTGGCCCGGCGCCGGGTCAGCCGCCACCGCCGGCTCGGGCTCGGGGTTCGGCTCCGGATTCGGCTCGGCGGGTTCCGCCGCCGCTCCGGTCACGGTCGCGCGGGCTCCGGTCGCCGTCCCCGGCGCGGCCGCATGGGCTTGTGCCGCGAGGACCTCGCCCGCGTCCTGTTCCGGGTCGCGCTCCGGCTCCGCACCCGCAACCCCGCGCACCGGCGCGGGGCGGCTCCACCACTTTGCCTTCGAACCGGTGGGCGTGCCCTCGTCCATGCTCTCCCCGCAACCCCACGAGCACGCCCGCAGGGCAGTGCCACTTTCGTTGTCCGTGCCCCCTCGGGGCACCCTGCGAGGATTCAACCAGCCTCAGCGGGAAACGGGCAGCCCGGGCGCGGACGGAGCGGCCGTCCGAAGCGGTGATGGCGCCACGGTCACCGGCGCGCTGTGCCCGGGGGCGTACGCGAGGGCGAGGGCCGAACCCGGCCGGCGTATGAGCGGCAGCGGGCTCTGGGCCGTGAGCGCGGGCGCCGGGAACGGCTGCGTCAGGGAAAGCCCCTGCGCACCGCCCTGTGTCGTCGCCGCCCCGAAGAGCCTGGCCGGCACGGCGACGTTGGCCGCCGCGTTGGCACTGGCGGTGGCGGCGGGAAGGCCGCTTCCGGCGGTACGGCGGCGGGTGTTCTCGGTGGCGGCCCCGCTCGGGCCCGCCGCGCGCAGCGGCGTGACGTTGTTGCCCGAGCTGCCGCCCCTCGTGGTGGGCTCGCCGGCGGACCCGACCGGCATGGCGCCGCCGAGCGCGAACGCCGCGAGCGACACCGCGCTGGCGGCGGCGAAGGCGAGCCGCCTCCCGCGCCCGCCGGAGCGCTCCGCCTCCGCGCGGCCCACGTCGTGGATCCGGAAGCCGCGCCACGGCGCGGCGCCGGGCAGAACGCCGGTGTGCCCGGCGGCCGGAACGTAGTCGAAGTCGAAACTGCTGCCGGGTCTGCCGGATCTCCCCTGCCGGGGGTCGGCGCCGAAGACGCCCTGCCCGAAGCCACCCCGCCCGAAGGGTGCCGGGTCGTCGTCGCCGTCCCGGCCACCCGGGCCGCCGCCGGGCAGCCCTTGGAGCCGCGCGAGCAGCCCCTCGGAGGGCGGCGGCGGTGCGGCGGTGGAGAAGACGCTCTTCAGGCGGCGCTGGGCGTCGGCCTCGGCCTTGCACTTGGCGCAGGTCGCCAGGTGCGACAGGACACGCTCGCGGACGTCATGGCTCAGCTCACCGTCCACCAGGGCGGCCAGCCGGTCCCCCAGGTGCTGTTCGGCAGAGGTCGGTCGGGTGCCACTCACTCGGCTCCGCCCTCTCCGCCCACCAGGGGCACACCGGTGCCCACGCTCGCGAGCGAGCGCTGCTGCTCGGCACGGGCCTCCGGTGACCGGTGCTGGAGAGCCTTGCGCAGGTGAGAGCGACCGCGGTGGATCCGGCTGCGTACCGTGCCGAGCTTGACGCCCAGCGTCGCGGCGATCTCCTCGTACGACAGGCCCTCGATGTCGCAGAGCACGACCGCCGCACGGAACTCGGGCGCGAGGGTGTCCAGCGCCTGCTGGACGTCCGCGTCGAAGTGGGTGTCGTTGAAGACCTGCTGCGGGGACGGCTCACGGCTCGGCAGCCGCTCGGCGGCGTCCTCACCGAGCGCGTCGAAGCGGATGCGCTGCTTGCGGCGGACCATGTCCAGGAACAGGTTCGTCGTGATGCGGTGCAGCCAGCCCTCGAACGTGCCGGGCGTGTACGTCGACAGCGAGCGGAAGACGCGGACGAAGACTTCCTGCGTGAGGTCCTCGGCGTCGTGCTGATTGCCGGTCAGACGGTAGGCGAGGCGGTAGACACGACCACTGTGCGTGCTGACGATCTCCTCCCAGCTGGGAGGAGTCCACGCCTGGGATTCCGCGTCTGAGGCGAAGGTCGCGGTCTGTGCGGAGGACGCGGAAGGTGCGCGGTCAGCAATGTCGGTCACGGATTTCGGCTCACCCGCCGACCTGAGAAAGCGCCGCAGCACTCCTCCCCGATCCACAGGCGCAGCCGCACCTCCCCTATCGGCTCTGGTGGTGTCCAGTGGAGCCCCTACCATAGCCACCTCGCCCGTTAGCTCCGGATAAGCATCTTTACGTGAATTTGGAACCCGCTTGCGGTCCTGATCCATGTCTCCCCCTGTCCTCTTTCAACGCCCGGTCCCATCTGCGGGTTCCCGACGTCAGCGGATACAGTCACGGGTGCGCCAACTACGGGGACAGGAGAGGGCCATTACCGCCAACCGGCAGACGAACTGGGCGTTCGCCGACGCCTATGTCGCCGAGGACGAAGCCCTGCACTGGGCGCGTGATCGGGCCCGGGAGGCAGGACTGCGCGCGGTGTCGCCCGGTACGGGGGCCGCGCTGCGGCTCCTCGCCGCCACCGCGGACGCCAAGGCGGTCGCGGAAATCGGTACGGGCACCGGCGTTTCCGGCATCTATCTGCTCCACGGGATGCGGGCCGACGGCGTACTCACCACCGTGGACCCGGAGCCGGAGTGGCAGCAGTTCGCCCGTGAGGCGTTCCGCGCGGCCGGCTACGCGGCGAACCGCGCCCGCTTCATCCCCGGGCACGCCCTCGACGTACTCCCTCGCCTCGCCGACGGCGGGTACGACCTGGTCTTCTGCGACGGTGACCGGCTGGAGAGCATGGACTACCTCGCTGAATCGTTGCGCCTGTTGAAGCCCGGCGGGATCGTCGTGTTCGAAGGCGTTTTCGCGGACGGCCGCACCGTCGACTCCGCCGCTCAGCCGGCCGAGGTCCTGCGGCTGCGCGAGCTGTTGCGCGAGGTGCGCGAGAGTCACCAGCTCATCCCCACGCTGCTGCCGGTGGGCGACGGCCTGCTCTGCGCGGTACGCCGCGGCTGACCTGCCGGGCCGCGGGCCCGACGGCGGCCGCGGCCCGCACCTGCTCCGGCGCGCCCCGCACATGGCCACACTCCGGACATAGCACTGCCCCGGCACGCTTGCGGCGTACCGGGGCAGTGAAAAGTTCGGGCGCTTCCGCCTCAGCCGACGACCTTCTTCAGAGCGTCGCCGAGCGCATCGGCCTCATCCGGAGTCAGCTCGACGACAAGTCGTCCGCCGCCTTCGAGCGGAACGCGCATGACGATGCCCCGCCCCTCCTTGGTCACCTCGAGCGGGCCGTCGCCCGTTCGCGGCTTCATGGCCGCCATGCTCGTTCCCCTTCCTGAAACCAGCTCATCGCAGCCGGCGGCCCCGTGTCGGGCAGCTGTGTCACCGGCATCGAACACATTGCTTCCAGGTCATTATCCCGCATGGCGGACCCCTATGACCAACATCGCTCGGCATCGCTTGTGCAACGCGCTCTCTCAAAACCACCCAATTCGGCGGTCCGCCTGCGATACTTCGCCGCCGCCGGGCACCCAGCGACCTCACATTGTTAGACGCAGGTCACATGTGCAGCCCCGGTGATCTCCGCCATGCTGAGCAGGACATGCCTGACCAGCCGTAAAAGGGGACTCATCAATGGCCGACACCGTGCTCTACGAGGTGACCGACGGACTCGCGACGATCACGATCAATCGTCCCGACGCCATGAACGCCATGAACACCGAGGCCAAGGTCGCACTCAGGGACGCGGTGCAGGCCGCCGCCGCCGATCCGGCGGTGCGGGCGGTCCTGCTCACCGCCACCGGCCGCGCCTTCTGCGTGGGCCAGGACCTCAAGGAGCACATCGCCTCGCTCGCCGCCGACCGCGAGACGGGCAGCGGCGAGACCATGAGCACGGTCCGCGAGCACTACAACCCCATCGTGCGGGCCCTGACCGAGATGCCGAAGCCCGTCGTCGCCGGGGTCAACGGAGTCGCGGCCGGCGCCGGGGCGGGCTTCGCGTTCGCCGCCGACTACCGGGTCGTCGCCGACACCGCCGCCTTCAACACGTCCTTCGCCGGAGTCGCGCTGACCGCCGACTCGGGCGTCTCGTGGACCCTGCCGCGCCTGGTGGGCCAGAGCCGCGCCGCCGACCTGCTGCTCTTCCCGCGCTCGGTCTCGGCGCAGGAGGCGTTCGACCTGGGCATCGCCAACAAGCTGGTGCCGGCCGACGACCTCGCGGCCGAGGCGGCTGCCGTCGCCCGCACCCTGGCCGCCGGCCCGACGCTCGCGTACGCCGCACTCAAGGAGTCCCTGGCGTACGGCGCGGGTCACACCCTTGGCGAGACCCTCGAAAAAGAGGACGAACTCCAGGCGAGGGCGGGCGCGTCGGAGGACCACGCCATCGCAGTCCAGGCGTTCATCGCCAAAGAGAAGCCGAAGTACCTCGGCCGGTAGCCCGCGTACGCCGGCCGGTAGCCCGCGTACGCCGGCCGGTAGCCCGCGTCACGTCGGCCGCCGGCCCCGACGGGCCGCTAGGCCCCTGCCGTACCGCCGCGCGCCACGCACTGGGCCAGATGGTCGTCGACCAGGCCGCACGCCTGCATCAGGGCGTACGCCGTCGTGGGGCCGACGAAACGTATCCCGCGCTTCTTGAGTGCCTTCGAGAGCGCCACGGACTCCTCGGTGATCGCGGGAACGTCCGAGATCGTCTTCGGGGCCGGGCGCGTCGCGGGGTCCGGGGCGTACGACCAGATCAGGCTGTCCAGCTCGCCGGCCTGCCAGCCGGCGAGCGTCCTGGCGTTGGCGAGGGTCGCCTCGATCTTGGCGCGGTTGCGGATGATCCCGGGGTCGGCGAGCAGGCGCGCGGCGTCCACGTCGGTGAAGGCGGCCACCGACGCGATCCTGAAACCGGCGAAGGCTGCACGGAAGCCCTCGCGGCGGCGCAGGATCGTCAGCCAGGAGAGCCCCGACTGGAACGCCTCCAGGCAGAGCCGTTCGTACAGGGCGTCGTCGCCGTGGACCGGGCGGCCCCACTCCCCGTCGTGGTACGCGACGTACTCCTCGGTGGCCAGGCCCCACGGGCAGCGCAGGAGGCCGTCCGGGCCCGGCTCGGCTCCGCCGATCACGACTGCGGCTCCTCGCCCGGTGCGTCCGTGCGGGGACCGTCCTTGAAGAGCCCGGTCCCGCCGACCTCTCTGGCCTGGACCCCGGCCAGGGCGGCCTCCAGCTCCGCGATCCGCGCGTCCCGCTCGGCGAGCTCGGCGCCGACACGGCCGAGCACGTCGTCGACGTCGGCCATCCGGTAACCACGGGCGGCCAGCGGCAGGCGCAGCGCCTCGATGTCCGCCCGGCCCACCGGGCGCGACGCGGGCAGCGGGTCCACCAGGTGCTGGGGCGCCGCCTCGGGCAGCGCTCCGCCGCTGTCGTCGCCTCCCCCGACCACGGCGAGCGTGACCGCAGCGACCACGACGACCATCGCCACCACCAAGAACAAGAACACGAGCGTCTCCCCGGGCCACGCGCAAAGCGCAAACTGTCCAGTCCCGATCGTGCCATGCGCCACTGACAGTTAAGGTCGCAGGCGACCGACTCAAGGAGGAAACACGGTGCTCAGGCTGGGACGGCGCGAGTTCGGAGCGCACGAGCCGGTGATCATGGCGATCGTGAACCGGACCCCTGACTCGTTCTACGACCAGGGTGCGACGTTCCACGACGAGCCCGCACTGGCCCGCGTCGAACAGGCCGTCGCGGAGGGCGCCGCGATCATCGACATCGGCGGCGTGAAGGCCGGCCCGGGCGAAGAGGTCGGCGCGGCCGAGGAGGCGCGGCGTACGGTCGGGTTCGTGGCCGAGGTGCGCAGGCGCCACCCGGACGTGGTGATCAGCGTCGACACGTGGCGGCACGAGGTGGGCGAGGCGGTCTGCGAGGCGGGCGCGGACCTGCTGAACGACGCCTGGGGCGGCGTCGATCCCCGGCTGGCCGAGGTGGCGGCCCGTTACGACGTGGGCCTGGTGTGTACGCACGCGGGCGGGGCGGAGCCCCGGACCCGGCCGCACCGGATCTCCTACGACGACGTGATGGCGGACATCCTGGACGTGACCGTCGGGCTGGCGGAGCGGGCGCGGAAGCTGGGCGTACGGCGCGACGCGATCCTGATCGACCCGGGGCACGACTTCGGGAAGAACACGCGTCACAGCCTGGAGGCGACGCGGCGGCTCGGGGAGATGGTGGAGACGGGGTGGCCGGTGCTGGTCTCCCTGTCCAACAAGGACTTCGTCGGCGAGACGCTCGACCGGCCGGTGAAGGAACGGGTGGTCGGGACCCTGGCCACGACAGCGGTGTCGGCCTGGCTCGGCGCCCAGGTGTACCGCGTGCACGAGGTCGCGGAGACACGGCAGGTACTGGACATGGTGGCGTCCATCGCGGGCCGCCGGCCTCCCGCGGTGGCGCGGCGGGGTCTGGCCTGAGCGGCCTTTCGGCCCCGCGGCGGGTCTGGCCTGAGCGGCTAGCGGCTCGTCGGCCGCGCGGCGCGTCCTGGCCTGAGCGGCCCGTCGAACGGGGCGGGGCCACCGCCGTGCGGCACGTTCCCGGCCCGCCCTCCTGCCCGCCGCGACACCGCTCGGCGGGCAGGAGGGGGCGGGACGAGGCAAGCCCCGCGCGGTGCGGCGCGGTTACCTCTCCGACTCCTTCGAGACCAGAGCCACCGCTTCCTTCACGCTGTCCGTCACGTGGAACAGCAGCAGGTCCCTCTCCGACGCCTTCCCCTGCGCGATCACCGTGTCGCGCAGCCATTCCACCAGCCCGCTCCAGTAGGCCGAACCGAACAGCACGATCGGGAAGCGGGTGACCTTGCGGGTCTGGACCAGCGTGAGGGCTTCGAAGAGCTCGTCCAGGGTGCCGAGGCCGCCCGGCAGGACCACGAATCCGTGCGCGTACTTCACGAACATGATTTTTCGGACGAAGAAGTAGCGGAAGTTCACGCCGATGTCGACGTGCGGGTTGATGCCCTGCTCGAAGGGCAGCTCGATACCGAGCCCGACCGAGATGCCCTTGGCATCCCGCGCCCCCTTGTTCGCCGCCTCCATAGCCCCGGGCCCGCCGCCCGTGATCACCGCGAACCCGGCTTCCGCGAGCCCCCTGCCGAGTTCCACGCCCGCTTCGTAGTCGGGCGTGCCGGGCCGGGTGCGCGCCGAACCGAAGACGCTGATGGCGGGCGGCAGTTCGGCGAGTGCGCCGAACCCGTCCACCAGTTCCGCCTGCATCCGCATGACCCGCCAGGGGTCCGTGTGCACCCAGCTGGTATCACCGTTGGAGTCCAGCAGCCGCTGGTCGGTCGTGCCCGGCTGGATCTGGTCGCCGCGGCGCACCACAGGCCCCAGACGCTGCTCTTCCGGTACCCGCTCCTCTTCAGGAATCGCCATGCCGTACTCCCTCCGCTGCCGAACATTGTCCGGACAGCGTAGGTCCACACACGTGACGAACAGTGAAATTCAGGCAGTCAGCCAGGCGCGAAGTCGCTCCTCGCAGTGCGTGATTCGCTCGACGGCCACGTGTTCGTCCCGCTTGTGCGCGAGAAGCGGGTTCCCCGGACCGTAATTGACCGCCGGCACCCCGACCGCGCTGAAGCGCGAGACGTCGGTCCAGCCGAACTTGGGCTGCGCGGTGCCGCCCACCGCCGCCATGAACGCGGCGGCGGCCGGATGCGAGAGACCGGGCAGCGCGGCGCCCGAGTGGTCGTCCACGACGAACTCCGCGATGTCGCAGTCCGCGAAGACCTCCCGTACGTGCGCGAGCGCCTCCTCCTCGCTGCGGTCGGGCGCGTAACGGAAGTTGACCGTCACCGTGCACGCGTCGGGGATGACGTTGCCGGCGACACCGCCCTCGATCGCGACGGCGTTGAGGCCCTCGCGGTACTCCAGGCCGTCGATCACGGGCCGCCGCGGCTCGTACGCCGCCAGCTTCGCCAGGATCGGCGCGGCCGTGTGGATCGCGTTCGACCCCATCCAGGAGCGCGCGGAGTGCGCCCGCTCCCCCGCCGTGCGCAGCAGCACCCGCAGCGTGCCCTGGCAGCCGCCCTCGACCTGCCCGTCGGACGGTTCGAGGAGTACGGCGAAGTCGCCCGTCAGCCAGTCGGGACGGGCGTCGGCGACGTGTCCGAGACCGTTCAGGTGAGCGGCGACCTCTTCGTTGTCGTAGAAGACGAACGTCAGGTCACGGTTGGGCTCGGGGACCGTCGCGGCGATACGCAACTGAACGGCGACCCCGGACTTCATGTCGCTCGTGCCGCAGCCCCACAGAACGCCGTTCTCGTCGAGCCTGGACGGCACGTTGCCGGCGATCGGCACGGTGTCGATGTGCCCCGCCAGGACGACCCGCTCGGCGCGCCCCAGGTGCGTACGGGCCACCACGTTGTTGCCGTACCGGTCGACGGTGAGGTGCGGCAGCGCGCGCAGCGCCTCCTCGACGGCGTCGGCGAGAGCCTTCTCGCCGCCGCTCACCGACGGGAAGTCGACGAGCCGGGCGGTCAGCGCGGGGGCGTCCAGGGAGAGGTCAAGCGGAGATTCGGCCATGCCCCCG
Organism: Streptomyces agglomeratus; assembly: GCF_001746415.1. Classification (NCBI taxonomy): domain Bacteria; kingdom Bacillati; phylum Actinomycetota; class Actinomycetes; order Kitasatosporales; family Streptomycetaceae; genus Streptomyces; species Streptomyces agglomeratus. The sequence goes on from NZ_MEHJ01000001.1 coordinate 2,959,202, forward strand.
AGCGTAACGTTCCCTGGCCGGAGGCCACCGGGTCGTCCCCCACGAGCGCGCGAACCCCCTCCAGTACCTTAGGCAGCGTGTCTCAGTCCGCCTCTTCCCCAACTCGCGGCCGCATCCTGCGCTCAGCGGCGGGTGTCGCCGTGCTCCTCGCGCTGGCCGGGTATCTGGTGATGCAGTACGTCTCCGGCGGCGGGGGTGCGCCGCGCTGCGTCGTGCGTTCCGCGGAGGGCGACGGCGCGACGTACGAGCTCAGCCCGGAACAGGCCGTCAACGCCGCGACCATCTCCGCCGTCGGCACCTCGCGCGGGCTGCCGGAGCGGGCGGTGACGATCGCGCTCGCGACCGCGCTCCAGGAGTCGGCCCTGCGCAACATCAGGTACGGCGACCGCGACTCGCTCGGCCTCTTCCAGCAACGCCCCTCACAGGGCTGGGGCACACAGAAGCAGATCATGGACCCTGGTTACGCGTCCGAGAAGTTCTACGAGCACCTGGAGAAGGTCCCGGGGTACTCGCGGCTGCCGCTGACGGTCGCCGCTCAGCGCGTCCAGCGCAGCGGCTTCCCCCAGGCGTACGCGAAACACGAGCCGGACGCGGCGCTGCTGGCCGCCGCGCTCACCGGGCGCGCCCCCGCGTCGCTGACCTGCTCCCCGCCCCGCGACGCGCAGCCGGGCAGGCCCGCCGACGTACGGGCCGCGCTGATACGGGACTTCGGGGCCGATGTGCTGCCCAAGGCGCAGGCCGCGGGTGCGGGCGCCGGAGTGAGGAACGAAGCGGGCGAAGCGGACGCGGCAGGTGCCGTGGGCCGGGCGGACGCGGCCGGTACGAGCGCCCGCCTCGCCGCCGCCCCCGCGGCGGCGACCGTCACCGTGCCCGTTCCCGCGCAGGCCGCGGGCGTCGGCGGGGCCAGGGGCGACCGGCGCGGCTGGGAGCTCGCGCACTGGGCCGTCGCCCATGCCTCGAAGCTCCGCATCGAAGAGGTCGCGTACGCCGGCCGCGTGTGGACGGCCGCCAATGCCGGAAGGGAATGGCGCTCCGGGAACGAGCCGAGCACCTCCGCCGAGGTCCGGATCACCACCGCGCAGTAGTACGGACGATCACCCGAAAGCGGTAAGCGGACCGGCCGGAAGCGGGAGTGCGTACGCGCCTGCGGACCGTCACCCCTCGCTCCTCCAAATCCCTGGGAAACAAAGGCGACCGCGCCTCGGTCACCCCTTCGCGGCCGGCGCTGTTTGCCCGGGTTCATCCGGAGCCGATAATGCGACGCATTGCAAACTCTTTACCTTGGCGCACCGCAACCTCAACCGCCCCTTCAGCGGTTGTCACGGCGTCTGATCGTCGGACAGACAGTCTCCAATCAACGTCGTCTCTCCCGTCTAAGGAGCACCATGTCTCTCCCCCTGACCCGTCGGATCGCCCGCGCCGCACTCCTCATCGCGGCCGGCGCAGCCCCCGTGGTCGGTGCGGCCGGCTCCGCGAGCGCCGCTGACCTCCCCGCCGCCCCCAACCTGGGTGGCCTGACCGCCCTGGACGGCGCCGGTGTCGGCGACTCCGTCGACAGCGCGGCGCAGAAGGGCTCCAAGGCGGCGGGTGACACCGGCAGCAAGGCCGTCAAGAAGGCGGTCCCGGCCGCCGGCAAGACCGTCGGCAAGGCCGGCAAGACGGCCACCCCGGCCGCGCAGAAGGCGGCCGGTGACGTCGCCGGAAGCGCCGGCGAGGTCCTCGGCGACACCGCCTCCACCGCGGCCGGCGAGGGTCTGCCGACCGGCGGCAAGCTCCCCGCCGGCAGCGCCCTGCCGACCAGCGCGCTGCCCGCCGCGAACCTGCCGCTCGGCTAGTCCGTACCGCACATGGAAGGGGCCCCGGGGAGCAGTGCTCCCCGGGGCCCCTTCGCGCCTGCCGTCAGCCCTGAGCCGCGTGGCTGTGGGCCGCGTGGCTGTGGGCCGCGTGGCTGTGGGCCGCGTGGCTGTGGGCCGCGTGGGCGTCAGCCGCCGAGGCGCTTGACCGCCGCCGCGACGCGCTCGTCGGTGGCGGTGAATGCCACCCGTACGAAACGCGCTCCCGCGGGCCCGTAGAAGTCGCCCGGCGCCGCCAGAATGCCCAGCCCCGCCAGGTACCCCACGGTCTCCCAGCACGGCTCGTCGCGGGTGGCCCACAGGTACAGGCTCGCCTCGCTGTGCTCGATACGGAAGCCGTGCGCCTCCAGCGCGCCGCGCAGCGCCGCCCGGCGGGCCGCGTACCGCTCCCGCTGCTCCGCCACGTGCGCGTCGTCGCCGAGCGCTGCGACCGTCGCCGCCTGGACGGGCGCCGGCGTCATCATGCCGCCGTGCTTGCGGATCTGCAGCAGGTCGCCGAGGACGCCGGCGTCGCCCGCCAGGAACGCGGCGCGGTAGCCGGCCAGGTTGGACCGCTTCGAGAGCGAGTGGACGGCGACCAGACCCTCGTACGTGCCACCGCAGACGTCGGGGTGCAGTACGGAGACGGGCTCGGCCTCCCAGCCCAGCTCCAGGTAGCACTCGTCGCTGAAGACCAGCACCCCGTGCTCGCGCGCCCAGGCGACGATCCGGATCAGCTCGTCCTTGGCCAGCACGCGGCCGGTCGGGTTGGAGGGCGAGTTGAGCCACAGCAGCTTGACGCGGGCCGGGTCGAGGTCCGCGACCGGATCGTCGTAGACGACCGGCTCGGCGCGTGCCAGCCGCGCGCCGACCTCGTACGTCGGGTAGGCGAGCCGGGGGTACGCCACCTGGTCGCCGGGGCCCAGGCCCAGCTGCGTCGGCAGCCAGGCCACCAGCTCCTTCGAGCCGACGACGGGCAGCACGTTGGTGTGCGCCACGCCGCGCGCGCCGAGACGCCGCTCGACCCACCCGGTGAGCGCGTCCCGCAGCGCGACCGTGCCCCACACCGTCGGATAGCCCGGGGAGTCCGCCGCCGCGACGAGAGCCCGCCGGATTAGTTCGGGAACCGGGTCGACGGGGGTGCCGACGGACAGGTCCACGATGCCGTCCGGGTGGGCGGCCGCGGTCGCCTTGTACGGCTCCAGCTTGTCCCAGGGGAAGGTGGGCAGGCGGTCAGTGACTGCGGACACGGTGGATCGCTTTCTCGTGCTCGTACGGGAGCGGGCGCGGGCACTGGCCCGGGCGCCGGCTCCGGCTGTGGCTCTTGTTCCGGCTCTGGATACGCGTCGGTCCCGTACGGCGAGCAGGCCGTACGGGACCGGGGCGGCGCACTTGCCTCGCCGCTTACTGGTTCTGCGGCGGGAGCGCTGCGATGAAGGGGTGGTCGCGCTCGATCAGGCCGAGCTTGGAGGCACCACCGGGCGAGCCGAGCTCGTCGAAGAACTCGACGTTCGCCTTGTAGTAGTCCTTCCACTCCTCGGGGGTGTCGTCCTCGTAGAAGATGGCCTCGACCGGGCAGACCGGCTCACAGGCACCACAGTCGACGCATTCGTCCGGGTGGATGTACAAGGACCTGGAGCCCTCGTAGATGCAGTCGACCGGGCACTCCTCGATGCACGCCTTGTCCTTGACGTCGACACAAGGCTGCGCGATGACGTAGGTCACGCTGTCGTTCCTCCTCGATAGGGCGCGGCGGGCCGATCTGCGGCTCCGTCCACGTGGCGCGCGGGAGCGCGGCGTCGTCGATGCCCGCCTCTAGTATCTCCGTTCCCGGGCACGATCCGAACAGGAGGGGCGCACAGAGCTGTGGAATTCACTACCGGCGGACGACTCGAGGTCCGTATTTCGCCTGACGACGTGGGCAAACGTGTATCAGTCAGGCGCCTCGCCGAAGCCGGATCACCGGGAGCGAAGTTCACCGACACGGTCGGTGTTCTCACATCCTGGGACAACGGTGTGCTGTGGATCACACGGCGGAGTGGCGAGGTGGTCCGCATCGCGGAATCCACCCTGGTCGCGGGCAAGGTCGTGCCCTCCGCCCCGGCCCGGCGGCGCGGCCCCGCGGCGACCTTCGAGGAGCTCGCTCGGGCCGGCGCCCGCGCGTGGCAGCCCGTCGAGAGCGAGCCGCTCGGCGAGTGGCTGCTGCGTGCCGCCGGCGGCTTCACCCGGCGCGCCAACTCGGCACTGCCGCTTGGTGATCCCGGGATGCCCGTCGGCGTGGCGCTGGGGCACGTACGGGACTGGTACGCCGCCCGGGGTCTCCCCGCGTACGTCCAGGTCGCCACCGGCGCCGAGGGCACCCAGGAACGTCTCGCCGCCGAACTGGCGCACCACGGGTGGTCCCGCGAAGTCACCGCCCAGGTACGGATCGCCGGGCTCGCCCCGATCGGGGACCTGGACTCCGACGTCTCCCGCGTCGCGCTGCACCGGGAGTGCGACGCGGGCTGGCTCTCGCGGTACCAGCGGTTCACGGAGCCGGGGCCGCACGTGCTGCGGGTTCTGGAGAGCGGGCCCTCCGTGTGGTTCGCGTCCGTCGCGGGCGAGGGGGAGACGCCGGCGGCGATCGGGCGGTGTGTCGTCGACGGGCGCTGGGCCGGTTTCATGGCGGTCGAGGTCGATCCGGCGTACCGGCGGCAGGGGCTCGCGGGCGCGGTGATGACGGCGCTGGCGCGACGGGCGCTGGACGAGGGCGCGTCGGCCGCGTGGCTCCAGGTCGAGGCCGACAACGAAGGCGCGCGGGCCCTGTACGACGGCATGGGCTTCGCCACGCACCACAGCTACCACCACTTCCGACCGGCTTAGGACGGGTACGAACACGTATGCCACGACCCACCGAATCCGAGCGGCGCCGGCGGTTCGCCGAGGAGGCCCGTTCCGAGCGGCCGGACCTCGCGCTGCTGTGCCTGCTCGTGGGCGCGGAGGCGGACGCCTCGCTGGACGAGGCGGGGATGGACGCGGCCGAGATCGAACTCGACCGGCTGGCGGGCCTCCTGCCGTACCGCCCCGGCGGGGCTCGGGGGTGGGCCTCGGCCGTGTCGGACCTGCTGGGGGCGCGGTGCGGGTTCGGCGGGACGCCCGCGGACTACCAGCGGCTGGAGTCCTCGCTGCTGCACGAGGTGCTGCGGAGGCGGCGCGGGCTGCCGATCCTGCTGTCGGTGGTGTGGATCGAGGTGGCGCGGCGGGCGGGTGCGCCGGTGTACGGGGTCGCGCTGCCCGGGCACTTCGTCGTGGGCTTCGGCGACCCGGGCGAGCAGGTGCTGGTCGACCCGTTCGACGGGGGGCGGCTGCTCACGGGGGCGGACGCGGAGCTGCTGGTGGCGGGGGCCACGGGGGAACCTCTGGACCCGTCGATGCTGCTGCCGGCGGACCCGCTGGAGATCGTGCTGCGGATCCTGAACAACATCAGGGCGTGGGCGTCGGCCCGCCCGGAGCGTACGGACGTCCAGCTGTGGGCGGTGGAACTGTCCCTGCTGCTGCCGTCGCACGCGGCGCGGCTCCGGTACGAGCGGGCACGACTGCTCGTGGAGCGGGGCGATTTCCTGCGTGGGGCGGCGGAGCTGGAGGCGTACGCGGAGGTGGTGGCGGCGGTGGACCCCACGTCGGCGGAAGCGGTCCGGCTCCGGGCGCGGGCGGCTCGGGCCCGGCTGAACTGAGGCACCGGTTCATGGTGCGGGGGCCCTGCGGTGCGGGGGCTCTGTGGTGCCGGGGGCGGGCCGCTCCGGGGGCGGCGTTCGGGACTGCATGATATAGCCGCGAGGGCAGCGGTCCTTGTACGACGCCCACTGCCTGCGCACAAATCACGCTCTACGTCCCGAACACCACCCCCTGCGCGGCCCGCCCCCTCACGCCGGTGGGCGAGGTGCGGGCCGTTCGCGCTGGTACTCCCGCTCAGCTCGGGTTGAGGCTGATCTCCTGGACGCGCTCCGCCGGGGTCTTGCCCAGGAGCGCGGTGCGCATGGCGAAGGCCACGTCGTCCGCGGTGACCGGGTGCTTCTTCCCGTCGCCCTTGGTGATCTGCACGCCGTCGAACACGCCCTCCAGGAGCTGCTCGATCGCCGGCTTGTTGTAGACCTCCACCAGACGGCCGTCGATCGGCTTCATGGAGAGGATCTTCGGCAGGGACCTCGCCGGGCCGAACTGGATCTGCTTGCCGCCGGCCTTGATCGTGATCAGGCCGGACATCGCGGGCTGCGCGAATTCCTTCATGGCCCGGTCGAGTTCGGCCTTGTCGATCCTCGGGGCCTTGGTGACGACCGGCAGCTCCACCGTGTTCGGCCTGCCGGTCTCCACCTGGGCGCGGTACGCGTCCCTGACCCGCACCATCGAGCGGCCGACGTCGAGCTGCTTGCCCGCCTTGCCCGGCACGGCGACCGCCTTGCCCGGTACGAACTTGATCGTGCCCTCGCTGGCCGTGCCCGAGGTGCCCGCCAGGTCGGCGAGGGCGACGCTCAGCTTCTCCTCGTCGACGGGGATCACCGGTTCGGCGACGCGCTCGCCGCCGAAGAGGGAGCCGATCACGGACATGGGGTTGTAGTCGCTGCCCGCGGCGCCGCGCACGGTTTCCTGGCTGTCCAGGCTGAGGCCCGCGTTGTCCGGCGGGAGTTGCGTCTCCTTGCCGTCGACGGTGAGCCGGAGCGGGGTGGCGGCGCGCTTGCCGAGCGCGGCTTCCAGCTTGCCGACCGCCTCTTCCTTCGTGCCGCCGCCGATGTCGACGCCGAGGACGGTGGTGCCCTTCGGTACGTCGGAGTGGTTCATCAGGAGGCCCGCTCCGTAGGCCACGCCTGCGATGGCCACGACGCCCACGGCCACCAGGACCAGCTTCGAGCGGCCCTTCTTGGCGGGCGCGGAGGCGGCGGGAGACGGCGGGGCGGTGCGCGCGGGGGCGGCCGGGGCCGCCGGACCGCCGTCGCCCGGGGCGTGCGGCGTCAGGTCCGGTGCGAAGCGGGCGTCACCCTGGGGCGGGGCGAACGGCGAGTGCCGGTCGGCCGGCTGGACCACGGGGATGCCGCTGGTCAGCGTGTCACCGGAGACGTTGCCGCCGGCGGGGGGACCCGCGGCCGGGTTCTGCGGGGTCAGTACCGCCGTGTCGTCGGACATGCGCGGCGGGCCGGACACCGAGGGAGTGGGCGCACCCGGCGGGCGCATGCCGGGGCCCGGGGAATCGGGACCCGCGAACGGCGAGCTGTCGATCGTCGGGCCGGGGAACGTCGCGTGTCCGGTGGCCGGGCCGGTGGTGGGGCCCGAGGGTCCCACGGGGCCCAGGGGACCGGTGGGGCCTGCGGGACGGGTGCCCGGCCCGCTGCCGTTCGCGGCGGGGGCTGAACCGCCGGGGCTGCGGCGCGGCAGCGGCGCGGTGGAGCCCTGGCTCTGCGGCTCCTCGGGCGTGAAGTACGGGAGGTCGGGACGCTGCCCGCCGCCCTGCGCCGGGCCCGAGGGGCCCGGGGACGACGGCGCGGGGCCGGCCGACGACTTGCGCGGCGCGAACCAGTCGCTGGCCGGCGGCTTGTCCTCGCCCGAGGCGGAGCCGTTGGCCGGACCGCCGGCGGAGCCGTTGCCAGGACCGGAGGCGTCGGCCGCACCGGGGCGCGGCTCGTCGCGCTGCGGCGCGGGCGGGGTGTCCCGGGAGGGCTCGGGCGGGCGCGGCGTGCTGCCCGTGCGCTCGCCGTTCGCGGGCGAGGACGGCGGCTCCACGTCACCCATGGGCGTACGCATGACGACCGGCGGGATCGGCCGCGATCCGGGGATGTTGATCCGGATGCGGGTGGTCAGCGTGGTCTCGGTCCTGGGCTCGTCCGCGTCCACCGGCCCCGCGGCCTCGGCGCTGCCCTCGGGACCGTCCTGCCCAGGGTGCGACGACGGATACTGGCGGGATCCGTACGGCGGCGTACCCGAGGGGTACGCGGCTCCGCCACGCCCCTGGGGGCCGGAGGACGAACTGTCAGTTTCACGACTCAAGGCAGGTTCTCCCGGTTAGCTCCGCTCGCCCGCTCTTACCTGGTACTGCGGGCGGCTCGGCGGCGCGCACCACCATACTGGCCGCCGCCGACAGGCGTCCCGCACCCTGGGCTGCGGGCGTACGACGGCTGTGCGGTCGCGACCGATTCACGGACTCAAGTGGTACGTCATTTGCCAAGTCGGGCGCGCGGCGCGACCTGTTGCGGCAGTTGCGTCATCGTGGCGCAGATCACAGCGATGGCCATGCCGCCCAGCATGTAGGCGTACGAGACGGAGCTGCCGCCGATGAGCAGGTCGCCCTCGGGCCGGCTGACGGTCAGCAAGACGATGGCCACGAGCCATCCCGCCGCCGACGCGCCGACGCCGGACTTCGTGCCCGTGAGGTACATGCCGCCGTAGAAGACGCCCGCCGCGGCGAGCAGCGACAGCAGCAGGCCGCCGGGGAACCACGCCGCGTGGACCAGCACGCCCGCCGCGCCGGTGACCGCGCCGAGGAGGACGAGCAGGACATAGCCGCCGATCCGGGCGGGGGTCGGGGTCATGTCGTCACTCCCGCGAAGAGGTCGTTCTCACGGCCGCCGGGGGCGCGTTCGCCGCGTACCAACTCGTAGTACTCCGTGGTCAGGACGGGCTGGCCGAGATTGTTGGAGAGGGCGAAGAAGTCGCCCTCCACGGCGATCTGCGTGGCGTGGGCCCGCATCGCGGCGGTCTTGGCGGCGGCGTACGCCGTGCCGTCGATCTCGGTGGTGATCACTTCGTCGTCGACCACTCCGGGGATGTCGTCCACGACTCCCGTGCCGGGGAAGCTCACCGTGGCCGCGCGCAGGCGGGCGAAGCCGGCCTCGGCGTAGCTGCGCGGCACCCGGTTCCAGTAGATCTTGGTGATGGTGTGGGGCGCCCCGAGGCCGGGGCGGAAGTCCGGGTCGGCCGCGAGGTCGGCGGCGCGCATGGCGACGCGGTGGGTCTGGATGTGGTCGGGGTGGCCGTAGCCGCCGTCCGGGTCGTAGGTCACGAGGACCTGCGGGCGTACGGAACGGATCACCTCGACCAGGTACGCCGCCGCCTCGTCCACCGGCACGGCCCAGAAGGCACCCTCGCGGTGGTTCTGCGGGGCGCCCATCATCCCCGAGTCGCGGAACCGGCCGGGGACGCCGAGGAAGCGGTGGTCGGTGACCCCCAGCTCCTTCATCGCGGCGGCCAGTTCGGCGACGCGGTGGGCGCCGAGGGTGTCGTCGCGGTGGGCGGCCAGGTGCGCGAGGGCGGGCGGGATGACCTCGCCCTCCTCGCCGAGGGTGCAGGTCACCAGGGTGACCGCGGCGCCCTCGGCGGCGTACTTGGCCATGGTGGCCCCGTTGTTGATCGACTCGTCGTCGGGGTGCGCGTGCACCAGAAGCAGACGACGGGCTGGGTGGTCCGTCATGGGGACCACCCTACGAGGCCCCGCTCAGAACTTGATGCCCCCGAGGACACCGGCCACGTTCGTGGTCAGTTCGTTGATCGTGGGTGCGATGGACGAGCTGGCGAGGTAGAAGCCGAGCAGCACGCAGACCGCCGCGTGTCCGGCCTTCAGACCTGATTTCCGAACCATCAGGATGACGATGATCGCCAACAGCACTACCGCCGAAATCGAGAGTGCCACGGCGGTTCACCTCCACTTACTCAGGTCCAGAACGGGCATGCGGACAGTCGCCGGCAGGTACATACCCACCAAGCGCTACGGATCATAACTATCCGTGCATACGCATTGTTCGGTGCACGGCAGCACGAGGGGCGCATGGAGTGTGCACCGGGCGGTAGCTTCAGGCATATGACGTCGAATCAACTCTCCTTTCCCCGGCAGCACGCGAGGACTCAGCGCTTCACCCTGGGGGCGCCACGCGCGTTCACGGTGTCGCCCGACGGGGCGCGTGTGGCGTTCCTCCGCTCCTCCTCGGGCACCGACCGCGAGAACCGGTTGTGGGTACTCGACCTGGAGGGGGGCGCGCAGGAGCGCGTCGCCGCGGACCCCGGGGAACTGCTCGGCGGCGGTGCCGAGCAGCTCTCCGCACAGGAGAGGGTGCGCCGCGAGCGCAGCCGCGAAGGGTCCGCGGGGATCGTGAGTTATGCCGTGGACGCGGCCGTCGAGCTGGCGGCGTTCGCGCTGTCGGGCCGGCTCTTCGCGGCCGAGCTGCGGGCGGGAACCTCGCGCGAACTGCCCGCCACGGGGCCGGTTCTCGACCCCCGGCCCTCGCCGGACGGGCTGCATGTGGCGTATGTCTCACAGGGCGCCCTGCGGGTGATCGGCGCCGAGGGCGACAACGACCGGGCGCTCGCCGAGCCGGAGGACGAGAACACGACGTACGGCCTGGCGGAGTTCATCGCGGCCGAGGAGATGTCCCGCTCGCGCGGCTTCTGGTGGTCGCCGGACTCGGACCGGCTGCTGGTGGCCCGCGCGGACGACACCGCCGTGGCGCGCTGGTGGATCTCGGATCCGGCCAATCCGCACAGCGAGCCCGCCCGGGTCGCGTATCCGGCGGCGGGGACGGCCAACGCCGAGGTGCGGCTCTTCCTGTACGGGCTCGACGGGGGCGAGCGTACGGAGGTGGTGTGGGACCGGGCGCGGTATCCGTACCTGGCGCGGGTCCACTGGTCGGAGGCCGGCGCTCCGCTGCTGCTCGTGCAGTCGCGGGACCAGCGCGGCCAGCTGTATCTGGCGGTGGACACCTCGACCGGCACGACCCGGACCGTGCACGTGGACGAGGACCCGGTGTGGCTGGAACTTTTCGACGGCGTACCGGCCTGGGCGCCGGACGGGCGGCTCGTACGGATCGCCGACGAGGGCGGGGCGCGGGTGCTGGCCGTCGGCGACCGGGCGCTCACCGGGCCGCAGTTGCAGGTGCGGGCGGTGCTGGACGTGTCGGACGGGGACGTGCTGGTCTCGGCGTCGGCGGGGGCCGAGGCGGCCGCCCCGGAGACCGGCGAGGTGCACGTCTACCGGGTGAACGAGCTGGGCGTCGAGCGGCTCTCCGAGGGGCCCGGGGTGCATTCGGCGGTGCGGTCGGGCGGGGTGACCGTGCTGGCTTCGGCGCGGCCGGAAAGCAGCGGCACGGTGGTGCAGGTGCTGCGCGACGGGAAGCGTGAGGCGGTGGTGGCGTCGTACGCCGAGGAGCCGGTGCTGCGCGCGCGTGTGCGGCTCGTGGAGGGGGGCGCGCGGCGGATTCCGTGCGCCGTCCTGCTCCCCACGGGCTACTCGGAGGGGGACGGGCCGCTTCCGGTGCTGATGGACCCGTACGGAGGACCGCACGCGCGGCACGTTGTTGCCGCGCACAACGCGTACCTCACCTCGCAGTGGTTCGCCGACCAGGGTTTCGCGGTGGTCGTCGCCGACGGGCGGGGGACGCCCGGGCGCTCCCCCGGCTGGGAGAAGGAGATCAGGGACGCGTTCACGCTCACGCTGGACGATCAGATCGAGGCGCTGCACGCGCTGGCCGAGGACTTCCCGCTGGATCTCGGCCGGGTCGCGATCCGGGGCTGGTCGTACGGCGGTTACCTGGCGGGCCTCGCGGTGCTGCGCCGGCCGGACGTCTTCCACGCGGGGATCGCGGGGGCGCCCGTCACGGACTGGCGGCTGTACGACACGCACTACTCGGAGCGTTACCTCGGGGACCCGGCTGAGCAGCCGCAGGTGTACGCCGCCAACTCGCTCGTCACGGACGAGGGGTTGTCGCAGCCGGCCGGCACGCACCGGCCGCTGATGATCGTCCATGGCCTGGCGGACGACAACGTGGTGATGGCCCACACCCTGCGGCTGTCATCGGCGCTTCTGGCGGCGGGCCGGCCGCACGAGGTGCTGCCCCTGTCGGGGGTGACGCACATGACGCCCCAGGAGGAGATCGCGGAAAACCTGCTGCTGCTCCAGGTCGACTTCCTGAAGCGGTCCCTGGGCCTGCGCTGACCTCCCGGGGCACCCGGCCGGGGACGACATGGCGCGACCCCGGCCGGGCAACGGCACCCGCACGGCCGTACGCTGCTGAGCCTGACGTGTTCGTATATCGGAGTTGCGTCGGTCAAGTTGCTTGCGTGTTAACGAAATTGTTCGGCTTTTATGGCGCGATGTCGCCCTGCGCCGCGCTGTGTCGGGCACGCGGCGACGTCGATCCGTGACCCTTCGCCCAAGATGTGAGAGAGCGTCACTTCCGTCTTCGCCGGGCGCTTGGGTACGGGGGCCGCGGCCATGCCGTGACGGCACTTCGGCCCTTGCGGCACGGCCGCCTACCGCCCCTTCTCCACCGGCACCACGTGCTTCTCCTCCGCGAAGTGGCACGCCGAGTCGTGCGCAGCCGGGAACACCTCGTCCCGGAACACCGCCGGCACCGCCAGCAGCGGCACCTCCGCCGCGCACCGGTCCCGCGCCTTCCAGCAGCGCGTGCGGAACCCGCAGCCGGACGGGATGTTCGCGGGCGACGGTACGTCGCCGGACAGCAGGATGCGCTCGCGGTGCTCGCGCGCCGTCGGGTCCGGCACCGGCACGGCGGAGAGCAGCGCCTGCGTGTAGGGGTGCGTCGGGTGGTCGTAGATCTCGGCGTCCCTGCCGATCTCGACGATCCGCCCCAGGTACATCACGCCCACCCGGTCAGAGATGTGCCGCACGATCGACAGGTCGTGCGCGATGAAGACATAACTCAGGCGGAACTCGTTCTGGAGCTGGGCCAGCAGGTTGACGACCTGCGCCTGGACCGACACGTCCAGCGCCGACACCGGCTCGTCGGCCACGATGATCTCCGGCTGGAGCGCGAGCCCCCGCGCGATGCCGATGCGCTGGCGCTGCCCGCCGCTGAACTGGTGCGGATAGCGGTTGATGTACTCCGGGTTCAGCCCGACCACGTCCAGCAGGTCCTGGACCTTCTGCCGACGGCTGCCCTTCGGCGCCACCTCGGGATGGATCTCGTACGGCTCACCGATGATGTCGCCCACCGTCATACGGGGATTGAGCGACGTGTACGGGTCCTGGAACACCATCTGGATGTTGCGGCGTACGGCCTTCAGGGCGCGCCCTGACAGCTTGGTGATGTCCTCGCCCTTGTAGCGGATCACCCCGGCCGTCGGCCGTTCCAGATGCACGAGCATCCTGGCGAGGGTCGACTTGCCGCAGCCCGACTCCCCCACGATCCCGAGCGTCTCCCCAGCCCCCAGGTCGAGGTCGACGCCGTCGACCGCCCTGACCGCGCCGACCTGCCTCTTGAAGACGATGCCCCGCGTGAGCGGATAGTGCTTGTGCAGCCCGCGTACTTCGAGAATTGCCTCGGTCCGCCGGGTCGACTCAGCCATGGAGCGCCTCCTGCCAGAAGTGGCACGCGCTGCCGCGGCCGTCCGGCACGTCGTACAGCGGCGGCTCGTCCGTCCGGCACACGTCACGCGCCAGCGGGCAGCGCGGGTGGAAGGCGCAGCCGGGCGGGATGCGCGTGAGGTTCGG